>NZ_WSRO01000002.1:606875-1213750 GCF_009769735.1 Streptomyces sp. BA2
GGCGCTGGCTCGACGACGTGGCCCCTTCCTGGCCGGCCTCTGGTTCTTCCACACAAGTACTCGGAACGTCGGGAACCCATCGGTCGCTTGGAGACCAGCTACTTCGTTTGGAAGAGCGTCGACGCCTCGGAGTTCGTCCAGGATATCTTGCCTCTGGCGGCGGATCGCCTTGGCCCACTCCGGGTTCAGGTTCGCAGCAATTGGCTCTTCAAACCCCTTGATCTCAGTGAGCTCAGTGCAACGCATCAGCGTCCGCAGCGCCGACCATATGCGAGCATACTTGTTTCCAGCAGCTGCCCCGATCACGATGAGCAGCCCACCGGGAGTCAGACCGCTAGCCAATTGACGGAGTTCCATTTGGAATTCCTTGACGCTACCCTCCGCCGTAAGAAAGTTGCTCGTGACCACAAGGTCATAAGCACTGGGCCTGCCAACGCCGTCCTCTTCCGCGAACCGCCGGGCAGTAGCGCGCGTGATGGGTTCATCACTCTGATCAAATTCTGCGGAGATACTTTCTGCCGCGTGGTCGAGTGCTCTTACATGCTCGCGGATTACTGAGAACCCGGCGAGGTTGCTGTACTCAACGCGGAATGGAAACGCTCCAGGAGAGCTGGGAAGATCTGACCTCAGCGCTATCAGATGCTCTGATAGCGAGTGCAGGAGCCGCCCCCATGCCTCGCCTTTGTCCAATGCGTGCATACGCATCACAGGCAGAAACGGGACCTCATGCCCCGAGGTCTCGGCCCACAACGCCAAATCGGCGTAGAAGTCGCGCGCGGCGTACAAACCTGGGGCCGGCCCTGCCCCAACCTCAAGGACCGACATCTGTCGGCGACGCAGAGGGAGATGACCCGCGGCAAACAAGCGCTCCAAGACCTGCGTCACCCTGCCGTACCGATCGGTGAGGTGCTGCACCGTGTACGCCGCGGCTTCGTCGGAGTCCTGGAAATACAGTTCGTCGCAGCAATTGCGAGTCGGCGGTAACTTGGCACCCAAGGACTGCGGGCTACTGGACAGTTGCCTAGCCGTGTCGTTTACGGCTCGACACAACGTGGTGAGATGCGGCATCGTGAGACTGGCGTCAGACCTTCGCCACTCCTCCAGACTCTGAGCATGCTCGCGCTGCCATTGGCCAGCTAGCCAATGTGCCTGTGCAGACGCCCCGGTGGTTTCCATCCGGACCCCTCATCGTTCACGAGACCTGCGCTCCCGCTCAGCACACTACTCATCCTGCCCGAACTCGTGTGAGCTGGTCGCTACGCGAAGCGTCTCCCCCGAAGCTCCCGTCAGGTCCATCGCCAGAAGGCGCAGCACCTCCAGTCCGTATCCTCGTCACCCCTACTTCCAGCACCTGCTCCAGCAGCTCGGCCGCCATACCGAGTTGTACCGCCTCGGGCTTGTCCGCCGGCCGAGGTCGCCGCGCGCCTTGGGACTGCCGCATCACCGTCAGCCATGCCGTCGAGCAGCCAGAACCGTGGCTGGCGGCCGCCGAGGAGGCATCTCTCAGTTGCGCCACGTGGTGTTCGAAGCCGGGGACTATTACTGGGTCAAGGGCGGAGACTGGCGACCGGAGGAGGAGCGAGAACCGCGGCCTCACTCGCTAGAGGAGCTATGGGAGAACGAGCTCGTCCAGGAGGCAGGCACACACTCGATCCTGGACATCTTCCGCGTCGTAGGACCTGGCGAGAACCCGGACTGCAACACTGTGGAGCCCGTGACGGTCGAGGAAGCGCGCGAGCTGCTGGGTGCTGACAAGCTCACCCGTGAGCACGTCAAAGACTTCGATGTCTTCCCCCGATCGCGATGGATCGGACGCTGCGCAGTGCTGCACGACAGCGAGGGTAACCCTCAAGAGATCCACTTCTGGGGCCACTCGGGCGACTGAACTGTGGGGCGAGCACACGCCCGCTGACATCCACGCCTGACATCAACGAGGACGTATGCCAGCTGGTCCAGGAGCCCATCGCCTGGACCGTCGCCGAAACCGCGGCCGGGAGCCCGGTAACAGCAACAACTGCCCATGGCACGGTGGCATGTTGAGCTACCTCGGCTGCCGGGGGCACCAGCCTGACCTGGATGAACGGGCCGTATACCCAATTTGCGAGTTTAGGGCGTGATGCCCATGAGCGGGATCAAAACTGCTGGACAGGAAGCCACTCCCAGACAAAGGAGACATCATGTCCACCACGACAGTTCTGCCCCTGCACCCGGCCGAGCACGAGTGCCCTGCCTGGTGCGCCCGCGAGGCTCACGCGGAGGCAGTCGGGAGTCATGTCAGCACCCCGGTGCGTCTGCCTGCCCCTGCAGAGATGAGCCCGAGCCTCGAAGTCCCCTTGCTGTCCGTGCAGATCGGCCTCGGGCACGACGAGGAAGCGCGGGGCGAGCAGCCCCGTCTATGGCTGGCGGCCGTCGACGGTACGGCTGAACTGGGCCTCGCTGCCCTGGGGTCGTTCATCACCGGCCTGGACAACTTCGCCCTGCGGCTCCGAGGGCTGCGGCACCGGTTCGAGGCCGTCATCCTCGGCGGTGCGGCCGAAGCCGTCGACCTCTACCCGGCCGCCACTCATCCACTTGAACTCGTCGCCCCCTGTCCGCCCTGGTGCCAGTACCGGGACCAGGAGGAGCACAGTGTGAGCGGGCTCCTGGTCGACCAGTTCCATGCCACGGAGGAGGTCAGTATGGAGTTGGGGCTCCATCCGGTGGTGCACACGAAATACGGGCGGGAGGCAGAGACACTCGATCTCGTCATGGAGCACATGCCGCATGCCCCGCTTCCTCTGATCGACCTCACCATCGGCACCACCCAGAAGCGGCACCACGTGGAGATGACCTTCGACGAGGCAGACCAACTGCGGGCTTGCCTCAATGAGTTCATCGGGCAGGGACGCGAGTACGCCCGCCCGGAAGCCGTCGCATCCCTGCAGGAGCTCGTCGGCTACTGCGGCGTGCGGATCGTGGAGCACCAGAGCGACGCTAGGGGCTTCTTCGGTCACGCCGTCGGCGATACGCGGCAAGGCGGGCCGGTCTGGGTGACCGTCCCCAGGGAAACCACCGGCCCGTGCCTGGAAGACCGGGTGAAGCACCTGCTGGCAGAGATGCACGAGACACAACGGGAACTGACCGCCCACGACGGCGCAGAGGTCCGACAGGCGGGGACCCCGCCAGAGCCGCTCTCATGGCTGAGGGGGCAGGCAGCGGCGTGAGCCATTGAGTCACCCGCCATGAAGGCCAGGGCGCCGTATGCCATGAACGCAGATACGGCGCCCTGATTCGCGTCTGGCTCCTCGCACCCCTCGCGGCGGGCGCCGCCGCTCACACAAGACGCGGACGAGGCTCCTTTAGGCCCCGCTCGCCCTGAGCATGTCCTCGCGCTCGACGATCTTCACGCGCTCGCGCTCCTCCGCCACGCCGAGGGCCTTCTCCGCGGCGTCGAGGCGGTACCAGCCCTCCCAGGTGGTGAAGCGGACGTTCCGCTCGCCGAGGAAGGCTTCCACGGCCGCCGGATCGGGGGCGGTGGGCGTGTGCAGACGGGCGTTCGCGTGATCGTCCAGGAGGCTGGCGACCGTCTCGTTGGCGTCGCCCTTGGTGTGGCCGATGAGGCCAACGGGTCCGCGGCGGATCCAGCCGGTGACGTACGTCGACTGCAGGTGCTCGCCGGTCTCCTCGATGACCCGGCCGCCCTTGTCCGGCACCGTGCCCGACGCGATGTCCCAGGGCAGCTTGGGCAGCTCGTCGGAGAGGTAGCCCACGGCGCGGTAGACGGCGCCGAGGTCCCACTCCTTGAACTCGCCGGTTCCCTTGACGTTGCCGGTGCCGTCGAGGGCGGTGCGCTCGGTGCGCAGGCCCACCACCCGGCCGTCCTCTCCGAGGATCTCGGTCGGCGACTCGAAGAAGTGCAGGAAGAGCTTGTGCGGGCGGTCACCGACGTCGCGGATGGCCCAGTTCTCCAGGGTCTTGGCCACCATGTCGGCCTGCTTGTTGCCGCGCCGGGTCGCGATCGAGCCATCGTCGTAGTCGATGTCCTCGGGGTCGACGATGACCTCGATGTTCGGGGAGTGATCGAGCTCCCGCAGCTCCATCGGACTGAACTTGGCCTGCGCGGGGCCGCGACGCCCGAAGACGTGCACCTCACGAGCCTTGTTGGCCTTGAGTCCCTCGTGGACGTTCGGCGGGATCTCGGTCGACAGGAGCTCGTCCGCGGTCTTGGCGAGGATGCGCGCCACGTCCAGGGCCACGTTGCCGACGCCCAGGACGGCGACCTTCTCCGCGTCGAGCGGCCAGGTGCGCGGGACCTCCGGGTGCCCGTCGTACCAGGAGACGAAGTCCGCGGCGCCGTGCGAGCCGTCGAGGTCGATGCCGGGGATGTCGAGTGCCCGGTCGGCCGTCGCGCCGGTGGAGAAGATCACCGCGTCGTAGAAGCTGCGCAGGTCGTCCAGGTCGATGTCGTTCGGGTAGTCGACGTTGCCGAAGAAGCGGATCTGAGGCTTGTCCAGGACCTGATGCAGGGCCGTGACGATGCCCTTGATCCGCGGGTGGTCGGGGGCGACGCCGTAGCGGATGAGGCCGAAGGGCGCGGGCATCCGCTCGAAGAGGTCGATCGACACACCGGGCTCGACCGCCGCTGCGGATTTCAGCAGCGCGTCGGCGGCGTAGATGCCGGCCGGACCGGCTCCGACAACGGCTACCCGCAGAGGGCGAGACATGATCAGGTTTCCCTTCGAGCGAAGACGTGGGGCTCGTGGGGAAGCCTAAACTAAGGCAATCCTAAGTTAGTACCCGGCCTTGACCTATGACCTCATAAGGACAGCTTATGGGGTCACGAAGGCAGGGTTTGAGCCGCAGGTCGCACGCGGGAGCGGGACGCCAGGGAACCCGGGGCACGGCCACCTCGTTGTCAACACGCCGCACACGCAACAGAGTTGCGGCAATTGAGGCTCCCCACCCCCGCTCTCCACGGAGGCCCCGGAACATGACCCGCGATCACCGGAATCACCCCCAGCCTTCCCGGCGCACCGTCCTCGGCGGCGCCACCCTCGCAGCCCTCACGGTGGCGACCGGCGCCGGAACGGCCGGGGCAGCCACCACCGCGCACGGCGCCACATGGCCGACCGAGTTCCCGCTCCCCGACGGCTTCCTCCCCGAGGGGATAGCCATCGGCAGAAAGCCATACGCCTACATGGGCTCGCGCGCCAACGGCGCCGTCTACCGCACCGACCTGCGCACCGGCCGGGGCGAAGTCTTCTACGAGGGCGCCGCGGGCATGGTGGCGGTCGGTCTGAAGCTGGACGACGACGGCCTGCTCTACATCGCCGGTAACACCGGGGTCGCGCGGGTCCTCGACACCCGCAGCGGCAAGCTCGTGGCCACGTACCAACTCACGGAAGCCGCCGGCCACTTCATCAATGACGTCACCCTGCTCGGCGACCGCGCCTGGTTCACCGACTCGCGCGACAGCGTGCTCCACGGAGTGCCGCGCAGCGGCAAGGGCAAGGTGCGCGCGCTGCCGCTCGGCGGCGACTGGGTGCAGACACCGGACGTGATCAACGCCAACGGCATCGTCGGCACGCCGGACGGCCGGGGCCTGATCGTCGTCAGCAGCTCCCCCGGCAAGCTCTATCGGGTGCATCTCAAGACCGGGCACGCCACCGAGATCACGCTGGTCGGCGCGGACAACGTGGTCAACGGCGACGGCCTCCTGCGCATCGGCCGCACCCTGTACGTCGTACAGAACCGGCTGAACCTCATCAGCGTGTTCCACCTCGACGCCCAGGCGGGCTCCGCCACCCTGCGCCACACGATCACCGACCCCCGCTTCGACGTGCCCACCACCGCGGCCCGCTGGGGCGACCGTCTCTATCTCGTCAACGCCCGCTTCACCAGCCCGCAGGAGCCGGGGACGACGTTCAACGCCGTCGCCGTTCCCCTCTGAGTTCCCCTCTGAATACCCCCTGAAGCGCGGGCGGGCGGCACCCATTGCATGATCAAAAGCGGCGTCGGGTTAGCATATGAGCGCCGCCTAGCTCGAAAGATACTCCTGTGACTGTCAATGACGACTCGTTCACCAATTGGAAGCACCGCGAGGAGATCGCGGAGTCGATGATCCCGATCATCGGGAAGCTGCACCGGGAGCGGGACGTGACCGTCCTGCTCCACAGCCGCTCCTTGGTGAACAAGTCGGTGGTCAGCCTCCTGAAGACCCACCGATTCGCCCGGCAGATAGCCGGTGAGGAACTCTCCGTCACCGAGACGCTGCCGTTCCTCCAGGCCCTCACGACGCTCGATCTCGGTCCTTCGCAGATCGACCTCGGCCTGCTCGCGGAGGCGTACAGGACCGATGACCGCGGTCTGTCGGTCGCGGAGTTCACCGCCGAGGCCGTCGCCGGCGCCACGGGCGAGAACAAGATCGAGAGCCGCGAGGGACGCGACGTCGTCCTCTACGGGTTCGGTCGCATCGGCCGCCTCGTCGCCCGCCTGCTCATCGAGAAGGCCGGTTCGGGCAACGGCCTTCGCTTGCGCGCCGTCGTCGTCCGCAAGGGCGGCGATCAGGACTTGGTCAAGCGCGCCTCGCTGCTGCGCCGTGACTCCATCCACGGCCAGTTCCAGGGCACGATCACCGTCGACGAGGCGAACAGCACGATCATCGCCAACGGCAACGAGATCAAGGTGATCTACGCCAACGACCCCTCCGAGGTCGACTACACGGCGTACGGCGTCAAGGACGCCATCCTCATCGACAACACCGGCAAGTGGCGCGACCGCGAGGGGCTCTCCCAGCACCTGCGCCCCGGTATCGACAAGGTCGTCCTGACGGCGCCGGGCAAGGGCGACGTCCCGAACATCGTGCACGGCGTCAACCACGACACGATCAAGCCGGACGAGCAGATCCTGTCCTGCGCCTCCTGCACCACGAACGCGATCGTGCCGCCCCTGAAGGCCATGGCCGACGAGTACGGCGTGCTGCGCGGCCATGTGGAGACCGTCCACTCGTTCACCAACGACCAGAACCTCCTGGACAACTTCCACAAGGCCGACCGCCGCGGCCGCTCCGCGCCGCTGAACATGGTCATCACCGAGACCGGCGCCGCCTCCGCCGTCGCCAAGGCACTGCCCGACCTCAAGGCGCCCATCACCGGCAGCTCGATCCGCGTCCCCGTCCCGGACGTCTCGATCGCCATCCTGAGCCTGCGCCTGGGCCGCGAGACCACCCGCGAAGAGGTCCTCGAGCACCTCCGCGACGTCTCGCTGCACTCGCCGCTGAAGCGACAGATCGACTTCACGACCGCTCCCGACGCCGTCTCCATGGACTTCGTCGGCTCGCGGCACGCCTCGATCGTCGACGCGGGCGCCACGAAGGTCGACGGCGACAACGCGATTCTCTACCTCTGGTACGACAACGAGTTCGGCTACTCGTGCCAGGTCATCCGCGTCGTCCAGCACGTCTCCGGCGTGGAGTACCCGACGTACCCGGTGCCGGTGGTCTGACACCGGCCCTGACACGGGTGACTGCGAAAACGGCGGTGGGCGGCAAGGGATCCCCTTGCCGCCCACCGCCGTTTTCGCGGTCACCCGCCGAGCAGCCTGCGCGCCCCCAGCGCGAGCGAGATCTCCACGAGGTCACCGACCCGGGTGAGGCTGCGACCCGTCAACTGCTCGACGCGTCGCAGGCGGTTGAGGACGGTGTTGCGGTGGCAGTAGAGGCGGGCGCCCGCGCGCTGCGCGGAGCCATCCGTCTCCAGCCAGACGACGAGCGTGTCGAGCAGGAGGTCCCGGTCGGTGGGGTCGAGGGACCGTAACTGGCCGAGTACGCGCTCGGCGAGCGCTTCCGCAAGATCGGGCGACGAGACGACGAGGGCGTCGGGCAGACGTTCGTCCAGGAGTACGGTGCCGCCGCTGCGGGGGCAGGCGCGCAGCGCCGTGTCGGCGAGGCGGCGGGCGTGCGGGACGGCGGCAAGGCCCTCCACGGGCGAACCGATGCCGGCGCGGGCCCCGGTCGGCAGGGCGAGGCCGGCGCCGAGCGCGGACAGTTCGGCCGCCGGGTCGCCTTCGGCGTCGCCGAGCAGCACCAAGGCGTACTGGGTGTCGGGACCGGCGTGGCGCAGGGCCCGCGTCCCCGGCGGCAGGGTGAGGATGCACTCCTCTCCCGCCAAGGCGATCACGGCGTACCACCCGTCCTCGGGCAGGCCCAGGACTTCGGCGGCGGTGGGCAGGTCGGTGAGGCGGGCGCTCCCGTCGAGGAGGCCCGCGGTCAGGAGCCGCATCCGGTTCTCGTGCCGCCAGGCGATGCGGCGCTCGGTGCGGCGGTAGGCGTCGGCGACCACGCCGCAGTGCTCGTCGACGAAGTTCCACACGTCCGTGGCGACATGGATGAGCAGGCGCATGTCGTCGGGGTTGCCGCGCGAGACCTCCTCGACCAGGCCCTGCCACACCATCGCCCCGCCGAGCCGGAAGGCGTGCAGCAACGCGTCGAGCGGCAGGCCCCGTTCGGCGCGCACCCCGGCGATCTGGATGGACGTGCGGTGGGCGGCCTCCCGGGTCTCCCCCGGCTGGAGGAGCGAGGTGACGCTGTACCGCAGGGAGCGGTGCACCTCCTGCCACACCTCGGTGGGGCGGGCCTCGATGTCGGCCCGGTAGGCGGGCTCCCGCTCGCGCAGCTCCGCGACGAGCCGGTCGGTCATCGCGGGCAGGTCCCTCAGCAGGGCGCGGGCCGCGCGGTGCAGTACGGCGACGGCCTCGGCGTCGAGGAGGGAGCGGGCGCCCGGTGCGAGCGGGGCGATGGCGGGCACTTCGTGCAGGGGCCCGACCCGTGACCGCAGGACGTGTGGCATGGGGCCTCCACGGGAAGTGTGCACGCCGGATCTTCCTGACGCCCGAAGAATGGCATACCGCCCAGTCGGTACCTAGAGGTGTGCGGCAATCTCCTCATCACGGTCCGGCAACCCTTTGTCTTCGGCGAGCAGCCGGGACAGCTCGACGCGGGAGCGTACGCCGAGCGCGGCGAACACATTGCGCAGGTGGTGGTCGACGGTGCGGTGGCTCACCGACAGGCGCACGGCCACCTCGCGGTTGGTGGCGCCCTCCGCCACATGACGGGCGATGCGCTGCTGCTGCGGGGTCAGTGCGGCGAGCGGTCCCGGCCCCGGTCCCGGCTCCCCCGCGACCGCCTCGCCCGCGGCGCGGAGTTCGCCGCGGCTGCGGTCCGCCCACGCGCGGGCCCCGCACCGCTCGAAGCCGACCAGCGCGTCCCGCAGCGGGCCGCGCGCCTCGCGGGTACGGCGCCTGCGGCGCAGCCACTGGCCGAACAGCAGCTGCGTACGGGCGCGTTCGAACTCGCCGGGTGAGCGGTCGTGGTGCGCGAGCGCGCTCTCGTACGCGGCGGCCGTCTGCTGCGACGGGGCCAGCAGGGCGCGGCAGCGGGCCAGTTGGGCCGGGGCGAGCCGGTCCGCCGTGGCCTCGGTCCAGCGGGTGAACTCGGCTGTGGCGCTGTGGGCTTCTGCTGTGCGCCCGGCCTGTACGGCTGCTTCGACGAAGCAGGGGGCGGCCAGCATCCTGACGGCGAAGTGCCCGCGCCGGGGTCCCGGGGCGACCAGTGGTGCGAGGCGGGCCGCCGCATCCCCTGGGCGCCCCGCTGCGAGATCCGCTCGGGCGACGGCCCAGACGGCGAGCGTGGCGGCCTGGTTGAGTCCATGCGGTCCGGCGCCCTCGGCAGCGGCCGCCGCATGCCTGGCGCAGGCCTCCGCGTCACCCCCCACGGACGCGGCGAGCGCGAGAACGGCGT
This sequence comes from Streptomyces sp. BA2, assembly GCF_009769735.1. Taxonomy (NCBI): domain Bacteria; kingdom Bacillati; phylum Actinomycetota; class Actinomycetes; order Kitasatosporales; family Streptomycetaceae; genus Streptomyces; species Streptomyces sp. BA2. Next base: position 616,651 of record NZ_WSRO01000002.1, read on the forward strand.
GCAGGCAGGCAGCGACATTGGGCTGCCCGGTGCGGTGCGCGGCCTTGAGCCCTTCGAGGGCGTGGGCCCGGGCCGTGGTGTGCCGCCCTGCACGCAGTTCTCCGTACGCCAGGTGTTCCAGGGCCCGCGGCAGCAGGACCTCGGGCCCGTATGCGCGCACGGCGGCGAGCGCTCGGGCGCCCGCGCCGCAGGCGCTCTCGACCTCGCCGACGACCAGGGCGGCGGCTGCGGCGCGCAGCAGCCCGGCGGGCTCGTTCGTGGTGGGTACGTCGTCCAGGCATCGACGCAGCAGGGCGTGGCCTTCGGAGGTGCGGCCGGACAGGACCGCGCACATCCCGGCGCGGTACGCCTCCAGGGGCGGGTCGTCGGCGCAGGCGGGGACGCGCGCCATCGCCTCCCGGTAGGCCGCGGCGTCGCCCATCGCCCAGGCCGCCTCCGCCGCGGCCAGCAGCGCGTGGCGGGCCGGTTCGGGCGGGAGCAGCGCGGCGGCGGTGAGCAGGGCCTCCCTGGCATCGGCGACCGGCCCGTCGGCGAGGGCCAAGAGTCCGCGCACACGGTGGACGCCGCCGTGGGCGGGAACGGCAGCTGTGCGGGCGAGCAGGGCACGGGCCCGGACGGGGTCCCCTGCCAAGCGGGCCGCTTCCGCCGCGTCGGCGAGCCGGTCGGTACGCAGCGTCGTGTCGGCGGTGAGTGCCGCGGCGCGGGCCAGGGCGGCGGAACGCTCGGCGTGCGGACGGGGTGCGGTCGCCGCCGCGGCGAGGGCTCCGGCGAGCCGCGCGTCGTGGTCCCCTGCGGCGCAGGCGAGTTGGACCAGGCAGGAGAGGCGGTCACGGCAGACGGCGGCGAGGCGGGCGTGGGCGGCGCGGCGGCGGGCGAGCGGGGCGCGGTGCAGTACCGCCCGGCGAAGGAGGGGGTGAGTGAAGTGGACGCGCCCACCCACTACGACGACCACACCAGCAGCTTCAGCAGGCGCAAGCCCCGCGGAACCACAGCCACCCCACAACAACAACTCAAGCCCCGCACCCACCCCCTCGGCTCCACACTCCCCGCCCGCCGCCGCCCGCAACAACAAAGCCCGGTCCGCGGCACCACCCCCAGGCTCACCCTCCCCGCCCGCCGCAGCTTCCAGCAGCAAAGCCAGGTCCGCGGCCCCACCCCGGAGTCCGTGCTCGCCGCCCGCCGCTACCCGCAACAACGGAGCCAGCCCCTCACCCGCACCCTCGGCTTCACCCTCCCCAACCCCCGCCGCCCGCAACAACAAAGCCAGGCCCGAGGCCCCACTCCCGGGTTCATGCTCCCTGTCCGCCCCAGCCCGCAACAGCTGGGCGAGATCTGCACCCACACCACCGGCTTCGCGCTCCCCTGCCCCTGCCCCTGCCCCCAGCAGCAAAGCCAGGTCCGCGGCCCCACTCCCGGGTACGTGCTCTCTGTCCGCCGCCGCCCGCAACAACTGGGCGAAACCCGCACCCTCAGCCTCACGCACCCCCGCCGCCGCCCGAAACAACCGGACGAGGCCCCCACCCGCACCCGCACCCTCACCCTCCCCGACCTCCGCCGCCGCCCGCACCAACAAAGCCAGGTCCGCCCCCGCCCCCTCAGGCTCATGCTCCCCGGCCGCCGCCGCGAGCAGCAGTAGGGCGCGGGTGTGGTGGGGGAGTTCGTCGATGTGGGTGGCGTAGGCGGCGAGGACGGCTTCGCCGCCGGGGAGCGGGTCAGGGAGCGGAGTGCGGCCGGACAGTTGGCCGGGGGTGAGGGCCGCGACGAGCGCGGAGAGCAGGCGCGGGTTGCCCGCTGCCTCGCGGATCAGCCAGGCTCCGACCACCGGGTCGGCCGAGCCGCGGGTCAGCCGGTCGAGCAGGGCGGCAGCCGCACTGTCGTCGAGCGGGCCCAGGCGCACGGTCGCGAGGCCGCCCAACTCGCCCGCCCTGGTGTGGTGTTCAGTGAGGGTGAGTATGACGCCGACTGAGCTCTCGGCGGGCAGGCGGCGCAGGTCGGCCAAGAGAGCGGACCGGGCCGCCGGGCACCAAGTGTGCGCGTCGTCGATGCAGACCAGCAGCGGTCCCTCCCTCGGCAGCGCCGCCGGGGCCGTGGGCCGCACCGACGGGACCGGGTCGCAGATCGCCCGCGCGTACTCCACGAGCGCGCTGCGCCCGAGGCCGGGCTGCGCGACGAGGGCAAGCACGCCGCCTCGGCCTGCCCGCAAGCGCCCCACCAGGGATTCCACCGCGGCGATCTCCTCGCGGCGGCCGTGCAGCTCGGGAGCCCTGAGCACGCCGGGTACGGTCGTCGAAAGGGTCACGCCCGCACGTTACTTCCGCGTAACACGGCCCGGAAGCCCCGCGTCCATCGCACTGGGCACGCCACCAGCGGCAGCCTCGTCCGGGTGTGCGCGGGCACAGTCCGGAGGCGGGGGCACGGCACGCGTCGTCCGCCGCCGATTAGCCGGCGACGGACGGCGGGCCCCCATGACGGGTCATCAGGATCAGGAGCCGTGCGGGCAGTTGCCCCGGTACTCCTCGATCGTGAGGCTCGGCCTCGGCAGCGGGCACAGGAACTGTTCGTAGCGGGTGTCGTTGTCGATGAACCGCTTCAGCCAGGAGATGCTGTACTTCGCGATCGTCGTGTTGGACGAGTTCGGCGTGAAGTGGGTGGCGCCGTTGAGCTCCAGGTACGCCTTGTCCAGGGTGCTCGGCAGTGACTGGTAGAACGGCTCGGAGTGGGAGGACACGGGCGCGACGGTGTCACCGTCCGCGCCGACCACCAGCGTCGGTGTCCGCAGCTCGGGCCAGGTCTTGTCGGCGTTCCAGCCGGTCAGCGGGATCGCCGCCTTCAGCGAGGTACGGCTCTTGGCGGCCTCCAGGCTGCCGCCGCCGCCCATCGAGTGCCCCATCACACCCAGCCGGGAGGCGTCGACGCGGCCCCGCACCGAGCTGGACTTCGTCAAGTAGTCCAGCGCGGCCAGAAGTTGGCGTCCCCGGCTGTCGGGCTGGTCGAGCGTCGTGTTGGTGTCGATGGTGAAGACCACGAAGCCCTGGGAGGCGAGCCGCGGCCCGAGCCAGGCGATGCTCGACTGGTAGGCGGTGAAGCCCGGGGAGATGACGACCGCGCCGAAGGTGCCGTCGGCGGTGGACGACGGGTAGTAGACCGTGCCGCCGCCGAAGCCGGACACGCTCAGCGACGAGACGCTGGTCTGCGAGACGGCGTACGAGCCGCGCGCGGCCTCGATGCTGGAGACGGTGGGTGCGGGGCCGCGCTCGTACGGGTTGTCCGCGGCGGCCTGGGCGCCGGGCGCGAGGCCGGTGCCAAGGAGGCCCGCGGTGGCGACCGCGGCGGCCAGAGCGGCCCGCATCACAGGGCGGGAGAAGACGTGCAGGCGCACGGAGGGGTCCTCTCGGTAGTGGCGGAGCCACCCGGGAGAGGGAGGTACACCCCGGTGGAGACCGCCGTGTTCGTTGGCGGTCCCCACCGTGGTGGCGCCGACGGGGTGCCGACATCGGCGAAATCACCGGTGTCGCGCACGGATGCCGTCCGCCGGCACGGGGACGGATGTCAGCCGCGCAGGGGGCCCTCGCACGTGTAGTGCGACGTCCCGGCGCGGCCGTTGGCCCAGATGTCCACCTCGCCGAAGGCGCAGTTCATGTCGGTGAGGTTGTTGTCGCCGCCCGCGGCCCGGTCGAGGATGAAGAAGTCGACGGTCTCGGACATGTCCTTGAAGACGAGGTCGGGGCTTGCCGCGTCACGGAGGTTCGCGGTGACCCGGCCGGTGCACACGAACCGCGGGCGGCCCGGCGCGCTGATGGAGCGGCACTCGGGCGTGATGCCGGTCGTCGCGACGAACGAGGAGCGGACCTGCTCGGCCGTGCTGTCACGCAGCTGGTCGACGGGGACGTACTCGGTGTCGGGCACGAACAGGTCGTCCACGTGGGCGATCTGCTTGTCGAGGAAGGCGTCGTAGGCGCTCTGCAGCCCTGAGTCCCGGCCCAGGCGGTCGCGCCACGCGTCGAAGGCACCCGGGTCGTCGGAGCGCAGGTGGCGGTACATCTCCTTGATCTGCGCGGGGCGTTCGGTCCACAGGAACTCGAAGAAGGCACCCGCGTAGTCGTAGAAGCGGAAGCCGTCACCGTCGTAGGTGGCGTGCAGCAACTGGTTCACGCTCATGCGCGGTCCGCCGCCCGCGGTGTCGTCGATGATGCCCTGGATCAGGGACTTGCGGACCTTGATGCCGTCGTCGCGCGTGGCACCGTCGAAGAACTCCGCCGTGCCCTCGTCCATCGCGGTCGTCCGGTCACCCTCGTACCACGGCCCCTCGCCGAAGAAGCCGGGCACCGCCCAGCGGCCGTTGAGGTAGTGCGTGTACTCGTGGCGGAACAGCTCCTCGAGCGTCAGCGAGGAGTCCTGGGGAACACGCCGCTGGTAGGTGTAGAAGGTCGCGCCCCTCTCGATGTACACGCCGCCGTTGTCGGTGCCCATGCCGGTCAGCAGCGGATGGTAGTTCTCGTAGTCGGCGCGGGATGCGTAAAGGACCGTGGTCAGGCTTGCGTTGGGGTCGCCCTTGAGTGGCTCCTGGGTGCCGACGACGCGGTGGAACTGGGCCTTGACCTGCTTGCTCGCGTAGTAGAGCTGGTCGACGGTGGCGCGGTCGAGGGCGGTGCGGACCTTCATTCCGCCCTCGTCGTACACGTAGGTCTGCGGGAAGACGCGGCGCTCGATGTCGTCCCTGCACACCTTGTACGGCTTGCAGGCCTCGAACTCGATCAGCCAGGTGACGACCTTCGCCCACGGTGCGCTGCCGTCACCGAAGTTGCGTGCGGTGGTGTCCAGGAGCGGGCCGAGCCCGGCGACGATCTCGGTGCGCAGGGCGTCGATCTGGCCCATGCGCCCGTACTCGCTCACTGCGTCGCGCACCACCCAGGCGTTGGGCTTGCCCTTGAGGTGGGTGTGCCCGGCGAACGCCTTGAAGGCCGCGCGGTAGGAGGGGTCGGCGGCCACCGCGGCGCGGAAGGCGGTGTCCTGGTTGCCGGGGTGAATACCGAGGTAGTTCAGGGTGAGCGCGGAGAGGGCGGCGCCGGCCCAGCGGCTGTCCTGGGCGGTGTCGGGATGAGCGGCGTCCATCGTCGCCAGGACCCGCTTGACGAGCGGGAGTTGATACTGACGCAGCCCTGCCGCGCTGGCCGCGGTGAGCGCCTCGCGGAGCGTCTCGGCGTTGGAGCGGGTGGCGTCGAAGGCGTGGGCGGCCGTGCCGAAGGCGTCCACGGCCCGGCGCATGGCGGCCAGGGTCGCCGGGTCGGTGAGGTCGACCTCGTCGTGCGAGAAGCCCTGGTAGGAGACGGCGTGCAGGTAGGTGAACATCTCAAGGAGATGGCTGCCGTTGGTGCCGTCGTGGGATGCGGCGAGCTGGGTGACGCGCTGGGAGACGGCCTGGATGTGCGCGGCCGACATGACCGGGGCGAGGCGCCGGTCCCAGTTCCAGATGAGACCCCGCAGACAGCCGTCGGCGGTGACGGCCGGATCGGCGAGGAAGTCGACGAACTGAGCGGGCGACAGGCCCGTGACGCCGTCGAGGGTGCACGGCACCAACGCCTTGCCGACCGTGGCGCGGGGCACGTCGGCCGTGACCCTCGCCTTGTCCGTACGGGGGCCGGGGACGCGGCCTTCGGTGAGTCCGCCGGGCGCCGGGAGCTTCCGGGCGGCGGGCTTCGGGGCCTTGGCGCGGCGGTCGACCCGGTCGAAGGGGCTCGGCGCCTCAGGTCCCGGCGCGGCGGGTGACGCGGTGGCCGGGCGCCGGTCGGGCGCGGGGGCGTCCGCGGAGGCGGCCGGCGCGGCGGTGGCGCACAGCGTCACGGATATCGCCGCGGCGACCACGGATCTGCGCAGGGTAGTACGGGACTGGTGCACGACAGGCTCCTGATGTGTGGGAGGTGGGGCAAGCGGTGCGTGCGCGCACGGCGCTGGGCCGTCTGCCTCAACTGCCGGTCAGCTGGGGCAACTTGAGGAGAGCGGGCCGCGCCATGTGATGCGTAACGTAGTAATGTGAAATGGTACTGACAACCCCTCAGACACTGGGTGAATCACAACTCCCTTGCCGCACCTGGGCGTTCACCCTGCTCGCGGGCTCTGACGGCGCACCGGATCCTGGGGGGAGAACAAGGTGACCTTGTACGCTGGTGCACCACTCGGGGCGGGCACGTGGGCCACGGCCTGCGGGGCCACGAAGGGATCACCACCATGGGGCACCTCACACAGCGCACCCTCGTCACTCCCCGGGAGCGGTTGCGCGATCAGGTCGCCCACCATCTGCGGGCCGCGCTGATATCGGGCGAACTGAGGCCCGGCGAGGTCTACTCGGCGCCCGTCCTCGCCGAGGACTTCGGGATCTCCGCGACGCCGGTGCGCGAGGCGATGCTCGATCTGGCCCGCGAGGGCCTGGTGGAACCGGTCCGCAACAAAGGCTTCCGCGTCACCGAGGTCAATGAAAGCGACCTCGACCAGTACACCGAGATCCGTACTCTCATCGAGGTCCCGATGATCGGCCGCATCACCCGGTCCGCGTCACGCGCGCAGCTGGAACGGCTGCGCCCTGTGGCCGACGAGATCGTGCGCGCGGCCCGGGAGCACGACCTCATCGGCTATCTCGAGGCCGACCGGCAGTTCCACCTCTCCCTGCTCGCGCTCGGCGGCAACGACCGCCTCGTCGAGACCGTCGGCGACCTGCGCAAGCGCTCCCGCCTCTATGGCCTGACGGCACTGGACGAGCGCGGCCGGCTGATCCCGTCGGCACAGGAGCACATCGAGCTCCTCGACCTGATGATGGTGGGTGACGCGGAGGGGGCGGAACAGTGCATGACCCGCCATCTCGGGCATGTGCGCTCGCTGTGGGCCCGGGGCACCAAAGAGTAGGACCTACTCGCTGGTTCGTTTGATTCTTCAACACAGCGCGCGATTCATTGACGCGGACCGTTCACATCTTTATGGTCGCCTGACCTTCCCCGGCGACCCCGCAACGGAGCACAATGAGGTCCCTCCCCCGCACGGCCCGGTTCATCGCACCCTTCCTCGTGGGCGTGCTTGCGGCAGCCGTTCCCCCCACCGCGGCGGCCGACATCGCGTCCCCGAGAACCGACAAGCCGACGACGCCCGCGTCCTCCGACGACGACTGGACGCTGACGTCGAACCGTATCGACGCGAAGGACACGTACCACGCCTTCGTCGGCAACGGCTATCTCGGCCAGCGTGTCGCACCCAACGGAGCGGGCTACACCGCCTCCGACGCCAAGACCGGATGGCCGCTGTTCAGCCGCCGCTACGACGGTTCGTTCGTCTCCGGGCTGTACGCGCACAACAAGGACACCACCGAGGACCGCCAGGTCGCCGCGGCCATCCCCACCTGGAGCCCGCTCACGGTGTCCACCGGTGGTCCCCAGGCCGAGACGTTCACCTCCGCGACCCCGGCCTCCCGGATCTCGCACTACCGGCAGAGCCTCGACCTGCGCCGCGGCCTGGTGCGGACCGAGCTCACCTGGACGGCCGCCGACGGCCGGGCCACCGACCTCGTCTACGACGTCCTCGCGGACCGCGACAACCCCCACGTCGGCGCCGTACGCCTGCGCATGACCCCGCGCTGGGACGGCGACGCGAAGGTCACCGACCGCATCGACGGACGCGGCGCACGGCGCGTGACCCCCACCGGCGCAGGCGCCCGCTCCGGAGGGCGGACCATGGCCGTCGGGTTCCGCACCGAAGGTACGAAGACCGAAGGGACGGTCGCCTCGACGCTGCGCGCCGGGCATGGCATGCGTACAGGAAATGAACAAAACTCAGCTCCTGCCCGCAAGTTGAGCGCCCACCAGTCCGTCGGACTGCCTGTCCGGTCCGGCCGGACCTACGAGTTCACCAAGTACGTCGGCGTCGACACCGCGCTGACCTCCCGCTCCCCCGAGCGCGACGCCGTCGCGGCCTCGCAGCGTGCCGCCGGGCGCGGCTGGGACGCACTGTTCGCCGGGCACACCGCCGCCTGGCGCAAGCTGTGGCGCGGTGACATCGAGGTGGCAGGGCAGGGCGAACTCCAGTCGTGGGTGCGGTCCGCCCAGTACGGGCTCCTTTCCAGCACTCGCCCCGGCTCGGCCAACAGCATTTCCCCCACCGGCCTGAGCAGCGACAACTACGCGGGCCTCGTCTTCTGGGACGCGGAGACCTGGATGTATCCGGCGCTGCTCGCCGCGCACCCCGACCTCGCCAAGTCCGTGCTGGACTACCGATACCGCACCCGGGACGGCGCCCGCGCCAACGCGAAGAAGCTCGGCCACCGCGGCCTCTTCTACCCCTGGACCAGCGCGAGCAAGGGCGACCTCAAGTCCGAGTGCCACAGCGTGGACCCGCCGCACTGCCGCACCCAGAACCACCTGCAGAGCGACATCGCCCTGGCGGCCTGGCAGTACTACCTGGCGACCAAGGACACCCAGTGGCTACGCACCCGCGGCTGGCCGGTGATCCAAGGGATCGCCGAGTTCTGGGCCGACCGCGCCACCCGCAACGACGACGGCAGCTACTCCATCAAGGACGTCGCAGGACCCGACGAGTACAGCAACGGCGTCGACGACGGCGTCTTCACCAACGCGGGAGCCGCCACCACCCTGCGCACCGCAACCCACGCCGCGAAGATCCTCGGCAAGGACGCCCCGGCGAACTGGAACACCGTCGCCGACAAGCTGCGCATCCCCTATGATAAGGAGAAGCAGGTCTTCCAGCAGTACGACGGCTACAAGGGCTCGGTGATCAAGCAGGCGGACACCGTGCTCCTGATGTACCCGCTGGAGTGGCCGATGTCGAAGAAGGCCGCCACGAACACCCTCGACTACTACGCGGCCCGCACCGACCCCGACGGCCCCGCCATGACCGACTCGGTGCACGCCATCGACGCCGCCGCGATCGGCGAGCCCGGCTGCTCCGCGTACACCTACCTGACGCGGTCCATCCGCCCCTTCGTACGCGGCCCGTTCGACCTCTTCTCCGAAGCGCGCGGCGACAAGGCGGGAGCATCCGACCCGCTGTCGGGCTCCCCGGCGCAGAACTTCACGACCGGCCAGGGCGGCTTCCTCCAGGTCTTCACCAACGGCCTGACCGGGCAGCGGATGCGCGAGAACAGCGTGCACCTCGACCCGATGCTGCCGCCGCAGCTGTCCCAGGGCGTGAAGCTCAACTCCCTGCACTGGCAAGGCCGTACGTACGACATCGCCATCGGCGCCCACGAGACCACGGTGCGCCTCACCCACGGCGAGCCCTTCGAGATCGAGACGCCGCAGGGCAAGCAGGTCGTCAGCCAGGACGCGCCCGCACACATCAAGACCCGTCGCCCGGACCTCGAGCCCACCGACAACCTCGCCAGGTGCCGTGACGCGAAGGCGAGTTCGGAGCAGCCGGGCCAGTACGCGGACGCCGCACTCGACGGCAACACCGCCACCGCCTGGGTCCCCGACACCGCCCGCGCCACCCTGACCGCGGACCTCGGCAAGGTCGCCCGTATCGCCGAGATCACCCCGCGCTGGACGGACGTGAAGCCGACGAAGCACACGGTCCAGACGTCGCTCGACGGGCGGCACTGGAGCCCTGCCTCACCCGACGGCGGTGCGGCCCGCTACATCCGGGTGGCCATCACCTCGGCGGACGCCAAAAAGCCGGCAGGCATCCAGGAGTTGACCGTCGAGAGGTAGGTCCCTGCGGCTGCCTCATCTGCCACGCCCGTTGGTAGCCTGCCGGGCGTGGCAGATGAGGCGTACGAGAATCCACGGCTTGCGGCGCTCTACGATCCGATCGAGTCGGACCGCGGCGACCTCGACGTGTACGCCGACGTGGCAGCGGAACTGAAGGTGCGTCAGGTGCTCGACGTGGGGTGCGGCACGGGTACGTTCGCACTGCTCCTCGCCGACCGCGGCCTTTCGGTGACCGGCGTCGAACCGGCCGCGGCCTCCCTCGATGTCGCGCGCTCCAAGCCCGGCAGCGAGCGCGTGCGGTGGATCCACGGCGAGGCGACCGCGCTCCCCGAGATGCGGGTGGACCTGGCCACCATGACCGCCAATGTGGCCCAGGCGATCGCGGACCCGCAGGTGTGGGAGTCCACCCTTCGCGGCATCCACACCGCGCTGCGGCCGGGCGGGCACCTCGTCTTCGAGACCCGCGACCCGGCCCGGCGGGCGTGGGAGGAGTGGAACCGTGCCGCGACCCACCGCACCGTCACGGTCGAGGGCGTCGGTCCCGTCGAGACCTGGGTGGATGTCACCGGCGTCCACCTGCCGCTGGTGAGCTTCCGCCACACCTACATCCTCACCGCGACGGGCGAGGCCCTCACCTCCGACTCGACCCTGCGCTTCCGCGAGCGCGCCGAGGTGGCCGCCACGCTCGCCGCGCACGGCTATGTCGTCGACGAGGTCCGGGGCGCCCCGGACCGCCCCGGCAAGGAGTTCGTCTTCTTCGCCCGCCGCCCTGAGTCCCACGAACAACGGCTCAGCGCAGGGTCATCCGATACGTCAGCGGCGAACGGCCGGTGATCAGGACCCGGATGCCGTCCGGGGTGAGGGAGCCGTTCATCCAGGTGTAGCGCTCCCCCGGCTCGACCACGGGCGGCTGCTTACCGCCCTTGCCGTTGCCGGGGCCGAAGGTGATCCGGTCGTCGCCGACCGCGTAGGTCGCCTCGCCGCTGACGAGCTGGTAGGTGTCATCGGCTCCGGCGACCGGCTCCAGGCCCTCCCCCGACAGTTCACCGCCCCGCCGGAAGCACAGTTCGAGGGCCAGCGGCACCGCGGACTCCGACACGTCGAAGGACAGGTCCCAGCCTCCGTCGTCCGTCTCGCGCACCAGGATCTCGGTGCGCAGCGCCCGGTACTCCTTGGGCCGGTGCGGGAAGTCCATCGCCGACCAGAAGCGGCCGTCGTCGGTGAGCGGGTAGAGCCCGTCCTTGCGCCGGTGGCGCCGTGGCAGTGGCTGGTGGAAGGCCGCGCGGACCTCCGCGTGCAGCCGCCACGCGTCGCCCTGCCGTTCAAGGCCCTCGGACCGGAAGGGTCCGAGCGAGAAGAACCGGGGGGCGAGCCGCAGCGAGTCGAGGATCGCGGCGCCCTTGCGCATCTTGAAGAACGTGGGGTTGGTGGACAGGCCCGACGAGATGGCGTGCACCTCGGGCAGGTCCGTGCCGCCGAAGATGCTCGCCGTCCGCTCGCCGCGGCGCACGCGCACCAGGCGGCAGCTGTCGTCGTGGTGCTCGAAGTCGGTCGGCAGGGGCTTCACCTGCGGCAGCTCACGTGCGAGCTCGGGGCGGTCGAGGACCTCGGCGAGCCGGTCGCCCGGCGGAGTCTCGCCGAAGGTCTGCCCGGTGCCGCGCTCCCGCAGCAGCTCGGCGACCGCCGCGAACGTTCCGTTGCCGTCGCGGATCGCCAACTCCCGGTACTGGAGCCAGAACTCGGGCAGGTAGCGCAGCGCGGCCTGGTCCTGGCGTCGCGAATGGAGGGACTCCACCTCGCCGCCGGGCTCGGTGACGTAGAGCGAGGCGGTGAGGTTGTCCCGTACGTGTGCGTACAGGTCGCGCCGGTCGTGGAAGCGGGCGATGGTCAGCAGGGCCGGGTTGGTCACCACCGCCGAGTAGGTGGGACTGCGCTCGCTGTACTCGCCGCCCGGGAGCTGGTCGATGCCCTCCGCGAGCCAGGCGTCGATCCGCCGGGGATAGGACGGGTCGGGCCAGCGCCGGTGGATGCGGGAGAGCGCGGAACACACCAGCCAGCGGTGGTTGGCGGTGTGCACACCGCCGTTCGCGAGGCCGGGGCCCGCCTTGCGCAGGATCCGCTCGACCGTGGCCCGCAGCTTCGCGGTGGACCGTTCGCCGTCCTTGTCGAGGAGGGCGTGGGCGATGTTGAGGTCGACGATGGAGAACGCTGTGTCGGGCGGCGAGTGGACGGCGCCCTGGTCCCAAAGACCGTCGTCGAACTGTTCGTCGGCGAGGGCCTCCGCGAGTCCGCCCAGCGGACCCAGGAGCGCGTCGTCGTGGTGGTACCGCGAGCCGGGGTGCACGTGGACGGAGGTGAGGGTGCGCAGACTGCGGGCGGCTGCGCGGGCTTTCCCCTGGTCGCGCAGCTCGGTGAGGTCGTCGTCGTACCCGTCGATGACGGCGGCGGCGCGCGCGTCGGCGGCCTCGGTGAGGAAGTCGACGAAGTCCTGGTCCTGGCGCGGCTGTTCGGACGCGGCTGCCGCCGAGCCGCCGCCAAGTCCCCCCACCCCCGCGGCGGTGGCGGTGGCGGAGGTGGCCAGGAAAGTCCTGCGGGCTATCACGCTGTCTCCCCATGAGGCATGCGTACGTTGCGTACGTCGATGGCGGTGAGGGCCAGGGCCAGCGGCCCCGGCACGAGGAACGCGAGCGGCAGCATCATCCATGCGCACAGCACGGCCGCCGCGAGGGCGAGCAGGACCAGGAGGCTGCCGCCCACATCCCGCGCCGATTCACCGGCGGCTCCGCGCACCGCGGCACGCCAGTCGCCGATCGCTTCGGGACGGGCGCAGGCGCGCAGGCCCACGACCACGGCGCACGCTCCGATCGCCGCCGCCGTCACGGCGAAGCCCCGGGCACCCGGCAGCCCCGCCCCGGCCAGCGCAAGGTCCGCCGCGAGCAGCGACACCCCGGCGAGCGCGACCGCCCCCGCGGCAATGTCCCCGGCACGGAACCGGTCACACAGCAGCGCCAAGTAACGCCTCGCCGTGGCGGGTTGGCCCTCCCCGGTGCCGCGCACCACCGCGCAGGCGGTGGAGAGCGCCGCCGGAGCGGTGATCAGCGGCAGACAGGCGAGCGCCGTGACCACGCCGAGTGCGAGGACGTCCGCGAACAGAGTCATCCGCGGCCCGAATATCTCGCCCGTCTCGCGGGCCCGCGCGCTCATCCCTTCACCCCCGAGTTGGCCATGCCCTCGACGAGGAAACGCTGGAAGGCGAGGAAGAACAGCACGATCGGAAGGAGCGCGATCACCGACATGGCGAACATCGGGCCGAACGCGGACTGGCTCGAAGCGTCCACGAACGACCGCAGCGCCAGCGTCAGCGTGAACTTCTCCGGCGAGAAGAGATAGATCAGCTGGGTGAAGAAGTCGTTCCAGGTCCAGATGAAGGTGAAGATCGCGGTGGTGATCAGCGCGGGCCTTGTGAGCGGCAGGACGACCAGGAAGAAGCTCCGGAACGGCCCGCAGCCGTCGATCCTGGCGGCTTCCTCCAGCTCGCGCGGCAGACCGCGCATGAACTGCACGATGAGGAAGACGAAGAAGGCCTCGGTGGCGAGGAACTTCGGCAGGATCAGCGGCCAGTAGGTGTTCACCATGCCGAGCTGGTTGAAGATGATGTACTGCGGGATCAGGACGGCGTGGTGCGGCAGCATGATCGTCGCGATCATGAAGGCGAAGAGCGGCCCTCGGAAGCGGAAGCGCAGCCGCGCGAAGGCGTAGGCCGCGAGCGAGCAGCTGAGTACGTTGCCGAGGACCGCGCCGCCCGCGATCAGCAGGGAGTTGGAGAGCAGCCGTCCGACGGACACGCCGTCGACGCCGTCGAGGGCGGTCGTGTAGTTCGACCACTCCAGCTTGCTCGGCAGCAGGTTCAGGCTCGCGATCACCTCTTCGGCGGGCTTGAGCGACGTGGCGACGAGCCAGGCCAGCGGGTAGAGCATCACCAGGAGCGCGGCCAGGCACCCGGCGTGCAGCGCGACGCGGCGCCAGGGAAGGGACCGCCGGCCGGCGGTGGTGTCAGTGGTGGTGGTCATCGCTCCCCCTCGTTCGCGTAGAAGACCCAGGAGCGCGAGGTGCGGAAGAGCACCGCGGTCACGGCTCCGATGGCGATCAGCAGGACCCAGGCCATGGCGGAGGCGTAGCCCATGTGTGAGGCGACGAAGCCGCGGTCGTAGAGGTAGAGCGTGTAGAAGAGGGTGGAGTCGGCGGGGCCGCCCTTGCCGCCGCTGACCGCGAAGGCGGGCGTGAAGACCTGGAAGGCCTGGATGGTCTGGAGCACCAGGTTGAAGAAGAGCACCGGTGACAGCATCGGCAGGGTGATGGAGACGAACTGCCGCCTGCGGCTCGCCCCGTCCACCGCGGCGGCTTCGTAGAGCTCCGTGGGGATCTGCTGGAGACCCGCCAGGAAGATCACCATGGGGGCGCCGAACTGCCAGACCGTCAGGAGCGCCACGGCGAGCAGCGCCCAGCCGGGCTTGTTGACCCAGCCGCCGGTGTGGATGCCGATGTCCGACAGGAGGTTGTCGACGGTGCCGCCGTCGTTGAAGACCGCCCGCCACACCAGGGCGATCGACATGGACGCGCCGAGTAGCGAAGGGGCGTAGAAGGCGGAGCGGTAGAAGGACTTGCCGCGCTTCATGGACTTCAGGGCGAGGGCGACGGCGAGGGCGAGTGCGAGTTGCAGCGGCACGGCGATCACGACGTACATCAGCGTCGCGCCGACCGAGCGCCAGTAGCGCGGGTCCTCGGTGAACATCTGGACGTAGTTGCGAAAGCCCACCCAGCGCGGGGCGTTGAACAGGTCGTAGTCGGTGAAGGACAGATACAGCGAGACGGCCATCGGAAGGAGCGTCAGGACGACGGCGCCAAGGACCCAGGGCGAGAGGAACACCCAGGCTGCACCCTCGCGCCGGAGCCTGCCGGGCTGCTTCGGCGGTGGTGCGGGGCTCTTGGTCCGCGCGGCTTCAGCGGGTATGCCGGTGGTGGTGGTCATGACCTCAGCTCCGCCTTCGCCTCGGTGATGAAGTCCTCCGCGGCCTCGCGGGGCGTCATCTGCTCGAACGACACCTGGTCGTAGTCGCGCTGGAAGGTGGTCTGCAGGGAGTTGTCGCCGGTGGGCGGGGCCTGCGGCGGCGCCTTGAGGCTGCCGTCGACAGAGTCCTGGTAGTCGGCGACGGTCTTGTCGAAGTCCTTCAGGTCGGGGCCGAGTTCGTCGCGGATCGGTTCGTTGACGGGGATGCCGCGGGAGGCGCCGAGTATCGCCGCCGCCTTCTCGTCGTTGATCATGAAGTCGATGAACTCGGCGGACTCCTGCGGGTGTTCGGTGCTCGCGGCGGCGCCCATGAACATCGATGGCTTGAAGTACTGGCCGGGTGTGCCGTCCGCGCCGGACGGCATCGGGGCGAGCGTCAGCCCTTCGCCCACGATGGGCGTGTATCCGCTGGCGGGCGCGTCCCAGTTGAAGTCGGCGATCGCCTTGCCGCGGGCCAGCGGCTGGTTCTCCACCGACCCGTCGAGCTGGGTGGTCTGCTCGGCGGCCGACACCGCGCCCTCGCGCCGCAGTTTGTCGGTGAAGGTCCACCAGCGGGTCAGGTCGTCGGCCGTGAAGCCGAGTCGGCGGTCCTTCGTGTAGAGGGCCTTGCCCTGGCCGCGCAGCCACACCTCGAAGCAGTCCTCGCTCTGTCCGGGGTCGACGGAGCCCGGCTTCCCGGTCCTCTTGGCCAACTGCCGCATGGCGTCGGCCCATTCGCCCCAGGTCCAGCCCTTGCGCGGGCGTGGCACCCCGGCCGCCTCCCACTGCTTGGCGTCGTACACGAGGGTCTCGGTGCCGCGGCCCTGGGGGATCGCGTACTGGGTGCCGTCGACGACACCGGTGGCGAGGAGCCCCGCGTCGATCTCGTCGGTACGCAGGGCCTTCTTCTGCTTTCCGAGGTCGAGCAGGATGCCGCCGGACGCGTACTGGTCGATCTGCCGGTAGTCGAGCTGCACGACGTCGGGGGCGTCGCCGCCCGCCGCCTGGGTGGCGAGCTTCTGCTTGTACGCCTCGTAGCCGGCGAACGAGGTCTGCACCGTGATCCCGGGGTGCTCCTTCTCGAACAGCGCGACGGCTTCCTGAGTACGGGCCGCCCGGTCGGGGTTGCCCCACCAGGTGTAGCGCAGAACGGTCTTGCCGCCGCCGCTCGATTCGTCCGAGCCGGCGCAGCCGGTGAGCAGCGCACTGAGCGTGAGCACCGCGACCGTTGCGCAGGACCACTTTGTCCTGCTTCCGGGCATGCCGATGACACCTCTCCTCTCTGGATTCTTGACGGGCGCTTCTATGAAGAGGGGCGGTTACTCGCCGTGGTACGGAAGCGTGGTGCCCGGCAGTTCGTACTCGTCGCGGCGCCCGCACATGCCGTAGCCGCCGAGGCGCGAAGGACGGCTGTCGTACGAGCCCGAGCCCGCGAGGTAGTCGGGGCTGCCGGACTCCAGGGCGTCGAGCTGGGCGCCGGTGCGCTCGGCGGCGGCAAGGGCCCCGGCCCGCCAGAGCTCGCGCCACGTGGGGACCTTGTCCCGCACAAGCCGGGCCGCGGCCTGCTGGAAGTCCAGGTAGGGGCCGTTGTCCCCGGCCCTGAGCGCGTCCCGCAGCGGCAGGTACCCCTCGACGGCCAGGTCACGGCGTTTGCGTGCGGCTGCCTCCGCCTCGGGGCCGGTCTTCGCGGGGAGCCGTGCCGCGGCGGCGTACCGCTCGGGGTCGGCGAGCACGTCGGGCGGGAAGGTGAAGACGGCGTCCCCGGCCTCCGGCAGGCCGCTGTTCTGCATCAGGACCGTGATCCGCAGGCCACCGCCCTGGACCATGCGGTGGACGGTGCCGGGCGTGAACCACGCGACGGAGCCCGCTTCCAGGGGGACCTCGCGGTAGCCGTCGGGACTCAGCGTCTGGACGGCACCGCGGCCACCCGTGACGACGTACGCCTCTGTGCACACCAGGTGCAGATGCGGGGTGCCGCCGCACACTCCGTCGGCGGCCTCCCATGCGTAGGCGCTGAGATGCGAGAGGCCGACGGCTCCGGGCAGGGGGTGCGGGAGGCTCACCATGTCAGTCCCTTCAGGTGGGTGGCGACGCGGTCGCGGTCCCAGGCGCCGTCGGCGATCACGACGCGGTAGCGGTAGGTGAAGGACGCGCCGGGCGGCAGCTCGAACTCCTCGAAGAACGCCCAGGAGAACGCGACGGTCGGGATGGGTTCGGAGCGTACGAACCAGTGCGAGTCGTGAATCCCGTCCGCGTTCTCCGGGCAGTGCGCGAAGACGAGCGTCGAGTGCGCGTCGACGTCGTCGTGCTCGGCGGTGAAGGCCAGCCAGGGGCCCTGGGTTCCCATAAGACCGTCCGCGTCCTTGTCGTCGTCGGGGCCGAAGGCGGTGCCGCCGGTGAAGTCACGCGGACCGCGCCACTGCAGGCCGGTGTATCCGGCCATCTCGCGGCCCGCGGTGGTCGGCGAGCCGAAGCGCAGCGGTTCGTCACGGATGTTGGTCAGGCGGATCGACCAGTCAAGGGCCCAGGACCCGGCGTCCTCGTCGACCGAGTGGACGGTGATGTCCCGCTCTTCCCTGGCCCATTCCTGACCGCCGTTCTCGATCCAGGTGAGCTCTTCGGTGAAGTGGAGGCGGTCCTCGTCGACGGCGATGGCGGGGAAGCCGTCGTGGCGCATGGACCCGACGCGCTCCGGCAGGCGCAGATAACCCTCGCCGTGGACATAGCAGTTGCCGCCCCAGAAGTTCTGCCCCGACAGATGGCTCGCGGTCATCTGGAGGCCCTTGTGCCAGCGATGGTCGTTCGGCCGGTAGCCCGAGACCTGGTGTCCGGCCAGGGTGCGCAGAGGGTGGATGTAGGGCTTGCGGGCCTCGAAGGCGTCCGGGTCCGGTGCGTAGACGTAACTGAGCAGCTCGACATCGCCCGACCGGACCGTGATCCGCTCGCCGTGGGTATGGGTGACCTGAATCGTCATCGCGTGGGGCTCCAGTCGGGGTGGCTGCCGTGCATGGCCGGGTAGTAGGGGTCGCCGGATGTGATCTCGCCCGCGAGCACCGGCTGTCCGGTGAACGCCGACTTGTAGAGCGCGGCGGCGAATTCGAGGGTGCGGCGGGCGTCCACGCCGCTGCCCGGCGGTCGTACGCCCCGCTCGTGGGCGTCGAGGAGGGCGCCGAGCTGCGCGGCGTGCGAGCTGGGCACGTCGATGGCGGGGGTGCGCCACGCGTCCGTGCGCCCTGCGTCGACGTGCGGGGCCGGGGTGTAGACCCAGTCGCCGTTGGAGTGGCCGTAGAGATGGGTGAGTTCGACCGTCGCGTCGGCGCAGTCGACGCGGATGCGGCTGACCTCGTCCGGGGACAGGACGCTGTTGACGACGGTGGCGAGCGCGCCGCCCTGGAACCGCACCAGGGCGGTCGACACGTCCTCGCTCTCGGTGTCGTGCACGAGGCGGGCCGCCATGGCGCGCACCTCGGTCCAGTCGCCGAGCAGGTGCAGGAGCAGGTCGAACTGGTGGATGCCGTGCCCCATGGTGGGGCCGCCGCCCTCGCTCTCCCACCGGCCGCGCCACGGCACCGCGTAATAGGCGCTGTCGCGGTGCCAGGTGGTCTGACAGTGCGCGACCCGGGGCGCACCGAGTTCGCCGCTCGCGATCAGCTCGCGGGCGTGGACGGCGCCCGAGCCGTAACGGTGCTGGAAGACCACCGACGCGTACGTTCCCGATGCCTCCTCGGCGGCGGCGATCTCGTCGTACTCGGCGAGCGAGAGACACAGGGGCTTCTCGCACAGCACCCACGCGCCCGCCTTCAGGGCGGCCACGGTCTGCGTCCGGTGCAGCGACGGCGGGGTGCCGATCAGGACCAGGTCGGGGCGGACCGCGTCGAGCATCGCGTCGAAGTCCGCGTAGCCCTCGACGTCCATGTCCCGCGCCGCCGCCTCGGCGCGGAACGCGGTGAGCCGAGCGGGGTCGACGTCGACGGCGGCTCTCAGCTCGATCCGGTCGGAGTGGGCCCGCAGCGCGGGCAGATGACTTCCGGTGACGATGCCGCCCGCGCCGACGACAGCGGCCCGTAGACGGGTGGAAGTGGAGGACATACGGTCTCCTCGAACGAGCTTAGAAAGCGCTTGCACCGGTGCCGACCCTAGGCACCGCGGGAATGTCAGGACAAGACCTCGGAGCCGAAAACTGAAACGAACTGAAACGACTCAATGATGTGGACGGCGAACGTTGCCGCGCGCTCACCACCTCCCCCCGCGACGCCCACATCCGGCCGTCCGCACACTCAATCTCCTGAACGGATTCACGCATGCCCATCGACGCCGCGCGCCGTCGCCGCTGTGCCGTGGTGGGACTCGGCGCCCGCGCCCAGCTCTTCACCGAGGCGCTCGCCGGTCCCTACGCGGACCGGATCGAGCTGGCCGGTTTCTGCGATGTCAACGCGCACCGCATGGCCGTCCACAACGACTGGATCGAGGCCGCCCACCCCGGCCGCCCACCCGTGCCGACGTACTCCGCGGACGACTTCGAGGAGATGCTGCGCCGTGAACGCGTCGACCTCGTCGTGGTCTGCACCGTCGACCACCTCCACGACCACTACATCGTGCGGGCCCTCGAAGCGGGCTGCGACGTGGTCACCGAGAAGCCGATGACCACGACCGCCGAGCGCGCCCGCCGCATCCTCGACGCACAGCGCCGCACGGGCGGTGAGGTCCGGGTCGCCTTCAACTACCGCTACAACCCTGTGCATTCGGCCGTGCGCGAGCTCCTGGCGGACGGCTCGATCGGCGAGGTCGGCTCGGTGCACTTCGAGTGGCTGCTCGACCTGCGGCACGGCGCGGACTACTTCCGCCGCTGGCACCGCGACAAGGCGAACTCCGGCGGTCTGATGGTGCACAAGGCCACCCACCACTTCGACCTGGTCAACTGGTGGCTGGACACGCGGCCCGAGACCGTCTACGCCCAGGGCGGGCTCTTCTTCTACGGCGACGAGGCGGGCGCCCGGCGCGGCCTGGCCCGCGACTACACCCGCGCCCACGGCTCCCCCGCCGCCGAGGACGACCCCTTCGCCATCCGCCTGGCCGACTCGTCCGTACTCAGCGCCTTGTACCTGGAAGCGGAGGGTGAGGACGGCTACCACCGCGACCAGAACGTGTTCGGGCCCGGGGTGAGCATCGAGGACGACATGGCGGTCCTGGTGCGTTACTCCTCCGGCGCGACCCTGACGTACCACCTGACTGCGTACGCGCCATGGGAGGGCTACCGGATCGCCTTCAACGGCAGCGAGGGACGCGTCGAACTCCTCGTGGAGGAGTCCACCTGGACGCGCCCCGACGTGCGGACCGAGGGAGCGAGCGCCGTCATGCACGGCGCGGCGGTCGGCGACGAGGCCGGGCGCACCCAACTCCTGTTGCGCCGCTTCTGGGAGGAGCCGCGGGAAGTGAAGGTGCCCTCAGGCGTGGGCGGCCACGGCGGCGGGGACGTGCGCATGCTGGCCGATCTCTTCGGCGAGCGTGCCCCGGGCGACGCGGACTCCCTGGGCCGGGCGGCGGACGCCGTCGACGGAGCCCGCTCGCTGGCCACGGGCCTCGCCGCGAACCACTCCTTCGCCACGGGGATGCCGGTCGACGCGCGCCGCCTCCTGGACATCTGAAAAAGCGTCCGGGTCCGGCCCATGTGGGCCGGACCCGGACGTACCGCTCAGAGAACTCAGACCAGGTCGAACCGGTCGAGGTTCATGACCTTGACCCAGGCCGCGACGAAGTCCTTGACGAACTTCTCCTTCGCGTCATCGCTCGCGTAGACCTCGGCGAGCGCGCGCAGCTCGGAGTTCGAGCCGAAGACGAGGTCGGCGCGGGTGCCGGTCCACTTGACCGCGCCGCTCGCGTCACGGCCCTCGAACTCGTTCTGCGCCTCGGACGTCGACTTCCAGGTCGTGCCCATGTCGAGCAGATTGACGAAGAAGTCGTTCGACAGGGTGCCCGGCTTGTCCGTGAACACGCCGTGCTTCGACCCGGCGTGGTTGGCGCCAAGGACGCGCAGTCCGCCGACGAGGACCGTCAGCTCGGGCGCGCTCAGGGTCAGCAGGTTCGCCTTGTCGATCAGCAGGAACTCGGCCGGCAGGCGGTTGCCCTTGCCGACGAAGTTGCGGAAGCCGTCGTTGGTCGGCTCGAGCGCGGCGAACGACTCGACGTCCGTCTGCTCCTGCGAGGCGTCGACACGGCCCGGCGTGAACGGCACCTCGACCTGGACGCCCGCGTCCTTGGCCGCCTTCTCGACCGCCACGGACCCGGCGAGGACGACCAGGTCGGCCACCGAGACCTTCTTGGCACCGGAGTTGAAGGACGACTGGATGCCCTCGAGCGTGCGAAGGACCTGCGCGAGGTCGTCCGGGTTGTTCACCTCCCAGCTGCGCTGCGGCTCCAGGCGGATGCGACCGCCGTTGGCGCCACCGCGCTTGTCGCTGCCGCGGAAGGAGGACGCCGCGGCCCAGGCCACGGAGACCAGCTGCGCGGTGGTGAGGTCCGAGGCGAGGATCTCCTCCTTGAGCGATGCGATGTCCGAGGCGTCGACCGGCTCGCCCTCGGCCGCCGGCAGCGGGTCCTGCCACAGCAGCACCTCGTCGGGCACCTCCGGGCCGAGGTAGCGCCCGATCGGGCCCATGTCACGGTGCGTCAGCTTGTACCAGGCGCGGGCGAAGGCGTCCGCGAACTGGTCCGGGTTCTCGTAGAAACGCCGCGAGATCTGCTCGTAGACCGGGTCGAAGCGCAGCGCCAGGTCGGTGGTGAGCATCATCGGGAGGCGCTTCTTCGACGCGTCGAACGCGTCGGGGATGATCGCCTCGGCGTTCGTCGCCACCCACTGGTTCGCACCCGCCGGGCTCTGGGTGAGCTCGTAGTCGTACTCGAAGAGGTGCTTGAAGAAGTCGTGGCCCCACTGCGTGGGCGTGGTGGTCCAGATGACCTCGAGGCCGCTGGTGATCGCGTCCTTGCCCACGCCGGTGCCGTGGGTGTTCTTCCAGCCGAAGCCCTGCTGCTCCATGAGCGCGGCCTCGGGGTCGTCGCCGACGGCCTCGCTCGGTCCCGCGCCGTGGGTCTTGCCGAAGGTGTGGCCGCCCGCGATGAGCGCGACGGTCTCTTCGTCGTTCATCGCCATGCGGCGGAACGTCTCACGGATGTCGCGGGCCGCGGCAACCGGGTCCGGGTTGCCGTTGGGGCCCTCGGGGTTGACGTAGATGAGACCCATCTGGACCGCGCCGAGCGGGTTCTCGAGCTCGCGGTCGCCGGTGTAGCGCTCGTCGTCGAGCCAGGTGGTCTCGGGGCCCCAGTACACGTCCTCGTCGGGCTCCCACACGTCGGCACGGCCACCGGCGAAGCCGAAGGTCTCCAAGCCCATCGTCTCCAGGGCGACGTTTCCGGTGAGGACCATGAGGTCGGCCCAGGAAAGACTCTGACCGTACTTCTTCTTCACCGGCCACAGGAGCCGGCGCGCCTTGTCGAGGCTGACGTTGTCCGGCCAGCTGTTGAGCGGCGCGAAGCGCTGCTGCCCCGCACCGGCACCGCCGCGGCCGTCGCTGATCCGGTAGGTGCCCGCGCTGTGCCAGGCCATGCGGATCATCAGCGGGCCGTAGTTGCCGAAGTCGGCGGGCCACCAGTCCTGCGAGGTGGTGAGGACCTCGGCGATGTCGCGTTTCACGGCCGGCAGGTCGAGGCTCTTGAACGCCTCGGCGTAGTCGAACTCCTCACCCAGGGGGTTGGCCACGGCGGGGTTCTTGGCGAGGATCTTCAGGTTGAGCCGCTCCGGCCACCACTGGCGGTTTCCACCGCCCTGGGTCGGGTGCGGCGCGCGACCGTGCGCTACCGGGCAGCCGCCAGTCTCTTCCGGCTTCGGGTCGGTGACGATCGCGTCATGGTTCTCAGTCATGGGAATCCTTCCGGACGGGGCGGATCACGGTGCTCAGAAACTGCGAACGGCGAAACGGTCGGGGGCGCCCGGGGACGGCACGGACCCCGGCGGCCGGGAAACCGGCGCCGAGGTGATCACCGTCCAAGGGCCGGTGCGCGCGTGAGCGGTGCGCTCGCGGGACTGCTTCTCCGCGAACGGGGTACCGGATGCCGGGGCGAACGGACCCGTCTCCTGAAGTCACGTGCTGTTCCCTGCTGTTGCCCTGTCCCTTGGCCGTCGGCCGGAACTGATCCTACGATGGACCAAGTCCAAGTCAATACGACAGACGGGTCCGTACGAATTCAGTCGTCAGACGATGCACAGTTAGGCTGGTAGGCATGAGCGATCTTCTGGGACGGCTCCGCGGACGTGGGTGGCGGATGACCGCTCAACGCCGGGTGGTCGCCGAGGTACTCGACGGTGAACACGTCCATCTGACCGCGGACGAGGTGCTCGCGCGCGCCACGGACCGGCTGCCGGAGATCTCCCGTGCCACGGTCTACAACACCCTCGGTGAGCTGGTCTCCCTCGGCGAGGTGATCGAGGTCTCCACCGGCCGCGCGAAGCGGTACGACCCGAACGCCCACCACCCCCACCAGCACTTGGTGTGCTCGGGCTGCGGCGCCATCCGCGACGTACACCCCGGCGGCGACCCCCTGGCCGCGCTGCCGGACTCCGAACGCTTCGGCTTCACCGTGTCCGAGGCCGAGGTGACGTACCGCGGGGTGTGCCCGGACTGCGCCCGGAAGTGACGGAACGCCTGAGGTCCGCTCGGCCCACGCCACAGGAGGCAGCGCCATGACCGCTCTCGACTCCGCCATCCCCCGGTTCCACCTGGCCATGCCGGTCGACGACCTCGCCGCGGCGCGTCTCTTCTACGGCGAGGTCCTCGGCCTGGAGGAGGGCCGCAGCGCGGACACCTGGGTGGACTGGAATCTGCACGGCCACCAGTTCGTCACGCACCTCGCGCCGAAAGGCCCTCAGCGCATCCAGAACCCGGTCGACGGCCACGACGTCCCGGTGCCGCACTTCGGACTGATCCTGCCGGTCCCCGAGTTCCAGAAGCTCGCCGAGCGACTGCGTACGGCGGGCATCGAGTTCGTCATCGAACCGTACGTCCGCTTCGAGGGCCAGAAGGGCGAACAGCGGACGATGTTCCTCCTCGACCCCGCCGGCAACGCCCTGGAGTTCAAGGCGTTCGCCGACGACTCCCAGGTGTTCGCCACCTGACCCCCTCCGCGACGGGCGCCGGCTACGGCGCCATCTCGTACTCCCCCGACAGTGCCTCGACGCGCTCCCACACCCGTGCCGAGCGCGCCTCGTCGACGACCGGGCGCCGTACCGCGCCAAGCGCCCAGTTCTGCTGGGCCTCGGTGGCGGAGTCCTTGCCGTGCAGTTCGACGGCGTGCGCGGAGAAGTCGCGTACGAGAACGGCGAACAGCTCGTCGAGCACGTCCTCGTCGAGACCGGTCAGGCGCGCCTGCTCAAGGATCAGCTGGCCGTGCACGACCAGCGCGAACAGCTGGCCGACGGCGAGGAGAAGGTCGAGGTCGCGGCTCTGCTCCTCGTCGGGGGCGGCCGTGGTGACGAACTCGCAGAGGGCGTCGGCCTGTTCGCGCAGACGGGCGACGTTCTGCACCTCGGCGTACGTGTCGTAGGCGGTGCGCCAGTCGTGGAAGCGGATGGCACCCAGCCCTCGGGCAGGGCCCTGCCGGAAGAGGAAGTCGTCGTCGGCCGCGTCCAGACGGGTCGGCACGGGCTCGTACGCGGCCGGGTTCAGCAGGTGGTTGCCCATGAACTTGAGGATCAGCGCGAGGTTGACGTGGACCGTGCCCTCCAGCTTGGGCAGGCCTCGGATCTCGACGGCCGCCTGCGCGAAGTAGTTGTCCTTCTCGAAGCCCTTGGCCGCGATGACGTCCCACATCAGGTCGATGACCTTCTCGCCCTCCGTGGTCACCTTCATCTTCGTCATGGGGTTGAAGAGGAGGTAGCGGCGGTCGTCGGGCCCGGCCGAGCGGAAATAGTCCACGGCGCGGTCGCTGAAGAGCTTCATCCCGACGAGGCGGACGTACGCGTCGGTCAGCTCGCGGCGCACGTGCGGGAAGGCGGTGACGGGGCGGCCGTAGAGGATGCGGTTGTGGGCATGGGTGACGGCCTCGTACATCGCGTGCTCGCAGATGCCGATCGAGGCGGTGCAGAGGTTGAACTTGCCGACGTTGACGGTGTTGAGGGCGGCGTCGAAGGCAGCACGGCCGGTGTGCAGGACGTCGTCGGGGCCGACCGGGTAGTTCTCCAGGCGGAACTCACTCACGTACTTCGAGGAGTCGACGACGTTCTTGACCAGGTGGTACGCGTCGTGGCGGCTGTCGGCGGCGAAGAAGACGTAGCCGTCGGGGCCCTCGACGTCGGTGCGGCGGCCGAAGACGGAGACGAGCCCGGCCGCGTTGCCGTTGCCGATGTAGTACTTGGAGCCGCTGGCCAGGAAGCCGCCGTTGCCGTCGGGCTCCAGGAGCATGTCGGTGGAGTAGATGTCGGCGCCGTGGGTCTTCTCGGACAGACCGAAGGCGAACACCTCACCCTGGGAGAGGAGTTCGGCCGCGCGCGTGCGGGCTGCGGCGTTCTCGCTCTGCCAGACCGGGCCGAGGCCGAGGATGGTGACCTGCCACGCGTACCAGTAGTCGAGCCCGTAGAAGCCGAAGATCTCGTTGAGGGCGGCGATCCGGGCGGTGTCCCAGCGCTTGTCCTGCTGCCCGTCCGCGGCGGAGGCCGGGGTGAGGAAGGTCGCGAACAGCCCTTCCTTGGCGGAGAACTCGAGGAAATCGGCCAGCCAGGCGCGGTCGCGGTAGTCCTCGATCAGCCGGCGCTTGCCACGGGCCTCGAACCAGTCGACGGTCGCGCGCAGCAGCCTGCGGGTCTCGGGGTCGAAGTGCTTCGGGTCGTAGGTGCGCGGGTTGAACAGCAGCGGGTCGGCCATGGGTGTTCGCCTTTCCGGATCGGGAGGTTCGGTGAGGGGTGGTGAGGTGGAGCGGATGGAGCGTCCGGCCGGTTCAGTCCTTGCGGCCGAGCCGGTGGAGGGTGGCGAGCACGTCGTCCAGCCAGGCGAGCGTCATCCGTTCGTACGCGATGCCTCCGCGCAGCACGACATGCTGGAGCTCCTGTCCGGCGTCGGGCGTGGAGGGCGCTTCGGGGCCGGTGAAGTCACGCAGCTCCCCCGCGAGATAGCGTGCGAGCCGGTCGGTGTGCGCCTGGCGGTGCCGCTCGACCTCGCGGATCAGTGCGACCGGGTCGTCGAAGGCCGCGCCGCGGATCTTCACGGCGAGCTCGTGTCGCACGCTCTCGGGTTCGATCGGCTCGTGCAGCCACCGGGAGAGCGCGGACCGCCCGAGGGCGGCGACGGAGTACTCCTTCTTGTCCGGCCGGGCCTGCTGCGGCACCTCGCGGACATCGATCCACCCGTCGCTCTCCATGCGCTTGAGAACGCGGTAGATCTGCTGGTGGGTGGCGGTCCAGAAGTAGCCGATGGACCGCTCGAACCGCCGGGCGAGCTCATAGCCGGAGCCCGGCTTCTCCAACAGCGAGACGAGGATCGCGTGCTCTAGCGCCATACCCCGATCCTGCTATGCAACTCGTTGCATAAACAAGTGGAGCCGCCCTGGTGAGACACGGGTCACCCGGGCTGCCGGGCGCTCCAGCGCTTCGGCCGCCGCCGGTCAGTCCGGCATCGACTCCAGGAACGCGGCAGCCGCCGGGGAGTTCCGCGTCCGGCTCCACACAAGACGCTCCTCGCGGACCGGCCCGTCCTTCACCGGCATCACCGCCAGCCGGGGAAGCCGCGGCACGAGGCGTGACGGAAGCAGCGCGATGCCGAGCCCGCCACGCACCAGATCGGCGAAGAACTCAAGCCCCTTGGCCTCGAACGCCACCTCACGCCGCAGCCCCGCGGCCTGGAACGCCTCGTCGGTCTGCGCCCGCGCCGCGATGCCCGCCGGAAAGTCCACGAACACCTCGTCCGCGAGCCGCTCAAGCGGCAGCGCCTCGCCCGACGCCTCGACCGCCAGCGGGTGGTCGAGGGCGGCCACCGCCACATGGCGGTCGACCACGAGCGTCCGGCTGCCGAGGCCGGGGTCGTCCGTACGGAACGAGGGCGGCACCCCCAGGAACGCCAGGTCGAGGCCCCCCTCGCGCACCGCGCGCACCAGGGCCTCGCTCATGCCGTCGATCAGCCGCATCGTGACCTGCGGGTACGTGGCGTGGTAGGCCCGCATCAGCTCCGGCACGTCGACCGCCGTCACGGTCGAGATCGCCCCGATGGCCAGGCGCCCCCTGATCTCGCCGGTGGCCGCCGCGACCTCGGCCCGCGCCCTCTCCGATGCCTCCAGCGCCTGCCGCGCGGCGGGCAGGAAAGCCTCGCCCGCCGCCGTGAGCGCCACCCGTCGGCTCGTCCGCTCGAACAACCGCGCCCCGAGCTCCTTCTCCAGCTTCCCGATCTGATGGCTGAGCGCGGACTGCACCACCAGACACCGCTCGGCGGCCCGGGTGAACCCACCCGTCTCGGCGACGGCGACGACATAGCGCAACTGCTGCAACTCCATGCGATTCATCGTGCTTCGCGATTGTTCGCATGACAAGGATGTGTTGGACTCATCAATGAGGTCGGCCCAGGCTGACTCCCATGACACAGACGGGACTTCACCACCCTCGCGCGACGGATCCGGAGGAACACGACGCCCCGCGCCGCGGCCTGCTGCTCCTCATGGCCGTCGCCACCGGTCTGTCCGCCGCGGGGAACTACATCGCCCAGCCGCTGCTCGACCTCATATCCCACGACCTCCAGCTCGGCAGCGTCCTGGCGGGACTCGTCGTCACCGCGTCACAGGCGGGGTACGCGCTCGGTCTTCTGCTGCTCGTCCCGCTCGGCGACGTCATCGACCGGCGCCGCCTCGCGGTGACCCTGTTCCTGGCCACCGCGCTCTTCCTCGGCGTCTCGGCCCTCGCCCCCAGCGGCCCGGTCCTCCTCGCCGGCACCGTCCTCGCGGCCCTCACCTCCGTCGGCGCCCAGGTCGTCGTCGCGCACGCCGCCGCTCTCGCCACCGCCGCGACCCGTGGCCGCGCCGTCGCCACCGTCATGTCGGGCGTCCTGCTCGGCGGCCTGCTGGCCCGCACCGCCGCGGGCGGCCTGTCCGAACTGGGCGGCTGGCGCACCGCGTACTGGGTCCTCGCCGCGCTCATGGCGGGCGCGGCCGCCACACTGCACCGCCGCCTGCCGTACCTCGCGGTCACCGCCGATCTGCGCTACCCGGCCCTGCTGCGCTCCACTCTCTCCTTGCTGCGCGAGGAGAGAGTGCTGCGCCGCCGATCCCTGCTCGGCGCTCTGTCCTTCGCGTCGTACAGCGTCCAACTCACCGCGCTCACCTTCCTGTTGGCCGGGTCCCCCTTCAATTGGTCCGCGCCCGCGATCGGCCTGTTCGGCCTGTTCGGCGCCGTGGGCATCCTGTCGATGACGTTCGCGGCGCGCCTCAGCGACAGCGGCCGCGTCCACCTGGTGACCGGCGGCGCGACCGCCCTGCTGCTCACCGGCTGGCTGATCCTGCTGGCGGGAGGAAGTTCCCTGGTCTGGCTCGCGGTCGGTGTCATCGCCCTGAACATCGGCCAACAGGCGGTGCTCAACAGCAGCCAGACCCTCCTGTTCGCGCTCAACGCCGAGGCCCGCAACCGCATCAACTCGGCGTTCTCGACGAGCCTTTTCCTCGGCGGCGCACTGGGCTCCGCACTCGCGTCCGTCGTCTGGGCGGCCGCTGGCTGGTCCGGCGTCTGCGCCCTCGGCGCGGCCCTGGCCACCGGCGCCGTCGCCGTGTGGGCGCGGGACCTACGTAGTGGCCGGCTGGGTCTCCCGTGACCGGACCGTACGGCGGGCGCTCGGGGCGGGTCAGATGCGGTCGGCGGCGATGAGGAGGTAGTGGAAGCTGCCTTCGCGGTACGCGGTCAGGAAGGGTTCCTCGATGCCGGTGGCGAGCGAGGACTTGGCCCGCAGTTCCCAGTAGGGGATGGTCGCGGCGGTCAGGTCGACGACGTTGATGGGGACAAGGCCGTTGGCCGCAAGTGCCTTGAAGTACGCGCCGCGGGAGTGGATGTTGCAGGTGTAGTGCTCGTCGATGCGGCTGACCGCCTTGGAGCGGCCACCGGTCACGTCGTTGTAGCAGCCGGTGATGCAGACGTAGCGCCCGCCGTGGACCAGCAGCCGGGAGTACTCGGCGAAGAGCGGTAACAGGTCCACGTACATGGTGGACTCGTTGTTCCAGATCCCTTGGAAGGCACCGGCCGGGAGGCCCGTGTTCAGCATGTTGCGGAAGTGGTAGCCCACCTTCGCGGCCACGCCACGCTTACGGGCCTGGTCGTTGGCGAATTCGACCTGTGACTCGGAGATGGAGACGCCGTCGACCCGGCAGCGGAAGCGCTGATGGGCCATGATGCTGGTGCCGCCCCGGCCGCAGCCGGAGTCGAGCAGGCGGTGGCCGGGCTCGATGGCCCCCAAGTGGTCGAGGAGGACGTCCGCCTGCGCCGACTCCAGACGGTGCATCTCCTCGATGACGTGCTCGTCCCGGGTCTCCTCCGGGCCGTCCAGCACGGACAGGTCCCAGTCGCCGATCCCGTAGTGGTGGTGGTAGAGGCCGTCGACATCGCCGAGGCGGAGGTTGACCGGGTCCTTCTCGTTGTTCCAGTAGTCCGCGACCGCCCGCTGGTAGGCGGTGCGCACCACGCGGGCAGAGGCATCCGGAGTCACCGTCATCGTGAGAGCTCCTTCGGTGTCAGGCGGGCGTCCGGGCGACCTCGACGTTCTCCAGGACTCCGACCGCGTCGGGGACGAGCACGGCCGCCGAGTAATAGGCGCTGACCAGGTAGGAGATGACGGCCTGGTCGTTGATGCCCATGAACCGCACGTTCAGACCCGGCTCGTACTCGTCGGGTATCCCCGTCTGGCGCAGGCCGACCACCCCCTCCGCCTCCTCGCCCGTACGCATCGCCAGGATGGAGGTGGCGCCCTCGGCGGAGACCTCCAGTTTTCCCAGGGGGTAGATCGGCACCCCGCGCCATGCGGGCAGCCGGTGGCCGCCGACCTCGGTGTCGCCGAAGTAGATGCCCCGCTTGTTGCATTCACGGCCGAAGGCGGCGACGGCACGCGGGTGCGCGAAGAACGCCCTGGTCTGGCGCCGCATGCTCAGCAGCTCGTCGAAGTCGTCAGGCGTGGGCGGCCCGGAGTGGGTGGAGATGCGCTGGCCGTAGTCGGCGTTGTGCAGCAGGCCGAACTCCCGGTTGTTGACCAGTTCGTACTCCTGGCGCTCGCGCAGCGCCTCGATGGTCAGCCGCAGCTGCTGTTCGACCTGGTTCATGGGGTCGTTGTAGAGGTCGGCGACCCGAGTGTGGATCTTCAGGACCGTCTGGGCCACACTCAACTCGTACTCGCGGGGCGCGAGTTCGTAGTCCACGAAGGTACCCGGCAGCGCAGGCTCGCCCGCATGCCCGGCCGCGAGCGCGATGTCGGCCTCACCGCGCTTGTTGCGCGGCCGCTCCCCCTCGGCCTGACGCTGCCGCACGTGGGTCCGCAGCCCCTCGCTCTGCCCCGCGACCTCCTCGTACGCCTGCCGGGGCAGCACCAGCACGGTGCACGCGGTGACCGCACGCGTCGTGAACTCCCAGTCGCCGGGCTCGTCCGCGACCACCTGCCCGCCGAAGAACCCGCCGTCGGCGAGCATCCCGAGCCGGGTCTCCTCGCCGTACTTGCCGGTCCCGGTCATCTCCACCTTGCCATGCGCGATCAGGTAGACGTGGTCGGCCGGCCGCCCCGCCTGGGCGAGCACCTCTCCCGGCGCCAGCTCCCGCTGCTGGAACCGCTCGGCCAGCGCCCGCAGCACCTCGGGATCGTCGTAGCCGCGCAACAGCGACAGCTCGCCCAGTTCCGCGGGGACGACGCGGACCTCGGCACCCTCCTGGACGAAGGTCACCCGACCGTCGCCGACCGCGTACACCAGGCGCCGGTTCACCCGGTACGTGCCGCCGCCCACCTCCACCCAGGGCAGCGTCCGCAGCAGCCAGCGGGAGCTGATGTTCTGCATCTGCGGAACGGTCTTGGTGGTGGTCGCCAGATTGCGTGCGGCTGCTATGCCCAGGCTCAACTGCTCCTGCCCCGCGCTCTGTTCGGGTTGCTCCGGCTGCTCGGCCGACGCTGCGGTCGCCATCCTGGTTCCCTTCCACGGCACTGCGTTGCTGGGAGCTGCGCGCCGCAAGTGAAGCAGCGCGCCATGACGTCGGTCGAGAGCGGCCCCAGGCCCACACCACGCGTTTGCGCCAGAGTCCTCACTTCCCGGATACGCTGCACAAACAGCCTGTGATCCGCTGTGGGAGCGGCAGCCTCCGCGTCCGAGGACGGCCGGAATCGAGCGAGCCGCCTTGTTGCGCCCCGAGTGCCGTGCTATCCCTGCGTCGACGACCGAGAAGCCCTTGAGGACCGAGTCGAGCCGATTCTCCCGTGGACGGAGTTGCGGATGAAGGCGCCCATTCCCGGAACGCGTACGACTGACGGACCCACTCAGGCTCTTCCCTCACCCCGGCTGCTGGCGCGGATACTCTCTGGCCCTTCCGGTCTCGGGACCGGCTCCCTGCGCCTCGCACCGGTCACGGAACCGGACACGGAACCGGACGCGGAACCTCCATCGGAGACCCGCTCGGCGCCTGAGCCGTCCTCTCGACGGATCGAGGGCCTCTACTGCCCGCCGGCCGTACGGGACGACCGCGCGCTCGCCGACGAGATCAACCACCGGCTCGTCGAGTGGGCCGAGCAGGAGGTGGGCCTCTACCCGGGCACCGAGCACCGGGAGGCGCTCGTCGGCTTCGACCCGGGGCGGTCGGTGGTCCTGTGCCACCCGGACGCACCGGGCATCGAGCACCTCATGGCCGCGGCACGCCTGCTGGTCGGCGAGAACGCCGTGGACGACTACTTCTGCGAAGCGGAGTACGGCGGCCACGCGGACCGGCGCGGCGCGGCACTCGCGGTCGCCCAGTCCGCGATAGACCCGGCTCACAACACACCGCGCTACGAAGCCGATTGGCGGTCCGGAGTGGAATCCCACCCGGCCCTGCGCTCGATGCGGTCGGCCATGGACCACTTCCGGGTCCTTGCCACCCCGGCCCAGGCACACCGCTACCGGCACGACATCGCCGGTCTCTACCTCGGCTACAACGCCGAGGGCGACTGCATCACCCAGCGCCGCACACCGGCGGTGTGGGAGTACCTGGTGCAGCGGCAGTTCAACAGCTTCCGTCCGTGTCTGACCATCACCGACGCCGTCGGCGGCTACGAGCTGCCCGCCCACCTCTTCGCCGAGCCCGCCGTACAGCGCGCCGTCGCCCTGTCCTCGAACGCCGCGACCCTCTGCAACGACCTCTACTCGGTGCGCAAGGAGCAGCAGAGCGAACGCTTCCACTACAGCCTGCCGACCGTGATCGCCGCCGAGGAGAAGTGTTCCATCGAGGAGGCCTTCCAGAAGGCGATCGAGGTCCACAACGACGTCGTCCACCTCTTCGAGGAGCAGGCCGCCGCGCTCTCGACCACCGACCCACTCGTCGCCCGCTTCATGACGGGCCTGTCGAACTGGGTCGGCGGCAACCACGAATGGCACGCGGGGAATGTCGGCACGCGGTACGCGACTTCGCCCTGACGCGACCAGCTCAGCTCACCGCGTTCCGCACGAGCGCCGCGATCCGCGCCTCGCCCTCGGAGGTCAGCTCCGTCAGGGCGTACGAGGCCGGCCACATGGCGCCGTCGTCGAGGTTCGCCTTGTCGCTGAAGCCGAACGTCGCGTACCTCGCGCTGAACTTCTGCGCGCTCTGGAAGAAGCAGACGACCTTGCCGTCCTTGGCGTACGAGGGCATCCCGTACCAGAGCTTCGGCGACAGCTCCGGCACGCTCTCCTTGATCACGGCATGGATCCGCTCGGCCATGACGCGGTCCGATTCCTGCATCTCGGCGATCTTCGCGACGACGGCGGCGACCCGCACCAACTGGCCGACGCGCACAGTGACCTGGGCTTCGCGCGCTACAACGCGGGCCGCATGGCGGAGGCCGCCGCCTCGTACGAGGCGGCACGGCCGCGGTTGTCCCAGGCGGGGGACTTGGGGTCGGAAGCCGAACTGACCCTGCGGCGCGGCTATCTGAAGTGGGACGAGGGGTATGTCGAGGAGCCGCTCGAACTCTTCAGGCTGGCAGGGAAGTTGTACGAGCAGGCCGGCTGCCCGACGGGCAAGGCCAGTGCGGCAGCGTCGGAGGCCTGGGCGATGCTCCAGCTGGGACACCGCGAGGAGGCGGCGCAGCGGGCGCGTGAGGTCCTCGGCATCCCCCACGCCGACCCCGCGTCGCCGCCCACGCTGACGGCTCGGATCACCCTCGGCGTGGCCATCGCCCACGAGGAGCCCGACGAGGCGGCGGAGCACCTGCACCAGGCATTGGCGCTGGCCCGCGAGGACGGGCACCTCCACAACGAGGCGTGGTGTCTCAACTGCCTGGGTGTCGCGCTGCGGCGCATGGGGCGCTACGAAGAGGCACTGGCCAGCCACCGGCAGGCGTTCGCGCTGCTCGACGAGCTCTTCGAGGAACACTGGAAGATCCACTTCCTCAACGGCTACGCCGAGACCTGCCGCCTCGCGGGCCTGCCCGAGGAGGCCCTGCGCCTGCACCGCCAGGCTCTCGAACTCGCCCCGGTGCTGGGGTACCGCAACGAGGAAGCGCTGGCCCACGAGGGAATCGCGACCGTCCTCGACGCAACGGCCCCGGCCACGGCCGCCGAACACCGCGCGGCGGGCCGGGCCGTCCTGCGGGAGCTCGACGCGTGATGTCGAGCCCCGCCGCCGTCAGAAGCGCACCGCGTACGAGACGCGCCGCCGCAGGGACTTCGCCCGCTGGGCCTCGTGGAAGCGGGCGTCCTGTTCCAGGACCTCGGCGGCCCTGCGCACCTTCGCGCCGGCCCGTTCGATCGCTTCGTCGAGCGGCATCACCAGGGGCAGGCCGAAGATCTCGACGATCCGCTCCACGCGTTCGCGGACGCTGCCGCCCACCACGTGGTAGGGGATCTCCAGCTCCTCCAGGGTCTCGATCAGCAGATCGTCGGACATCTTCCGGAACGTCTCGGAGACCGGCCGGTGGCCGTCGGCCTTCATCTCGAACTCGACCGGCAGGTGCACATAGGCGTCGTAGATCCGCTTGGCGCGGGCCTTGGCGACCGCGCCGTAGGCATCCATGTACTGGCGGTAGAACCGCTTCACCGGGAGCCCGGCGATGTTCTTCACCGCCCGCAGGAACAGGTTCGCCCCGGGGTTGATGCCGACCCGCATGCGGGCCTCGCCGTAGATCCACTCATGGATCACGGAGCCGTCCGAGATGAACGGCCCCTGGCCCGCCTCGTGGTGGATCCGTTCCTCGAGCCGGCGCAGCCCGAGCATCGTCAGTTCCATCGCGCTGAGTTCCTGGACCTGTTTGCCCGGAACGAGGTCCACGAGGATCTCCCGGGACGTCATCGCGTGCGTACGGGGGATGCCCGTCGCCATCGACAGCGTCTCGGTCGTGGTGCTCTTGCCGCTGGAGTACGTTCCGGAGATCGCCAGGTGCAGACCGCTGTGCGGTATGGGGGTGCTTGTGTTCCCCATGGTGTGCTCTCTTCCCGTCGTGGGTGCCCCGGCCGGAGCCGGGGCGTGGGGTGATGTGGTCAGACGCCCAGGCCCAGGCCTCCGCTGACCGGCAGAACCGCTCCGGTGACGTAGCGGCCCGATTCGCCGGCGAGATAGCGCACGGCGGCGGCGACATCAGACGCTTCGCCGACGTGCCCGAGCGGAGTGACGGACAGCAGGTGTTCGCGTCGCTGATCAGTGATCGCGCGGCTCATGGCCGTGTCGATCAGGCCTGGTGCGACGACGTTGACCGTGATGTTCCGGGGGCCGAGTTCCCAGGCGAGGGAGCGGGCCATGCCGAGCATTCCGGCCTTGGCGGCCGCGTAGTTGACCTGACCCGGTGCTCCGTACGCGAAGGTCATGGAGGAGATCAGGACGATCCGCCCCCAGCGCGCCCGCACCATGCCGCGCACGGCACGTCGCACGGCACGGAAGGCGCCGTGCAGGTTGACGTCGACCACGTCCGTGAAGTCCTGCTCGTCCATGCGCAGCATCAGGGCGTCGCGCGTGATGCCCGCGTTGACGACGAGCACTTCGACCGGCCCGTGTGCGGCCTCGACCTCCTTGAAAGCGGCATCGATGCTTCCGGAGTCCGTCATCTCGGCGCGGACGCCGAGCAGTCCGTCGGGCGGTGCGGTGTCCCGGTGGGTGACGGCGACGCGGTCGCCGTCTGCCGCCAGGGCGGTCGCCACGGCGAGCCCGATGCCGCGGTTGCCGCCGGTGACCATGACCGAACGTCCCATCAGTGCCTCCTCGGGGCGATGGCGTCCTCCGCCTGTCGGCTGCGGACCTCCGCCGTCCGCCGGCCGGTGAGCGCCAGATTCCGCGTGGCTGTCGCGACGATCCGGAGGCCGATCTCCCCCAGGCTGGGGAGCGGGTTCAGCGGGTTCATGGGTCACCTCGCCGAGCCGGTCGCCGCCGCGCAGTACTGCGACGCATCGGCGAACAG
Source organism: Streptomyces sp. BA2 (assembly GCF_009769735.1). Classification (NCBI taxonomy): domain Bacteria; kingdom Bacillati; phylum Actinomycetota; class Actinomycetes; order Kitasatosporales; family Streptomycetaceae; genus Streptomyces; species Streptomyces sp. BA2. Next base: position 652,005 of record NZ_WSRO01000002.1, read on the forward strand.
GTGCTCGACGGCTGCGGCGAGGCGGTCCCCGGTCAGCGCGTTCGGCAGCAGCCGCCGGGCGAAGCGCGGGCTCAGCGGCACTCCCTCGTGCCGTTTCTCGGTCATCAGTGGCGGCAGGAACGCCATCGGCGTACAGGACAGTTCCGCGTCGCTCTCCGCGAGGAAGCGCGCTGCGCGCTCCCTGTGTGCCTCGGGCAGCCAGTCGAGAAACGGCAGGCTGACCTCGACGACCTCATCGTCCGCGGGGTCTTCGCAGCCGGCGTCCAGATGGTCGCGCAGCAGTCGGCAGGGCGCGGCCTGCCATTCCTCGCGGAGCATGGGGACGCGGCATCGGGCTTCGTCGAGCAGGACGAGCAGCGGCCGTTCCCCGTCCAGGTGCTCGCGCACCTCGGCACGCTGTTCCGCGTCCGGCCATATTCCCTTCGGTGTCCATTGCTTCGTTTCGTACCCTGAAGCGCGCTCTTCCCAGAGCATGCGGGCCGGCCCTTCGAGTACGACGAGCACGTCTCCTAATCGGAGCGTGGGCGTAAAACGCATGATCTATTTCCCCCGTTGCGTTTCTTGCGTGTAACTCTGGTGCGAATTGAGTGCGAATATCGAAAGCGAAATTCTGCCGTTCGATTACGCGGCGGCGGGCAGGCGGTGCGCCAGCCAGCAACGGCCGTCGATCCCCGCGAAGTCGTCCACCGCCAGTTCCGCGGTGCGCCAGCGGGCTTCGCCCATGGAGAGGAGCCGGGAGCCGGCGGTGCTCACGGTCGGGGTGAAGCTGTGCCCCAGGGGGCGCACCGGTGTGCCCGCGCCGATGACGAAGCGCCTCATCCAGAGCGTGTCGGTGTTGCCGCGGGAAAGACCGTCCTGTGCGTAGAGCAGGACCTGGGCCAGCTGGGCCACACCCACGAGCGCGTCGACCAGGGAGACCGACGGCCCGTAAGCCGCTTCCGCTCCGTACGTATGCGCATCCCCGTTTGTGTGCGCATCCCCGTCCGTCGCCACGACGCGCTGCAGCCCCCGGATCTCCTGCCGGTCGAGGTCGACGCGGACCTGCTCGGCGTACTGGTCGCGCTGCTTGTAGCCCGCGCCGTAGTGGCGGGCTCGCGCCGGCCCCAGTGCCTGCTTCTCGTCGGAGTACGTGACCGGTGTCCCCGCCCTGTCACCCTGTTCGTGCACGAGCGTGCAGCGCACTTTCAGGCGCCCGACCCGGCAGTCGAACGTGCTGGCCAGCATGGGGTCTTCCCCGGTCGGACCATCGACGGCGACCAGCCTGCCGTGCACGGGAAAGTCCGCGAGGTCTTCGTGGGGCGTGCTGCCGGCCCGTACGTCGGCTCGGCGCACCCAGATCCTGCGCCGCTCGGCGGCGCCGAGCCCGAAGGCCCGGGCGAGGTGTGTCTCCGCCAGGTTCGCGGCGAGCACCAGTGCGTCGATGCTGCTCAGATGCGGTCGCAGCTCACCGGCGCCCGTCTTGCGGGACCAGTCGCGCGGATAGGTGAGCGTGCCCCGCGCGGTGACGAGCGCACCCGGTTCGGCGGACCCGTCGGTGGTGATGTTTTTGAGGCCTTGAGTGACGCGTTTGTATCCGCTTCCGAAAAAGCGGGAGCTGCCAGGTCCGAGGCAGCTGTCCAGAGATCCGTATAATAATTCCTTGTTGCTCATTCCCCGTTTACCTTCCCCCGTGTCGCGGGCCGAGCGGCCCGGACAGAAAAAACACTATCCAGCACGCCAGGGGGAAGCAATTAGTTAATGGAATCTGTGACGGCCTCCACAGATCCACCCAAAGGAAACCTCAAATAGGGATTCTTTAATTCCAGTTTCACCGGATCAATTACTGAATTCGGCCGGACATCACTCGCAGGCGATCACGCGCGGCCAGCGGTCGGCGAGCAGATCGCCGAGCAGCGCCCGCAGCCGGTCGCGGTCCTCCGCGGGCACGGCGGAGAGAAAGTCCTGCTCCACGGCGTCGACGGCGCGCCCGGCGCGCTCGAGTGCCTCGCGGCCGCCTTCGGTGAGGCGCAGGATGTAGCGCCTGCGGTCCGACGGATTGCGCCGCCGCTCCACATGGCCGGCCCGCTCCATCTCGTCGATCAGCGCCACCATGGTCGTCGGGTCGAGATGGAGGAGTCTGCTCAGATCCTGCTGAGACAGGCTCAGATCACTTTCCAGCGCCGCGAGGACATAGAAATAGCGCAGGCGCATGCCCTGCGCCATGAGCACCCGCTCCGCGTCCTCCATCAGGATCGATCCCGCCTTGTTCAGCAGATAGCCGGTCCTGCGGACGAGGGGGAAGTCGAGCGCGGCGGGTTGCGCCGGGGTGGGCGTCGCCTCTGCCATCCGGGCCGTCCCCTTTGCTGCTGGGCGCTGTTGAGCGCCGCTGAGAGCTGCGAGAGCTGCGAGAGCTGCTGAGATCTCGGAAAATGACCGGCCCAGGGATGCTGTTGCTCGGTGGTGCCGAACATCCCCCGTGCCGATCGTCGATCACCCCAAGGGTACTGGCGGTGGCACCGGCCTCCAAGGCCGGTGCCACTCACAGTGCCGCGTCCGGTCGGGGCGGGTAGCCCGGTCGGTCTCCGACCGGGCTACCCATCTCCCCCGGCTCGCACCGACTGGGCCACGACCGGCGCTCCGGCGCTCTCGTCCCCCAAGAGCCCTTGTGCGTCCAGGCCGTTCACCACAGTCCGGGTGCCGATCTGCACGGTCTCGCCCCGGGCGCTCTCGTGCAGGTCGCGTGTGCGGATGAAGACGAATCCCACGAGCGCGCCGACGGCGGCGACGACCGCGCACACGAACATCACATCGGTCAGCCCGTCCACGAAGGCGGTGCGGGCCGCCGCTTCGAGTGCGGGGCCCATCCCCGAGGGCGCGCGCCCGGCGGCCTCCGCGCCGCCGCCCGCCGCGACGGCCTCGCCGAACTCATGCGCGGAGGAGCCCAGTTGGCGACCGGCTTCGGACTGCGCGAACAGGTCGGCCACCCTGCCCTGGAACGCCGCGCCGAAGCCCGCGATACCGATGGCGACGCCCACCTGCTGGAACGTCTCGTTGATCCCCGAGGCCATGCCCGCCTTGGACGGTTCCACGACGGCGATGGACAGCGACGCGCGCGGCGGATTGAAGAGACCCATGCCAAGGCCGATCCCGAACATGCTCGGCAGCAGCGCCGTCCAGGACGTGTCCGGCCCGGTGAGCGCGACCAGCGAAAGCCCGAGCGCGATGAGCGCGAGGGACGTTCCCATCAGCAGGCGCTGCGGCACCCGGGTGGTCAGCGATCCCGAGATCGCTGCCGCGACGAACAGCGTCCCGGTCAGCGGAAGGAACCGCAGGCCGGTCTCCCACGGCGAGTACGCAAGGACGTTCTGCACGTACGACACCAGGAGGAAGATCGCGGACATGGTCGCGGCGGCGCACAGCAGCGTCACCACCGACACTCCGTTGAACGTCCTGTTCCTGAACAACGACAGCTGGAACATGGCCCGTTCACCGCGCCGCCTCTCCACAGCGCCGAACGCCGCGAGGAGCACCACAGAGACCACGAACATGCCGACGATGGGCACGCTGCCCCATCCCTCGGCCTCTCCTCGCAGCAGCGCGAGCACGAGCAGCGTCAGCGCGCCGGTGAAGAGCACCAGACCCCACCAGTCCACGGCGGGGGCCGACTCCGCACGGGACTCACGCATCCGCAGCGCGCTCACGGCCATGGCGAGCAGCCCGACCGGAATGTTCACCAGGAAGATCCAGCGCCAGCTGAGCCCGTCGGTGAGCGCGCCCCCGATGAGCGGGCCGAAGGCAATGGACAGGCCGACCACGCCGCCGAAGATGCCGAAGGCCTTGCCCCGGTCCTTGCCCTGGTACTCCTGCCCGATCAGCGCGGGCCCTACGGCGAACAGGACCGCTCCCCCGAGTCCTTGGACGCCGCGGGCCACGGACAGGACGACGGCATCGTTCGCGAGGCCGCAGGCGAGCGAAGCCGCCAGGAACACGACGAAGCCGATATTGAAGACACGCTTGCGCCCCAGGCGGTCGGCCAGCGATCCGGCTGTCAGCAGAACAGCGGCCAGACCGAGGGCGTACGCGTCGAGCACCCATTGGAGCGAGGTGAAACTCGCGTCGAACGCATCCCTGATGTCGGGCAGCGCCACGTTCACCACGGTCAGGTCGAGCAGCAGCATGAACGTGGCCACACACACCACGGCCAGGGTCCACCCCCGCCCGCCCACCGTCGTCGTTCGTCCGGACATCATTCCCCCGAGATCGTAATGATCTACTTCTCAAATCATCGATATTCCCGACGATTTGGAAAGCTACGAAGGCCCCGGAAACCTGTCAACGGCCCTCTCACGTCTCGGCCATGATCCGACCGGAAACCGCCCTTCCCGGCCGGTAACTCCGCTCGACATGCCCCTCGAGGTCCTCCGGATAGAAGTAGACGGGCCGCAGGTTGCCCTGCGCGTACCGTTCAGCCTGGTCGTCGAAGTGCGGCGAGTCGTGATGCCCGCTGACGCCTCCCGCCGTCACCGCCCAGGCACGCAGCCGCGGCCCGAACTCCACCACCGCCACGAAGCTGTTGCCGCTGGTGCCGTAGTAGCGCTTCGTTCCGGGGTAGCGCATCGCTCCGAACGACGCGAGTGAGCCCCATCGCGCTGAGGTGAAGGGCACGGGGATGCTCGGCTTGTCGTCGCTGAACTCCTGGACGATCGAGCCGTCGTTGCGCTGATAGCGGTTGATGTCGCCCCACGGCACCTCCCAGCTGCCGAAGTCCCGCGTCAGCCGCTCCACCGCTGTCCTCAGCGCCCCGAGCCGCTGCTCATCGGAAGCACGGTCGGCCATGTAATCCCACACCGACAAACCGGCATCCGCAGCCGACCGAGAGGTAAGCGCCCACAGCGCCTCCCCCCAGAAGACGGCCAGCGACGTGGCGGTCGACCGCTCGGCCCAGCGGTAGTTCCAGCCGCGCAGCAGGGCGATCGGCCCGCCAAGCTCCGCCTTCTGGCCGCTGCCCGCGGGCAGTTGGTCCCACGCGGCGACAAGCCCCGGAACCAAGCGTGCGAAGGCGGTGAGGTACGGATCGAAGGCAGCCGCTATCAGCGTCTGCGGGGTGAAGTCGTCGCGCGCGGACAGCACCCGGATCGCCTGCGGCCCGCGCGGGTTCTCTCCGGCCTGGTCGAAGTAGCGCGGGTAGTCGGCCGCGTCGGGGCTGTCCGCACCGGCGGCGGTCCAGGGCCAGTTGTTCGTGTTGAAAGCCCAGCCGTTCTTCGGGTTCACGGCCTGCGGCATGCTCGCGAGGCTGTGCAGACCGCGCCAGTCGGTCGCCGGATCGCTGCCGTCGACGGGCTTCCGGTAGTCGAAGCGGTCATCACGCACCGGCATGAACTGCGGCATCAGGAAGGCGATGTCGCCCTTCGAGTCCGCGAAGAGTGTGTTGTTCGAGCTGTTCGCCCTCAGGCCCGCGACCCGGAGATAGCCCGCGTAATCCCGTGTCTTGGTGCGCAGGAAGCTCTGCTTGAGCGCGTCGAGAGGCTTGTTCATCAGTGCGCACGCGATCCACTTGCCCTCCGCCTCACGAACGATCGGGCCGTGGTGTGTGGCGAAGGTGGTGAAGCGGCGCTCGTCCTGCTTGCCGTCCGCGGTGCGACAGGACAACGTGATCGTCTTCGTCGTCACGGGACGCAGCTCGTCGCCGTAACGGTAGAAGCGGCTGCCGTCCGCCCCCGTCACGATCCGCTCGGCGAACTCGTCGACGTTGTCGACGCCACTCGTCGTGTGCATCCATCCTGTGTGCGCGTTGAAGCCCTGGTAGATGAAGAACTGCCCCCAGGTGGCGGCGCCGTAGACATTGAGCCCTTCACCGCTGGTCACATGCTGCTCAGAACGGAAGAAGAAGCTGGTGTGGGGGTTGATCAGCAGCAGCGCACGGCCGTTTCGCGTACGACTCGGCGCGATCGCCATGCCGTTGGATCCCGTGGGTTCGCGCAGCAGCAGCCCCCGTTCATCATCGGTCATCGGCACCGCTCGCTTGCCGTAGAAGGCTTCGAGCTGACTGAGCGGCACCGATTCGATGTTGCCGCCGATGCTGCCTTCCGAGAAACTCAACGGCATCCACGGCTCGAACCGCTCGAGCACACTCGGCCGCACCTCGGGGTGTGTCGCGAGGTAGTAGTTGAGCCCGTCCGCCCATGCCCGCATCAACGTGCGCAGCCAGACCGGGGTCTTCGCGTAATCCTTCTTGAGGGATTCGGGGTCGAGGAACAGCCGCTGGCGCAGGTCCTGCCAGATCGCCCTCTCGCCCTCCGCCTCGGCGAGGCGGCCGAGGGCGACCAGATAGTTGCGTTCGATCCGGTTGAAGTCGTCCTCGGCCTGGGCGTACATCATCCCGAACACGGCATCGGCGTCACTCTCGCCCACCACGTGCGCGACGCCCCAGTCATCGCGGCTGATCGTCACCCGCGCCACGTGTCTGCGCCAGCGTGCCGCGTCGGGCAGCGACTGCTCCGGAGCCCCGAACGCGGGGCCGGAGGGCAGACCTGCCGCGACAGCGGCGAGCCCGACCGCTCCGCCCAGGACACGGCGTCGGCTCACCCCTGTGTTCTGCGCGTGGCTCATGAGTTGCTCCGCCTTCCGTCGCGAATCGAGAAGTCACCGCGACAGGCCCGCATGCCTACGCGGCGGGACACGCTCCGGTGATCACCCACACGGACAGTCCTATCCATGGGGCGCCAGACTGACAAGACCTCGAACTCCGGCAAGTGGAAGACCTTCATCCATCGAGAGGTCCGACGACTCGGTCGAATGTCCGGGAGCCGAGCTCGATGGCCATGATGCCGCGTGATCCGATCACGACCACTCCACGTGGGCCAAGGACTTTGGTTCGCCACAGGGGTGACCCGACTCGCACATGGTGCTCCAGTCCGCTTTCCAGGGACCACAGCGCCACGGAACAGGTGTGACCACCGGTGACGGCGATCGATCGCTGGCCGTACTGAGCCATGTCGATGTCCGTCAGTTCCATGCAGTGCCCGCGCTCAAGTTGGGCCTGAGTCATACGTGTACCGTCTTCGGCGCTCCAGACGGTCAACCGGGAATAGGACCCCACGCCCACGACGACGGCAACGCGGCCCGAGCGGCCGAAGGAAACAGCCGTGGTGCGAAATGGGGTGCCGATGTCCGTACGTCCGGAAAGGGCCAGATCCTCGAACCGTGCGTCTTCGCCCGTCACGGTCCACAAGCGCGTTTGGTCTTCCTGCCAGCCCCATGTGACGAATCGCAGGGCATCGTCAGGCTGGTCCGGAAGCGGGGCCACCGCGAATCTTCCGGCGTGGCAGTGGAGCGGTGGCCGGATCGGTTCGCCCGAGGCCAGGTCGAAGAAGCCGAGCCGACCGCTGACGGCGGCGGCGAGCAGCAGCGGTCGCTCTCGCCCGAGGACGGAGATACGGGCCCATTCCTCCTCCGCCGGGAGTCGGCGGTCGTACGACACCCGACCGTCCGGGAATCGCCGCAGCGCGATGAGCCCTTCCGTGTCCAAGGTGACGAAGGACGTCGGGTCGCCGGGCATGGCCGCCGCGCTCCGGTAGCGCCTCTCGGCGGACGATCCGAGTCTCGCGAGGATGTCGCCGGTGTCCGCGGTGAAGATCACGAACTGTCCGTCTGTGCTGAGCGCCGCGACGCAATCGCCCTCCACTTCCCCGGCACCCGCGACAACCCCGTGATACTTGTTGGCCGGAGCGTCCGGACCATCCGTCCGGCTGTCCCAGACCCGGACGGCACCGTCACGCCCGCCCGTGATGATCCAGCAGGTTCCGTCCATTTCACACTGCGCCACGGACTCCACCCCGCCGTCGTGAACGGCGATCCGCCTTGTTTCACCCTGGGCCGACCGGCGGATGAACACGTCCCCGTTCCAATCGCCCCAGCACCACAGATCGCTGTGACGGCCCGAGAAGAGAGTGGAGAATACGCCGGCTCCACCGCGATAGGGATCGCCGATCCTCGTCCCTCGCACCGGATCCCATAGGATCACCCGGCCGGCCTGTGTCCCCAGAAGCAGGACTGGTCCGCCCTCGTGCTCCGCGACCGAAGCGCTCCAGACATCCAGGTCGGCGCGCCAGGCCGACATCTCCGGTCTGGCTTCGAATGGTTCACCGATCGGCCGGGCGGACTCAACGTCCCACGTGCTGATCTCGGCCATGTCCGTGGTCAGCACGGCCAGGCATCGTCCGCCCGCATTGCCCACCGTGAGTACTCGTTCCTGTTCTCCGAGAACCATGCGGGGAAGATTCAGCGACCTGCCGTCATCGGCGGACAGGATCTCGATGACGCGCTCCTCACTGACGGTCGCGACTGCGGCGGCGCCCTCGATGACGACGGCCCAAACGCCGTGCGGGGCACGCTGGTCCGCGAGTACTCCCGGGCCGTCGGTAGTGCCCGGCACCGTTCGCAGCAGACGACCGTCCTGATGCAGCGTGATGATGGCGATGCCGTCACTCCGCGCTGACGCCGTCATGTCGACGATGGCCGATTCGGGTTCATGCACCCCGGATGCCAACGGGCTGCCGTCCCTGAGGAACCATGCCTGGACAGCCCACGCGCTTGCCGAGAGCACCACGGCTCCCCTCGGGTGCTCAACGGTGGCGAGGGCGAGGACGTAGTCGTCGTGGTGACCGAGCATGCGAGTCGCGGCCAGGTCGTCCCAGTGCGCCCAGCGCACCGCCCAGGGGCGGGCGGGGAAGGCAGCGGCCAATGAGGCGGCCAACTCCTCGTCGCCGGCCATTCGCGCCGCCATTTCGAGGTAGCAGACACGCTCGTCCTCGGATGCCACGAGCAGCTGCTGTCCGACTCGCTGGACGGTGCGGGCCAGCCTCCGGCCCGACGGGGTGCACGCCGTCGGCAGGGCTGCCAGCAGGCGGGCGGGATCCATCGTGGCCAGGAAACTCGGATCACGCAGCAGCCTGTCGAGCACCTGGCCCTGGCCTGCGTGGAAGGGCAGGTACGTGCGCGTGTAGGCGTCGGCGTCGGCCCAGACCAACCCGTCGCCGGACGTCGGTGACAAGCGCTCGAGAAGTACTTCTGTGAGACGCCGGTGGGTCTCGACCGGTGGACGCTGCCGGACACTGAGCTGGCGCAGGTGTTCGCCGAGCGCTTCGTGGAAGAGTCGGAACCGGACTTCCGATCCGCGTTCGGTGCGGTGGAGCAGGTCGATCGCCGTGGTGTCCAGGAGCAACCGGTTGACGTCCCGTTCCGAGTACGTGTCGGTGCCCAGTGCTGTGGCCGCGGCCGCCCAGGTTCGCGGGTCGTCGAAGCCGTCTCCCTGGGACCAGGCCAGGACCATCAGAAGGTCGCGCAACCACGGTCCGCCGTGCTGCACGTCATGCAGGTAGCGTTCCATCGCGGCACCGACGGTGGTGGGAAACGTCTCCTGCCAGCCCGCGCTGTTCGTGTCGACGGGTTCGCTCGCTGCCATGAGGGACAGTGCGGTGAGCTGTGCCACCAGGAAACTGCGGCCGCAGCGAACTGCCACAGCGGCGCCGACCGATGCCGCGAGTTCAGGGCAGGGCCGGTAGGGCGTGGGGAGCTGCGGGTCGCTCTCGGCGAGCAACGTGAGGCGGACGTACTCGGCGATGTCACGCCGGTCCAGATAGCGGGCCTCGTCCAGGTCGATGACTCGCGCCGAGCCTCCGAACAGGCGCAACAGGTCGTCCTGACCTCCCGGACGGGTGCCGACGAGAAGGCGTATGCCCGTCCTGCCCGCCGCCGCCGCGAGGGGTTCCAACAGATCGACGATGAGTCGCTGGGCGTCCGCTGCCTCGTCGACCCCGTCCACGACCACCACGGTCGCCCGATGTCCCCGGTCTTCCCGGAGGTTGGCGAGCAGGCCACCGGCCGTTGCCTCGTCGATGGTCAGCGCCCGTGCGATCTCGGCGGCGACCTCGTCAACCGTGCGGCCCCTCACATGTACGGCGGCGCTGAGGGCGCCGATCCGCGGCAGGGCCTGGTCCGGTGCGGTGGGCGTCTCACCGCGCAGCCGGGCATCGGCCAGGCTCACCAGCCGTCCGAGCACGGCTGACTTGCCTGATCCGGGTGCCCCGGTCACCACGCGCGATCGCGTGATGTCCGGACCCTCGGTGTTGATCCACGCGGTCAGCTCGCGCAGGGCCCGCACCCGGCCCGCGAAGTACGTGCCTTCTCTGAGGCTGGATGGTAGAACGCCACGCCCCCTCGGGCGAAAGTGACCGCGCAGCTGCTCCGCACGCTCCGTGGCCGCGCTCTCCAGCCTTTGCGCGAGGAGGAGTTGTTCCTCGGTCTGCCGCGCGGCCCGCACCCGAAGCCGGTCGACGGCCGGCGGAACCGCGATGCCGCTCACCGTCAGCAGAGCCGTGAGGACGAGCATGACGGGTGTGACGCGGTCGGCGGAGACCAGTCCGAGCAGGGCCCCGATCCCGACCGCCACGCCGGGAAGCAGGTGGATCAGCAGCCGAACCGTCAGTGACCACCAGTTGTCGCGCCGACGCAGTGAGTGCACAGCATCATTCGTATAGCCAACTCGCTTCTGTCGTACAGGACTTGCGGCAATGGCCAGCAGCACCGAGCAGGCGCCCGGCGGCACACCACCCCGCGCTCGGCGAGGAGCTCAGGAGCCCGCGAGGAAGGTGAGGCGCACCTTTCGCTCCGGATTATCCCGGTTCGTATCGACCAGGCACACCGACTGCCACGTCCCCAACTCCAGGCGGCCGCCCACCACCGGCAACGTCGCGTGCGGCGGCACCAGCGCCGGCAGGACGTGGTCGCGGCCGTGGCCGGGGCTGCCGTGGCGGTGCTGCCAGCGGTCGTCGGCGGGGAGCAGGGTGTGCAGCGCGGCCAGCAAGTCGTTGTCGCTGCCCGCGCCCGTCTCCAGGATCGCGATGCCGGCAGTCGCGTGGGGGACGAAGACGTTGAGCAGGCCGTCACGGCCGGCCGCCGCCTCGCTCAGGAAGCTCTGGATGTCGTCGGTGAGGTCGAAGACCTTCTCCGCCGAGCCGGTGGTGACGTTCAGGACACGTGTGGTGAAAGCATCGGGCATGGGTCCATCTTCCCTCACGGCGTTCCCATTCACTGATATACGGCGTCCGCCTTTCGAGACGACATTGACCGTGCGCGGACGATCTGGCTACGTTCTGCGGCATGTCGCGTTCAGCTCTGCTCACCACGCGCGGTCACATCGACCTGCTGCGGGTGGCTTCCGCCGCGTGTCGTCGCGGCCGCTGACGCCCCCTCAGCCAGCTTCTCCCCCCTCGCACTTCTCTGCCCTGCTGCCCTCGCGCGGTTGATCTCGCCATCCCGCGCGTAGGCCATTCGGGCATCCCTCCCTCCTGCCGTGGAGACCCATGAGCATCAGCCATGCCCCGCCGGATTCCGTACCCGACATTTCGGTAATATCAGAACTTGACCTCGCCCCCATCGTCCCGTCGTCCACCCGCCGCGCCCGCGTCCCCCGCTGGCTGCGCCGCACATCCGGCCCCCTCGCGCTCCTCGCCCTGTGGCAACTCCTCAGCTCCACAGGGGTGTTGACCCAAGACATCCTCGCCTCGCCGGGGACCATCGCCGGCGTGGCCCGCGATCTCCTCGGCGACGGTTCGCTGACCTCCGCCATGGGGGTCTCCCTGCAGCGTGTCGCGGTGGGACTGCTGCTCGGCACCCTCGTCGGGACCTCGCTCGCGCTCGTCTCCGGGCTCTTCCGCGTCGGCGAGGATCTCGTCGACGCGAGCGTGCAGATGCTCCGTACCGTGCCGTTCGTCGGGCTCATCCCGCTGTTCATCATCTGGTTCGGCATCGGTGAGGCGCCCAAGGTCGCCATCATCACGCTGGGCGTCTCCTTCCCGCTCTATCTGAACGTGTACGCGGGCATCCGCGGGGTCGACTCGCAGCTCATCGAGGCCGGTGAGTCCCTCGGGCTCTCGCGGTGGGGGCTCGTGCGGCACGTCATCCTGCCGGGCGCGCTGCCGGGTGCGATGACCGGGCTGCGGTACTCCCTGGGCATCGCCTGGCTCGCCCTCGTCTTCGCCGAACAGATCAACGCGGACTCCGGGATCGGCTTCCTGATGGTCCAGGCGCGTGACTTCCTGCGGACCGACGTGATCGTCGTCTGCCTGATCGTCTACGCCTTCCTCGGCCTCATCGCCGACTTCATCGTCCGCACCCTCGAAAGGCTGCTGCTGCAATGGCGACCGACGTTCACCGGCCGGTGACCCCCAACGCCCTGACGACACAGGCCACTTCGGCCGTACGCGTCGAAGGTCTCACCCGCTCCTTCGACGGGCGTGCCGTCATCGATCACCTCGACCTCGACGTGCGGCCGGGTGAGTTCGTGGCGCTGCTCGGGCGCAGCGGCTGCGGCAAGTCGACCCTGTTGCGCATCCTCGCCGGGCTCGACCGGGACATCGAGGGAACGGTCCTCGTGCCGCGCCGCAAGGCCGTCGCGTTCCAGGCGCCCCGGCTCATGCCCTGGAAGCGCGTGTGGCGCAACGTCCTGCTGGGGCTGAAGGGAAAGCCCGAACGCGGTGCAGCCGAAAGGGCGTTGGAGGAGGTCGGGCTCAAGCACCGTACGAACGCCTGGCCCAAGACGCTCTCCGGCGGCGAGGCTCAGCGCGCCTCACTGGCCCGAGCCCTGGTGCGCGAGCCCGATCTGCTGCTGCTCGACGAGCCGTTCGGCGCCCTCGACGCGCTCACCCGCATCAAGGCCCAGCGTCTCGTCGACGAACTGTGGCAGCGGCGCGGCTGCGCCGTCCTGCTCGTCACGCACGACGTCGAGGAAGCCGTGCTCCTCGCCGACCGGGTGCTCGTCATGGACGACGGGGTCATCGCGTACGAGACCGAGATCGATCTGGACCGGCCGCGCGGCATCTCCGATCCGCGCTTCGCCGAACTGCGTACCGAGCTTCTGCAGCGCCTGGGCGTCGACGCGCCCCACTCCGCGGAAGCCGCTGCCGCGGCATGAACCTCCCGCATCCCCCTTCCCCCTTCCCCCGTGAACAGCACGAACAGACCGAACGGACTCACCATGCGACGACATCTCGCCGCCCCCGCCCTGCTCCTCCCCCTGGCCCTGCTGCTCGCCGCCTGCTCCGGCTCCTCCGCGAACACCTCGTCCGGCGGCGCCGGTGGCGGGACCGACGGCCAGGGGTCGCTCACCCTCAACGTCGGGGACCAGAAGGGTGGTTCGGAGGCCGTGCTGCGTGCGGCCGGGGAGCTCGACGACCTGAAGTACAAGATCCGCTGGTCCACCTTCACCTCCGGGCCTCCCCTCCTGGAAGCCGTCAACGCCAAAGCCGTGGACATCGGCGCCGTCGGCAACACACCGCCCGTCTTCGCCGCCGGAGCGAACTCGAAGATCTCCGTGGTGGCCGCCACCCACGGCACCGCGGCGGGTGAGGCGATCCTCGTCCCGAACGGCTCGCCGCTGAAGAAGGCCGAGGACCTCAAGGGCAAGTCCGTCGCCGTGGCGCAGGGTTCTTCGGCGCACTACCAGCTGATCGCGTCCCTCAAGAAGGCCGGGCTCGGCTTCAAGGACGTCAAGGTCAAGTATCTCCAGCCGGCCGACGCACTGGCCGCGTTCACCAGCGGCAAGGTGGACGCCTGGTCCGTCTGGGACCCGTACACCTCGCAGGTCCTCGAGAGCAGGAAGGGCCATGTCCTGACCGACGGCGACGGTGTCGTCAACGGCCTCAACTTCCAGGTGGCGGCGCCCGGCGCGCTCAAGGACAAGAAGAAGTCCGCGGCCATTGACGACTACCTCAAGCGGCTGCGCAAGGCACAGGACTGGGTCTACGACCATCCGGAGGCGTGGGCGAAGGTCTGGGCGAAGGACACCGGACTGCCTTACGAGGTCGCGCTCGCCGCGGTCAAGCGCACCAACGGCACACGGGTCCCGGTGGCCGTGGACAAGAACGTGACCGCCTCCGAGCAGGAGATCGCGGACACCTTCGCCGACCAGAAGCTCATCCCGCGCCGCATCGACTTCGGCGACTTCGTCGACACCCGCTTCAACGGCGACCTGCCGCCCTCCACCAGCACGCCGCGCACGTACCGCAAGGAGTCCTGACGATGACCGTCCACCTCAACTGGTTCCTGCCGACCGGCGGCGACGGCCGCACCCTCGTGGACCGCCACGCCTACACGGACGGCGGCATCAAGCGCTCCCGCGTCACCCCCGTCAGCGGGGTGCGGGCCCCCGACATCGACTATCTGATCCAGATCGCCAAGGCCGCCGAGCAGGTGGGCTTCGAGGCGGTCCTCACCCCGACCGGCACCTGGTGCGAGGACGCCTGGCTGACGACGGTCGCCCTTGCCCAGCACACCGAGCGGCTCAAGTTCCTGGTGGCGTTCCGGCCCGGCGTGATCTCCCCGGTGCTCGCCGCGCAGATGGCGGCCACGTATCAGCGCATCACGCGCGGGCGGCTGCTCCTGAACGTCGTCACGGGCGGCGACTCGACCGAGCAGCGGCGCTTCGGCGACCATCTCGACCACGATCGCCGTTATGCCCGTACCGATGAGTTCCTGTCCGTCGTACGGGGCGTGTGGGGCGGTAAGCCCTTCGACTTCCACGGCGAGCACTACGACGTTCAGGGCGGTCTCACCGCGCTGCCGCCGGACCCGCTGCCGGAGATCTTCTTCGGTGGCTCGTCGGCGGCGGCCGGGCCGGTCGCCGCGCGGCACACGGATGTGTATCTGACGTGGGGCGAGCCGCCGGAGCAGGTCAAGCAGAAGATCGACTGGATTCGTGGTCTCGCCGATGAGCAGGGGCGCACGGTCCGGTTCGGGATCCGCCTTCACACCATCTCGCGTGATTCCGCCGCCGAGGCGTGGGCCACGGCGAACCGGCTGCTCGACGACCTCGACCCGGACACCATCGCCGCCGCCCAGCAGGCGCTCGGCCGCAGTGAGTCCGTCGGTCAGCAGCGGATGCTCGCGCTGCACGGCGGCTCCCGCGACGACCTGGAGATCTCACCGAACCTGTGGGCGGGCGTAGGTCTCGTACGGGGCGGCGCGGGCACCGCCCTCGTCGGCAGCCACGCGGACGTCGCCGACCGGATCGAGGAGTACCACGCGCTGGGGGTGGAGCACTTCGTCCTTTCGGGCTATCCGCATCTGGAGGAGGCGTACTGGTTCGGCGAGGGCGTGATCCCGGATCTGGCGGCGCGCGGGCTGCTGCCCCGGATTCCGGCGTCGCAGCTGGCGGGGGTGCCCGCGGCGAACGGGCGCCCTGCCTCGGCTCCGGGCGGCGCCCCGCTGCTGGTGGCGGGCGGGCGCTGACCCGGAGGCCTGCGCGGGAAGATCCCACGCCCCGATGGAGTTAGTAGAAGCGTGAACGACATCGGGGCAGGGGACGCGGCCGCACACGAAGCGGCACAAGAGGCACAAGAGGTGGACGCGGTCGTCATAGGCGCCGGGCAGGCGGGCCTGTCCAGCGCCTATCACCTGCGCAGGGTCGGTTTCGAGCCTGACCGGGACTTCGTCGTCCTGGACCACTCGCCCCGCCCCGGCGGTGCGTGGCAGTTCCGCTGGCCCTCGCTCACCTACGGGAAAGTGCACGGCATGCACTCACTCCCGGGGATGGAGCTGACCGGCGCCGACCCCGCGCGCCCCTCTTCGGAAGTCATCCGGGAGTACTTCGAGGCGTACGAGCAGCGCTTCGACCTGCGGGTGCGCCGCCCCGTCGACGTACGGCAGGTGCGGGAAGGCGACGACGGGCGGCTGCTGGTCGAGACCTCGGCCGGGACGTGGGCCACCCGGACGCTGATCAACGCCACGGGCACGTGGGACCGTCCGTTCTGGCCGCGCTACCCGGGCCAGGACACCTTTCGTGGGCGGCAGTTGCATACGGCCGTCTATCCGGGGCCCGAGGCGTTCAGGGGGCAGCGGGTGATCGTCGTGGGCGGCGGGGCCTCGGGCACCCAGCATCTGATGGAGATCGCCCCGTACGCCGCCGAGACCACCTGGGTCACCCGGCGGGAGCCCGTCTTCCGCGAGGGGCCGTTCGACGAGAACTGGGGGCGCTCGGCGGTCGCCATGGTCGAGGAGCGGGTGCGGCAGGGGCTCGCGCCGCAGAGCGTGGTGTCCGTGACCGGGTTGCCCGTCAACGACGCTATCCGGCAGGCGCGGGCCGACGGGGTGCTCGACCGGCTCCCGATGTTCGACCGCATCACGCCGAGCGGTGTCGAGTGGGACGACGGGCGGCACGTGGAGGCCGACGTCATTCTCTGGGCCACCGGATTCCGTGCGGCCATCGAGCACTTGGCGCCGCTGCGGCTGCGCGAGGCCGGAGGCGGCATCCGGATCGAGGGCACCCGCGCCGTCGCCGACCCCCGCGTCCACCTGGTGGGGTACGGGCCATCGGCCAGCACGATCGGCGCGAACCGTGCGGGGCGGGCGGCGGTGCGGGACATCAAACGGCTCCTTGAGGACGTGCCCGTCACGGTGTGAAACCGGGGCGCCCGGCGCTCGTGCCGCCGTCCGAGCGCCGGGCTCCAGCACGTCCGGCGCCCTCAGGTCCCCTGCTTCTTCTGGTCCTTGCTCTTGTTCTTGTTGAACTCAGCCACGTTCTTCTGCTGTTCCTCGAAGCTCGCAGTGAAGCGGGTGTCTCCCGGCTTCACCGTCACGAAGTACAGCCAGTTGCCCTGCGCCGGGGTGGTCGCCGCGCGCATCGCCTCCTCGCCGGGGTTGCCGATAGGAGTGGGGGGCAGACCCATGCGCGCATAGGTGTTGTAAGGGCTGTTGATCTCCGTGTCGCGGTCGCGAGTGTTCAGCGTGGAGCGGTTCAGGGCGTAGTTGATCGTCGAGTCCATCTGCAGCGGCATGCCCTGTTCGAGGCGGTTGAAGATGACCCGGGCCACCTTGCCCATGTCCGCCTTGGAGCCTGCCTCGGCTTCGATGATGCTGGCGATGGTGACGGTCTGGTAGACGTTCACGGCGTTGCGTTCGGCGCCCGCCGTGACGTGGTTGCCGCTGAACTTCTTGGCTGCCGTGTTCACCATGTACGAGAGCACGGACGCGGGGGTCGACTGGTCGCTGATGGGATACGTGGCCGGGAAGAGGTAACCCTCGGGGTTGCCGCGCGCGTCGGCGGGAAGTTTGAGGCCCGCCTTGGGAAGGGCCTTCTTCGTGGTGCCGGCCGGCACATCGAGGACCTTGTCGACGGCCCCGTACACCTGGCTGGAGCGCCAGCCCTCCGGGATGGTCAGTGACTCGGGGCGTCCGTCGTCATCCGGGAGCAGCAGCGGCACCGACACGGCGGTGACCGCCGCGACGGCTCCGGTCGCGATCAGGGCGATCCGGCCCCGACGCGTCAGTCGAATCGTGCCCCGGCGCGGAGTCTTGGTCTGCAGCATGCGGGCACGGTATCCCGCAAATGCCGACATTCCGTGCATATCTTCATGTTGCTGGCTCCAGTTGGGCGTCTCTTCGGACCAGGGCGGCGTAACGGCCGTCCTTCTCCAGGAGTTCCTCGTGGCTGCCGCGCTCGGCGGTCCGGCCCGCTTCCAGGACCACGATCTGGTCGGCGTCGCGGACCGTGGAGAGGCGGTGGGCGATCGTGAGTGTCGTCCGGTCGGCGGACAGGGCGTCGATGGCTTCCTGCACGGCGTGCTCGGTGTGCGTGTCCAGGGCGCTGGTGGCCTCGTCCAGGATGAGCACGGGCGGATCGCGCAGGATCGTACGGGCGATGGCGAGGCGCTGCTTCTCGCCTCCGGAGAAGCGGTGGCCGCGCTCGCCGACCACCGTGTCGTACCCGTCGGGCAGGGACGCGATGTGGTCGTGGATCTGGGCGGCGCCGGCGGCCGCGATCAGTTCCTCGTCCGTGGCGTCGGGCTTGGCGAAGCGCAGGTTCTCGGCGACCGAGGCGTGGAAGAGATACGTCTCCTGGGAGACGACACCGACCGCGCGGGCCAGCGTGTCGAAGTCCAGGTCGCGTACGTCGACGCCGTCGATCGTGACGCGGCCGCCCGTCACGTCGTACAGCCGCGGCACCAGATAGCTGAGGGTCGACTTTCCGGAGCCGGTGGGGCCGACGACGGCCAGGCTGCCGCCGGCGGGGACGGTGATGTCGATGCCGTCGAGGATCGGGCGGCTCTGGCCGTCCTCGCCGTCGTAGCGGAACTCGACGTCCTCGAAGCGGACTTCGCCCTTGATCTTGTCCAGGCGGACCGGGCGCTCGGGTTCGTTGATGTCGATGGGCAGGTCCAGATACTCGAAGATGCGCTGGAAGAGCGCGAGCGAGGTCTGGATCTGTACGCCGGTGGAGAGCAGGCTCACGGTGGGCCGGAACAGGCCCTGCTGGAGCGAGACGAAGGCGACGAGCGTGCCGATCGAGACCGTCGGGCCGCCCATCTGGAAGGCGAGGCCCGCGGTCCAGTAGATGACGGCGGGCATGGCGGCCATGACGATCGAGATGACGGCCATGCGCCAGCGACCCGCCATGTTCGAGCGGACCTCGAGGTCGACGAGGCGCTCGGACTCGTCGGCGAAGGACTTGGTGAGCGAGTCGGCGCGGCCCATCGTGCGGCCGAGCAGGATGCCGCTGACGGAGAGCGATTCGGTGACCGTCGCCGCCATCGCGGCCATCTGCTTCTGCCGCTGCGTGGCTATCTTCTTGCGTTCGCGGCCGACCCGGCGGCTGATCCACACGAAGACGGGCAGCAGGAGCAGCGACACGACCGTCAGGCGCCAGTCGAGGGCGAGCATCGCGACGATCGTGGCGATCACGCTGGTGAGGTTCGAGACCAGGGACGTGGCGGTGGAGGTGACCGTCGCCTGCATGCCGCCGATGTCGCTGGCGATGCGGGACTGGACCTCACCGGTGCGGGTCCTGGTGAAGAAGGCGAGCGACATGCTCTGCAGCCGGCCGTACACGGCGGTGCGCAGGTCGTGCATGACGCGCTGGCCGACGGTCGTGCTGATCAGGGTCTGCAGGACGCCGAAGACGCTGGTGACGACCGCGCTGAGGATCATTCCCAGGGCGAGCAGGCTCAGCAGGCCCGTCCGTCCCTGCGGGATCGCGGTGTCGAGGATCTCCTTCAGCAGGAAGGGGGTGGCGACCGAGACCAGGGAGGCGGCGCCGACCAGCAGGCCGACGACCGCGAGGCGGGCGCGGTAGGGGCGGAAGAGACGGAGGATGCGGCGGACCTGCCGCGGCTGTTCCTCTTGGCCGGGGGCCAGGGGCTGCGGTGTCCACTTGGGTTCGTCGTGAGGCATGGGCTCCTACGGGAGGTGAGACGGCGCCGGCGCACGGGCCGACCGGGGCAGTCGGCACAGGGACCGACGATGAGGGTCGGCAGACATAAGGCCGACGATCATTGAGGGAGCATAGCTCACTGTTACCTACGCTCACAATGCACAAGGTCCTGATAATGTTCCCGCATGAACACCCCGGACGCCGACGGACTGCTCGCCGAACAGCTGCTGCGGCTGACCCGCAGGCTGCACCGCATCCAGAAGCGCCATCTGGTGCCGATCGGCATCACCCCGGCCCAGTCGCGCCTGCTGCGCACCCTCGTGCACTACGACACCCCGCCCCGCATGGCCGACCTGGCCCAGCGCCTCGAGGTGGTCCCGCGCGCCGTGACGAGCCTGGTCGACGGCCTGGAGGCCGGTGACCTCGTGCGCCGCGTCCCCGATCCCACCAACCGCCGGGTGATCCGCATCGAGCTCACGGACGCGGGACGCAAGGCGCTGAGGGAGCTGCGCAGCGCGCGCCGGGCCGCCGCGGAGGACATCCTGGCTCCACTGGACGCCGAGCAGCGCGAGCAGCTGGGCGGCCTCCTGAACGCACTGTTCGATGTGCCGGACGTCCGGCGCTGCTGACCCTGGCCGACTATCCGCCCCTCCGACCGCACGCCCCGCCGAGGAGAGCTCATGCCGATCCTGCAGCCCAAACCGGAGGCCCTGCGCCCCGCGTCGCGCTCGGAGGGTCCGGCTCACGACCGGGTGCCGGACCGGCAGGCCAAGGGCACTCCCGAGCCGCTGCGCTCGGAGCTGACCGCCCTGCTCGGCGGTGACAAGGTCCTGACGAAGATCTCCGACCTCGTGCGGTACGCATCCGACGCGAGCCCCTACCGGTTCGTGCCGCAGGTCGTGGTCGTCGCCGAGGACATCGACGACATCTCCGCCGTCCTGTCGTACGCGCACGGCAGGAGCCGCGAGGTCGTCTTCCGCGCGGCGGGCACCTCGCTCAACGGCCAGGCCCAGGGCGAGGACATCCTGGTCGACGTCCGCAAGCACTGGGCGGGCGTCCAGGTCATCGGCGCCGGCGAGCAGGCCCGCATCGGCCCCGGGACGACGATCCTGCGGGCCAACGCCACGCTCGCCCGGCACGGCCGGGTGCTCGGCCCCGACCCGGCGAGCGCCATCGCCTGCACGGTCGGCGGGGTCGTCGCGAACAACGCGTCAGGGATGACGGCGGGCACCACGCGCAACTCGTACCGCACGGTGGCCTCGCTCAGCTTCGTCCTGCCGACGGGCACGGTCGTCGACACGGCGGACCCGCAGGCCGACGACCAGCTGGCGCACGCCGAACCAGCCTTGTGCGAGGGCCTGTTGGCGATCAAGCGGGAGATCGAGGCGGACCAGGAGCTCACGGCCCGCATCCGCGCCAAGTACGAGATCAAGAACACGAACGGCTACCGCCTGGACGCGTTCCTGGACGGCGCGACGCCGGTTGAGATCCTGCGCGGCCTGATGGTCGGCTCCGAGGGCACCTTCGGGTTCATCTCGGAGGTCGTCTTCGACACGCTTCCGCTGGACCGGCACGTCACCACGGGCCTGCTCTTCTTCCCCTCCCTGCCGGCCGCGGCGGCGGCCGTCCCGCTGTTCAACGAGGCGGGCGCGCTGGCCGTCGAGCTGATGGACGGCAACACCTTGCGCGCCTCGACCAGCGTGGCGGGGGTGCCCGCCGACTGGGCGCGGCTCCCGAAGTCGACGGCCGCGCTCCTGGTGGAGTTCCGCGCCCCGGACGAAGCACGCCAGGAGGCGTACGAAGCAGTGGCAGCCGAGGTCGTCAAGGGGCTCGAACTCGTCGCGCCGGTCGCATCGGTGACCAACGCCTTCACGCGCGACCCGAAGACGATCGGAGGGTACTGGAAGGCCCGCAAGGCCTTCGTGACGGCGGTCGGCGGCTCGCGACCGTCCGGGACGACGCTGATCACCGAGGACTTCGCGGTGCCGCCGTCGCGTCTCGCCGACGCCTGCGGCGCCCTCCTCGAACTCCAGACCCGGCACGGCTTCGACGCGGCCGTCGCGGGGCACGCCGCGCACGGCAATCTGCACTTCCTGCTCGCCTTCGACGCGGGCCTGCCGTCGGACGTGGAACGCTATGCCGCGTTCATGGAGGAATTCTGCAGGCTGACCGTCGAGCGCTTCGACGGCTCGCTCAAGGCCGAGCACGCCACGGGACGCAACATCGCCCCGTTCCTGGAGCTCGAATGGGGCCCGAAGGCCACGGAGTTGATGTGGCGCACCAAGCAGGTCATCGATCCGGACGGTGTGCTCGCGCCGCGCATCGTCCTCGACCGCGACCCGAAGGCACACTTGCGCGGCCTGAAGACGATCCCCAAGGTGGAGCTGATCGCGGATCCCTGCATCGAGTGCGGCTTCTGCGAACCGACCTGCCCCAGCGAGGACTTGACGACCACTCCACGCCAGCGGATCGTGCTGCGCCGCGAGATGATGCGCCAGGCACCCGGCTCCCCGGTCGAGGACGGCCTGGTCGAGGCGTACGGATACGACGCCGTGGACACCTGCGCCGGCGACTCCACCTGCAAGCTCGCCTGCCCCGTGGGCATCGACACGGGCGCCCTGATGAAGGACTTCCGCCACGCACGGCACTCGCCACGCGAGGAGAAGGCGGCCGCCCTCGCCGCCAGGAACTTCAAGGCGGTCGAGGCCGCCGCGCGGCTCGCCGTGGCCGCCGCCGACCGCATCAGCGACCGGCTCCTGACCTCGGTGACGCGCACCGCGCGCAAGGCCGTCCGCCCCGATCTGGTTCCCGAGTGGCTGCCGGACATCCCGGGAGCGGCCGCCCGAAAGCTGCCGCGCACCACGCGCGTGGGCGCGAGCGCCGTCTACTACCCGGCGTGCGTCAACCGCATCTTCGCAAGCCCCGGCGACCGCTCCCTCCCGGAAGCGATCGTTGCCGTCTCCACGCGCGCGGGAAGGCCCGTTTGGATTCCGGACGATGTCGCGGGGACGTGCTGCGCGACGATCTGGCACTCCAAGGGGTACGACAAGGGCAATGCGGTGATGGCCAATCGCATCGTCGAGGCGGCTTGGGGCTGGACAGCGGGCGGCAGGCTGCCCCTCGTCGTGGACGCCTCGTCCTGCACGCTCGGCATCGCGCATGAAGTCGTGCCCTATCTCACCGCCGACAACCGGCAGTTGCACCGGGAGCTGACCGTGGTCGACTCCCTCGTCTGGGCCGCGGACGAACTGCTCCCCCACCTGAGCGTGTACCGCACGGTCGGCTCCGCCGTCCTGCACCCCACCTGCTCCATGAGCCATCTCGGCGACGAGGCCCAGCTGCGCGCCGTCGCCGAGGCCTGCGCGGACGAAGTGGTGGTCCCGGACGACGCGGGCTGCTGCGCCTTCGCGGGCGACCGCGGCATGCTGCACAAGGAGCTGACGGAGTCCGCCACGCGCAAGGAGGCGGCCGAGGTCACCGCCCGCCCCTTCGACGCGCACCTCTCGGCGAACCGCATGTGCGAGGTGGGCATGGACCACGCCACGGGCCGCGCCTACTACTCCGTTCTCCTGGAGCTGGAGCGCGCGACGCGTCCGTGAACACCTCCGAAACACCACCGGCTGATACGGCCGCACAAGTCGCCCCGCACGAGGGCGCGAAATAAATCCAACTCCCTGGCCACTTCGGTCCCTTGCGCCACGCCCGTCCCCCCATCAGGGTGGCATCCGTTCCAGCGCAGGCATCCAAGCCACGGAGGTCCGATGCACGACGAGCACGCGATACCGAACCCTGACGAGTCCACCACCCCTGACGACTCCACCGACGGCGCATCCCGCCGTGCCGTGCTCCGCACCGCCGGCCTCGCGGGGGCCGGGCTCGGCCTCGGCGCCCTCTCCGGCGGCACGGCCCACGCCGACGCCCCACAGGGCGCTCCAGCGGCGCCCGCCGCTGCGGCCTCGGCCGCGGAGGCGCCGCCCCGCAAGGGCAAGACCATGATCGGCGTGCCCTTCGAGCGGCGTTCCACGGTGCGCGTCGGCATCGTCGGGCTCGGCAATCGCGGCGGCAGCATGATCGACCTGTTCCTGGCGATCCCGGGGGTGAAGGTCGTCGCGCTCTGCGACCCGGTCAAGGACAAGACCGCGGCCGCCGCGAAGAAGGTCACCGACGCGGGCCAGCCCGCACCGGCGACGTACACCAAGGGCGATCACGACTTCGAGAACCTGTGCAAGCGCGGGGACATCGACTTCGTGTACGTGGCGACGCCCTGGGACTGGCACTTCGACATGGCCAAGTCGGCGATGCTGAACGGCAAGCACGTCGGCGTGGAGTGTCCCGTCTCCCTCCAGCTCGACCAGCTCTGGGAACTGGTCGACCTCTCCGAGCGGACCCGCAGACACTGCATGCAGTTGGAGAACTGCTGTTACGGCAAGAACGAGATGCGCGTCCTGCGCATGGCCCACGCGGGCAAGTTCGGTGATCTGCTGCACGGTGCGGGCGCCTACAACCACGACCTGCGCGGCCTGATGTTCGACCCGGACTACTACGAGGGCCCCTGGCGGCGCCTGTGGCACACGCGGCTGCGTGGCGACCTCTACCCGAACCACGGCTTCGGCCCGGTCTCCAACTACATGGACATCAACCGCGGCGACCGCGTCACGCACATCTCCAGCTTCGGCACGCCCGCCCTCGGTCTCGCCGAGTACCGCAAGGCGCACATGCCCGCGGGCGACCCGAGCTGGAAGGAGACGTACATCGAGAGCGACCGCACCATCAGCCTCGTCCAGACGGCGAAGGGGCGGGTGATCCGTCTGGAGCACGACGTCTCGACCCCCCACCCCTACAGCCGCATCAACAGCCTCGGCGGCACGAAGGGCGTCTTCGAGGACTACCCCGAGCGCATCTACATCGAGCCGGACCACACGGACGACAAGTGGCACGACTTCGGCAAGTACGCCGCGGACTTCGACCACTGGCTGTGGAAGGAGCACTCCAACCCGCCGGGCGGGCACGGCGGCATGGACTACATCATGATCTTCCGTCTGATGCAGACCATGCAGCTCGGCCTCGTGCCGGACTTCGACGTCTACGACGCCGCGGTCTGGACGTCGCCCGTCCCCCTGAGCCATCTGTCGATCAAGGCGAAGGGCGCGCCGCAGGCGATCCCTGACTTCACTCGCGGGCTGTGGAAGAAGGCGCGTCCGGGAGTGGACTCGTCGAAGCCGCAGGCGTAAGGGACTTGGGCCCGGCGGTGCTCAGATCGGCACTGCCGGGCTCGTCCGCCTGTTCCGGTACGAACGCGATCTCGCCGCCGAGCACCTTCTTCGCCCGCGCCGTGTCCAGAGCGCCTTCCCAGCGCGAGACCACGAAGACGGCGACGCAGTTGCCGAGCAGGTTCGTGGCGACGCGCATGGCGTCCATGATGCGGTCCACGCCGAGCAGCAGCGCGACCGCGCCGGCCGGGATGACCCCGAGCGCGGAGGCGGTCGCGGAGAGCGCCAGGAACGCCGAACCGGGCACGCCCGCCATGCCCTTGCTGGTCAGCATCAGGACGAGGACCACGGTGATCTGCTGGCCCAGGCTCAGGTCCACGCCCACGGCCTGCGCGATGAACAACGTACCGACGGAGAGGTAGATCGAGGCGCCGTCGAGGTTGAAGGAGTACCCCGTCGGCAGGACAAGGCCCACCGCGTCGTCGCGGCAGCCCGCCTGGCGCAGTTTCTGCATCATGCGCGGCATGACGGCCTCGCTGGAGGCCGTGCCGAGCGCGAGCAGCATCTCCTCGCGCGTGTAGCGGACGAACTTCCACAGGCTCAGGCCGGTCAACGCCTTGAGGGCGACGCCGAGCAGGACGAGGAAGAGCAGGGCCACCGCGTAACAGACGCCGATGAGCTTGCCGTACGTCGACAGGGCGCCGAGCCCGTACTCCCCCACCAGGTGCGCGGTCGCGCCGAAGACGGCGAGCGGTGCCAGCTTCATGATGAAGCCGACGATCGCGAAGACGATCTCCTGGCCCTGCTCGATGGCGGGCAGGATCGCGGGGACCTTCGTGTTGCCCAGGTGCAGCAGGGCCGCGCCCACCAGGCAGGACAGGACGAGGACTTGGAGCAGCGAGTTCTCGGCGAAGGCGCCGATCGCGCTGTCGGGCAGCGAGTGCAGGATGAATTCGCTGGTCGAGGGAAGTTCACCGCCGCCGGTCTTCTCGTCGACGGCCGAGGCGTCGAGTGTGGAGGGGTCGACGTTCATGCCGGTGCCGGGGCTGACGAGGTTTCCGGCGACCAGGCCGACGACGAGGGCGATCGTGGTCGCGACCTCGAACCAGATGAGGGCCTTGATCCCGATGCGGCCGAAGGCCTTGAGGTCTCCGGCCTTGGTGATTCCGGCGACGACCACGCAGAACACGAGCGGGGCGATCATCGCCTTGATGAGACGTACGAAGCCGTTGCCGAGCGGTTGGACGGCCGTGCCCGCGTCGGGCCACAGCCTTCCGACGAGGACTCCGAGCACCAACGCACAGGCGACCTGCGCGAACAGTGAGGTTCGCAATGTGCGTGCTACGCGTCGCGGTAGGGACGGTACGGACTGCGGCACGGGCACTCCTGTAGTGAGGCTTCAACTTACTTCTGCCATACGGAACTTTCTTTCCGCGAGGCGTCACTATGGCGGAGTGCCCGCTTCCGTAAAAGACCTCCAGATCACATCGGCGTAAATCTTGGATCTTGCTCCAAACCCCGGGAGCCGGCCGTCGAAATGCGATGTACCGACGGCATGTACGGCGGGCCTTCGATCACCGCAATGCGTAGTGCGAAGCCCGGCAGGTGGACGCGCGGGCTAGGCCTTCAAGTTCGCCTTGTCACCCATCAGCACGACCGGGTGCTGCTTCGGGTCGAGGTTCTTCAGGAGGTACTTCATGCCCTGTTTCGACAGGCTGACGCAGCCCGACGTGCCGCTTCCGTGGTCCATGTGCAGCCAGATGCTCCCGCCCTTGGACTGGCCCTGGGGGCGGGTCGGGTCGTTGGGCGGGGTGCCCTTGGCGCGGTTGTAGTCGATCGCGATGACGTAGTCGAAGTCGTGCCAGTGCGTCTTGGGCCAGTAGTGCGGGGCCTGCATCGACGTGCTCTGGGTGTACGGGAACTTCGCGCCCGGGTCGGCGAGGACGCCGCCCGCGTCAGTGAGCGTGAAGACGCCGACCGGGCTGCGCTTGTCGTTCTCGCGGTGGTCGGTCGTCCAGCCCTTCTTGCCGTTGTGCGCGGCCCAGCTGCGGGTCTTGTCCCAGGTCGAGCCGGACTTCTCGTACAGGACGGCGGTGGACTTCGCCGAGTCCTCGCCCTCTCCGTAGACCGCGACGACCTGGCGGGAGTTCTTGGGGATCTTGTTCTGAAGGCGGTCGCCCACGTCGGGGATGCGTTTGAGGTCGGTCGTCTCCGACGCCTCGGCTCTTTTCGCCCGGCCCGCGTCGTCGTTCTTCGCTCCGGCCTTCGCCCCGCCGTCCGAGCTTCCACAGGACGTCAGAAGAACACCGCAGGCCGCGAGGGCGGCCGCCGTTCGCACCGCACCGGCTATACGCATGCGTCCATGGTCGCACTCGGTTCACGTGAGCCGTCCCGGTGCCCGGCCCCGGGCGGAGAAGGGGCCGAATCTTTACTCCCCGACGGAAAATCGTTTGCTTCGCGCCACCGTCCGAGGCGAACCTTTCACGGCCTGTTACCGCCCCTCGATGGCAGCTGCCTCCGCAACTGGAGCTGCTGCTCCGCCCGTTCACCACCGCCCGTTCACCACCGTCCGTTCACCACCGTCCGTTCACGCCGGCATGCTCCGCCGAACCGACGGTCCGTCTCTCCGACCCCGACCCTGGGACGTCACACGTCATGCAGATTCGCGATCTTCCGTACACCGACCCGGGCATGCCGGATGCCCGCTCGGGCCCCCACTTCCTGCGCTGGCTCGGGCGGAACCAGCTCGACGGCCAGCTGAAGTCGCTCGCCTGGGGCCTCCTGCACTTCGGCTCCATCGCGGTGATCCCCTACCTCGTCGGCTTCGCCGTGCAGGCTGTCGTCGACCGCTCCGGGGGGCGCCTCGGCATCGCGGGCGCGGTAATGGCGCTGTGCGGCATCGCCATCGCGCTGGGCGACACCATGCTGCACCGCACGGCGGTCACCAACTGGATCACCGCGGCCGCCCGTGTCCAGCAGCTCCTGGCCCGCAAGACCGCGCAGCTCGGCTCGGCGCTCACGCGGCGCGTCGCCGCCGGTGAAGTGGTGGCGGTGTCCACCGGTGACGTCGAGAAGATCGGCTGGTTCGTGGAGGCCATCTCGCGGTTCACGGCGGCCGCACTCACGGTCGTCTTCGTCTGCGTGGGCGTCGTCATCTACCAGCCCGCTCTCGGCGTGCTCGTCGCGGTGGGTGTGCCGGTGCTCGCGCTCGCCGTGCTTCCGCTGCTGCCGCGCGCCACCCGGCGGGCCGACCACCAGCGCGAGAAGGCCGGGCGAGCTACCGAACTCGCCTCGGACACCGTGGCGGGGCTGCGGGTGCTGCGCGGCATCGGCGGCGAGGAACTCTTCCTCGACCGCTACCGCCGTGCCTCGCAGGAGGTGCGTACGGCCGCCGTGCGCAGCGCCCGGATGTGGGCGGCGATCTCGGCGGTGCAGGTGCTGCTGCCGGGGCTGCTCCTGATCGTGGTCGTCTGGCACGGCGTGAACCTGGCCCGCGAGGGCCGGATCACCGTCGGCGAACTGGTCACCGTCTACAGCGCGGTCACGATGCTGACCTACCCCTTGCGGCACTTCGAGGAGATCGCGATGGCCTACAGCTTCTCGCGCCCCTCGGCCAAGCGTGCCGCCCGGGTGCTCGCGCTCCAGCGCACGACGCATGCCGGTGACGGAACGCACGACGTCACTCGGACGGTGCCCACGGGTGATCTCTACGACCCGGCGACCGGACTCCTGGCCCCGTCGGGCCGTCTCACCGCCGTCGTGTGCGGCGACCCGGACGAGGCGGGACGGCTCGCCGAACGACTCGGCGGGCACGCGGCGTTCGACGACGCGGAGGAGCTGCCGTCCGTGCTGCTCGGCGGGGTACCGCTGGACGAGGCGCCGCTGGCCACCGCCCGCACCGCCGTCCTCGTACAGGACAAGGACCCGGTGCTGCTCTCCGGCACGCTCCGCGGACTCCTCGACGTACCGGCGTCGGGAGCGGTGAGCGCCGACGAAGCCCTGGAGGCCGCCCAGTGCGCCGATGTTCTGGACGCCCTGGCGCAGGCTTCGGTGGGCGAGGCCCCGCTGGACGCCCATGTCACCGAGCGCGGACGTTCCCTGTCGGGCGGGCAGCGGCAACGGCTCGCGCTGGCCCGCTCGTTGATCGCCGACCCCGAGGTCCTCGTGCTCGACGAGCCGACGTCCGCCGTCGACTCGCACACCGAGGCGCGGATCGCCGACGGCGTCAAGGGGCTGCGCAAGGGGCGGACGACGGTGGTCCTCACGTCGTCGCCGCTGCTCCTCGACCGGGCCGAGCGCGTGGTCCTCCTCCACGAGGGCGAGGTCGCGGCGGTGGGCGTGCACCGCGAACTGGTGCACAGCGACCCGCGCTACCGGGCGGTCGTGACGCGTGAGACGGACGAGGAACAGGCCTCAGTGAAACTGACCCACACCGAGATCGACATCGAGGAGACGGCATGATCGGCCTGGCGCCACCGGAGTACGACCCGGCGGCCCCGACCACCGCGGACACCCTGCCCGTGGGCGCGCCCGCGACGGTAGGGGCCTACGTACGCGAGCTGGTCAAGCGGCACCGCCGGGCCTTCGCCCTGCTCATCACGGTCAACACCTGCGCCGTGATCGCCTCGATGGCCGGTCCCTACCTGCTGGGCGATCTGGTCGAGAACGTCGCGGACAGCGCCCGTGACCTCCATCTGGGGCGCACCATCGGCCTGTTCACCGTCGCCCTGCTCGTGCAGGCCTTCTTCGTCCATCAGGTGCGGCTGCGCGGCGCGATGCTCGGTGAGCGGATGCTGGCCGATCTGCGCGAGGACTTCCTCGTGCGGTCGGTCGGGCTGCCGCCGGGTGTGCTGGAGCGGGCCGGGACGGGTGATCTCCTTTCGCGGATCACCACGGACGTCGACCGGCTCGCGAACGCCATGCGGGAGGCGGTGCCGCAGCTCGCGATCGGCGTGGTGTGGGCGGGGCTCCTGGTCGGCGGTCTCGCCGTGACGGCGCCGCCGCTTGCGCCCGCCGTCCTCGTCGCGGTGCCGCTGCTCGTCGTCGGCTGCCGCTGGTACTTCAAGCGGGCGCCCTCCGCCTACCGTTCGGAGGCCGCGGGATACGCCGCTGTCGCCGCGGCCCTCGCCGAGACCATCGACGCGGGGCGCACGGTGGAGGCCCACCGGCTCGGGAAGCGCCGCGTGGAGCTGTCGGAGCGCCGTATCAAGGAATGGACGGCATGGGAACGACACACTCTCTACCTGCGCTCCGTGCTCTTCCCGGTCATCACCTTCACCCACACGATCGTGCTCTGCTCCGTCCTGATGATCGGCGGCGCGTTCGTCCTCCAGGGCTGGATCGGTATCGGCCAGCTGGCCACGGGCGCACTGATCGCACAGATGCTCGTCGACCCACTGGGAATCATCCTGCGCTGGTACGACGAGCTGCAGGTCGCCCAGGTCTCGCTGGCCCGCCTGGTCGGCGTACGGGACATCGAACCGGACGCGGGCGACGGCTCCGTCACTCCTGACGGACGCGATGTGCTCGCGGACGATGTGCACTTCGGCTACCGCGCGGGCGTCGACGTCCTTCGGGAGGTGTCACTCGCCGTCGAGCCTGGCTCGCGCGTCGCCCTGGTCGGCCCGTCGGGCGCGGGCAAGTCCACGCTCGGCAGGCTGCTCGCCGGGATCTACGCACCGCGCAACGGTCACGTGACGCTGGGCGGGGCCGAGCTGTCGGCCATGCCGGCGGAGGAAGTCCGCTCGCACGTGGCGCTGGTCAACCAGGAGCACCACGTCTTCGTGGGCTCGCTGCGCGACAACCTCTTGCTGGCCAGGACCGGGGCCCGGGACGCCGAACTGTGGGCGGCGCTCGGCGCGGTCGACGCGGACACCTGGGCACAGACCCTGAGCGAGGGCCTGGATACCGAGGTGGGCTCGGGCGGCTTCGCCCTCACCCCGGCACAGGCCCAGCAGATCGCCCTTGCCCGCCTGGTCCTCGCCGACCCGCACACCTTGGTCCTCGACGAGGCGACCTCGCTCCTGGACCCGCGCGCGGCACGCCACCTGGAGCGCTCCCTCGCGCGCGTCCTGGACGGCCGCACGGTCGTCGCCATCGCCCACCGGCTGCACACCGCGCACGACGCGGATGTCATCGCGGTGGTCGAGAACGGCCGGATCAGCGAGCTGGGCAGCCATGACGAGCTGGTGGGAGCGGGCGGCGCGTACGCGGCGCTCTGGCGGTCCTGGCACGGGTAGCGGTGCCGCGGCGGGACGGAGCGGCCCTTCTCGCTCTGTCCCGCCGAAGAGGACCGAAGCGAGAAGAGCCGCCGTGCGGTCAACTGCCCCCGGAATCGGCGTTGTCGAGCACCTCGCGCAGCCTGAGCGCGAATTCGTCCGGCTTGCCCGGGTATCCGGACTCACCGTCCGTGAAGCCGCCGTGGTGACTCGGGAACACGGTCGGACGCTGCCCCAGGAGCGCGGCTGCCGCCTCCGAGGTACGCCAGGTGAGCACGCCCTCCGACTCCTCCCCCACCGCGATCACGATCCGCGTCGATGCCGCGGCGAGCGCGCCC
This sequence comes from Streptomyces sp. BA2, assembly GCF_009769735.1. Lineage (NCBI taxonomy): Bacteria > Bacillati > Actinomycetota > Actinomycetes > Kitasatosporales > Streptomycetaceae > Streptomyces > Streptomyces sp. BA2. Next base: position 682,954 of record NZ_WSRO01000002.1, read on the forward strand.
ACGTCGAGCTGATACCCACTGACCGCCCATGACCGGTCGGAGAGCAGCGGGTCGCCGCGCGAGCCGTCGTCCTCCGTCGGCAGGCCGAACGCGGCAGGATCGGGCGCGGGCTCGGCGAAGTAGGCGTCGGTGTACTCGCCCTGCCAAGACGTCATCGCGATAAAAGCCGCCATACCGGCACCCCAGCCGCTCTTGTCGTACGCCGCCAGAACACCGGCCCTTGCGCGCTCGGCCGCCGGGGCGTCGGGAAGCAGGGCGAGCAGCGGCGGCTCGTGCGCGACCAGGGTGGTCACGTCGTCGGGATCGGCCGCCACCAGTGCCAGCGCGACCACCGCTCCACCGCTGCTCCCGAACAGTTCGACGGGCCCGGCCCCCAGCGCCTGTATCAAGGCGTGCACGTCGCCGGCCTGGACCGTGGGGTCATGGTCGGTCCTGCCGTCGCTGCGGCTGCTGCGGCCGAGGCCACGTGGGTCGTAGGTGACCACGGTGCGGTCGGGGAAGCGGGCCGCCAGAGCTCCGAACTCTTCGGCGGTCATGGGCTGGCCGATCATGAGCAGCGGGGGCCGCCCGTCCGCCGTCGGCACCGGGCCGCGGACGTCGTAGGCGAGCTCTGCCCCACGTGTGGTGAGCATGTGCGTTGTCATGGCCGTGTAGACCCTGACCACGGCCGGAACTCATCGCCGGGGGCAGTACCGCACGAGAATCCGCCGTCAGATGAAGTTCCCCAGACGAACTTCCCCAGATGAACTTCCTCAGATGAAGTTCAGTGCCGCCGCCCCGCCCACTCCCCCGAGCAGCATGAAGGCCGGCATCAGGACCTTCAGCTCGATCCAGCTGCCCGCCCGGAACCGCATCAGCTTCGGCGGTCCCACGGGGTACCAGCGCTTGCGGCCGATGGGGATGGGCCACAGGATCGGGCAGCCGGAGACCGTGAGCGCGTCCCCGATGTCGTGCACCAGGGCGCCGAGCACGACCGGCAGCCCCAGCCAGAGGTACTCCTGGCCCGGTGCGGTGAACAGCCAGTCCGCGCCGTTCCCGGGCTTGTCCAGGATCCCGGCGAGGATCCAGGCGCTCGTCGCGGCGAGCAGCCACACCAGCACATCGCTGCTCGACCCCCGCGCGGCCCGCCACAGCAGGCCTTCGATGGCGAGCACCATGTGGACGAAGAGCAGCGCGAGAACCGCCCAGCGGCCGCCGAAGATGGCGAGAGCGGAAGAGCCGGCCCCGATCAGGACGGCCCACAGCCAGGTGTGCGTGAGGGTGCGGTGTCCGCCGGCCCGGCGCGGGTCGCCCTGCTTGCGGGTGGCCTTGTAGACGGCGGCCGAGAGCTTGTCGACGATCTCGCACAGGCCTCGCGAGACGGGTCCGAAGGCCCGCGAGATGGTCGCCGACTTGTGGTCGAGGTCGGGCGCGAGCGCGGCCCCGGCGCAGATCAAGGCTCCGACGAGGAGGACCGGCCAGGGCATCGTGTGCCCCGCGGCCGCCGCGGCCGCTCCGACGCCGAGCCAGGCCGCCGCCCCCGACAGTGAGTGTGCCGGACCCATCATGGCTGTTCCCCGCCCCATTTCTGTTGTGCTGACGCCCCGTTGGCCACACAGCGTAGCGTTCGTGATCTTCGTACAGACCGCCGGTTCCCGGATCGGGACAGAAGGAAGGCAAGATGGGGGTGTGACCCTTATTGATCAGCTGCCGCCGGATGCCGACCCCGATGCCCTCTTCGAAGCCTTCTCCTCGTGGGCCGAGGAGACGGGGATCACTCTCTATCCGGCTCAGGAGGAGGCGCTGATCGAGGTGGTCTCCGGAGCCAACGTGATCTTGTCCACTCCGACCGGCTCCGGAAAGAGCCTGGTCGCGGCGGGTGCGCACTTCACGGCGCTGGCCCAGGACAAGGTCACCTTCTACACGGCGCCGATCAAGGCGCTGGTGTCGGAGAAGTTCTTCGACCTGTGCAAGCTCTTCGGCACCGAGAACGTCGGCATGCTGACCGGCGACGCGTCCGTGAACTCCGACGCCCCCGTCATCTGCTGCACGGCCGAGGTCCTCGCGTCGATCGCGCTGCGGGACGGCAAGAACGCCGACGTCGGCCAGGTCGTGATGGACGAGTTCCATTTCTACGCGGAGGGGGACCGCGGCTGGGCCTGGCAGATCCCGATCCTCGAGCTGCCGCAGGCGCAGTTCATCCTCATGTCCGCGACGCTCGGCGACGTCTCGATGTTCGAGAAGGACCTGACACGGCGCACGGGACGCCCCACGTCGGTGGTCCGCTCCGCGACCCGCCCCGTCCCTCTGTCGTACGAGTACCGTCTGACGCCGATCACGGAGACGCTCACCGAGCTCCTCGAGACCAAGCAGGCGCCGGTCTACATCGTGCACTTCACGCAGGCACAGGCCGTCGAGCGCGCGCAGTCGCTGATGAGCATCAACATGTGCACGCGTGAGGAGAAGGACAAGATCGCCGAGCTGATCGGCAGCTTCCGCTTCACCACCAAGTTCGGCCGCAACCTCTCGCGGTACGTCCGCCACGGGATCGGCGTGCACCACGCGGGCATGCTGCCCAAGTACCGGCGTCTCGTCGAGAAGCTGGCGCAGGCCGGTCTCCTGAAGGTCATCTGCGGCACGGACACCCTCGGCGTCGGTGTCAACGTCCCGATCCGCACGGTCCTTTTCACCGCCCTCACCAAGTACGACGGCACGCGCGTACGGACCCTGCGCGCCCGGGAGTTCCACCAGATCGCGGGCCGCGCGGGACGCGCGGGCTTCGACACGGCGGGCCTGGTCGTGGCGCAGGCGCCCGAGCACGTCATCGAGAACGAGAAGGCGCTCAACAAGGCGGGCGACGACCCTAAGAAGCGCCGCAAGGTAGTGCGCAAAAAGGCGCCCGAGGGCTTCGTGGGGTGGACCGAGGCCGGGTTCGAGAAGCTCATCAACTCCGAGCCCGAGCCGCTGACCTCCCGCTTCCGCGTCACGCACACCATGCTCCTCGCGGTGATCGCCCGCCCGGGCAACGCCTTCGAGGCGATGCGTCACCTTCTTGAGGACAACCACGAGCCGCGCAAGCAGCAGCTGCGCCACATCCGCCGCGCCATCGCCATCTACCGCTCGCTGCTCGACGGCGGCGTGGTCGAGAAGCTCGACGAGCCGGACGCCTCGGGCCGCATCGTGCGTCTGACGGTCGACCTGCAGCAGGACTTCGCGCTCAACCAGCCGCTGTCGACGTTCGCCCTCGCCGCCTTCGACCTGCTCGACCAGGAATCCCCCTCGTACGCCCTCGACATGGTGTCCGTCGTCGAGTCCACCCTGGACGATCCGCGTCAGATCCTCGCCGCCCAGCAGAACAAGGCACGCGGCGAGGCCGTGGCCCTGATGAAGGCGGACGGCGTCGAGTACGAGGACCGCATGGAGCGGCTCCAGGACATCACGTACCCCAAGCCGCTGGAGGAGCTCCTCTTCCACGCGTACAACACCTACAAGACGAGCCACCCGTGGGTCGGCGACCACCCGCTCTCCCCCAAGTCCGTGATCCGCGACATGTACGAACGGGCGCTGTCCTTCACGGAGTTCACGTCCTTCTACGAGCTCGCCCGCACCGAGGGCATCGTGCTGCGCTACCTCGCGAGCGCGTACAAGGCCCTTGAGCACACCATCCCGGACGACCTGAAGTCCGAGGACCTGGAAGACCTCATCGCCTGGCTCGGCGAGATGGTCCGACAGGTCGACTCCAGCCTCCTCGACGAGTGGGAGCAGCTCGCCAACCCCGAGGTCATGACGGCGGAGGAGGCCCAGGAGAAGGCCGATCAGGTCAAGCCGGTCACGGCCAACGCCCGCGCCTTCCGCGTCCTGGTCCGCAACGCCCTCTTCCGCCGCGTCGAGCTCGCCGCGCTCGACCACGTCGAGGAGCTGGGCGAACTGGACGCCGATTCCGGCTGGGACGCGGACGCCTGGGGCGCGGCCATGGACAAGTACTGGGACGAGTACGAAGATCTCGGCACCGGTCCCGACGCCCGCGGACCCAAGCTGCTGCTCATCGAGGAGGAGCCGGAGCACGGTCTGTGGCGCGTCCGGCAGACGTTCGCCGACCCGAACGGCGACCATGACTGGGGTATCAGCGCGGAGGTCGATCTCGCGGCCTCCGACGAGGAGGGCCGCGCCGTCGTCCGCGTCACCGACGTCGGCCAGCTCTGACCGCTGACCGCACCGAGCTTCCCCCCGGACAGGAGTCGAGGAACCGCCATGAACAATCCCGCCGACCGGCTTGTCGACCTGCTGGACCTGGAGCAGATCGAGCTCAACATCTTCCGTGGCCGCAGCCCGCAGGAGTCCTTGCAGCGGGTGTTCGGCGGGCAGGTCGCGGGGCAGGCTCTGGTGGCCGCCGGGCGCACCACCGAGGGCCAGCGTCCGGTGCACTCGCTGCACGCCTACTTCCTGCGGCCCGGCCGCCCGGGCGTGCCGATCGTGTACCAGGTCGAGCGGGTGCGGGACGGGCGCTCCTTCACCACGCGCCGGGTGACCGCGGTCCAGCAGGGTCGCACCATCTTCAATCTCACCGCCTCCTTCCATCAGCCCGAAGAGGGCGCGTTCGAGCACCAGCTGCCGCCGCGCATCACGGCTCCCGACCCCGAGTCGCTGCCGACGGTCGCCCAGGAGATCACCGAGCATCTGGGCGAACTTCCTGAGCAGCTTGAGCGGATGGCCAGACGCCAGCCCTTCGACATCCGCTACGTGGACCGGCTGCGCTGGACCGCCGAGGAGATCAAGGACGCCGAGCCGCGCAGCGCGGTCTGGATGCGCGCGGTGGGCCCGCTCGGCGACGACCCCCTCGTCCACACCTGCGCGCTGACGTACGCGAGCGACATGACGCTCCTGGACGCCGTCCGCATCCCGGTGGAACCGCTGTGGGGCCCGCGCGGCTTCGACATGGCTTCGCTGGACCACGCCATGTGGTTCCACCGCCCCTTCCGCGCCGACGAGTGGTTCCTCTACGACCAGGAGTCCCCGATCGCGACGGGCGGCCGCGGTCTCGCGCGAGGTCGTATCTACGACATCGAGGGCAGGCTGCTGGTCTCGGTCGTACAGGAAGGGCTCTTCCGGGCCTACGGAGAGCGGCACATGGACGGCCGCCCGTCGACGGGTTCGTGACGCCCACCGATGGGTGAGCGAGGGGTCGCGTGAGCCCGGCTTGCAAAGGGGCATTTGTGCCTCCGGTCGGTACGGGTAAGGAAGAGCGAGGGATGGGGCGTTGCTGAGGGATGTTGATGGGGGATGAGGACATGACCGGGGAGCGCGACCGCCTGCTCGCCGACGCTGTGCGGCTCCGCGAGGACGGTCGCCGCGAGGAGGCGAAGGAGCGACTGCTGGCCCTGTGCGAGCGGTTCCCTCTGGACGCGGAGGTGGCGTACCAGACCGCGTGGGTGCACGACACACTCGGCCTGGAGGCCGAGGCGGTGCCGCACTATGTACGTGCGGTCGAGGGATCAGGCCTTTCTCCTGATGACCGCCGGGGAGCGCTCCTGGGGCTGGGCAGCACCTATCGCGTCCTTGGCCGGTATCCAGAAGCCGTCACGACCTTGGGCGACGCGGCGGCCGGGTTTCCTGACGACGCCGCCCTCAAGACCTTCCTGGCCATGGCCCTCTACAACACCGGCCGGGCACGCGACGCGATGGAGATCCTGCTGACCCTGCTCGCCGCCACGAGCCAGGACCCGGACATCGCCGGCTACCGTCCCGCGATCGAGCACTACGCCAAGGATCTCGACGCGACCATGTAGTGGCGCAACGCGCGACCGGGTCCTGCCCTCACGCTCGCCTGGCCGCGCTCGCCTGGGGCTCTGGCTATGCTCCCCTGCGACGCATCCACTTGAGTAGGCCGCGTGGCTCCGACGCCCGCTCTGTCTTCCCTTCTTCGGGCAGTGCGGCGGGTCGTGCTTCGTGATGCGGCGCGGGGTGGGGGCTCGGCTCGACATCGGGCTGTGCCCCAAAGCCAGGGAAGGCACCGGGCGCCGGATCGGACCCAGGCTTCGGCGCGGGCCGCGGTGCCGGGCGCAGTCCTCGGGCCTGGGAGAGGCCGATGGTGAGGTTGGCCCGCAGCCAGCGGATCTCGTCCGGATCGTCCGCGGTCGTGATCTTCTGAATGATCCGTCCCGCCGGTGACTCCGGTGCGCCCTGTCCGAAGGACTGGGGCATGAGCCTTCGTACGTATGCGCGTTCGTACGGATCCTTGATGATTTCCGCGATCTGAACCGGGTCGAGCAGCGAGGCCACAGCCGCGGCACGCTCCCAGGGGTCGTCGGACTGCCGCAGCAGCGCTCCCGCATGGCGGCCCCGCCAGTTCCGTGCCCGCAGGTCGACGCCCGCCTCCAGCTGGGCGCGGATCGTGCCGGGCGCTCGACCGGTGAGCAGACCGGCGTTGACCTCGGACTCGGCGAAATGCTTCAGCTCTTCGGCCAGATACAGCCAGACCACCGCTCGGTAGCGATTGAGGTAGAACTTCACCGGCGTTGTCTCGCACCAGCGGGGCTCTCCGGGCGTCGGCTGGATCATGCCTTGAGCTGGGGGTTCCCGGGGGTGCTGGGTGGTGGCGGGTGGTGTCGAGTGGCGCTTCCCTTGCTCCCCAGTCGCTCCCCCTGGCGCCACGCCTCCCCAGATTCTCCCCGAAAAGGACCCCACGGCAGCGGCCGCGAGCTGCCCGGATAGCTACACCGGGGCCTCCCCAGCGTGGCCGGGTTCGTAAGGCAGGCCAGCCTTCAGCGCCGCTTCGCGGCGGTCTCTCTCTATGACGAGGACGCAGGTGCGGCAGGCGCGGACTTCCTCTTCGCCGCCATGTCGGGGGTGGACCTTCTTGACGGTGGCAGTCTCGACTTCGCCGGCTGCAGGGTGGCGGAAGCAGACCCCCGGGGCCCAGGTATAGAGGGCGAGGATCTCTTCGCTGTCCATGTCCCGTCGTCTCCTGTGGGTTGGGCTGGCTGCTGCTGGGGTGACGCTCATAGTTCCCTCCCTGCCCAACGGAAACCGCAGGTCAGGCGATGCTCACTCTTTCGAGTGAACGTGCGTTCGAATCTCGGACACTACCTTCAGCCCTGCGGCATATGCCAGAGCCGCAGGGCTCGTGTCGGAAGTAGCGACCGTTTGGGTACTGACACAAGATCGTTTTAGTCTTTGTGTTCTCAGGGTGCCCTCTCGCCGTACCCCCCGACCCGACTGGGTCCTCGCCCGTCGAGTTGCCCTCGGCCACCGCATAGCCCAACTGCGCCAGGCTGCCGAGCTGTCGCAAGAGGAGCTAGGTAACCGCGCGGGACTGGAGCGTCGCAGCATTCAGCGCTACGAGAGCGCTGCTCGCGACCCGCGATACTCGGACCTGCTGCTCATCGCATATGCGCTGCGAGTACACGTCACTGACCTCCTCCACTGAGGTGCCAGTCGCGCGTGGGGGCGCTGCGACCAACCATCACCGTTGATGACCAGTATTGAAATGCATATATGCACGCAGCGGAAGCCCGTGGCAAGGACAGGTAAAGACATTCCGTTCGCGCCCCGTGTGAACCGATCACCCCAGGTCAAGCTAGGGGTAACGATTCACCAGAAGGTCACACCTCGCGCACGCCGCATCCCCATCTAGCCCCGCCCGCCGTCCAGTCCGCCGCGCCCGGACGACGGACGGGAGTCTCAGCCTTGCGGCTGCCGCGCCCGGTTCGGCCACCGCGTCTTGGTGTATGCGTGGAAGTGGTCGCCCTTGTGGGCCGGTCCGAGGGTGCAGTGCAGGACGTCGTCGGGCTTCTTGCTCCAGCACAGGCCCTGGATCTCGATGCGCGCGTAATTGGGGGCGTTCATGCGAAGTGCTCCATCCTCGGGTTCCACGCCGGCCGCGGCCCGGTGACTGTTTCCAGCGCCGTCCGTAGTGCCGCCGTATCGGTATGGAGGCGGCCCTCCGTGGGCGATGTCAGCCAGTACGGTCCGGGCGGCATGACCCGGCTCTCGGGCGGCAGCGTCACGTGGGTGGTGGCGCTCAGCGCCGTGGACTGGGCGACGTTCCAGCCTTCCGTAGTGCCGGGCCGGACGAAGAAGTACACGGCAGGAGCGGCCCTGTTGGGGTCCACGACGACCGCCCCGGGTTCCGCTATCCGGTCGAGGGCCTGCAAGCCGAAGGACCGGACGACTTTGACGGCGTCCCAGTCGACGCCGGCGGCCACGATCCGGGTACCTGCCGGTCCTGGCACGTAGGGGGCATTTCCGCTGGCCATGCGCAGAAGCTAGTGGCGGTGCGTCCGCGCTACCCGAACTGGCGGTTCGGGGTGCCTGGCAGTTCGGGTTGTCAGAGCAGGCCGAGCCGTTGGGCGAGCCCGACGGCCTGGCCGCGGTAGGTGGGGCGTACCCGCCGTAGCAGTCCTTCGATCATGTCGGCGGCGAGGGGGCTGCGGGCGAGGTCTTCGGGTGCGAGTTCTTCGAGGCCGAGGAGGTGGACGAGGACCGCGGCGTCTTCGCGGCGCAGGTCGTACAGGCGGGTGACCTCGAGGCCGAACGTGAACTGGCGTTCACGGGACGGCATCCGGCTTACGTCGATCTTGTCGGCGACGTGGAGGCCTTCGGAGGCCTCCCCTGCCAGCATCTCGATGCTCACGGCGTGCAGACGGACGTTGGTCGGGCCGAACACGGTGTGGTGGGCGTTGCCCTCGCCGCACCGCTTGGCGAGCGGGAGGGCACGCTTCTCCAGCCGGGCGCGGGCATCCCACCAGCGTCTTGTGCGGGCCTCGGCCACCACGGCGACCAGCTCGAGGGCGCCGGCGACCGCGTCCTTCTCTTGTCCGGCCGGGGCGTGTTGGAGGTCTTCGACGGCGAGGACGGCGACTTCCCGGGCATGTTCGACGGCTCCGGCGTCGTTGTGGGAGAGCAGGACGTGGCCGAGGTTCCATTGGGCGGCTGCGATGCGGATGGGGTCGTCGGCGTCCTCAGCGGCCCGCATGGCTCGGTCGGCGACCATGAGGGACAGGTCGAGGCGTCCGGTGCGGCGGCAGTAGGAGCGCAGCAGCCCGTACAGGTCGGCGGCGCATCGCGACACTTCGCGGCGGGCGTGCAAGTCGCTGCCGGATCGGTGGACTTTGCCTGCATGCTCTACGTCGGCGATGAGGGCGGGCAGTAGTTCCTCGGCTTCGGTGAAGCGGGTCTGGGAGGTCTGCCAGATCCTCCAGGCGTTCTCGATGCGGTCGCGCAGGTCGCCGGGTGTGGCTGCGGGTTCGCTGCGTGGGGTGCTGCATCCCATGAGGGCGTGGGCGACGCTGGGTGCGGCGGTGATGGCCGGGACGGCTTCGGGTACGGGGTCGTCGCTGAGTAGCGCGGCGATGGTGACGCCGAGTTCGGCGGCGAGTCGGCCGAGCAGATCGGGTGAGGGGCTCTTCCTTCCGTTTTCGATGAGGGAGAGGTAGCGCTCGGTGATGCCGCATAGTCCGGCGATGGCGACTTGGCTGCGTCCGGTTTGTTCGCGGTGGTAGCGGATGCGGGCGCCGACCGGGAGGCGTGGTGTGCTCATGCCCGCCACCTCCCCGTTTGTGTCGGCTGGTTGGGTCAGCGTATGGCGGAGTGTTCCCGTGTGGGACGGTGATTCCACGTATGGGTGACGGGTTGTTACGGCTGGGCGAGAGAGGGTGCGTTATGGCGCGGCTGGTGTTGTGGGACATCGACCACACTCTGATCTCGACGCGCGGTGTGGGCCGCGAGCTGTCGGCGTCCGCGTTCGAGCAGACGCTCGGTCAGCCGATGAGAGAGCAGGCGAAGATCGATGGGATTACGGAGCCGGTCATCTTCCGGGAGACGGCGAAGCTGCACGGATTGACGACGGCCCGCGGTGACTTCGAGCGGTTCGCCGCGGCCCTGGCGGAGGAGCATTTGCGTCGGGCCGGGGAGTTGCGGGAGCGCGGCCATGCCCTCCCTGGCGCTGCGTCCGCCCTCGATGCGCTCGACGCAGCGGGGGTTCGGCAGGCCGTGGTGTCGGGGAACGTCCGCCCCGTCTCGGAGGTCAAGCTGGGGGTGTTCGGCCTGGATACGCACATCGACTGGGAGGCAGGCGCCTACGGGGAGGACGACGATCTTCGTCCGGCGCTTGTCCGGCTGGCGCTCGAGCGCGCTGCGGTCCCGGCTGGCGAGGCGGTGCTAATCGGGGATACCCCGGCGGATGTGGAGGGCGGGCATGAGAACGGGGTGCGGGTCATCGCTGTCGCGTCCGGCAAGAGCGACGAGGCGGCACTGCGGGAGGCTGGCGCTGAGGTGGTGCTGTCGGATCTGCGGGACACGGAGCTGCTGGTGAAGCTGGTCCGCGGGGATGACGCGTAGCCGTGATCGTCATATGCCGATGTCGCCGCATCCTGGGTCTTGTCGTACCGGCCGCCTAGACTTGCCGCATGATCCCCACTCCGCCGTCGTCTGGTTCCGCGCGGTCTGCGGCCGTGGTGAACGACGAGATCCGGGAGCTGATGCGACGCCCGGAAGTGCGGCTGTCGGGCGAGGACCGGGCCCGGTACGAGGTGCTGGTCGCCGAGTGGACGGCTGTGGCGCAGGCGGAGTCGCTGCGGGACGGGATCGTCGAGGCGGCGTGACGTAGGCTCACGCGACGGTGCCCCGCCTGCTTACCTCAGGCGGGGCACCGTTCGTTGAGCGTCGCCGGTCAGCACTCCTTGGTCAGGTCGGCGTCGGAGAAGGCTACAGGGAGCCCCTCCGCATCCTCGTCGAGTAGCACGGGGCAATCTGCGAGGTAGCCGTGGCCAGGCTTCACCACGGTACCGAGCATCCCTGCGAGGCCCTCCACGTGAGGTGCGACCCGCACGCGCTCACCTTCGCTGAATCCGGTTGCCATGGTCACTTCTCCTTATGGGGTCGACTTTCATGGTTGCGCACGCTGACTTCGGCGCCTACGTAGGAGCATCCCTCGACGGAGCAGCGGATCCAGCCTCCTCCGGTAACGGCCGCTTCGGTGACGGACTTGTCGGGACCGTAGCCGTGAGCGGCGAGGAGCTTGGGGACGGTGCCGCCGTACTCGGCTGCAACCAGGGCCGCCTCGGCGATCTTGTCGTGGCCTCGGGCGAAGAAGCTGCCGATGCCGGTCTCGGTGCCGCAGCCGCACCAGCAGGTGCCGGTAGGGAGAAGTCGCTCGCTCACTTCCCCTCCAGCAAGGCGCCGATGGCGGCAACGACGTCAGAGACAGCCTGGTTGTACGCCTCGTCCTCCGGGGTGCCGGTGCTGTCTTCCAAATACTCGCCGCGCGCGGCTTCGATCGCCTCGGCGAGGATGTCGGGGCGGCAGGAGGAGAGCAGGTCGTTGGCCAGGTGCTCGGCGAGGTGCTGGCGCATCTGCGCGAGCTGCAAGGCGGGCCATTCGGCCGTCTTGTTGAAGGCGGCCAGGGAGTCGTAGATGCGGCCTTGGAGCTTGATCTCGCTCTCGGTTTTCGTCATGTAACCAAGGTAGCCAATCTAGATTGGCAATCAAGATGAACTAGGAAAGATACGCACGGCGCAACAGGCGGACCAGGAGCGCAGGTGGCGTGGGGAAGCTGTGGAGGCGGCGTAATATCTCGCCGTGGCTATCGAACTCCCTGACGACCTGATCACGCTGGAACGTTCCGCCTGGGAGGAGATCCAGGCCGGGACGCTATCCGTGGACACCGCCCTCGCGGTGCAGGAGCGGATCCGGGAGTTCGCCGCAGAGTCCGGGGAGTCGAGGCTCGCCGTCGAGACCGAGCTGAAGAAGCACGTGCGGCACCCGGAGCCGGAAGTGGCCTAGCGGAGACGGATCCCCCGCGCGAAGCTCTGCACCGTCTCGCGCATCGCTGCTTCGAGGCCCTGCTCGTCGATGACGATCAGGCGCCCCTCCGGGCAGCACGGCGAGGCCTTCACCTGATAGAGGCCGCCGACGTCACGCGCCTCGACCACCGCCTTTACGGAGTCGACCAGGTCGGGCGGGCAGAGGATCGTGCGGCGGGCATCGCCGAGCACCTGGTCGTAGAAGCGGATGTCGGTGAGCAGCTTCTCGACGTCCGTCACGGCCGCCACTCCTCGCGGTAGCCGGGCCGGTCCGCGTATACGGAGGCGAGGGCGGCGAGGATGGGCGAGTCGTCGGATTGCGGATCCCAGCCCCCCATCGTGCGGCGGCGCTCTGCCGCGTAGCGCTTGTGCTGTTCGACGATCTGCCGTTTGGCGTCGATCTCGCGCAGCACCCGCGCCGGATCATGGGTGGCGATGTGTCGGGCCACGCCTTCATCGTCCGATGCCGCCGGGTCGACGTGCGAGATGACTCCGTCGTCCATCGCGTCCTCGATGTACCAGCGCTGGCCCTTGTCCCGTGCGCCGTAGGGGGATGGCTCGGTGTGCCACGACGCGGCTTCGTCGCACCACGTTGCGCCGCGCGCGATCCGTTCGTCCTCGTCGAGCTGGTTGCCGAGCCACTGCGCGAGATCTTCAGTCACAGGCCCTCCAATGCCGAGCGCCCCGCCCCTGCATCACGGGGGCGGGGCGGCAGCGCTGCAGCCACAGCGCGGATAGATACGGACAGAGTAGCGGCGGCCACTGACAACACGGCCGGGTCGCGTGAGCCGCCGACACCCGTAGACTCGAACGCATGTCCGATCTGCCGCTGTCTGAACGCCTCGAAAAGCACCGCACCCTCGTGGCCTGGCTCGAATGGCAGCTCAACCAGGAGCGCCTCAAGGTCCGCGAGCTGGAGGTGCAGGTCGAGCAGGATCGGAAACGCCGCGAACGGGCCCGTATCGAGATGAGCTGGAAGATCCAGCCCAAGCGGGCCGAGGACGGGCACCCGATCCTCCACCGCGGCGGCTGCACCCTCTACAAGACGCAGATGGGCTACCTCGACCGCACTGAGGCGATCATCGCGCTCACCGATGACGAGCTGAAGACGGAGTGCTGCGAGATCTGTAAGCCTGAGACCGGCCTCGACCTGCCCAGCTAGACGACGAGCCGACAGTCGGAGCAGCCCGCCGCGCGCCCACCAGCCGTCGGCCGGACGATGTGACCGTGGAGTATCCCGTCGCTGTCGCCCTCGCCGAACGCGCCGACGTGCTGCCCGTCGGTCCGGGCTGGTGGTACGAACCCAAGTTCGACGGCGACAGGACCGTCCTGTGGTGGCGCGACACAGTGCGCATCCAGACCCGGTCCGGGCGGGACGCCACCGAACAGTGGCTCGACATCGCCAGCGCGGGCATGGACCTGCCGCCCGACACGGTGCTCGACGGAGAAGCCGTCATCTGGCGGGACGGAAGGATGGACTTCGGTGCGGTCCGCTCCCGCGCCTCTGCCCGCGGTCGACGCCTCACCGACCTCATGCACCGCTACCCCGCCAGCTTCGCGGCGTTCGACTGCCTCATGCACGCAGGCGTCGACCTTCGCAGACGGCCCTACGTGGAGCGGCGGGCCGCGCTCCTCGACGTCCTCGCCGGGCAGCCGCCGCCCATCCAGCCCGTGCCCGCCACCGACGACCCGGATGTGGCGCGGGCCTGGATCGAGCAGCTCGCCGGCCAAGGCATCGAAGGGGTCGTCGCCAAGCAGGCCAGCGCGACGTACCGAGCGGGGCGAACCCCGGCGTGGCGGAAGCTGCGGCATTCGGAAACGGTTGATGCGCAGGTCATCGGCTACACCGGGAACGTCGCGAGACCGTCGAAGGTGGTCGTGGAGCTGCCGGACGGGCGGCGCATGCTGTCGCGGGCTCTCACGGCTGCACTCAGCCGTGACGTGGCCCGGCACCTCGCCGACACGGAAACCGGCGGACGGGCACGCACCAGGGACGGGGAGGCGTACACGACCACCTCGGGGCCGGTCGTCGAAGTTGCCGCCGGGACCACCAGGCACGCCACCGTCACCGTCACCAGGGTCCGCTGATTGTCAGTGCCGCCAGCGATGATGACGGCATGGCGATCACGATGAAGAACTACGGGCTCACCTGGACCGACCCTGACGGTGCGGCGCGGGCGACAGTCTGCAGCTACGACAAGGCCAGCGCCGAAGACCGGCGGGCGAAGCTCGAAGCCGGCGGGTGCACGAACGTCCGTGTCGAGGAGACCAAGCCGGGGCAGCTGCTCCAGCCGCAGGGGTGAAGAGCGTGCGCCCGCCGCATCTAGTATTCGCGGCGAAAAGGGGCGATCCTACCCTTATGGCGATACCAGTAGATATCAACGGTGAACACTTTCCTACTAAAGCCGCAGCAACGCAGAGGTGCCAGGACGTCCTCCGCAGCTACCCAGGCCAGACCGGGTCGGGGCCGGGCCAGCCTGAGGCCGTAACTGATGAAGCCCACGTCGCGTTCCTGACAGCGCTCATTGCGCGACACCCTGACGTAGACGAGAAGGCTGACGGCGGGATCGCTGGCTTCAAGGTGCAGGTGAACCCGGAAGGAACAGGGAATACGCGCTGCTTCTACGTGCTTCGCACGGACGGCAGCGAGGCCGACTTCTCGTTCAGAAGCTGCCTGTAGCGAGGCCGATCAGCGCGAGCGCCCGCCCTCGGTACATGAGGGCGGGCGCGCGCATCTCCGGGGGCCTCTGCCCCGCCGATAGGGCGGGAGGGATGCGGTTGCCCGAGCCCGGCTGATCCCGGCAGACGGTGCGGTGGCGGAGTCGAACCGCTATCTCCCGAGTGCCCTGCGAGCGGGTCTCCAGGTGCTCTGACGTTGAGCTAGCCGCATCATCAGTTTGGCACGCACTACTGACAGGCGGTACGGGATTCACCTACCGTAGCAAAGCGGCCACCTGAGTTCGCAGCCACCTTCGGGTGGAGTCCTTCGGGACCTCGGTGGCCGCACCTACTTCTCAGGGAGGCGCCGTGAGCGACACGTGGTGGGGCTAGGCCCCGGACAGCAGAACGCCCCCGCAGCCAGCGCTGGTGCGGGGGCGTTGCTGCGCTCACAGTCCAATGCCCTCGCTCGCAGCGTCGGTCCATTTGTCGGCTTCGCGGATGTATCCCCAGAAGGCGGGGCTGTTGTCGGCGTGCCCGGACTGGGCGCGGATCTTTTCTTCGCGCTTGCCTGCCTTGCGGCTGGTGGTGATGAAGCCTGCTCGCATGCTGTGACCGGTGAGGCGGACGGCGACGCCTGCGCGTTCGGCGTTGCGGGCGATGATCTCCCGGACGGCCTCGGGGGAGAGTGCACGGTTTCCGAGATGCCCCCAGACGTCGATGGGCAGGAAGGCGGGCCCGCTGGCGATGCCCGATGCTGCCCGCCAGGTGAGCCAGGCACGGACGGGGCAGGTGTCGACGTTCTTGCCGTAGCTGACGACGACGTCTCGGGGTGGGCGTCCTTTGACGGCGGGCACGTGGACGTCGAGGCCTTGGCTGACGTGGACGATGGTGTCGGCGCGGAGGGCGGCGACTTCGGCGGAGCGCCCTGCAATCCCGAAGGCCATGAGCCAGAGGGCGCGGTCGCGGAGTCCGGTGAGTCCGTCGGCGACGGCGGCGTTCATCTGCCGCAGTTGCTCCGGAGTGACGGCGGCAGCCTTCCCTCGACCGCGCGCCTGCCGCTCGGGATCGTTCTTCAGCGGCTTGAGTGCTTGCCGGGCTGCGACGGTGGCGGCCTTGGGGACTTCGATGCCGTGCTCGTTCCGGGCGGTGACGGTGACGCCGGTAATGCGTCGGTCGATGCTGTTGGGTGCGGCGAGCTTGACGGTGTCGAGCCAGACGACGAAGCCGACGAGGGTGCCCTTCGTGACGTCGGTCAACGCGAGACGGTGGCCGGCCTGTTCGGCGAGCCAGTCGTGGAACTCGGTCCAGAGGTTCCAGTCGTTGGCGTAGCCGCGTTTCGTGTTGTTGGGGCGGATGGCGTCGAGGTGCTGTTCGGCGGCCTGCTCCATCGCGGCGAGCACGGCGAGCGTCGCAGCATCACGGACGGCGGGAGCCGCGTCCGGCTGGCGCGGAGCGAGATCGGTCACGCCGCTTCCTCGATGACGATCCTGATCCGCTTCCCGCACAGGGGGAGGATTTTCTCGGCCCACTCCAGCGAGATCGGGGCGTGGCCCGTCAGTAGCTGGCTCAGGTACTTCTGAGTAATGCCGAGTCGCTCCGCGATCCATGCCTGCTTCAGGCCGGACTCCTTGACTGCGGCTCGCACCTGCTGGCTCAGCGCGTTCTGCGCGAGGGGGGTCTGCGTCGGCTGCATCATCATCTGGTACTTCGGCTGATACGCGAGGCAGGCGGAGCAAGTTGCCTCGGTGCCATCCGGCAGGGGTCCCTGCGTGGTCGAGCGTCCACAGATTGCCGGGCCCGTGGCCCACGCCTCGAACATGGGTAGCCATTCGTACACGGCAACGTGCACGAGGTCTGGCTCGTCCGGCAGTTGGAGGCGAGCTACTGGACGTAGATAGCGGCGACTCCGGTCAAGTCCTTGCTCGTCGCCGAGGTGCACGTTGACGGTCATCGCTCAGTTCTCCCTGTCGGGCAGGGAGGCGATGCTCGGGACTTCGTCGGCCCGTATGAGCTTGTGCGCGTCGCCCCGGGCTGCGGCGAACGCGAACTCGGTCGAGCTCAGTGCGCCTTCCCCTTCAGGGAGATAGAGCGATCCGTCTTCGTGCACGAGGGCGATGTTGGTGGTGGCGTTGCGAGGGTTGATCACCTCGTACCAGCCTGGTCCGGAGTTGATTTCAGGGCTCTGAAGCATAGCTAATTGTACCGTTTCGCCGCCCGCGATATGGCATGTTATCGAGAGTCGCCCACGGTCAACTCGCAGCACTCCACAAGACGTTATGCGCTGGCGATGGTTGACGCGGGAGCCGCTGTCAGACCTCGGGTGCAGACTGGCCGCATGGCAAAGAGATACGAGAGCGAGGCCCACGTCGTCATCGGCGGCGAGGAGATCCCCGTGTACGCACGCTTCGACGTGTTCACCGATTCGGGCATCAAGCAGTGGCACGGCACCCTGGGATCGAGCGAGCCGGGGCTCGGCTACAAGCTCGTAACCGCCGACCGAGTGCGACTGTGCATGCCTGACGGCAAGGAGGGCGCCATCGTCGCCACGCACGCCGACGGCGGCGAACTCGTCCCCTTCACCGGCAGCGGCCCCTCCCCTACATAGGAGCCTCGACGCTGACGCTGCGCCCCGGACTCGCTTGAGTCCGGGGCGCAGTCACGTCGCCGCCCCTCCCCCGCTGGCCGCTTCTGCCCTACGGTGTCCCGACTGGCTCAACGCTGGGGGCACTCGTGCGCGTTCGTACTGCTACCGCAACCGCCGCGCTCCTCCTCGCCGCCCTGACCGCCTGCGGCGACGATGGGGACGACAAGGCCGAGACGAAGCCGTCCGCGGCGAAGGAGCCCACGAAGAAGGTCGACTGCGCGGACCAGTACGTCAGCCAGAAGGAATGGTTGGATCACTGCGCCGGAAAGGAAGGCGCCGGCACCGGTGGGGACGGGACCGAGGGCCAAGAGGCGGATCTCAAGCTAGGCGAGCCAGCGCGGACCGTCGGCGACGGCGGTACCGGCGAACTGCAGATCACGCCCGACACTGTCGTGTACGTGAAGAAGAGCGGCACGGAAACCGCGAAGAACGGCGTCTTCGCCGTCGTCACCATGAAGGACAAGGCGATGACCGGGGCGCCGGCGGACGAGGTGGCGCCGATCAGTGGCGGGGGTTGGTCGTGGATCGCACCGGACGGAGAGTCGATCGGCTTCGACAGCGGCAACTCGTCGAGCATCGTCGTCGACAAGTACAACAACGCTGATCTGGTGCAGCCTGGCACCTATCAGTGGCGGCTGCAGGCATTCGACCTCACGCCCGCCCAGGCGAAGGGCGGCACGCTGCTCTATGTGGACGGCGAGGAGACCGCCCACCGCTGGAAGATCCCCGCGACCGACTCCGGGCCGCACGTTGCCGAGCTGAAGAAGCAGCTAGCGGAGTAGACGTAGAGATGCCCCCGCCGCCTGCACGAGGCAGGGGCGGGGGCATCGTCTACTCGGTCGGGCCTTCCGGCGGAGGGTCCGGCTCCACGAAGAGGCCCTCGTAGCTGGGCTGCGGCTGGGGTTCGGCAAGGCCGAGTTCGACAAGGGACGGCATGTCGCCGGCCGAGTCGTCGATCCGGCGGGTCATCGGGCGCGGTTCGGGCATCGGCTCTCCTCAGTACTGGCGGCGCTGCGGGTCGAGGGCCGCACCCTGCGGGCCGTTCTCCGGTTGGTCGGGCGGTGGCGCGCTGTCCCTCCGGCAGACCAGCGCGTCGGGGTCGTCGGCCGGCGGCTGGAGTGAGTAGCCGTCGGGGCAGGTCTGTCCGTCGCGGCCATCAGTCCCGTCCTCGCCTGCGGGACCCTGCTCCCCCTGCGGTCCTGCTGGTCCGGCGGGTCCGGGTTCGCCTTGAGGCCCCGGTGGCCCCGCCGCGCCGTCAGCGCCTGAGGTGCCGGGTGGGCCCGTCTCGCCGACCCCGTCCGTGCCGTCACTGCCTGGTTCGCCGTCGTCTCCGGCTTTACCGTCCTGGCCGGGCGGTCCTTTCTCCCCCGGCCTGCCGGGTTCGCCGTTCTCGCCCTTGGGGCCGCGAGGTCCGGTGATGGACTCGCCGCGGCTGCCCGGCGGGCCCGCCACCGGTTTCCCGCCGAGCCGTTCGACCTGCGATGCGAGCGCATCCCTGGCCTCGTTGGCGGTGCGCAGGTCGTGACTCAGGGACTGCATGGTGATGACGACCCACGCCAGCGCGGCAACGCCTGCGATCGCGGCCAGGGCGAACCAGATGTCTGCGCGGCGGCGCGCTTTGGCCGGGGAGGTGTGAGACCTCACGTGCCTGCTCCCCTCGTCGAGAGGTACACCTGAAGTAGCACGATGAGTACAGGCACAATCAGCCCGGTCAGGATGAGCCGGCGGTCGGCCCGCCGCTGGTCCTCGACTTTGCGCCGTGCGAGTTCGTCGTCTCGTATCGCTTGGAGGCGTTCCGCCTCGATCGCCGTCATGCGTTCGATGAGCTGCCGGTGCACTTCGTCGGCGGTGCGGCGCTCGAGCTCGTAGCGTTCGACGCTGACCTTCTTGTCGAGCCGTGCACCGTGCTCGCGGAGGTCTTCCTTGAGGTCTGCGTGGATGGCCTCAAGGCGTCTGGCGACCTCACCGAGGGTCGGCTCGTCGGTCACGTGCTGCTCCGCTCAGAGAACGCTCGGCTTCGCGGGCTGCGAGGCGGGCGCCGAGGAGGCGACCGGGGAGACCTGGCCGCGGGTGATGAACATGATGACGGCGAGGACGAGGCCGTTGATGGCGGCCGTGGTGGTGGGTGCGACGTCGTAGCCGAATGCGGCCACAGCAGAGGCGACGGTGGCAACGAGGGTGGTGAATGCCTGCACTGCGATCGGCCGGGTCAGGAAGGCAGCGATCGCACCGAGGATCGCGGAGACGCTCGCGACCGTCCATCCGGCCTGGGTCTCCGTCAGTCCGACGTTGAAGGTCACGACCAGGCCGAGTACGGCGGCCAGGCTGTTCAGGAAGAGAACCGGGTCTCTGTTGAAGATCTTCATGAGGACTATTCCGTTCTGCGCGGGTTAGCGGTTGAGGGACAGGACGATCGCGATGATCGTGGCGACGGCCGCGATGGCAGCCAGTAGGTAGCCCCATCCGGCGTTCAGGCCCTGCCCGTGGCCTTCGGCCCGGTTCAGTCGGTCGGTGAGGTCTTGGATGCGTTCGCTGTTGCGGGAGGTGGCTGCTTCGGATTCCGTCCGGGTCATGAACTGTGCGGCCTGGTCGGACAGGGTTTGGCGGAACTCGTTGACGCCTTCGAAGCGCTTGTCGTTGGCCAGCTCCGCTTTGATCACGGCTTCCTTCGCGGCCAGTAGGGCGGCTTCGATGGCTTTGGTCTGCGCGTCGAACCGCTGCTGGTATCGGAGGTCCCGCTCGTCGCCGATCTCTGACAAGTAGATTCGCAGCATGTCCGGTGTCCATCGGGAGTCCCTTTCGGCACCGGGATCGTCGGCCATGGCGGTCCCTAGGCCCAGCGTTCGGCGGTGAACGCCGTCATGCGACGGGCACCTTCAGCTTGTCCCAGGTGGTTTTGCCGGGCGGCCACTTCGCGGCGGCGCCGCTGTATCCGCATTCGCGCTGCCAGGCTTCGTAGGAGGCGACGTCGGCCTTGCCGAGGGTGGGGCCGGGGCCGACCGTGTACCGGCCGCAGCCGACGGCGACGAGCCGCTTTCCCATCGCGGTGAAGATCTTCGAGACCTTGCCCAGGGCCGGGTTGTCGCCCTTCATGAAGAACGAGGCGCCGGGGAACGGCTCGTACCTGGGCGTACCGGGTCCGGGCTTTGGGGGCGTGCTGCCGCCGGGGCGCGGTGCACCCTTCTGCACCCAGGTATAGAGCGGGCCTCCGGGGCAGGCGGTGGCGTAGCCGTCCCGGTGTCCCTTGATTTCGCTGCCGGCGCCGTGCTTCCGGAGCAGTTCGATGCCGTCACGGATCGCGTGGAGCATCGGATCGTTCGGTTCGGTCAGGCCCTTCGAGCCGAGGAGGCCGAGGACCGCGTAGTGCGCGACGTTCAGCGCCTGGCTGCCGTTGGCGCCGGTCCGCTTCCCCAGGCCGCGTCCCTCGAGGAGGTAGCCATGGGGGCAGGCCGCGTAGTTGTAGGCGACGTCGCTGTAGCCCTCGGCCTTGTTTGCGAGGTGCGCCTTGCGGATGGCCTTCCACAGGGCGATGCACTTGTCGTGGTCGGTGAGGAGCGTCGTGCTCACGGTGGTGCCCTCGTAGTGGACCTTGACGCCCTTCGTCGAGGACTGTGCGGGTGCGGCGGATGCGGGCCAGCCGAGTTGGCCGCGGGTGATCAGCTTCACGGGTTGCCCCTTCTAGTAGTCCCAGGTCATGCCGACGAATTGGGCGTGCTCGAGCAGCCAGGCCTCGTGGTGGTCGTGCCATACCTCGACGCCGACGGGCTGGTTTGCTTCGCCGTAGAACGGCCACATCGTGGTCTCCCAGCTGCGGCCTGGCGTGGCGGGGTGGTCGGCGGCCCCGGTGTCGTCGCGTTCACCGTGCGGATCACGGATGAACCGGGACATGAATTGCCGTGGCCGCAGATCGCCTTCCGGCGGCGTGATGGCGGCCCAGCGAAGGTTGCGGGACCAGATGAAGTCCCCGCCGAACGGCGGCATGATCAGCGACAGACTGCGGGCCATGCTGCGCTCGTTGCTGATCACTCGCTCATAGGTGACGAGCATCCACGTCTCCGGAGGGATGAGCTGCGGCTTGTCGCCGCGGTACAACTTGCACACGGTGGCCACGACGGCCTCCTTATCGGATGGCGCTGACGTGGGCGGGAGTCATCGTGCCGCGGGATCGCCTTGCCGTGGCTTCGGCGGCCGGGTCACAGCCGTGCAGGTGAGGTAGACGGTCTCGACGGGGACCCGGCAGTACGCCTTCAGGCGGCCGTCTCTGGTGATGTCGAGCTTCACCCAGGTGTGATCCTTGTCAGGGGTGATGCCGCCGATCCACGTGGAGGTCATGTATGCCGCATCCCATTCGCCATCGTGGAAGCTGCCCAGCGGGATGGCCTCATGCACGGGGAAAGGCTGAGCGTCGGGGCGCGTGAAGTTCCCGGTCAGGGTGACCTTGCCGTCCTCGTCTTCCCAGTAGCGAGCGGGGAGGGTGAGGTCGAGAGAGGGATGCGTGTGGAGTGGATGCTGCTCAGGCAGTGTGGTGGTCACGACTTCTCCTTGGAGTCCGGCGCTGGGTGTTAGAGGCTGACGATGGTCCCGTTGAAGCCGATCCACGGAGGCTTCACGCCGGACCCGGTGCCGAAAACTTGCAGGTAGCCGTCGGTCTGAACGTCCAGCTTGAGGGCGATGCGGTCGGAGGCAATGTCGGAGCAGGGGATCGTGACGGTGCGCAGCGTCGCCGGGCGGACGATCGACGGCAGCGCCGTCGTGTTGATGATGTAGCTGCCCGCTGGCGTCGACGGCCAGGAGGAACGGCCGACCGCCCCGCGCAGCTGGAGCGACTCCTCGCCGGAGATGTTCAGCAAGCGGTACTGCAGCGTTCCGTTGGAGTTGCCGTTCTGCTGGAAGCCCGACGCGAGGTTGACCGTCGTCCAGGCGGAGGCGCCCGTCGACACTGCCACCCACCCCGCTCCGTCGTACACGTCGAGCCGGTTCACGTCCTGGAGCCACGTCTGCATGCCCTCGACAGGAGCGGCGGCGCCGGTGAGGGCCGCAGCTCGTCCGGAGGCGGAGGCGAAGCGCATGACGCCGCGCTGCACGATCGCGTTGACGATGTCCTTGGCCAGCTTCCCGGCGTCGGGAGCGTCGGTGAGCGCGGCGATCTGGACGCCCTGCCCGTAGTCATCCGTGATGGGCACGCGGGTCACTCCTTAAGCAATGCGGGTCAGACGGAGCCAGGAATCGGTGTAGACAGTGGTGGCTGTGGCCCCGGTGTTTCCCTGTGACCACTGCAGGGCGTAGGTGCCGCCAGTTCCCTGCACGCGCAGCGTCCCGGCGATGAGCACCGAGTACTCCCCCACGGCGCTGGTCGTGCCACTGAAGTTGCGGGGCTGCGCCACGTCGTTGGTCTCGGTGCGGATGCTGTAGCCGTTCGTGGACTGGGCGGTGGTGCCCAGGCCCATGCCGTGGCCCGTCCACTCGCCGAGCGCTCCGGCCGGGGTCGTCCAGTCGACGGTGATGTCGAGGTCGACCAAGGCGCTGTACTTGATCCAGCCATCCACGATGTAGGAGGCGTTCGCGGCGACGGCGAACGTGAGGTGCGGGTCATCGGCAGGTGCGGCGTTGTTAGTGCGAGACGTGTCCGCCGTCTTCAAGGCGACGAGGGTCTGCCCGATGCCGAGGTCGGCAGTAGCTGTACGGCCTGCGGCCAGCCAGTTCCCTGACGAGGACTGGCTGATGACGATGACGTCGCCGACCTGCGGCATCGTGTACGTCTCCATCTGCCGCACCGTGATGCCGTCGTCCGTAAGCACAGTCCCGCCTGCGTTGACGGTCTGTACGGTGGCGAGCCGCCAGTCCGCGCCCCGCACGCTCGTCGCGGTGGCGCCTGCGGACACGGCCTGCTGCTGGAGTGCGTCGGCGAGCTTGCGGACCGTGCCGAAGGTTTCCTTCACGAGTCCTCCTTCGCCGCGATAGTGGTGATCGGGAAGTCGCCGCCGGTGTCCAGCGGCACGGAGAAGCTCTGGACTTGATGCAGCTCGCGGGTTCCGTCAGGGTGGATGACGCGGATGACGTCGCCGCACTCCAGCGCCGGATTCGGCAGCGACGAGAAGTCACCACTCGCGTTGGGGGCCTTCCCGGCGATCAGCTTCAAGTTGGCGGCCTGCGCGCACGCGTTGACGGTGGTCAGCGTGCTGGAGGCGTAAAAGTCCGGGCGCCTACCGAACGGGCCGCCCCAGTAGGTCGGGCTGTTGATATCGCTGTCAGTGGCCAGGTAGGAGACCGGGGCCACATTCTCCTCGGTGTTCTCACCACGGGCGAGGCAGCCGTTGAACACCTTGTCGGAGCTCATGCCGCGGCTGCCCTGCACGTACACGCCGCCCTCGCCGGCGGCGACCTCCCACACGGCGGGGTTGGCCAGCAGCTCGGGCAGGCTGGCGATGACGAACACCCCATCCGCGTTCGTGTAGCACTCGGCTCCGGCAGCGGCCACGATCTCCTCGACGCCTGCCCACGGGTCAGCTTCAACGTCGAACGTCCGCGCGCCGATCGGGGTGTCGACGATGAGGCTGATCACGTCGGCGTCAGGTAGGGAGCGTTGGATGAGTGCGGTGGCGGCGCCGACGACGGTGCCGGTCGCCTTGTAGGGCTCGGTGAATTTATCGTCGGCGACGCATGCTTCCAGCGACTTACCCGTCAGCGTGACCGGGCCGTCTGTTGGGTCGCCGTCCACGCCGTCGAGCCGGAAGACCCCGATAGGCACGAGCTCTTGGGAGCCGTCGCCGTAGGTGACGCCGCGCGCGATCCGAAGCCGGGCCCCGTAGGTGGCGAGCTCGTCCGCGGGGGTGCGAGGGATTAGCGTCACGTCCGCCGAGGTAACGGTGCAGGTACGGCGGATCGCCTGCCCGCGGTCCACAGGCACCGAGCCGCCTGTGTGCTCGAGCGTGACCACGCTGCCGTCCGTCTTGAACAGCTTCACCTCGGTGACCGGCGTGTGTGCTTCGCCGAGGCGTGGCAGGAACCGGCTACTGACGGGGTACATGGATCACCCCAACCGGCGGTCGAGGAGGACGTCCTCCCAGGTGGCATACGTGGTGAGGAGATCTCCCCACGTGTCGAATTCGGCGAGAACGTCCTGCCAGGTGCGGCCCGCAGATCCGCTGAGCCCGGTCGTGACGGGCATGTCGGTTTGCGTGAGGGGAAGCGTCCACGCGCGCCACTGCTCCTGGGCGGTGCCGCCGACGCGGGCCTCCGTGGCTTGGGCGGCGCTGACGTACATGTCGTCGACGCCCATGCCCGGGACGGCCTGCCACAGGAGGACATTCCCGGAGTCCAGTAGCCAGTGCAGTGCTTTGCGTTCGTCGTCGGAGCGCGTCCATAGGGTGAGGTCGCCTTCGAGGCCGCCTCGCGTGTCGCTGAGGATTACGGCGTTGCGGCGCCCTTTGACCCTGTAGAGGGACTGTTCGATGGGCCGCTGCCAGTCGGGCGGCTTCGAGATCATGAGCCGGATGTTCCTCTGTGGATTCCCGGGGTCCTTCAGCCAGGCCAGATTGGGGTCGCCAGCGGTGATGGTGACGGTGTCGGAGGTGCGGGTTCCCGGTGTGGTTGCCCCGTCCGGCCAGAGTTCGATCCGGTAGCGCACCGGGACGCCGAGGGGCGCCTCATAGTCCTCGATGATCATCAGGTCTGATGTGATGCGAGTCCGGTCGAGGAGACCGAGCGGGCCGCGCACCAGGGTGCGGATGCCGTCTTCGCCTTCGCGGTAGACGCTGATGGACTGGCCGACGGTGAGCTCGCGCAGCGTCAACGTGATGCTGGCGCTCTCGTCGACGACCTGCACCGCAGTGAGCGGCACTGCCAGCCACAGGGCGGCGATGTCGACGTACATCGCCGAGTTGGTGGCACCCGCCGTGAGGGTGAGCTCGATCGCTCCCTGCGTGGCGGTGGCGGGCACGCTGGCGTCCGTGGACATCGCGTACCAAGAGGCACCCGGGAAGCTATAGGAGGTGCCGCCGGTAGTCCCGAGATCGGCGTTCGCCGCGTCGTACCAGCGGACCTTGACGTTCACGGTCCACGAACCTGCGCCCAGGGTGGCGAGGATCTGAGCCCGGTAGCTGGTACCCACCCCGCCCGGGGCCGCGAACTTAGCGGAGCGCACGACGCTCGCCGTGGCTGTCGCCGACGTGACGGACAGAGAGTACGAGCCGTCGAAGGCGACCTGCCCCCACGGCGTGGAGCGGCTGATGACTGCCACACCGGAGGGTCGCGTCCACCCGGCGACACCCTGCTCGAACGAGCCGTCGGCATACGGGAGGGTCGTCCCGGCCTGCAAGACCGTGGCGACCGCGACAACTGCACCTTCCAGTCGCAGCACCTGGCCTGCCGAAGCACCGTTGACTCCCGCCGCAATGCCGCAGGTTGCGGCATTCGACGGAGCGATGGCGGAGGCGCGTTGCCGGTACCAGCCCGAACCCGGGGAAGGCGAGACGAGGGTGGAGCGGGTGGCGCTGATCTGGTTGCCGTTGACATCGTAGTACCGCAACTCGATCCACACGTCGGCGAGGAGCGTCGGCGGGTTCAGGTAGGCGTAGGCCAGGTAGTCGGTGCCCGGCGTGACGGTGGGCCGGTCGGTCGACACCGCGGCGGCGTTGCCCGCACCGGTCGCGGTGACCGCGATGGTGTGGCCGCCCGCCAGATAGTTGTCCACCGCCCACGACGCGACGGGGACTTGCCGGGTAACGCTGGCGTTGACTTCGGCCGTCCACCCGGACGCGTCGATCTCGGCGGACTCTGTGCCGAACGCGAAGAGGTTGCCGGTCGTGCGGATCGGCAAGCCGAGGTAGACGTTCTCCCAGTACTGGTTGACCAGCCCCGCGGCCGGAGTCGACGACAGGAGAACCTGCGCCTGTGTCGCGCCCGCCGGCGCCATCCCGGCCACGCCGACGCGGTGCCATCCGCTGGACGCCGCCAACGTGGTCAGGGACCAGGTGATCGAGATTTCGGTGCTGGAAGCTGACAGCCAGCGGATGCCGATGCGCTCAGGTACGACCCCGGCAGCGTCGGCGAACGTCTGGTACGTCGTGCCAGCGGTGACGGGGTAGGAGGAGACGGTGCGGGCCTGCATCTCGCCCGCCGCGACGGACTTGACGACCAAGCAGCCGTCGCCGTTCCTCCCTCCCGTTCCCTTGGCGATCGTCGCGTTGAGTTTGCTCACCCAGCCGGAAGTGTTCGGGTCGACGGACTCGGTTGTTGCCGACAGGAGATTCCCGGGGATCGGCACATCTCACCTCCGGCCTGCGGTCAGCGTGTTGGTGAGATCGGTCATCGTCTGCTGCACTTCGCCGCGGACGTGCCCGAGGAACGCCCCGGAGTCGAGGTACAGGTCGCCCTCGAACTGGCCGCCGCCTCCTCCCGACGGTGACGTCGCCAGCCGTGTCAGGGCGTTGGCCTGTGTGCCCGTGAAGACGGGCTCGGGCCTGCCGGTGCCGTTGTAGGCCAGGTTGAGGCCGGGCTGCAGGTAGCCACCCTGGTCGTACCAGTGCGGGCTGCGCGACTGCCACTTCGAGTAGGCGCGTGCAGGCGACCCGTAGTCCGGGCGCTTCTTGATGTAGTTCAGGCCCCATCGGATTTGGGTTTTAGCGTTGGTCCGGTAGTCGGCACCCGCCGACCGCATCTTCGACGCCGGGAGGGAGTTGCCGGTCAGGAAGACGTTCTCCTCCTGCCGTGCCGTCCAGGTCCCCAGCTCCGTCGTCACGCACCAGACGGGCTGGACGCCCATCGACTCGTCCTTCCAGACCTCCTTTCCGCCCACCACCTTCCGGGGCTCGCCAAGGTGCGGAGACGTCAGCGTGATCGTCCATACCGGCACAGTCCCGCGCCTGCCGCCCGTGCGCGTACTCACGTAGACGCTGGGCCGCTGGCCCGAGAGGTAGACCGCCAGCACGATCGCGTCAGCGAGCGGGCCCGCCTTCTGGGATATCTGCGTGACCGGCTTCCGTTCGCCGTGCGCAGCCGAGACGTGGCCTTCCGCCTTAATGATCGCGTTCAGCCAGGCTTCGCGCTGCTCCGTTGACATCGCGAGTACCTGCTCGACGCACTCCGTCTTCGGGTTCCCTGCCCGTTCCGTGAGGTCCCGCGCGTAGGGGGCCGCCAGACGCCATTCCCTGTCGCGTCGCAGCTCTCCATTCACGTGACGCTCTCGGGTGCGGCAGACGCGGCCGTGACCGTCCACCGCCGCGTCAATGGCAGCCCAGTTCAGCTCCTTGGTCTGTCCGATGTGGTACGTCATTGGCCTGGAGCCGGACTTGTAGCCCTTCTCCGCGTTCACACCGCGAGATGGTCGCGGTTTGACCTGCCAGCCATCACCGGCGACCCACGCGAGGAGCGCGGCTTCCTGCACCGTGATGTCGAGTCCGGAGGTGGTCTCAGCGGGGCGTGCGAGCACGATCCGCTGACGTCGCTTCAAGTCCTGCTGCTGTACGAAGAACTCGTCGGCAGCGGCAGGGTCACGTCGACGTCCGCGCGTGTGGTGTCCATGCACGTAGAGGTTTGGGCGCCCCCGAACGACACCCTTCGCAGGGTTGCTGTTCTTAGCCAGCGTCGTAGCCTCACCGCACCCGCACTGACACAACCCCGCAGGGATGTCTCCGAGATCCGCGACTTCGCATAGCGGCTCTGTGCGCTCCACCAACCAGCGGTGGTTGGGCGTGGAGTTGGCTGACCACTTCTCTGTACCGAATCGACGCAGTTCGCCAGCACCGTGGTGCACGTCGGTGATGCTCGTCCACTCGCTCTTGCCGGTGGCGAGGTTGTAGCCGATCGTCTCGTCGCCGACGCGAACCTCGTCATATCGAAGCCAGCCACGACGGGTCAGGATCTCAGTCGATATATCCACACACTGAGGGATACCATATGCACCGCTACTGCGGTTGAGTGCATTCCAGCGCCAGCCGGACTCGCCGTTCCACAGCTTCTTCAGCGGACCGAACTGCGAGGGGCCCCAGCCGTAGCGGCCCAGGATGCTCTTGGCGTATTGCTGGGCGGCTCCGGTGGCTTGGGCGTTGCCTCCGCCGCCTCCGGTGAGGAACGGCATCGGGTCGACGGCCTTGCCGTTCCTGCGTGCCTCCAGGTGAAGGTGGGGACCGGTCGTGTTGCCGGTGGAGCCGACCTTCCCGATGGGCTTGCCGCGTCCGATGTGCTTGTGCATCTTGGCGACCATCGACGACATGTGTGCGTAGAAGCTGGACAGGCCGCCGCCGTGGTTGATCGCGACGTGCTTGCCGTAAGGCCCGCCTGATGCGACCTGGGAGATCGTGCCGTCGTTGACGGCGCGGATCGTCGTGCCGGTAGGGGCGGGGAAGTCCAGGCCGGTGTGGTAGCCGGAGGACCACATGGAGCCCTTCTTGCCGAATCTCGTGCCGTACTTGGCGTTGACCGGCTTGGCCCACTCCCCGCCTCCACCGCCTCCGGCGAACATGGAGCTGACAGCGCTGACGATCTTGTCCTTCAGGCCCGTGATCATCTTGAGCGGGAACTTGCCGATCATGCTGCCCCATTTACCGGCTACACCCACCCCCTTGGCGATCTTGCCGACAATGGGCTTGACGAGCTTCGTCCAGATCTTCGACGGGTTGGTCAGCAGGTCGGCGCCCGCCTTCGCCCAGTCGATGCCCGTGCCGACGACGTCGCTGACGGTGTCCTTCGTCCAGTCCCAAGCCCCGTCGAGCGGCCCGAGGATGCCGCCCTTCGCCATCAGCCTGGTGCCCGCCGCGGCGTGCAGGGCTTGCGCACGGCTGCGGTACTTGGGGTCAGTCGGGATCACGAACTCGGGGTAACGGGGGTTGCCTTCACCCACTATCGCCGTCGGACGATTGGTGACCATGGGGCGGGCAGGCCCGAACCCGTTGCCGACCGTGCCGCCCGCCTCGAGGAGCTTGGGCGCGTCGGGGAGCTTGTCCAGGCCCACAAACTTGGCGACCTTGTCCCAGACGGCCTTGATGCCCTTCGTGTACACATACTTGATCACGAAGTTGACGGGCTCGGAGACGATCGACTTGATCTTCCCGAACGCCGTACCGATCGCCTTCCGCGCCGTGTCAAAAGCCCGGCCGACAAGCCGCACCGCCTCCTTGATCTTGGAGAAGGCGGGCTTGAGAGCCTTGTTGTACAGCCACGACGCCCGGCTCGCGATCGCATCGAATGAAGGCTTGATCGCGGACCGGTACAGCCACCTCCCGACATCACCGATGCCACGGAACGCAGGTCGGATCGCGGTGCGGTACAGCCACGACCCGATCTTGCCGACGAAACGGAAGGAGGCGACGATGCCATCCGCCGCAGGCTTGATCGCGACACGGTACAGCCAGCGACCGGACGCAGCTATCCCGTCGAACGCAGGCTTCAACGCCGTCCGGTATAGCCAGCGGCCTGCTGCACCGATCCCGTCGAACGCGGGCTTGAGTGCCTTCTCGTACAGCCACTTGCCGAGCGCACCGATCCCGCGGAACGCCGGGCCGATGGCCACCTTCCACAGCCACGTTCCGGTGGCCGCCGCCAGCCGGAAAGCGATCACGACGGGGGCAACGAGAAGCGTGACGATGACCGTTGCGAGAACCCGCGCCGAGAGCGAGATACCGTCGAACGCAGGCTTGATCGCCACACGCCAGAGCCACGTCGCCCAGCGGCCCACCGTCTGCGCGCCAGCGACGATCATGTCGAAGGCGGGCTTCAGGAAACCGTTCCAGGCCGCCATCGCCGCCGTCTGGATGCCTGACCAGGCGGCCTGTACGCCGTTTCGGAACCAGTCGAAGTGCCGGTAGGCGTAGATCACGAATCCGACGAGGGCGACGATCGCCAGCCCCAGCAGGACCAGCGGGTTAGCCTTCATCACCAGGTTGAACAGGAACATCGCGATCGTCCACAGCTTCGTGGCGACGTAGACGAGGTACATGCCCTGGATCAGCCACGGCAGGGTCTCGGCGATCGACGCGAGACCGCGGGCCAGAGAGCCGAGGATCTCCAGGATCGGCCCCGACAGCGGCGCCAGAGCGCGGGCCACCTGGTAGAACGCTGAGCTGATGTCGCCTAGCGCCCGCGCCATGATCGGGCCTTGCTCGGCGGAGTACGCGAGGAACCGTTCGAACGCCGGGCTGCCCTTGAGGCTGGTGCCCCAGGTCGCGAACCGGGCGGTGATGCCCTGCATTCGCGCCGAGATGGAGTCCATGTGCGGCAGGAAGGCCTGGACGATGCCGCCCATGCCCTTGAAGAGGTTCCCGAAGGCGATACCCATGCCGATGATCGCTGGACGCACTGCCCCAGCGAGATCGGTCTTGAACTCCTTCCAGCCCTCGGACTTGAAGCCGCGCGAGGCCCGGTCCTGGAGCTCACCGATCGCGTCGGCGGCGGCCTTCACGAACGGCGTCAAACCGGGCAGCGAATTCTTCAGCCCATTCAGCGCCCGCGTAAAGATGGGCATGACCTGCGGCTGAAGCGACTTCGACCAGTCGCCGAAAGCGCCCTTCAGCGACACGAACGCATCGAACGTGGCTCGCGCGGACGGCGTCAGCTTTGCGAGAGCCTCCTGGTATTTGGCCTGCGCGACGGCAGCCTGATCGACGCCCCCGGCCGCCTGCTGCGACGCGGAGGCAATCTGCCGCTCAGCCGACGCAATCGAGTCCGCCGCCGACATCCGCGCCTGAGCCAGCTGCTCCTGCGCGCGTGACACTCCCTCAGCGGACTCCTTCGCAGCCTGGGTCACCTCACGCTGGGCGCGGGCTACCGACCGGGCCCCGTCCTCCTGCGTGCGCGCCGCATTACGCTGCGCCTCCGACACCTTCGCCTGCGCGGCAGCAATGTCCCTGGTCCCCTGGATCTGCTGCTGCGCCGCCTCCTGGTGGGCCTTCGCCAGCGCCGTCTGCTGATCCCCCACGTTGCGCTGGGCGCCCGCCAGGCGCTCCTGCGCCGACTTGACCGTGTCGGAGCCCTCAACGCCGGCCTTGTCCGCGGCCTTCTTCTCCGCGGCAAGGTTCTTCGTCTCGTCCTTCTGCTCCTTGAGCCGCTGCACGGCCTGGTCGTAGGCGAGCTGGGCGCGCTGCTGCTGGAGCAGCGTGGCTTTCGATCCGACGGCCTGCGTCGCCCGCAGCCGATCCCGGGCCTCCTGCACCGACAAGACCGCGTCCCGCTCGGAGAGCTGCGCACCCGCCAGGCGCGTCGACAGTTCGGCCAGTTCGAGGACGGCGTCCTTACGGGCCTGCGTCAGATCCTGTTGGGCCTGCCGCGCGGTGCGCTGGGCGTCGGCGAGAGAGTCCTCGGCCTGCGCTACCCGCTCTGCGGCATCCCGCTGCCGGTCGGCCGCCTGCTGTACTGCGTCCGCCACCGACTGCTGGGCGGCCTTCACCTGCTGTGCGGCCGACCGGTTCGCCTCGGCTGCACTCCGTACCGCGTCCTTGACGCCTTCTTGGGCTTGCCGGACCCGCTGCGCACCCGATTCGACGGCATCTGCGACCGCCCGCTGGGCCTGCGAGATCTGCTGGGCTGCATTGCGGTGCGCCGTCGCCAGCGACTGCTGCGCACCCGCCAACTGCACAGCCTTGGAGACGCCCTGCCCGGCGGCTTGGCCGCCCTTGATGGAGGCGGTGGCCGCCGCATCCTGGGCGGTCTTCTGTGCCTGCAAAGCGCCTGCGATGCCGACGAAGGCGGGGATGGCGACGGCTACAAGCGCGCCAACGCCAGCCCCGGCGGCAACAGCCGCCGAGGCAATAGATCCGATCCCCGCAGCGAGGATCGGAATGGCAGGGATGGCTGCCACCGCACCGAGCGCCACGGTCAGCTGGAACAGCGCGGCGGTCGCCTGAGCTGTACTGACGTCGGTCCGGATGTTGATGCGCTTGCCGTCGACCGCAGCGATCGCGGCCCGGACGGTCGCCAGTTGCGTCAGCGCCGCAGCCGTGTCAGCCCTGACCTGGACGTTCGGATGCTTCGCGCCGAGGCGGGTGAGCTCAGCCTCGATCGCCCTGATCTCAGCCTTGGCGTCAGCGGCGGAAATATCGATGCCGATCCGCTTGTCCGCCAGCGTCTCCATGCGGAAACGCAGCGCCTGCAGATCCGAGTCCGCCTCGGAAGTGTCGGCACCGATCTGCAACTTCGGCAGCGACCGGAAAGCCGCCTGCAGATGAGTTTTCATCGCACGCGAGAAGGCGCCCGCCGTGTCGTCGCCCTGCCGGACAGCCGAAGGACGAGCCGTGCGCCCGCCCTGGGTGACGCCGTCACGGATCGCATCCCGCAGCGAAGCGGTGATACGAGCGGCGATCTGCTGCCCGATCTGCTCACCGATCGCCAGACCGACGTTGCCGACCTGCGCCTGCATCGCCGGACCGAAGCTGCGGCCGGCGGCGTTGCCCGCATCCTCACCGGCTCGCGTCGCGGCCGGGACGAGCCCTGCGCGGAGCCGGCTGTATATCTGCCGTGTGTTGGGGATGACGTCGACTTCGACGCTGCCGACCTGGATCGCCACGAGGGGCCTCCCCTCGTGGCAGCGCTAGGCGGCGCCTCCGTTGATGAGCTGGAAGAGACGCTCTGCGGCCTGCTCAGAGATCTTCGGCGTGGGTCTAAGCGGCTTCGCGCCGGGCCGTCGAGTGGGCTCCGGCGCGGCGGGCTGGTCACGCTTCTTCTCGACGTGGGAGCAGATATAGACGTGCTCCAGACGCCGGATCGCATCAAGCACGGATGCCGTGAGCTGCTCCAACTGGCTCCAGCGGCCCTTCTCCGGCTCGCCCTTCTCCGCCTGCTCGGCCAGCTCTTCATCCGTAAGCAGGTTGCGGAGCGCGGTCATCGTCGACGACTCAGGCGGCAGGTGCTGGATCAGGACCCGCAACTGCCGCCACGTCATCGCCCCGCGGTGCACGTCCAAGACATCCCGCTGGTAGAAGCGCCAGAGATCGGCCTCTACCGCCTCCGAGTGCGCCTCGTAGACCTGTTGGGTCCATGCGATTTTCCCTGGCTCTCCGGCGCCTGCTCGCTGGCCTCACCGATGAACTCGCCGAACTCCCCATTCGTCGGGTCGAGATCCTCATACAGCTCGAAGTCGTCCGGGTGGATGGCAAGCTCGGCGAACGCGTCGATCTGGCCGGAGTTCAGCAGCCGGTTCCACGACTGCCTCCACACCATCGGCGGCAGAACCCGCAGCTCCTCGCCACGCAGCGTGGCGGTCACGTAGCCGCCGAGCGCCTCGGACTCCTGGGCCTCAGCGGCGTCGTCATCCTCGTCGTCGAAGTCCTCGTCGGGCTCGACGTCCGGGACGACGACGTCCGTCTTGCGGGGCGGCCGGGCGGCAGCAGTCTTCTTGCGGGCGGCGGGCTTCGTGCGGGCGGTTGCGGTCCTGGCATTGGCAGCCATGGCGCGGGCCTCTCGTTCGTCTATGGCGCGGGCGTGGGAAGGGAGGTGGACGGGCCGGGCCCGCGTGCGCAGCCCGTCCACCAGTCAGAGGGGGTCAGGAGCCGGTGTAGTCGGGCGTCGCCGGGACCGAGTCCGTGTGGTAGACGGTGTTCCCAGCAGCGTCCGGGTAGGCGGTGACGGTGATCTCGTAGCCGGACATCTCGTCCTGCTTGAACGTCACGTCGGAGCGGTCGGAGACTTCACCCTGGGGGACGTAGAAGCCCTTGGCGGTGTCTCCGTCCATGACGAGGAACCACCAGGCGCGGCGGTCCGGCACCGGGCTCGCGGTCTCCGCGAAGCTCGTGATGCCGGAGACGGGCTCCAGTTCGGCGGCCGGAATCCGGTACATGATCGACTGGACGGCGACGCGGGCGGTCTCCCACAGGGTGACCTTGAACGTGCGCACCGACTTGGTGATCTGCGTGCGGAACGGCGACGTCAGACCCCAGGGAGTGAACTCCTGCGAGTCCTCGTCGAAGCCGTAGGTCAGACCGTCGTCCGAGATCGCACCGAGCGGCTCCCACGGAGAGAGCGGCTGAACGAGAGGCGACGCAGGCGCAGTAGTGCCCGTGTCGCCTACCCAACCCCCTCCATTTGCTCCGATAACCGTCAAATCGGCGGCGCGGGTGATGTTGACCATCGTTGTCTCCAGACATGCGTGAAGCCCGCGCACGGGCGGGATCAGGGGGGCGCGGGCCCGCAAACGGTCAGGAGACCGGGTGGCTATAGATCTCGAAGGAAGCACCGAAACGGCGCAGGGCTGGGTTCTCGTAGGAGCGCCACGAGGGCGCAGCGATGGTTCGCGCCATGGTGAACACGGCGGAATCGGTGACGGCGCCGCTCAACTCCGACAGGAGCACTGAACGCGCCTGCGCCATCAAGGCCGACGCCGCCGGGCGCGTAGCCGCGTAGACGTCGACTTCGACAAAGGCCCGGTCTAGCCGAAGGGTGTCGTCGTCACCGCCGACGCGCTGCAACTGGATGACCGGCAGGACATCGGCCAGGTTGGCGGGCAAATCGGTGAGTACGCGGACGGTGAGCCTGGCGTGCAGCCAGGCGACCAGTTCGGCCTCAATGTCCACGCTGCCGACTGCCGCCACTAGTTCCGCCCGCCTATCAGGGCGGCGCGAAGGAGTACGTGATGGGCGGGCACTCGCTCGGTGCCGTACTCGACCCAGCGGGCGTAATAGGCGCTGTTGCGAACATAGGCGACCGCGCGGTCGTGGCGGCGGCCGCCGCGAGAGGTGCTATCGGTCGACCAGGAGGCCTTGTAGTGGCCGGCGCGGGGATCGCTCTCGTCGATCGGCGACATCGCTACGGCCGCGGACTTGATGACCTCGGCTCGGCGCAGCATCTCGGCTTGGATCATCGGCGAACGCAGCAGCTCGCCCACGCCTGTCCGGGACATCTTGAATCGTGCAGCCATGCCCTCAACTCCTCAACGTGTGACGACTGGAGGCCTGATGGCTAGCCCGTGACGAGTTCGAGTGCCACCACAACCGGGCCTGTGGAGCCGGAGAACGGGGAGCGGAATGAGCCGACGTGGCCCTCGACTTCGTAGATGTCGTCGCCGACCCTGACGCGGTCGGTGGCACGGATGTCGGTGCCGAAAGGGGCATAGAGCGTCAGGCCTGAGATGACGGTGTCGCGGTCGCCGACGATCTCGTTCGTTGCGGATCCGGTTCCGTCTCGGGGAGCGACCGCACAGCCGGGCACGGGAATCTCCGCGACCGCGCCTGGTACGTCGTTGCCGTAGATGTCCTGTGACGTCGATGGTCCCGGCCGGAGGATCGTCACCGTGTCGCCGTGCGGTAGTTCACGCACGGGCCGCCTCCTCGATGGCTTCGCACCAGTCGGCGAGGTCTGCGGTGGGGTCGAGTTCGGCGCTGCGGATCTTCGCGCGCTTCGACGCCAGCCGGTAGGCGGACGGCGTCAGCAGCTCCCGGAGAACGGCTTCCCAGCCATCCACGTCATTCCGATCGACGAAGATCCCCGCCTCGCCGAGCGATTCACACAGACCCGGCGTCGGGTGAGCCAGCACGGGGATTCCGGAGGCCATCGCTTCGGCCCCGACACGCCCCCACGACTCGTAGGAGGACGGCATGAGCAGCACCTTCGTGCGGGCGTAGACCTGCTCGCGCATGGCGCCGCCGTCCACATGCTCGATGATCTCGACGTTCGGCAAGTCCGGGGGGATCTGTTCCCCGTATGCGCCTCGTACCGCCAGAAATGACTGTTCGGGCATCCGGCGAGCGAGGGCCTCAAGAACACTGGAGCCCTTCTCTGGGCTGCAGTTGATGAGCGTTACGGCCTTGCCGGGATTCGTCGCGTACTCGCCGGCGAACACCGGCGGGCGCACAATCAGGCCGCTCTGCGGGAGCACTCCCGCCGGGTACTCGGCGAAGAACAATTCTGCCTCGACCTGCATCCACTGGCTGTTGTAGACCGCCAGTGCAGTGCCCCCGGCGGCCATGTCGCGAAAACTGAGCCGATGAGTGTTGTGGCACAGCACCACCAGGGGCTTTCCGAACCCGCGGGCCAGCGAAGCGGTCGACGGGACGCACTCCAGATGCGACACGACCACGTCCGCGTGGCGCAGGGCTGACGTGAAGTCCAGTCCTGCCCTCAGTGGTACGACCTGGATGCCGCGGTACTCGTACCGCTCGCGCGCTTCGCCGTACCGGGACAGCCATACCTGTACGTCGTGACCGCGCTCCGCCAAGGGGCGAAGCATGGACACGAGCATGTGCTCCGCGCCCGCGTTGTGTTCGGGCGGCATCGCGTGCACTCGGGCGATGATTCGCAGTGGCTTCGTCACCGCCACCTCGCCGTGGTCATGCCGGACTTGCGTCGATAGCCCGCAAGTTCCAGCATCTTGCGGTCGTCGTCCGTCATGGCGACGGCCGTTCCGGCGCTCGTTCCGTCCGTGCGGTAGCTGTACGGGCCGATCGTCTCGCCGGTCACGCCACCTGCCATGGTCGGCGCCGTCAAGGTCCGCAGTGCCATCCGCGCGACTACGGCCACCACATCCGGTGGCACCGCCGTCTCCCCATGGCTGTAAACCACCCGAAAGGTGCCCGGATAGGCCTCGAAGTCGTCGTCGTACCAGAGCTCTGGCATGTTGATCGACGGGCTCTCGGTCGACGTGCGGATAACGTCGATGCCGTCCCACTGCCAGCCCACGACGGGAAGGTCCGGGGCCCCTCCGGCTCCGATCGCGACGACGGAGGAGACGTCAATGACAGGCCGCTGCGGCAGCCGGATCTCGCCCTGCTGCGCCCTCACCACCACAGTGTCGTCGTCGGTGCGCGTGAACTCCCGGCCGGTGAACATGCGGACCAGGGCGGAGGCGTCGCCGAGCAGCGCCATCCCGCGGGCTTCTTCACCTGCGGTAAGCGGGCGGCCAAGACGGTCAGCAAGATCGCTGACGTTAGCGAGGGGATCCACGCTTGGCCACCCCCTCCATTGCCACACACCAGAGATCGAGTTCTGCCTCTGGATCGAGTCCGGCGGCCCGTGCGGCAGCCGCCTTGGACGCCTGCCGGTAAGTGGTCGGGGCCGTCAGCTGCCGGATGGCGGCCTCCCACGCCTCCAGGTCGTCGCGGTCACAGAAGGATCCGGCCTCGCCGAGCGACTCCATGAGTCCGGGCGTCGGGTGGGCGATGACGGGAATCCCGGAGCACATCGCCTCGACAGCCACGCGGCCATACGACTCGTAGGACGACGGCGCCAGGAGGATCTTCGTTCGGGCGTAGACGTCCTTGGCCATGCGATCCCCTGGCGTGTGCGGAACGATCTCCACATTGGGAAGATCCTCACGCACGACCTGATTGCCATAGCCACCGATCACGCCCAGGAACTTGCGGCGCGGCATCCGCTCCGCCAGCGCGTAGAAGACCTTCGCGCCCTTCTCCTCGGTCAGGTTGATCAGAGTGATGCGGTCGCCGGGCGTGGCCGAATAGTCGGCGACCGCCACGGGCGGGTGCACGGTGATTCCCCACGGCATCGGACGGTCGCCGCGGTGGATGCGCCACCACGCCTCAGCATCCGCCTGCATCCAGGCCGTGTTGTACACGGCCAGCGTCGGGGACCCCTTCACCAGCCATGACTTCGACTTCTCGAAGGTGTTGTGCAGCAGGTGGACGACCGGGATGCGGTTCAGCTCGCCCAGCACGGAGGCGCGAGGCGTGTTCTCCAGATG
Source organism: Streptomyces sp. BA2 (assembly GCF_009769735.1). NCBI lineage: Bacteria > Bacillati > Actinomycetota > Actinomycetes > Kitasatosporales > Streptomycetaceae > Streptomyces > Streptomyces sp. BA2. The sequence continues at coordinate 720,656 of NZ_WSRO01000002.1, forward strand.
CGTGACGATCACGTTCGCGCGCCCCGGACCCCGCATCCACCGGCCCGGGTCCGCCTTGCCGCGGTGAGGATGAACGCTGACGCCGTCGATCTCGTAGGTGTCCTTGGTTTCCGCCGCCTGGGAGAGGAGGACGTCCACGGTGTGCCCGCGCGCAGCGAGCTCGCGCAGCAGGCTGTGGGCCGCCCATTCGGCGCCCGCATTGTGGGCCGGAGGGTAGGCGTGCAGCATCGCCAGGACGCGCAAGGTGGACTCCGATCTGCCGTCGGCCGGCGATCCCTGAGGGTCGCCGGCCGGACGGGTCAGGATGCGGCGGTGGTCGCCTGGACGACCGCGAACGGCGAGCGGGTTGCCGCGTTGGTGTTCAGGCGGGTCGCCGGGTTGGCCGTGGCGAACGCGACGCGCATGACCACGCGCATGGCGACGGAGTCCTGCTGCATCAGGTTGAGGAGGACCTTGCCGTCGTCGTCGGAGATGACACCCTCCGTGAACAGCTTGAAGCTGATGTCCTGGCGGACGCCGACGATCGCCTTCGACCAGTCGCCCATCAGCAGCTCCGCCTCGGACATGTCCCAGGCGCCGTTGGTGAGCTCCGACATGCCGTAGCCGTACAGGGTGCCGCCGGGCTGGCCCTGCATGTTCGGCTGATAGATCGGCAGACCCTGCTCGCTGCGCATGCCGTTCAGCTTCCAGGTGAGTCCCGGACGGCTGATGAAGCCGTTGACGGCGAAGCCGTCCTCGGCGACCTTCCCTGCGGCGAGGGAGACGTCGACGCCGAAGTCGGCGCCGGCGCCGGTGATGACGGCGTTTCCTGCGGCGACGGCGGACTGGTAGACGGCGGAGGGCCACGTGGACGGCTTGTCGAGCCCGAAGAGACCTGCGCCGTCCAGCTTCGCGCCGATCGCCTCGACGAGACGGGGCCGAACCTGCTCCCAGATCGGCATCTGGGCGTCGTCGAGGTACGCCTCGGGGATCGGCACGATCGCGGCGATCTCTTCGGCGACCAGGTCGACGTTCTTCCAGTCCTGCGCCGTGGTCTGCTTCAGGCCGGTGTCGCCGCCCACGAAGTAGGCCAGCGGCATGACGTCGAGGACCGGCTGCCGCTGCGTCTTGGACGACATCGGCACGTTGCGGGCCCGCTGCAGCAGAGAAGAAGCCGCAGGGAGTTCCTGGATGATCTCCGCGGAGACCGGGGTCGGGACGAGCGGATCATTGCTGGCGTCCCGGCTGATGAGCGAGTTGAAAGGCACGGGGTCTCCTTCCGGAAATGCAGCGACCCCGGCCCCGTGCGGGTAATTCCGGTGCTGCGGTGAGGTTCAGATCAGGGAGTACGGCCGGCCATGGTTCGAATCCACTGGTCGGGGGTTGCCTCGGCGGAGCCGGAGGCGGTCGCTGCGCCCGGTGTCAGGGATTCGACGGGCCGGTGCTGGGTGGCGGCGGACGGAGGCGCGCTGGCCTTGAGGCGCTCGGCGAGCACCTCGGCGCGCGTGTTGATCTCCTCGTCGCTGCCCGAGCCGAGAAGGTCGATCAGGTCCGGCGGGATGTTGTGCGTGGCCGCAGCCATGAGGCGGGCGTTCGTCGACTGAAGCTCCGTGAGCTTCTGCTCGACGCTTGTGGCCCGCTCGTTGGCGCGCTGGAGCTCGGACTTCTGGGTGTCCTCGAACTCGGCGTGCTTCTGTGCGGCCTGGCGCAGCTGGTCGATCTCGTCCTTCGACTTGAAGCCGAGAGCGGCCAGGTGCTTGTTCTCGTGCTGCCGGGACAGTGCCTTCCACTTGGTCGCTTCGGATTCCCAGTCCGTGATCTCCGCCTTGGCGGCCTCCTGGGCCTGGGGCCCTGAGGTTGTCTTCTGCTGAGCGGGCGGAGGCGGGGTCTGTGCGGGGATCTGGCCTGCTGCGACGGCTTCGGCGGGGGTCGGAACTGCCGGCGTGCCGCTGGCGGTCTCCGAGGTGTTCTCGGCCATTGATGGGCTCCCGTGTCGGGTGCGCCGCCATGCCGGCGGGCGCGGGGTGGCTACGCGAAAGGCGCCCAGCCGTGTCGGCAGGCGCCTCGTTGAGGGGTGATCCGGCACCGCGGGTGCCGGGTTCGGGGTCAGGAGCGCTCGGGTGCCGCGTAGGCGGTGCGCCCCTCTGACTCCCACCAGCGGCGGAAGGCGTTGACGGCATGCTTGCCGCCGCGTCCTCGTGTGGTCCGCAGCCAGTCGTCATAGAGCTTCTCGGCAATGCCGATGAAGGGTTCGTCGTGCGTGAATGCAGGCCATGCCTGGCAGGCGCAGTGATCGTGGTACGAGTTGCCGCCCTTGCGCGGATCGCCAGCCGTTCTGGCCGTCTTGTAGACCGGTCCGCGGCTGGCGAGCATCGCGCACCAGGCGCACGGATCGTTGTCCGTTACCCTCGCCCAGCCCGTAGCCGATTCGTCGGCCTCGATGGACCGCTTCATCACCGACCGGCCCCCTTCGAGGGCCAGGTACTGGGTGGTTCCGACCATGCGGACGGCTGCGGCTTCCATGGCCTGCTGAGGGGTCTTGCCTGCGGCAATGGCTCTCTTGAACTCGACGGGGCCGGTGACGTCGAGGGCTGACTCTAGGCGGTCCAGCAGTAGCGGAAGCGGGTCCTGGGGCTTGAAGCCGTCCTCTACGGCTGTCGCCGCGCGCCGGGCATCCGCATAGGAGACGCGCGCGAGTTCCGCCGACTGCTGTCTGCCCTGCTCCACGATGGGAACGAGGGCGGCCCGGACGGCGAGCCAGGACGCGTCGACCTTCGCCGGATTCATCAGGTCCCGCCACACCTGCAGGACCCGCTGCGCCATGCGTGCCGCTATCAGGGCCTGTATGCCGCGATACCGCTGCGCCTGGCCCGGATTGGCTGCCATCAGGCTGCCACGTCAGGCAGCGGGGGCACCGGAGCGAGCTGCTGTGACATCTGCTTTTCGATGATGCCGTTCAGGCGGCCCATCGCGTCGCCCTGTGCCGCCGTGGTCTTCCAGCGCTCGACGTCCGTCTGCGTCACGCCGGGGATCTTCTCCCACAGTTCCTGTGGGGGAACCCCGAGCATCGTGACGAGCTTGCCGAGAGCATCCACGGTCTGGGCCAGGGAGCGGGCGGAGGTGTCACGCCATACGACCTGCGCGACGGTATCTTCCCAAGCCTTCGTGTCGCCCGATGCGAGGCCGGACAGGCGCAGTGTCTGCTCCCAGCCTTCGCCGAACAGCGACTCCCTCTCGTCGATCTTCCGGTCGAGTCCGTCGCGCGCAGCCGCGAGGGCTTCCGCGGACAGGTTCACCATCTGGCCGAGCAGGTGATACGGCGGCACCTGCGACAGGGTCGAGATGTGGCGGATCGTCGCCTCGCGGCTGTCCAGGTAGCCCTTGAGGTCGGTCTGTCCGAACTCGCCGAACTTGGTGTCGGCGTCTTCAGCGACGAACAGCCCGTCGACGCGGGAGCGGAACGGCTCGATCGGATTATTCTGCTCGTCGAGCGGCGGGGCCATGCCTGTGACCCAGCGCTGCCGGAAAGCGGCGTACTGCTGCGCCATCAGCAGGTTGAAGGTGGTCATGTTCAGCTGGTCCTGGGCGTCGATGAGCGGCTCGACCTCGCCGATCACGCCGTCGCCGTCCAGGTCGTCAGAGTTGACGAACCGGACCACCGGGCAGACGCCCAGGTTGTGGCGCATCACGCCGTCTTCGTCCAGCGTCAGGTCAGTACTGTCGGCTTTGCCGGACAGCGTGTAGCGGGCCTGCTCGTCGTAGATGCGCACGACCCGACGGGGGCCTTCTGCCGTGTTCTCGACACGGTCTTCGATCGCATAGAGCGGCCACTCGTCGTTGACGGGATCCGCGTACAGGGCGGTGAGGCGGCGCGGAGAGAACGGAGTGATGACCGGGACAGGCTTGCCTGGCATCACCACCACGTAGGCGGCCCCGTAGGTCAACGCCGCCCGGTGCACGCCGTGCTGGCGTGCATCCAGCCGATTGGCTTGCCACACCCGCCACGGGGCTGCGTTGTCGTCCTTGCCCTTGGGCCGGTATCCGTCGACGTACATGTTCTGTGCGACCACATTGACGACCAAGGGGAGGATCTTCACCTTGGCGCGCTCGATCAGCCACCGGTACTCGGCCCGCGCGCCCGACGGCACGTACACGCTGGCATGCTTGCCAGCCATGTAGTCCGCGATCCGCTGCAGGCGGGGCTGTTCGACCTCACGCAGTTTCAGCAGGCGCTTCGCCGTCGCCACCGCCTGATCCTCGCCGATTACGGCCATGCCGCGCCCACCTCCCTGCTCTATGCGAATCCGTGCACGCGCCCGGTGCGCTGCCTCTTCTTCTGCCGCTTCGCCCAGTCCGGGGAAGCCGACAGGGCGCGGCGCGCCATGTCCGCCAGCTGCATCCCCGCGAAACCGTCGACCTTCTTCGGGGACTCCCGCGACTCCTTGCCGAAGGACACGCCCCACTTGTTCGGCCGGCGCCGGGCGTTGCCCACGTGCCGGTTCAGGATCGGATGGTCGGTGTGCGGCAGCTTGCCGTCCTCGATGGCCCGCACCAGCGCCTCAGTGGCCAGGGTCAGCTCCTGCTGACGGCCGCGCATGTCCCAGCCGACCGCGGCCTTCGGGGAGGCCCGCACGACGAGTTCATCCCGGTAGGTGTCCGTCCATTCGTCGATGTAGGACTCCCACAGCTTGACGTCCGCGAAGAACGCCCGGACCTGCCACTGCCCGAAAGCGTGGGCCACCAGGTCGCTTACCTGCTTCCGGTCGACTTCCCAGCCCTTGGCCTGCGGCCCGTCAGGGCGCTCCCAGATCCCGACCGGCTGCACGAGCCGATCCGAAACCCGCATGGCGATCAAGGCGGTTGCGTCATCCGTCTTGCCGCCGTCGAACCCGAGGACGACATCGTCGCCAGGCTCCAGGCGCATCGGCGACGCATTCTGCGACCAGGCCGCCGGATCGAGCAGCGCATCCTCCGCGGCGACCGGCTGGTTCAGCCAGTAGCGTCGCGAGTCCGACGGGGCGGACTGCGGATCCCAGATCTCGGCGATGATGCCGTCCAGGTCCATCCACGAGGCGGCCGGGCCGTAGGCCTCCTTCAGCCCGGCCAGCAGCGCGTCACGGTCGGCCAGGTCCGTTCCGTCCCTGGCCTGCCGGTGATCGAAAAGCAGGCCTGCAGCATCCGCGTCGCGGACCCGGCCCTCTTTGATCGCCTTGAAGTAGGTGTGTGTGGCCTCGGCTACAGAGTCCTGGCCCGGCTCGTACATCGTCGACGTCTCCAGGCACCACGGCTCGGCCTCCTTGCGCTTGCGCAGGTTGCGCCGGACCGTGCCGTGCATGCGCCGAAGCTCCGGCTGCACGTACAGGTGCGTTTCGTCGAAGACCGCGAAGGTCTCCTTGCCGCCGTCCTTCGCCGCGGACGACGCCGTCGACGGGGTGATCTCGCCGCGCTGGTGGTGCAGAACGATCCGGCTCGACGACTGCGCCGACTTGCCGATGTCGATGCCCGGGAAATCGTCCCCGTAATGCTCGACCACGTACTCGAGCATCGTCGACACGTTGTCGTAGGTGTTCCCGGACTGCCCCTCCTCGGTGGCCAGACAGCGAATGAACGGCGACTTCACCGACCTGCCCACCGGCTCACCGGCTGCGTCCCATCCGTCGAAGCGCACCGGGAACAGAGCCTCGGCGCAGACGAGCATTCCGGCGATCTCTGACTTCGCGCGCCCCTTGGCCCGCGAGAGGAACGCCCGCCGGTACATGCGGCGCCCCGTCTCCGGGTTCAGACGATAGGCCTTGACGATGAACGCGTAGAACTCATCGTCCAGCTCGATCGGCTCGCCGACAACGTCGCCAGGACCGTGACAGAGGTACTCCTCGACGTGCTCGACGATCTGGTGGCCAAGGGACGGAAACTCGCCTTCGTATGACGGCCCCCTCCAAGGCATGGGGACCCCCTAGCCGACGTCCTCGCTGACGATCCGCAGGTTCTTACGCCGGCTCAAGGTCGACCGCGGCGTCTCGGAAGGCGCCTGCCTGTCCCCCGGGGTTTCGATCTTCAGCTTTAGGCGCATCCGGTCCTCCGGGGTTGCCCCGTACTTCGCGGCCCGCAGACGCACCTCGGATGCGAATTCCCAGCGGCCCTTGGTCCACATCACGTGATGCAGCAGGGCCGTATCGAGGAGAAAGTCCCAGTCGGTGTCGATGAAGACCTGCGCCTGGGCCGAGCGCCGCCAAGTCTCCCACCACTGCACCGTCCGCGGATGCCACGACTCCTGATCGGGCAGTACGCCCTCGGGCAGCTCCGGCCCACGGACCTCATCGTCGTCCTCGACCCGGTTCAGCTCAGCGTCCCGCGCCTTCGAGTCTCGGGCCCGCGACCGAGTCGCCTTCGGGGCCATACCTCGACCAGCCATCAGGGTCACCCCCTCACAGCAAGTCGTCGATCACCCGTGTCAGGTCGGCCAGCGTAGACGGTGCGCTTTCGAACGGCTCGCGGGTCACGGTGATGTAGCGGCCACGGTCGTATACCTCAACGGCAGACTCTCCACGCCGGATCCGACGCCCCTGCCCGACAGTTCCCAAGCCCCAGATGTGCAGGCCGGTGCCGGACGGGGAGATTTCGATGTACGTCGGCGGCAGCCTGTCGACGATCCTGCGGGCCCACGTCCGCAACTCGCCTTCCAGCAGTGCGTGGTCGAGGTCGATACACACGAGGCGGTCCATCGCGCTCAAGACGAATCCGGTGCCCGCTCCGGCCGTCGAGCGGTTGACCGCGCTGTAGCTTGCCCACGTCTCGGGGTCGGTCGACGAAGCTGGCCGGACCTTTGGGCCGACCACGGACAGGGGGACTTTGCTTTCCGTCCGCCGCACCCACTGGCGCCTGCGCGTCATCGCCGACGGCACCGGATCGGCCTGCCGGCGAGCGGCGCGGTGGGCAGCCATGCGGCAACGGCCTGAGCAGAAGCGCGCATTGTGAGCATGCCGGGCGCCGAGCCGTTCCGGACACCCCTCGCAGCGCTTCGTCGTCATGTATCCAGGATAGCAGGGTGCGTGACGGCAATACATGCCCTGACCAGCAGAAATGAAGATCTGTGACGCACTCCGACCGTCACGGCCACTCGCAGGTCAGAGACCCGCCGATGACGTAATCGCAGGTCAGAGCTTGATCATTAGATCCCCAGAGTCATGCGCACCGCGCCAAGCTAACGTGCCCGATCCGCAGATTGGGATGATCTAGGGGGCATCCCCCAGGGTTCTTGGATGCGTGATCAATCCCAGCCCGATCACGGGAGTTGATCTACCGCGTGATCGATGTCAAGCGATCAGCCCAGGGTGATCCTCGGTCGGCCGGGCTCGGGGCGGCTTCGCGTGGGCAGCGGCCGAGGCCTCTCGCCCTGTCTTCTGATCATGGTGCCACTGGCACAAGGCCCACAGATTCTGATCACTGTGATCGTCCATGCCCAGTGCCGCATTGACCTTGTGGTCCACCTGATTGGCCGGCTCACCACACCGACCGCCCGTCGCGACCAGCCACTGACAGGCCCAGCCGTCGCGCTTGAGGATGCGTGCCCGGATGCGCGCCCAGCCCTTGGGCAGCGGTGCCGACCGTCGACCTTGGCTGCCCATCAGTCGCCGCCCTTGTCGCCGCGGTGCTGGCCGGGCCATTCGCCTGTGGCTTCGTGGATGACGCGTGCGCAGAAGCCGTCGAGTTGTCGGCCTTGGATGTACTTGCCGAGCTCGGTCTGGCATCGGCGGAATGCTCCTGGCGTTCCGGGTTGGATCTTCGCTGCGCCTGGTCCGTGGGCCCAGTACTTCAGGAGTCGCTGTGTGGCTGCTGCGCCGGTGGCGCTGGTCTCTTCGGTGGCCACGTTACTCATCCTCCTTCGGTGCGGCCCTCCGGGATGTCGTCGATGCGTTGGATGCTGGCGCCTTGTCCGGACGGGATGGCGAGGCAGACGCCGTCGCCGTCGGAGAGGACGGCCCAGCTGCCCTGGATGGTGAGGGCGAGGTTGTCGTCCTGGATGACGGCGTCGTCCTTGCGCTGCTCGCGTGAGTGGACGATCAGGTAGGCGGTCATGACGCCGTTGCCCCGTCGGTGTTGTCACCATCGTCAGCACTGGCGATGTATCCGCCGCGCTCGTATGCGGTCGGCCTCGGCTCGCTGCTCGCCTGCTTCGCCTCGCGGATGGCGACGCCGTAACCGTGCAGGTAGCCGCTGGGGTCTGGGTGCTGGGCGTCCATCACCTCGGGCTGCTCGGGCAGATTACGGACGCGCGTGAGTGCCTCGTCATACTCGGCTGCGACTTTGAGGTGTTCGCAGCTGTCGATGTGGGGCGGCCAGCCATCGGTGAGCCATGCGGGTGCGACACCGTGGTCGGTCCAGGAGCAGTGCTTCTGTCCGATCTCGTAGCCGTGACGGGCCCAGCTACGGGCCTCGTCGCGGCCTTGGCGGAGTCCGGCGGCGGCGTTGCGGATGTCGTCCCAGTCGCGGGTGCGGTCCACGCCGAGGGCGTCGGCGAGTTCGTGCTTCCACTTGGCGAGGCGGTCCATGTCGCGGGCGATGTCGGTGCGCTCAGCAGCTAGGCGCTGGCCGTCGTTTCTTGGACGGGGTGACGGGGTGCGCTTCGTGCCGCCGCTCATCGCTTCGACGATGCGCATGATGGTCTCGTTGGTTCCTGCGGCCCAGCTTTCGACGTCGTTCTTGAAGGCTTCGTCGATGGACGGCGGCAGGTCGTTCGCGGGGATGTCGACGGTGCCGGGGAGGCAGAGGACTTGGCGTGCACCGATCCGGGTGGCGATGTCCTCCGGCCAGTGCGTGATGTCCTCAGCGGTGTCATCGTCGACTTGATCGATGACGAGCAGGAACGGTGTCTCGCTGACGTCTCCGACGTGGACCATGGGGAGTTCGAGGATCTGGATGCGGGCCATCAGGCGTCCACCGCCTCGTAGGTGGCGGCGAAGACGTCGTCTCGGCAGGGGTAGAACTCGCCCTGGACTCCCTTGAGTATCCAGTCCCCGTACTCGAACTTGACCCACGTGTCGTGCAGGCGGTCGTAGACGGTGAACTCGCGGTCGACGTCGTTGAGCTTGACGAGGCCGTTCGTGAAGTCGATGAGCATCTGCATGGGCTCGTCTTCAGTCCAGCGGACGGCGTCGATCTCTATGGGCTTCTTGCGGTAGCGGGCCATGGCGCGGGCTCCTGTGGGGTGGTCGGTTACGGCTTCCAGTGCGGTCCGCGTAGCGCTTCGGGTACGTCGCTGGTGGTGATGGGCGGGGTTAGGGCGCGGTCGAAGGCATCGCGGAGCATCCCTGCGAAGCCTTCGGGGTGGGGCTCTCGCGCCTCGCGCATCGGCGCCTGCGGCCGGTCGAGTCCGGCGAGGATCTCGTCCGTCAGTCCGTGCGCGTGGGCGAGGTCGAGGAGTTCGGGGCAGTCGTTGAGGTTGTCGACCCAGGGCAGGCCCCATGTAGTGTCTTCGTCGCAGCCTTCGCATGCGGCTGCGAACGTACTGTCCGTGGTCCTGGACGGGTCGAGCCTGTGCCGGGCGAGGATGCGGCGGTCCGCCTCGCAGCGGCGCAGAACTGCGATCGGGGCGTGCAAGTTGATGTGCCGCTCATCTGCCACGGTGTGCTTGTCGACGTATTCAACTTGGGAGAGAACCTGTCCCAGCGTTTCGTCAGCCGCACGGGCGATGCCCTCGATCTTGTCTACTTGCTGGGTGATCCAGGCGTGGAGATCCATGGCGCGGGCTCCTACGAGTCGGGCCACTCGACGGTGTACCGGCCAGGCTGTTCGCCGTCTTTCCAGTGGAGTCGAATGACGTGGTCGTTGACGGTGATGTTGTCCTCGGTGTAGCTCGTCACGACCACGCCAGTTCGGGCGCTCGCCTCGGTGAGGGCGTCGAGCATGTCGGCGAGCCGCCGTAGATCGGCAGCGGCGAATTCGGCAGCCATGGGGCGCGGGCCTTCCGGTGTGGGGTGGTCAGTGTTCGTGGATGCGCATGACGAGCACGCCGCTCCAGGTGCTGATGTCGGTGTTGGTGCCGTCGCAGTCCTTGATGAGGCACACCGGGCGGGCCGTCCGCATGGGCTTCTTACGCGCGCGCTGGCCGATGCCGAGCTCGCGTTCGAGGCGGTCGATCAGGTCGTAGTCGGGTGTGGTCATGGCGCCGCCTCCATGGCTCCCGTGCCGTCAGGCTGAGGAGCCTCGCTGCTGGCTGGGCGGATGAGTTCGGATGCCCATACGGCGCCTGCGTCGAAGGTGTCGTCCCGCCCGTCGGGTGCTTCTTCGGTGCGGATCTTCTCGGCCGCTTCATGGAGGACGGCGTCGACGAGTGCGGTGGCTTCTTCGCGAGTCCAGAGGAAGCCGCCTTCAGCGACGCTCATGCGAGTGACGAGGTCTTCGTAGGCGCTCTCGGGTTCGGGGATGCTCCCGAAGTACCGTCCGAGCAGGTGGGTGGGGTCAGGCACGGCGCGGGCTCCGTGGGGTTAGGGCAGTTCCATGAGGTGCCAGACGAGATGACCGCCGGGGGCGATGGCGGTGCCGACATGCTCCACGTCGTCGGGGGTGGGATGGCCGGTGCCGTAGGCGCGGAAGCCGCGTCGGGAGGCGGGCCCGTCGGTGTGGATGGCCCGCAGTTCGACGACGTAGATGTCGCGGCAGTCGACGTGGACGACGTCGCCGGTGAGGTCGAGGGCGTGCCACTGGTCGTCGACGGGGATCTCGTAGCGGTAGATCGTCCGGCTCACGTCCGCGTCCACCACCAGACGCCGAGCGTGTCACCGCGCAGGCTACCCACCTGCCCGCCAAGCCCGGCGAACACCTGGTCCATATCGTCGGCATCCCACTGGTGGAGGTGGGCTTCGTGCACATTGCCGTCGACCTCGCCCTGCTCGGACTCGACGATCGGCACGGACACGAGAATGTTCCAGGCGCCAGCGGCGACGATCCGCTCCAGCAACGTGACCGCGTCCTCGCGCGACAGATGCTCCAGCACATCCCCCAGGACGACGAGGTCCCGGTAGAAGAGGTGGTCTTCGGATTCGCGGACGTCTTCGACGTGGATCTCGTCGTACATCTTCCGCGTCTTCGTGGACTTCAGCTTGTACTTGGCGATGTACGGCTTGTGGATCTCGACGGCCGTCCACCACACGCCTTCATGGGCGGCCCGGAACAGGCGCGCGTAGGTGCCTTCGCCGGGCCCGACGTCGGTGACCGTGTTCGGCAGGTGGTGGCGGAATCGTTCGAGGGACCAGTCCTTGCCCTCGGCGTCACTGGTGGGCATGACGGTCTCCTCAGTAGACGGTGAGCGTGCCGGTGCGGTGGATCGGGGTTTCGGAACCGCCCGCAAACTTGACCCACACCTTGTAGTCGGCCGGTTCAAGGGTGGTCACACCCCCGTTGGGGCCGATGAGGATCCGGCCGTGCGGGGCGAGCCATTCGCCGGTCAGCCAGTCGCCGGGTTCTGGGCTGACGTCGGTGGCGAGGAACGCGAATTGCGGCGGCACAGCCGGGTTGATGCTGGCTCCGCCCGCTTTGGCGACGACGGTGACCTTGACGTATTCGGTGGAGATGGCGGCTAGATCCACGGCGCGCTCACCGTCCATCCGCTCTGCGGCTTGCCGATGAGGGGGGTGAGGTCGTCGCGGGCTGCGGCGTCCGTCTGCGCGCCGAGGGATGCACTGGCGGCCAGGTCGGCGCTGAGGACGGCTGCCTGCGTGACGGTGGAGTCCAGGCTGCTGGTGGCGGCGAGGCTGGCGCCGAGGACTGCGGATGGGGTGAGGGCCGAGCCGAGGGCGCCGTCGGCGGTGAGGCTGGCCGACATGAAGTGCACGGCCGCACTGGAGGCCGCCGTGTTGAAGTTGTCCCACTCGCTGAAGTTGGTGCTGCCGTTGTTACGCCAGCCGAGGAGTTCGACGGCGACCGCGTTGACGCTGCTGGTGACCCAGGCCGGGGTGGAGATGGAGCGCCGGTTCGTCCAGGCGGATCCGTCGGTGGAGGTATCCCAGAACAGGGTTCCTGCGCTCTCGCGGATGCGGAGCCAGGCGTGGGTTGCCGCGCTGTAGGTGAGGCTCACGGCGGAACCGTCGGTGTAGCCGACGTTGTTCTCGAAGCGGATCGTGTTCGCCACCGTGTTGATGTTGATGGCGATGTACGTGCCAGCCGTCGCCTGGATGATGTTGAACGCGGTCTGCGCCTCAGTGCTCGCACCGTTCGCCGCCGCGGCCAACGGCAGTTGCACGGACGCTGAAGAGCCCGCCAGCGTCCAGTCCTTCGCGGTCTGGTAGCCGGCGAACACCCCGGCCGCACACGGGACTCTGGCCTTGCCGCCGGTCTCGCTGACACCGCCGTAGCTGTTGCCCCAGTCGGGCCCGATGATGTTGTCGTTGAAGTTGTCCTGGAGTGTGCCGATGAGGGCCATGGCCGCCCCCGATCAAGCCTGCGCGAACGTCAATGTGCCTGCCGGGAATCTCGCTTCATCCCCGGAAGCGAGAGTGCGGCTGGCCGCGAGCGGTCCACGCCACCAGCGGACTGGGCTGCCTGCGGAGTCCCAGATCTCGACGCCGACGATCGTCCCGGCTGGCATGCCGGTCCAGACGATGTCGGCCGTGTTGGAGGTAGCCCCAGATGCTGCCGCGCCGACGGTGAGGTTCTTGCGCACGTAGCTGCCGCCTGTCACCTCTGTGCCCGCCGCGCTGTCGCTGCCGTTGGCGGTGACGAGGGCGACCTTGAGCGGGAGCGTAGGGGCGGTCGTCGCCGTTCCCATAAGCCAGTCGAGAGATCGGTTCTCGGCCGTATCCGAAAGATTGTCCGCGATGACTACTGCCCTCCTTTCAGATCAGGTGACGCCGAGGTGTCCGGACATGCGGGTGATGTTCTCGGCGCCGGGCGGATCCACGCTCACCCACACCCGGTAGTCGCCGCGAGTAAGGACGAGCGTGCTGCCGGGGCCGATGAGGAGCCGGGCTTCGCCGTCGTCCCACTCGGCCGTCTTCCACTCCGTGCTGGTCGGGTTGTTGCGGTGCCCGACGGCCGCGATCTTCACCGGGGCTCCAGTGAGGTCGACACCGGGCGGGGCAGTGACGGGGACGTGCAGGTACTCGGTCGAGGTGGCGGGGATCAGCACGGTGCAGCCACCCCCCAGTCCGAGTCGTCTGGGAAGCCTGCGCTGTAGGTGTCACCGTGCGGATCCCCGGCCTGCCACGGGCTGGCCGGGATGCCGCTGGCGTAGGTGTCGCCGTGCGGTGCACCGGTCTTCCAGCGGCTGTACGGGGCGCCGACTTCGATGTCCCAGTCGACGGGCGGCGGGGCGTTGGAACCGAGAGCGAGCACTGTGTCGGTCTCGGTGGCCGCACTGATCGCCCGCACCTTGCGAACGCCCAGCTGCCCGGGGGAATCGACGGTCACGGCCAAGCTGAGGGCGAATCGCTTCGACCGGCCCAGCTCCATGCCGGTCTCGGTGCTGACCGCAGTGCCGAAGCGCGGCGCCGTCGAGACGGGCCGCGCCGCATCTGCCTCAACAACTGTGCCGAGGACTGCGGCTTTGCCTGCGGTGAGCGGGATGCTCGCCGCGGTCTCGACGGCGACACCGAGGGCCTTCGTCTTGCTGCGGCCCAGAAGGTACGCGGTCCCGGTCTCGGTGGCTGCGGCGATGGATCCGGCGGACGTGAGTGGCAGGGCCTGCGCTGTCTCTGTGACGGTGCCGAGCAGGCGTACCTTGCTGGCATCAAGCAGCTGCGCCATGTCGGCGGAGTCCGCGGGTTCGAGCGTCTGCCGCTTGGCCAGCGTGATGGCCTGGGCGGCTTCCACGATGTCTGCCGTGCCTGCCGCGCGGGCCTTGCTCGCGGTCAGCTCGACCGCGTCGTCCAGCCCGTTGGCGGGCGAGAGTGCCGCGGTCTTGCTCGAGCCGAGCGGGCGTGCCGTGCCGTTCTCGGTGGCTGCCGTGAGGGGGGCTTCGCGTGCCCCGCCAAGCGGCTGCGCCGTCTCGTCTGCCAACGCGGTCGGCAGCAGTAGGGACTTGGTACGCCCAAGGACCAGGGCTTCGGCGATGGCCGATGCCTCGCCGAGGGGGCGAGCCTTGACCGCGGTCAGCGGCTGAGCTGCCTCCGTACCGTCCGTGGACGGGACGGTCTTGCTCTTGGCTGCACCGACCGGCTGGGCTGCCGTCTCCTCGGAAGCCGTTCCGAGGAGACGGCTGCGGATCTGACCGAGCTGCTGCGCAGTCTCCTGCCCGGCAGCGTGCGGCAGCTGGGCCGTCTTCGCGGCGCCCAGCGCTTGGCTGGTCGCCACTTCGGAAGCCGACGTCAGAGGCCTGGCCTTGGCCCGGCCTACGGGCAGCGGAGCCTCGTCCTCGACGGCCTGACCGAGGGACCGACTCCTCCCCAACCGCTGAGCGGTGGCATCCTCTACTGCCGCAGTCAGAGGCCGCGCCCGACCAGCTGCGAGCGGGACGGCCGTGGCTGTCTCGCCCGCAACGCCGGCCGCGGTTGTCTTGCTCTTGCCGAGTGCCCGCGCGTCCTCGCCGCTCTGGGCAGTGACCAGAGGCGCCGTCTTGGCCCGTTGGAGAGGCTGGGCAGCGTCGGTGGCCTGGGTCGTACCGAGCGGCAGCCGCTTCGTCTTGCCGACGGCCAGCGACGTTTCCGTAGCGGTCGACGTGCCGACAGCCCTGCGCTTGGTGCGTGTCAGAGCCTGGGCGGTTCCACTCTCCGCGGCGAGCCCGGCCGTTGTGGCCTTGCGTGCCGCGAGGGCTTGGGCGTTGCCCGTCTCGCCGGCGAGGCCCGGGAGCTTCGCCTTGCGTGCTCCGAGCGGCTGGCCGCCGTCGGACTCCCCGGCCGGATCGATAGCGACGACCATCGCGGGGGCGACGTTGACGTTGTCGAATTCGGCGTAGTCGTCGGTGCCGTCGGAGCGGTGGGCGATGAGCTGGAACTCGAGGTTGTTGTCGCTCGTCCAGGCGGGGCTGGTCAGGCTGCGCCGGTTGGTCCAGGTCGAGCCGTCGGCGCTGGTGTCCCAGTAGGTGGTGCCGCCGGCTTCGCGGATCCGCAGCCAGGCGTGGTCGGTGGGCGAGTAGGCGATGGCGACTTCGCCGCCGTCGACGAACCCGGCGCGGCTGAACATGGCCAGCTGCCCGGTGATCAGCCGGTGCTCGAACCCGATGTCTGTGCCGGCCGTGGTCGCCTTGATGAGGATCTGCGACCACGCCTCGGTCGTTGCGCCACCGAGAGCGGGCGGGTAGGAGCGCAGGAATATCGACGAGCCGGTGAGCGTGTAGTCGAGGGTGGAGCTGAAGGCGCTGTAGCTGGTGGTGCAGGCGACGCGCGCCCGGCCGCCGGTCTCGGAGTAGGTGCCGAAACTGTTGGGCCACAGGGCCGTGTCGACCGTGCCGTCGTTGAAGTCGTCGGCGAGGTCAGCGAGCGGAGTTCCGGGGCTGGTGAGGGCCTGCGCCGTGCCGGTCTCTGAAGCGAACGGGAGCGTCTGGGTCTTGCGACGTGCGAGGGGCTGCGCGGCGTCGGTTTCGGAGGCTGTCCCGAGGGCGCGCCCTTTCGACTTGCTCAGCGGCTGCGCTGTGCCGGTCTCGGCCGCGTTGGTCAGCGCCTGGCTGACGCTGGTGGCCATCTTGACGCGGCGCGGCCGTCCCGGACCCCAGCCGATACCGGGGCCGTCTTCGGTGGCCGCACCAGTGCCGCCGGACAGGGTGCGGGCGTTACCGCTGTAGTCGGTAGTCTCCGCGCGGGTGAGCGGATACCAGCAGGTCAGGTTGGCGGTACGCCGCGGCCGATGCGCGAGGGCTTCACCCTCAAGCTCGGCCTGGGTGAGCGCCGCAGTCCAGACCTTCACGGCAGTGACGGCGCCGTTCAACCACTCGGCGCCCCACGCGGACTCGCCGATACGGAGAGTCGCAAGGTTGTGGGTGGCGGCGATACCGGTAAGCGCCGCGGTAGTGACGGTAGTGTCGGCCAGCGCCCGGGAGTACATGGTCCCGGTAGTGCCGTTGATCGAAAAGCCGAACCAGTACCAAGTGCCGACGGTCAGCGCGCGGGTCGTACCGCGGAAGCTGCCAGCAGGCTCCTCGTACACGCCCATCGACGTGCCGTCGGCGTTGGTCTGTAGGAAGACCGCGTCTGCGGTGCCGTTGTCGAGGGAGACGGCGGTCGAGAACGCGTTGCGGTCGACGCTGACTTTCACCCAGCAGGAGACGGAGACTGCGGCCTGGGAGCCGAGTGTCAGCGCTCGCGTGTAGTCCTCACCGTCGGCGTCGAACCTGACCGCCATGACGGCCCCCTACTAGGTGTCGGAGTACGTCAACCTCGCCTGAATGAGCCACGCGTCGTTGGCCATCGTGTCGTTGGCGTGACCGCCAAGCCTGGCGATCTTCACCCATACCAGGTCACTTGCGGCGATCGAGTCGAGGTTGGAGATCGTGACGGTGGCGAGCATGACGCGCTTGCCTGTCGTCCCGAGGTGGGTGTCGTCAACGGTCTGGACGGTCGCGAAGGCCTTCGTCGTCACGTCCTGGCTGTCGGTGTCCGCAGTGATCGCAGCGATGGCGACCTCCCAGCGCACCACCCCGGACGTCGCGTTCTCCGCCTGCCACAGCAGATCGCAGGTGATGTTCCCGGAGCCGTAGCCGAACGAATCCAGCTTCCAGTACGCCGTTTCCGTGCCCGCCGCGTCGTACCGCAGGCCAGATACGGGGAATGCGGTGCCGTTGAACTTGTCGTACTGCGGGAACGCCGAGCCAAGGAACGTGGCCTGCTCGGGGTCGAGGTCCAACCTGACATTCGCCATGTCAGCCGTCCTCCTCCGCCCGGAGTCGGTTCGCCCGGCGCATCGCCACGAAGCAGAACAGCAGCGTCTTCACCGGGAGACTGGCCGCGCTACGGAAGGGCTGCGGCAACGCCGAGTTGAAGCTGGCCTGGTTGGCGTCGATCCAGTCATCCGTCGCAGCCACCGCCGCGGCAAGATCCGGCTTGGTGATCCCGGCGAACGACAGGCTGGAATCACGCATCAACTGGGCAAGAGTGCGTGCTCGTCCTGTCGCATCGAGCGGCATGATCAGGCCGCCGATGTCGCGCGGAAGAAGTCCGCGACAGTAGCCGTGACATCGCTGCTGTCTGGCGTGATGGCGAAGTCATGCTTTGTCAGCGGGATCAGATCGGCGTCGGTGCCGCCCGTGGTGTCGGGGTCGTAGCAGATGACGATCGCGGAGATCGCGTTGCCGGTTGCCGCGGTCCACGTGATGTCCGCTGCGTCGACGGCCACCCGGTCGTTCGTGTCATCGACGGTGACCGTGACGCCGGTGAGGGTCTTGCGGCCCATGGTGGTCTGCTCGTTGGAGGCGCCGGCGAGGAGCGCGGCGAGGTCGTCGTAGTCGCGCATGACGGAGTCGGCGACGATGCCGGTCGTCTCGATGGGTACGGCGATGAGTGCGTCGTTGGCGGCGGGCAGGGCGGCTAGGGATGCGACCCGTCCGAGGGCAACATTGAACGTGATGTTGGCCATTTTGATCTTCCTCTCGGGGGGTCAGCCCCAGGTCCAGCCCTTGACGTAGGCGATGTCCATCTGCGCGGACGAGTTCGTCCGGGCCTGGTCCCCGTTGAGGGCGGCCTCGTTCTGGATGATCCAGCTCATCGGCTTGTCGGGGATACCGCGGGTGGAGCGGCCGACGAGTCGGCCGTCGAGGAAGTACTTCACCTCGCCGGGCGACCACTCGATGACCGAGGTCCGCCAGGCGCCCCAGGACCGGTTGGTGTCGAAGGCGTCCTGCTTGCCGCCGCCCTTGGGGTGGGTGAAGGCGTGAATGTCCTCAGTCCACTCGGACTCGGGAAAGTCGATCTCGCAGTCGGGGCACGTCTCATTCACGACGGGCCACAGCAGGTGCGCGCTCTTGTAGCCGACGGCGACCTTGGACACCCGAAACCGTTCCTCGTACCGTCCGTACCGCTGGGCCATGAGCTTCTTCGGCACGACGGCCGCCGAGTGGACGGGTCCGCTGGGGCCGCGCCACATGCGGATGTGCATCTGGCCGCCGGAGATCCACACCGTGGATGCCGGGTCGTAGACGCCGCCGACCGGGTACCGACGTTGGGTGGCGGTGTCGGGCCAGCCCTTCGGATACGCCCACCAGTTGGCGCGCATGCTGCCGGTGAGGCCGCCGCAGTACGCCTTCGGGGTGTCGACGTAGTGGCCGCAGTCCGTGAACCGGCCCTTCGCCACCGGGGTGTCGAAGGTGTCGGCGAAGCGGAGCTTCCCGGTGGGCCCGGCTTCGGCGGTGGGTGCGGCGACGCTTGCCAGGAGTAGCCCGGCAGCGATACCGACGGTGGTGAGTGTGCGCCTCATTGCCGCCGCCTCCATCCCGTGCGTGTCCCGCCGCCTGGCATGGGTGAAGTAGACGGCGGGACGGGGGCGGATGAGCGGACCGCCCCGTCTTTGGGGTTGCGTGTCCGCCCGGCCCCCACGGCCGGGCGGACAGCAAGGGCCGAGCGCGGGGGGTGCGCTACAAGGCCCTCCCTGCGACGACCACCAGCGCAGGGGGCTTTAGGCGGCGAGTAAGGCCGTCTCGATGACGGGTGGCGCGTCCGCCGGGGTGATAAGCGCGCAGGTGTCCTTGTCGCGTTCGGCCTCGGGGACCTCGTCCATGTCGTACAGGACGCCGTTCTTGCGACGCCAGCGGTCGTGATGCCGGGTGAGGCGGCCTTCGGCGGCCCATCGCCGGATGGTCGCTTCAGGGCGTCCGGCGACGTGGGCTGCGAGGTCTGCAGGGATGAGAAGTCCGGGCATTCGATCACCCCCGGGCATGCGAAAGGGGCCGCCTTCCCGGCGGCCCCTCAAGTCACAAAGATCGCATCTTGAGACCAAGATATGCTCGCCCAGCTCAGAGGGCAAGTAGTTCAACTCTGGAGCTCTCGCGCCACTCCCCATACGAGGTAGCCCATCACTCCAAGGAGTACGAGCGGCCAGACGAGGGCGAAGGCGGCAACGAGGATGGCGTGCGAGGCTCCGTGACCCGGCTCGGACCTTCCGCCAGTGAGTGCCATGTCGATGCCCCACAAGATCGCCCCGACGAGCAGGTAGGCCACGATGCCCTCGGGCGGCAGGTCGATGACGGCGAAAGTGACGACCACCACCATGCCGGCAGCGACGACCCACGCGACGGTGTACACCCTGAACAGGCCTTGATTGGGGACGGCTTTACTCACGGCGCCCACTCCTCCCCCTTGTGATCCGGATGCCCGACGAACGGCTGGGCGAGGATATGGAGGGCGGTACTTCCAGTGCGGTAGCCGTTCCATGACTCTGCCGACTCCAACAGGTCGACGAGGGCGAGCTTCATGTCGAGGTCGGCGATGACGGCCGGGTCAGGTGCGGGCTCACCGGATTGCCGCCAGAACTCGTCAGCGTCGACTCGACGGTGCCCGCCAAGGAGGACGTACTCATTGTCCATCTCGTAGCGGTGCTCCCACTCGAAGTCGATGTCGTTCCGCAGCCGCCGCTTGTTCTCCTCGGACTTGCGGGCGATCGCGTACCGGGCCCGCAAGAACTCGGCGATCTCGCTCACGCCCGCCTCCGTAGTTCGCCGCGCGCTACCGCCGCCCGCAGGTGTTCGAGTGGGCAATCCTCGTCGCAGTCGACTTCCTCGCAGACGGGGCAGATGCTGTCCCAGTTCGCTTCGGTCTGGTCTGCGACTTCGCGCATCGTGTCGCGGTCGTCGCCGGAGAACCATTCGGCGGCGGTGCGCAGTGTGGCGGCCACAATGGTCACGGTCTCGGGGTTCCCGAGTCGACCGACGCCGACGGTGACGATGCTGCCGTCGCCGTCGTGCATGACGTTGACCTCGTCGTCCGGCACTGTTCCGCCGGTGGGAACGACAGTGACGCCGCCGCTCACGCCGTCTGCCCAGTTGATGCGGTATCGGGTGCCGATAGGCGGGCGAGTGCTCATGGCACCTCCGTGGTGGCTGCGATGGCGCGCGCTTCGAGGGCGTCGGCTTCGATGTTGATGGCGGCCCCAGCAGAGTAGAGGTCGCAGTCGGGGTCGTCGGCAAGAGTCCGGCAGGACTCGGCGATCGACCGTAGGAGAGCAAGTACCGCATCGCACGGCATGAACGGCTGCCCGTTGCTCGCCGTCACGACAGGCAGGCTGTCCGCCGCGTGGGTCACGGCAGCCACCTCGCAACTGCCCACGAGAACATCAAGGTCCACGCATAGACGGCGGGCGCCCACAAGAGAGCCGGTTCGCCGCTCACGAGTCCGATGAACCACAACGCAACGGAGGCGACACCGACTGCCGCGATGATCGGTACTGCTGCGCGTCGAATGTGCTGCCACGCGATCTCGTTGAGACGCCAGTAGGTGCGCCCGGCGCGGGCCAAGACGTTCATGCCGCGACTCCTGCCGCTTCGGCGAGTACCTGCTCCTGCGCGGCCCGGAGTTGCCGCCACTCGCCCAGGGTCTCCCACCGGCTGCCGCAGTTCCCGCACCGGACACGATGTGATGCGGCGGACGCGGTGAGCTGCTCCCGGCAGTGCCCGTCGTCGAGCCGGACGGGGCACAGGCCGATGGCGACCCGGCCGGGCTTCCGTTCGTCGTTGACGATGGCCGCGCATTCGGCGTGGAGCTTGCGGATCGTCTCGACGTCCTGTCCGACGGACTCGTATCCGCCGCACGCCCACAGCAGGTTGTCGGCGAGGAACTTGACGTGCCGTTTCACGGCCTCGCCAGGGTTGATGCGCCACGACGCGAAGACCCTGTTGCCGTCGCTGTCCGGCGCGATCTCCCAGGCGAGGGCGGTGCGCCACGAGTCCTCTATCACTCGCAGCCGGGCCGCCACACCTCCACCGGGCGCAACGAGGTCGAGGACTTCCAGCCGAGGCGGGATCGGCGGGTTCTTCGTCCCGGACCCGCCGCCTATTCGCCGCGCCCCCCGCATCAGCGCTGCGGTCGTGTCCAGCTTCGCGAAGAGGGTGGAGAGTTCGGTGAGGCGGACGGTTGTCTTGTCCTCGCAGATGCGGCAGACCAGACGGTCCACTTCGGCAGTCCACAGCTCCCGGCCGCAACCCGGAGCCGTGCAGGTCGGCCATTCGTAACCGTCGAGCGTGGGGTGGTCGTGCACGGCAGGCTCCTCGGGTGGTACGGGGAAGCAGGGTGACGGATGAGCCAATTGTTGCACTACGGGTTGACAGGAGTGGACCGATGGCACAGCAGAGCCCGCCGAGTCCGACTCGGCGGGCGGGCTTTCAACTGCCGGGCCGGAACAGCTCACGCAGCCCGACGAGTACGACGACCACGACGGCGGCGATGATCGCCTCGGTCTGGCGGTCACCCCACACGCAGCGGATGACCTCTGACGTGAACTCCATGGCGTCTCCTTGGGCGGAAGTGTGCGGTGATCAGGACGGGCCGTCTTTGACGATTCCGGCGAGCCAGTCGTCTCCGTCGACGAACTCGGGGCGACGCTCCCGCCACCAGGCCTGCGCCTCAGATAGCCCGCGCTCGTACCACTCGCTCCAGCCGTGCATCTGGACGTTCCATCGCCAGGACTGCCGGACGGACTCGTAGGATTCGCGGCTGAGGCTGTGCCCGGAGGTGGCGTCGATGTCGTCGAGGTCCCGACCCAGAGCGATACACAGGGCGGTGCGGGCGTCGTTCATGGACGTGCGCTGCTCGACACCCTCGACCGTCTTCAGCGTGTCCCGGTGCCGGGCCAACCGCATGATGCGCAGTCGCGCTTCCTTCACCATTGCGTTCATCAGGGCCTCCTATGCGCACCTCGTGTAAGCGGCCTGGAAGAGGGCGGTCCGGGCGAGGTTCAGGGCCTGTGAAAGACCTGCTGGATCGGGTAGAGCGCGGGCGCCTGGTCGTTAGTCGGACGGACGAGGATCAGGCCCCCTTCGCCCGGTTCGTGCCAACCGATGCCTGTAGCGATGCGGGAGACGCAGGCGTCGAGCTCCGGCCCGTCGTGGGGCCGCACGGTGACCGGCTGACCGTTGCTCAGACGCGCGGGGTCGACCGGCTTTCCGGTCAGCCACGGCTCAATGTTGTCGCGGTAGTAGAGCACCTGACCGACAGCGTCGATCAGCCGTTTCCCTTCCAGGCAGCGCAGCGCGGTCCCCCACCAGACGTGCTCGCGCCGACAGAAGGAGCACCCGGCGGTGTGTGCGTTGACCTGGCCCGCAAGTTCCCGGTGGGACAGTTCCAGCTGTACGAGGGTGGGCCTCAGGGCCTCGTCCACGTGGGCCAGGTGGTGTGGGTAGGCGCTGGGGGGCTTGTCCGGGGCCTCGAAGAAGACGACCGGGTGTCGACCAGTGGCGTCGTAGCCGACCTTTTGGACGGTGAGCGGGGTGCGCTCGGAATCGCGCACGAAGAACACCCGCTGGCCTTCCTGGTAGGTGAGCAACAGGCTGGTGTGGAAGGTGCGTCGGGTGGTCATCTGATTGCCTCGTTCCGTGGTCGGGGTGCGCGGCGGGCCAGCAATGTGCGGTGGATCGGCGGGCCCGGCCTCCCCCCGGCCGGGCCCTGGGGTGGGTCAGGCAGCCTGGGCAAGGAGCTCGGTGCGCATCCGGGCGAAGTACTGGGCTCCCGCGCTAGTGGTGTCGACTCCGGCGTCGACCATGTCGCCGAGGAGCTTGCAGAACTGCCAGGGGCTGAGGGCGTCGATGTGCTCGATGACGATCCAGGAACCGCGCCCGTTCTTGATGTCCTTGACCCAGGAGCTGGCGGCGTCGAAGGCGGGGGCGAAGACAGCTTCCTGGCCGGGGTGGAGGGTGCCGCGCTGCATGGCGGCGGTGACGGTCCATTCGGCGATCTCGCGGTGCAGGTCGCGGCCGTTGCGGTCGCGGCGGGTGCGGGTGCCGATGGAGAGGAAACGCCGCATCTCCTGGGTGAACTGCTGGCCGCTGGTCGGCTGCTCTGCGTTCTCAGCCTGCGGCTCGGGTGTCGTCGCCTCCCGGCGGACGGTCACCTGGTCGCCGCGGCGGAACATGAGCATGACGCCGTTGGTGTAGACGTCGGCGAGACGGTCGGCCGCCTTCCAGTACAGGGAGTCGACGATCCAGGATCCGGTGATGGTCCGCGTTCCGTGGTCGAAGCTCCAGACGGTGTAGGCCACGATCTCGTCGCCTTTGGCGAGGTCCTCGACGCTGACGGTGATTTCGGTGGTGGCCATAGCTGTCTCCCCTGCTGGTCTCCCTGGCGATGACCCCATCATGCAGCCCACGCATGTGGACTGTCAATAGTCCTCACACGTGGACTGAAGAGTGGACTATCGCGAGTGCTCCGCTAGATGGCACAATGCAGGCATGACCAGCGAATGGACCCCCACCGAGGAAGATGCGCGCACCCTCGCCCGCTACAAGAAGGCCCGCGAGACAGAACGCGAGCTCAAGCCCGCCACGCGTACCATCGCCCTGGAGGCCCTCCGCAACGGCGCCACCCCCGCGCAGCTGGCCGAGCTCACCGGCGAATCCGCCGAGACCTTCCGCCGCATCCGGGACGCCAACGACATCCCCGTCGACCCTCGCTACCAGAGCCGGGCCGAACTCGCCCGCGCCCGGAAGGCAGCCCTACCGGAGGCCTAATCCGCCGGTTCCCGCCCCGCTCCCCCACCCACCCCGTCACACTCTGACCATGGCGATCCGCTACGGAGTCCAGGCAGACACTGAGCGGGAGCGCCAGCAGGCGTTAGAACTCCTGTGCGCGCAGCTCGGGTTAGAGCCCGCCCTGTACCCGCGGCAGGTCACCGACGACCGGTGGATGGCGCGAGCCGTGCCGCGCATGACGAAAGCCCCGGTCGGGGAATCCGGGCGGGGCCCCGTCGTGGGCGGGTAGTTCAGGCGGCGGGTGCGCCCCACTGCCGGTGGTAGACGATGGCGGCGTTCTCCCACTCGCCTTCGCTGAGAAGCCGGTCGTAGGCTCCGCCGATGTCGCCGTACATGTCGCGGCACGCCATGACCGGGCTACCGTTCTGCATGGTCCCGGTGTACCACCAGACGATGCCGTCCGAGGTGTATCGGTCGCCGGCGGGCAGGTAGCTGTCACGCAGGTCGAACTCCTCGCCCGTCTTGGGGTGGATCCACCGGGCGGATTCCGCTGCGGCGTCCCAGCAGGTCTGGCACAGCCCGTTGGCGGTCGCGTATCCGCCGAGGCGGTGGTCGCCGCAGAAGTAGCCGCCGCAGCCGTACTCGTCGCCGCCGGGTGTGGATCCGCAGAGGTAGCCGAGACCGCGGTCGATCTTCTCCTTGCAGCCGGTCTTCTCGCAGTCCGCCTTGACGCTGTAACCGGCCTCGATCTTCTCGCCGTTGCGGATGATCTCGTAGTACGCGTATCCCATGGTTCGAGTGTCCTCTCGGTAAGGTTTTGCGCGGCGCCCCCTCCGCGCTGCATGCGGAGGGGGCGCGCTGGTGGGCGTTCAGACCGCGGCGGGCACGTTGTGGGTGGCGGTGTCGATGGCGGCCTGCCGGCCGTCCTGCGGCCCGGATGCGGCGACCACCCGGCCGGCCGGGTCGTGGACGGTCGCGGCCCAGCGGACCGTCGGGTCGACGGCGGGGCGGACAGTCTGGAACACGTCGATCTCGTAGGTGTTGGTCATGGGGTTCTCCTTCGGAGTCGGGGTTCTAGCGGGCCCAGGGGCGCGGCTTGTGGTCGGCTGCGGCGCTAAGGATGGCCATCGCCACGGCCTGGCCGTCCTCACCGGCGTCTTCGACGAGCTTGTCGGCGAGTTTGCTGCTGCCGGTTCCGAGGAACCCGCCGCGCTGCAGTTGTCGACCAGCGTCCTGGATCTCTTCAGGGGCGGGCTGACGGTTGGACATGGGCTTCTCCTTTTCCGGTGGGCTACTTGCCCTTGTCGGGACGGATCTTTGTGGCGGCCCATCCGGCGGCGAGGATCACGCCCGCCATGCTCAGGCCGATCATTGGGAGGTTCGCGGAGACGGTGCCGATGATCCCCATCAGCGTTCCGCCGACGAGGACGACGACCGCGCACACTGCGGCGGTGCAGACGACGACCACGGCGAGGATCAGGAACGTGATGATGATCAGGCGTTGCATGTCGGGCGACAGGCCCTGCTGTACAGGCGCCTGGACGACCATCTGCGTCGGGTGCATGGGCTGGCCGATGGTGAAGTGCACGGGGCGGCCGTGCTCGTCGTAGATGACGTTGGGCGGACGGTGATGGGCGGGGACCTGCTGCTGCCCGGCCGTGAGGTCGGGCAGCCGGTCGGGCAGCGGCTGGGTCATGACGGGCTCCTCTCGGCGGTGGTGGTCAGTACTTGCGGGCGGCGCGGTCGGCCTTGCTCAGGTCGCTCTTGGCCTTCTGTAGCGCCTGACGGGCCGCGGCCTTCGCTCGGGAGTCTGGGGCGGTCTTGAGGTCGGCCTTGGCTTGTGCGACTGCACCCTCGGCTCGGTCCAAGTTCTGGAAGACGGCGGCGGCCTCGCGCTCGTAGCGCTCCTCGCCGCGCCGCCGTATGGACTGCAGTCGGACATCGAGGCGTGGGTCGACGATGTCGGTGGTGCCGTGCGGGCCGTCCGAGGCGGCGGCCTGCTTCAGCGTCTTGGCGCTGATCTTGGCGATCTCCCACTTCTCGCGGGTGGTGTACGAGCCGGGCATCAGGACTCCTTGGTGTTGGTTGCGGTGTGGCGACGCATGGCATCGATGAGGTCGGAGGGGAGGGTCTTCCCGGCGTTGAGAGTGCCTCCGATTAGGAGCTGCGCCTCGTCGATCACGACGATGGCCGGCTCGGGCGGTGCGGCGGGCTGGGTGGTCACGGGGCTCCTTCGGGAAACGGGAACGCTCTGGCGGGTGAGGTGGTGCGAGCAGCCGGAACCATCAAATTCCGGGGGTTCCGGGGTCTTGGTGGGGCGCCGATCTGCCTCACCAAACCCAGGAACATGCAGGTCAGGGCTGGTGGGGCTGGTGGGTGGGGCGGTTGGTGGAAAGTCACCAGGGGCTTACCGCCCCACCAAGCTCTTGGGGTGGCCTATTCGTGCTCGGCGAGGGCCCGCAGAACCCGGTCTCGGTTCACTACGGGGTAGCCCTTGTACGTGCCGGTGTCCTCGCCGACGTCCGTGAGGACCCTCTTGAGCCGGCTGCCGTCCCAGTCCTTGTAGTAGGACTCGGAGAGGTTCTTGAGGCGGTGGAGGACTTCCGGGGTGCGGACGCGGTCTTCGCTTCCGAGGACGGTCTTCAGGTCGGCGAGCTCGTCGCGCTGCTCGACGGCCTGCGGACGGCCGAGCGTCGCCACGCGGTTCCGGAGCGTCTTGGCCCGCTCGGCAACCTCCGCGGCGTCGTCGCCGTCGATGAAGTGGGTGCGGATGTTCAGCGACACTTGCCCGGGAGCCAGCGGGACGCCCTCACCTGCGGCGACGAGCTGCCCTTTGTCGTAGCCCTGCCGCAGCTTGTGCGGTGCGGCGCCCTTCTCGACGGGTGCCTCTCCGAGTGCCATTTCGGCCTGAGACTTGGTGCCGAGGACCAGCGCGGCACGGATGTGGTTGCCCTCGCGGGAACGCTTGGGCAGGTTCTGGTCGGTGGGGTCCTGCGTGCCTTCCCAGATCAGCACGTTGACGATGCGGCCCTGGTCGTGGATGCCCTTGACGGCACGGAAGTACCTGCTCGTAGCCTTGGCGCCGCCGTAGGGGGCGCCGTACTTGACGTTCCCCTTGTCGTCGATGTACGTCTCCCTGGCGCCCGAACCGTAGGCGACCTGCGCCTCGTCAACGATGCAGACCAGAGGCTTGAAAACGGTGCCCTCTGGGGCCTGCAACCGCCGGTTCATCTCGTCGAAGACGTCTTCGACCATCTCGGTGACCGATATGACGTGGTCGTCGGTCGGGCCTTCGATGAGGATCGTCGCCAGCCCGAGGAACATGCGCCAGTCGCCGATGCCCTTGAGGTCACCGATGCGGAACTCGACGGTCGGGTCCATGGCCAGCCAGAGAGCAAGCGCCCGGAGACTGGCGGTCTTGCCCTGATTCGACAGGCCCGTGACCAGCACCATCTTCTGGAAGAGGCTGATCAGGACAGCGTCGCCACGCAGGTCGACACCCCAAGGGGCGCGTCCACTCTTGTAGTCCGCAGTGAGGCTAGCGTCCGTGACCAGCGGAGACGGTCCGATCGGTTCGTCGAGGGCGCCACTGTCGGCGATCCACACCCGCACTGTGCGGGCGGCAGGGGCGATGCTGACGTACACCTCGTGCTCGTGCCGGTTGAGGTTCTCGGCGAGCTTGCGCCGCTTGGCCATGATCTCGTCGGTGGAGACGCTCGACGGCAGGGTGACGTCGACTTCGACGCCACAGCCTGCGGTGACGATCGGCGACAGCATCGACGCTGCACCGTCCTCCATCGCCAGAATGGCCTTCTTCAACTCGCCAATCCGCAGGTCACGGAACGCTTTGACGACGATCGACGGGGTGATGGCCTCGCCTTCGACGCGCTGCTTCGCGGGGAGCGCCCACTGCGGAGCGGCCTGACGCTGCTGGCCGACCCGCCACAGAGCGAACAGACCGAGCGCAGGCAGCGCCATTTTCGCCGGGCCCCAGACGACGGAGCCGATGAAGAACGCCCAGCGGATCAGGTCGACAAAGAACGCAGCCGGGGTGATCACGTCTTTGACGTCGCCGTTTGCCCAGGCCAGCGCTATGCCGAGGAGGAGGAGCAGGCCCGCGCCGGCGACGGCGCCGGACGCTACGGCCTTGGGCGCCTGCCGCATCGCGGCGAGCATCTCCATGCGCCGCTGGTGACGGGCCTGGCGGAAGCGGTGCGCACGCTCCTCCCACTCCTTGGCCTCCTCGATGTTCCCGGCCGCTTCGGCAGTGCGCTGCATTCGCTCATGACGGGAGGTGCTGCGGCTGTCCCAGGCGCGGCGGTACACGATGCTGGCGCCGCCGGCCAGGTAGGCGCCGTGCCGGACGATGTACCGGTAGGTGTCGCGGGTGCGGTCGTCGGCGAGGACGACCCGCACTCCTTCGCGCAGGCGACGGCGTTCGGGTTTCGCCGCGGGCTGCGGAGCCGCCTCGGGGGCGCTCTCGGTCGGCGGGGGGATCAGCTTGAGGGGCGGCAGCTTCTCCTCGACAGCCGCGCCGTTGTGGATGCTCATCAGTTGTAGCCCTCTCCGCCTTGTCCGACGGCGGCGTTGGTAGTCGGGTGCGCGGGGCCAGTGCCCGCGGTACCGAGGGCGGCGCGGCGCACGCGTCGGCCGTAGGAGTCGCCGGTACCGAGCTTCTTGCCGATGTCGGTACCGGAGAGCTTCGGTTCGGCGGCCAGCCAGGCGGTGGCGGTCTGTACGTGCTCGTCGAACGAGGCGGTACCGGCCGTCTTCTGGCGGGGCTTGGTGCCAGTACTGCGCGGGCTCTTCTTGGTGGTCGGGTTCTTGGTGCGGCGGCGCGGCCGTACCGGTACCGGGGCCGGTACTGAGTCCGGTACGGCGTCGAGTTCCGGGCGGCTCGCGGCGAGCGTCAGTACCGGTTCGGCGACCGGTACCGGGGGGGCGTCCGGTACCGGTACTCGCTCGACTGTGGGGGCCGGTTCGGTACCGGGAGCGGTACCGGTCTTCGCCTGCAGTTTCTGCGGCAGTACCGCCAGTGCGTGGACGCGCCAGATGACGAGCGGGATGAGCAGCGAAACGGCGACGACGAGCGGTACCGACACCACCACGACGCGGGACTCCAGGAGGTGCGCCGACACCTGCGCGACACCCATCAGGAGAAGCGACAGGGCGATGTCCCGGCCGCGGTTGCGGCGGATCGCAGCGACGACGTACACGTCGAGAGCGAGGGGTAGCAGTACCGCCACTGGTACCGGGGAGCCGATAGCGCGGGCCAGGTTGTATTCGGCGGATGCGGTGTAGCCGACTCCGGCGATCAGGGAGATCGCCACGAGGTAGTCGCGGCTGGCACCGACGGGCGGGGATTTCACGAGAGACCTCGTCCGATCAGGAAGGCGAGCAGGATGAACGGGAAGACCATGGCCAGCAGGTAGAGGGCGCGCATCAGGCGGCCCTCCGTCGCGTTGCGAGCCAGCCCCCGCCGAGGAGGAGCAGCAGACCGGGGATTTGGGCGAGGATCGCGTTCGCCCCGTCGGCCATCACGCCGAAGGTGACCTCGGCGGTCTGCGGCCACATGCCGACGATGAGCAGGAGGGCCGCCAGGAGCAGCCAGTGCAGAAGCCGCATGGCGGCCTCCCTTCGCTAGTGGGGTTTGCAGGGCGGGAGATCACTTCCACCAGTGGATTTCGTGGGCGTGTCCCTCGCACCAGGCGCAGGGCAGGTTCTTGCCGCCCTTGTGGAGCACGAAGTGCGCGGCGCACTGACCGCAGTGGAAGTCCTCAGGCTTCGGCGGCATGGCGGGCTCCTTGCTGGGTGGGGTAGTTGGTCAGTGGCCGACGTGGATGTCGCCGTAGTGCGTGCCGCCGGTGACGCCGTACTGGTCGCCGTGGACGATGGAGCCGCCGAACGTCGGCCCCTGATCCTTGGCGCGGTCCATCACCTCGTGCACGGCGGCGAGTTTCGCGTCGGCGGCAGCCTCGGCGGCGGCAATCTCCTCGGGGGTGGTGGGCATGGATTCCTCCTGAAGTGGCGGGTGGGGGCGGTTCAAATCTGCAGGTCGCGGGACTGCACCAGCTGGATGGCCATGCGAGGGAAGTCGGCGACGCCGTCGAAGTCGGCGAAGGTCACGCCGTAGATTTCGGCCGACTGCACCATCGCGTGCAGGACCGCGGCGGCATCCGCCGTCTGCGCCGGCGTCGGCCTGTGGCTCGGCGCGAACTGCGCCGCCGCCGAGCCGATACGGCGGCCGATCTCATCGACCTGGTTCTGATCCACAGGGAAGTCCCTTCATCGGAGGGGGAGTACGAGAGAGGGAGCCGCGCTGCCCCGGAGTCCGGCCGAACATCAGAACCACCGCCGCTTCTGCGGCTTCGGATTGGCGGCGGCCTCAACCTTCCGAGCCTCGCCGTACAACCGGTCCGCGCGCTCACGGTGCTTGCGAGCCTCACGGGCAGCGCGCTCAGCCTTCGGCCGATCCGTGTAGTCCTTGCCCTCCCGGCCATAAATGTCGGCGGTCATCTGCTGCCGCTGCGCCTCCTGGTCCGCGGCGTGCGCGGCCTTCCCCAACTGGCCGACCCGGACTTCGGCCGTCGCGGCGAGATACCGCTGCTCCGGCGTCTCCATGTCCTTGAACTTGCGGCCCATCAGGCAGCCGCCTTGGTGTGCAGCCCGCGGAGCTCCGCCATCAGTGACGGCTCGTCGGGGTGGTCGGCGTCGTGGTCCATCGCCGCGAACGCCAACTCCAGGGCGCGGTCGAAGTCCTCCTCGTCACGGGCCTTGCGGTACTCGGCCAGATACGCGACACGGGTCTGAGCAGACATGGCGGATCCTCTCAAGGACGCAGGAACGGTGGGGTCGTGGGGGTCTAGCGGCCGGTGTACGGCTGGGCGCGGCACTTCTCGGCGTGGGCCTGCGCCCACTCGCGGGCCGCCTGCACCAGCGGCTCGGCGGTCGCTGCGATGTCGTAGCCGTTCGCGTCCAGCGGGGCCGCCTCGCCGAACGACTCCTCGCTGCGAGGGTCGGCGCAGCCCCAGCCGTGGCACTTGGCGGTGGCGCCGACCTGGACGGAACGCTCGGCGTCTTGGCCGTAGCTGTACTTCTTGTCGAACTTGACGAGCGCCATTACCTCGACGGTGGCACCGCCCACCGTGGTCATCTCTCCGGCCGTCTCGTGCTCGGTGTAGTCCTCGCTGTGGTAGCGAGCGCCGAGGTTCTTCTGGTGGTACCGGATGTGCCCGACGATGGCCTCGACGAGATTCGGGGCGATCGGGGTGTACGGCATGACAGCCCTCCAAGGGCAGACGGGGGTCTATAAGTGGGACCGCGGGCGGCGGGATTCGGGGGATCGACCGCCACCCGCGGCGACTGGGGGTAGGTCAGTCGGTGACGCGTTCGACGACGAACCCGAGGCCACGCGAGTGCGTGTGGCCGCGTACTTCCTCGACCGTGGCGCCCGGCGTCTGACGCCAGAACTCGTCGTTGGTGGCGGTGACGAAGGTGCGCCCGTCCTCGGTGGTCACGCGGTGGGCGACTTCTTCGCCGGTCTCGCAGTCACGCTTGAACATGGCGGCCCTCTCGGGGATCAAGAAGTGGGGTGGGGTGGCGAGGCCGGTCAGGCGAACCGCACGTCGGTGACGGTCCGGTCAGCGTCGAAGTCGACGCGAGAGGCGCAGCGCCCGCACTGGAAGCCGCTGGGCATCTCGTCCATCAGGGCGTCGCAGCACTCGGGGATTTCGGCAGAGCCAAGCTCGTCGCCCTCGGTGAGGTCGTCGATGTGGAGCTGATTCATGGCTGAGCCCTCTCCGGATCAGTTGTTCTCGGCAGGCGTGAAGGTCCAGTCGCCGTTCGTCGCACCGAGGTTCGTCTCGGTCTCGGAGCGGGCTTTCGCGAGGAAGGGGCTCTCGAACGTGCCGCGGTCCTGGCCGTTCTCGTCGGTGGCCTGTGTGGGCTGGTAGTCCTTCGAGCTCATGAGGAATCCCTTCAGGATCAAGAAGTGGGGCCGTGAGCGGCGAGGCGGGGGGAACCGAAACACCCGCCGCCCACGGCGATCTAGGAGGCGCACGCCGGGTAGGCGTCGCCCTTCTCGCAGGAACGCCACACGGCCCGCGTCACACGGAACGTCGGCTCGCCACCAGCCGGCTTACGGACGGTCAGCTTGTACGTCCACTGCTTCGTCGCCGACCAGTACGTGTCATGCCGGCCCGTCACCGTCCCCGCCGGCCCCTGCTTCGGCCCGCACGCGGTGAGCAGCAGCAGAGCGACGACGACGGCCGCCACGGCACCCGAAGCGCGCCTCACGACGCCACCCCATTCCGCACGATCACGAGGAACGCGTCAGAGGCAAGATCCATCACGACCTCCGCCTGCTGGCCCTCCATGCGGCGGGCCTCAGCGAAGTCCTCCGCAGGCCACGAGCCGCGCGGGCCACCAGCGGGGAAACGTTCGAGGACCTGGCGGGGGCGGACGTAGGAGGCGGCGTCATGCGCTGCCTGATCGGCGGGGCTCAGGGTGGGGGTTGCCGTGGCCATCAGGCCACCTCCTCGGAAGAGCGGAGCGCCATGACGACGTCCTTCTCGATTCGGATCGCCCCACCGCGCCGAGTGTCGCCTTCGGCTCGCGGCTGCCCGTAACGGATGGCCGGGAGATCGCCATTGGCGATCCAGCGGTAGACCGTCGGCTCGGAAACCCGCAGCACAACTGCGGTCTCCTTCACGGTGAGCAGCTCTTGAGCCGCAGGCAGCATCGGGCTCTCCAATCCTGGAGTCGGGGCGGGCTGACATCTCAACTGTAGGAGGACTCTTGAGAGGCTGCAAGGCTCTCATTCGAGATTGCCGGTCTCAGCAGCCCCGCGGCCCGCGCTGACGTGGGCTTATGGTGGAGAAATTGATGGATGCCTCAAGAGATGTCGCGCACTGGAGGAGCTGGAGTGACAGACGAGCGGTGGACAGGCTCATCAACGCCGTACATCGAGAGCGGCCAGGGTGACGCCTGGGGCAAAGAGGCAGCCGAGAGAGGGCACTCCGGAACGCAGCGCATCCTCGGTGCAGGCTCGCAGCCTGCGCCTCTTGCTGTCGCCGAAGCGATGGGGGTTGAGGCGGGCACACCTGTCGTGGCCCGGCAGCGGCTGATCCTTCTCGACGGGGAACCCATCGAGTACGCCAACTCGTATTGGCCTCTCGGTGTCGCTGAAGGCACGCAGCTGGCAGCGACGGGAAAGATCCGCGGTGGCGCGGTGACCCTACTCGCCGAGCTGGGATATCGGCCGGGCGCGGTCAGCGAAGACGTACAGACGCGGCCACCCTCCAAGGAGGAGGCGGAAGTTCTCCAGCTTGCCGACAGCAGCGAGTGGGTCTTGACCCTTACCCGCACGATCGCGACCCCAGACGGACAGCCTTACGAGGTGTCAGTCATGGTCAGCCCCGGCCGCATTGGGCGGCTCCACTACTCGATGGAGGTCGACTGACGTGACAGAGACACCCGAAGAAGAGACCGTCTGGCCCGTACAGGACCAGATCGCGGCCTACCTGCGTGACGGAATCCTGAATGGCGACTTCCCGCCCGGCGAGGCGCTCCCCTCAAGTCGCAAGCTGCACGACCAGTTCGGCGCGGCGGCTCAGACCATCAAGAACGCCATGGAGATCCTGGAGCGCGAGGGGCTGGTCTACACCCGCCGCGGCGCTGGTGTCTTCGCTCGGGAGCATCGCCAGCGGACGATGACACCGGCCGAGTACAAGAACCCGCCCACGGATGGCGGGAAGTACCAGTGGATTACCGCCGCAGAGCGTAAGGGCTCCGCCGGCCGAGCCGAACTCCTGGACGTCGAGGAGGTCGTACCACCGCGCCTCGTGCGCGACGCGTTCGGACTCGACGACGAGGACACCGCGATCCTGCGCCGACAGGTGCTGTACCTAGACGACCAGCCGTGCGAGTTGGTCGAGGTGTACTTCCCGCTCGACCTCGCCCAGGGCACGCCGATTGCCGAGAAGCGGCGGATCAAGGGCGGGGCGGGCCGCATTCTCGCCGAGGCTGGCCTGCCGACGCTGAGGTGCGTCGACAAGGTCGCCGCTCGCTGGCCAACTCCACTGCAGCAGAAGGCGTTGAAGATGCCCACGAAGCTGCCGGTGCTGCGTCAGTTCCGTGTGACGTACAGCGTGGACGCCCGTCCGATCCAGGCGGAGTTCATGATCAAGGCTGGCCATCTCTACGAGCTGGAGTACGAGTTCTGACCTGCAACAACAAGAGCCCCGGCGCATCAGCGCCGGGGCTTCTTTGTTTTCGATACAGACGAGAGCGTTGCACACACCTCAAGAGACCTCTTACAGTCGACCCTGAGAGTGGTTGAGGCCACACGCACCGTAAGGAGCGGCATGTTCATAGATCTTCCACCTGGGCCGATCCGGATGTACGAGGACCCCTACGACCCTCCAGTCAGCTACTCCTATCCGCAACCCGGATTCCTCTATCAACCGCTTGCCGACCACCCCGACTATTGGGTGCCCGTGCGCGCCCTCACGCAGGAAGAGATCGAAGCGACCGAGTCCGAGCGGGCCCGAGAGCGACGTCTACAGAAGGCCCAGGAAGCGGCACGTGCGGAGGCCAGGGAAGCCGCCGACAACCGCCGGACCTCCGTCTACCGTCTCCGCAACGAGCAGGGGGACCTCCTCTACGTTGGGATCAGCGCCACCCCGCCGCAGCGTTGGGCCAAGCACGCCACCGAGAAGGAATGGTGGCCAGAGGTCGTCGACCTGTCGCTTGAATGGTTCGCCACCAGAACCGAAGCTCTCGCCATGGAGGCCTTCGCAATCCGCACGGAGAAGCCTCGCTACAACGTCACGCACAACCAAGACGCGGCCTAGTACTGCCCCGTCACCTTCCGGTCGTCTCCACCTCTGGCCAGCGATCGGCCGCGCACTCCGTGGGGCGCGCGCCAAATCCTATCCAGCCCGGCAAGTCGGACGGTGCGCAGTTCAGGGGCCTGGCGTCCGGCGTCTGGTTTGTGGCGGGGGCGCCTTGGCGCAGTCGTAGCGTTCCGCATGGTCGAGTTCCGGCCGAGACCTTTTCGGGACAATGACAAACGGGGAGTGAGTGTCAAAGTCCAAACCGCAGGTCGGTGACGTGCGAATTCGTCATTCTGAGAATCTGTCATGTGAGCCTCGGCGAATCTCGGCGAGTCTCGTGGCGCCGGATTTCGTCGGCCAGATCGTGAACTCGACCCGTAGGGGGCTAGGTTCATGAGACGCCGCATCATCGTCGAGTTCCGGCCAGTCACCGGCCCGCCTTATGTCCGTTTCGCCTACCACTACAGGCCCTCCGGGAGGAGCGTTCCGTGGCTGTGATCGGTTGACAGTCGGACCGGTTGACAGTCGGAAGAGGCTGGTCGGCGCCCCTGTCGACGGGCCGGAAGTCGATAGCCGTCTATGTTCTTGGTCTGCCGGGCCGCGCTTTCGGGCCTGGCATGCGAGCGGCCGAGGTGCGTCAACACCCCGGCCGTTTCAACCAGCGAGTTGCCACTCGCTGATCTGTAAGCCCGTCTCGTCAAAGGGAGCTCCCCATGAAGGTAACAGCCTCTGCTGTCTTAGAGCAGCCGCCGACCCCCACCACCGCCCATCTCCTGACCGCCCCGCTCCCCGATCTCCTGGCCGAGCTGGACGTGGACCCGGTGGAGTCGTCGATCACTGAGCCGGGTTTCACGGGCTACGTGATCCGGGATGCCGCGCGGCTGGTGCTCGTCTTGCCGCCAGGTCGTTCGGAGTGGGAGCGGGATTTGATGACGCGCCACCTGCTGGGCTCCGCGTTCGACGTTCCGATGCCGCCGCTGCCAGGCGAGTACCGGATCACGGAGCTGGAGCCGGAGTTGCTGGCCGCGTAACCCGCCTTCGATCGCAACGCCCCCGCTATCTGGCGGGGGCGTTGAACTCACCGACGGATCGGAGATTTGATGGAAGAGCAGCGCGGCACGGCCATCTACCGCCTATTCGATTCAGACGAGCGGCTGCTTTACGTCGGAATCACTGCTTCACCGACATCCCGATGGGCCAGCCACTCCCTGCAGAAGTCGTGGTGGCGAGACGTCGCGAGATTTGATCTCGCGTGGCTCCCTTCGCTTGAGGCGGCGCGGGCGGCCGAGAGGGCAGCGATCCACTCGGAGAGTCCGCTACACAACGTGCAACTCAACGCCGCGCCGCCTTCTCCTATAGAGGCAGACGCACGGATTCACCGATACGAGCAGATTGCGGCGGAGCTGCGGGCCGGGATCGTCTCGGGCATGTACCCAACTGGCGCACGGATCCCCGGCATCGTTCAGACGGCGAAGCACTACTGCGTCTCCGAGACCACCGCACAGCGCGCACTGAAGCTCCTGTCGGACGAAGGTCTACTCGCGGTCCGCCGCGGAGCAGGCCTGTTCGTCGCGGACCGTGAGGGCTGCGACGCGATCACCATTCATGCTCGCGACCCGGAACAGGTTGCTCAAAAGTTGACGCAGGTCATGTCTCGCGAAGACCTTCGGCTGGTGGCGCTGGCGTTGGCGGCTGAGCTTGCGGTGAACTAAGCGCAACCAAAACCTTCTAGGTCATTCAACCCTTCCCTTGACAGCCATTCAAGGGAAGGGTTGAATGGCGTTATGGATACAGCAGCAGCCGCCACCCAGGCCCACGTCACCCCGGCCACCATCCGCACCTGGTGCCGCCACAACGTGATCGCCGCCATCAAGACGGCCGGCCGCTGGATCATCGACACCGCCTCCCTCGCCGCCCGCATCGCCATCGGCGCCATGCGCGCCAGGAAGCAGGCCCCCATGGCTCTCGACCTCACCGCGACCTACACCGCCGACCTTCCCGGCGGAGGCCCGGTCACCATCACCCCGACCATCAAGCGCCGGACTCGTAACGGAGAGAACCTGATCAGCGTCACCGGCATCGTCCCGCTCCTCGCCGAGAAGATCGACACCATCACCGACCTCGGCGACCGCCTCCACGCCGTAACCGTCCTCCAGCGAGCAACCATCGTCATCACCGACCTCGCCGACACCGACTGGGACGACGCCCCGCAGGCCCGCGACTCCGGCCAACTGCGCACCACCTACAGCGGCGACATCCCCCAGGTCACCATCGCCGACGTCCTCGACCTGGCCGCCCAGCTCCGCACCCAGCTCGCCGCCTGACCACCACCGCACCCCACAGGAACCGACATGGCTCTGCACATCGACTGGACCGAACACGACAAGCTCACCCCGCGCGAGGCCTACGACGCCGCCGGCGGACTCATCGACGAGGCCAAGGCCGCAGTCGCCGCACGCCGCGACCGCATCGCCCACGACCTCGTACAGGAGCACGGCGCCGAAGAAACGGCCACCATCCTCGGCATCTCCAGGACGCGGGTCTACGGGCTGGCCGCCCGCTACCGCGACGCCCAGCCCGTCATCTACGACGATTTCCCCGGTCGCGAGATCGCCTCCTACGACCTCCTCACCGAGGTCATGGAGCAGTACGGGATCAGTAAGCGTGAGGCACACGAGGCGATCCACGCCTACCTGGCGCAGCTCGTCGACATCGACGGTGAGGGTCAAGTCGTCATCGCCCACCACCCGGCGCGGCCTAAGCTGCTGAAG
The DNA here is from genome assembly GCF_009769735.1 of Streptomyces sp. BA2. Taxonomy (NCBI): domain Bacteria; kingdom Bacillati; phylum Actinomycetota; class Actinomycetes; order Kitasatosporales; family Streptomycetaceae; genus Streptomyces; species Streptomyces sp. BA2. Next base: position 757,774 of record NZ_WSRO01000002.1, read on the forward strand.
GACAACCCTCAGGATCTCGACGTGCGCTACTGGCTCACCGTCCGCGCCGAGTCGATCGACGAAATCCGCGAAGCGCTCGCCTTGCACTACGCCGCCGAGTAGCCTCGTCCTACTGCTCCCCGCTCCTGCGGGGGTGGACCAGTAGATGAGAGACCGGCAGCAAGCAGGCTGGTCTTGCTCCCCGCCGACGCGGGGATGGCCCTGAGTCGAGGGGCGTAACACCTTGCTCCCCGCACCTGCGGGGATGGCCCGTTGTTCGTTGGCAGGTCGCATTGCTCCCCGCCTCTGCGGGGGTAGGAACACCCCGGCCTCACGGCCACACGTGAAAGCCCCCGCACCGGATCGCTCCGGGCGGGGGCTTCTGCGTGGTCAGTGGCAGGTGCAGTCGCAGAGCCTGCCGGTGAACTTCTGATTCCGGCGGCACCGCTGGTGCATGCGGTCGGCCCACGCTTCGAGTTCGCCGGCCCGGTAGGTGTGGACGGCGCCGGCTTCGGTGAGGAGGCCCGCGGTCTCGCATGCGGTGGACGTGTACGGCCGCGTCTCGATGAGGGCGAGTACATCGTCGGGGAGCTGTTCGCGGGTGTCACCGGGCGGGGGCGGCGCCCAGTCCGTCACGGCTCACACCTCGATGTACACGATGACGACGTGGCTGCCGAATTCGGCGATGTAGTACACGATCCGGGCGCCGGTGTCGGGTTCGCGGTAGTCGCGCAGCGGTTCGCGGCCGGGTGCGAGGTCTCCGATGCCGGGGTTGGTCTGGACGGCGACGATGGCACGGTCGGCGGCGATCATCTCGCCGGTGTCGTACCGGTCGATCTGGCGTTGGGCGCCGGGGGTGAGGATCGCTTGCGCCCGCCAGGGGCCGTGCCTAGGCGACATGCCAGCGCGTCGGGTCGATGCCGAGCTGCTGGTAGTGGCCGTCGCGTACTTGCTCCCAGGGCACGCATTCATCCTGGCCGGGGAGTCCGTTGGCGGCGATGTCTTCGAGGACTGCCGCCAGTTCGGGTGACGTCTCGCGCTCTTGTTCGGCCCAGTCTGCGACGGCTGCTGCCTTCTCGGCTGCGAGTTCGGTGCGCATCACGGTCTCCCTGTCATGGCCTAGGCCACCACGATATCTCGCTGATATCAGACTGATATCACCCCTTGCCGTATTGGCAGGTCAGGCGCCCTGCCCGTCCCTCATCCCGGCCGCCATCGTTACCCCGGTCATGGATCTCTCCGCCGACATCCCGACCGCCACCGACCCGCCGTCCTCGCTGCTGCCGCTGCTGTCGCTGGCGGAGGCGCATGACGTGCTCGACGTGCTGGCCGCGGTGGCGTCCGGCGCCGTGCCGGATCGGGAGGCGGCGGAGCGGCTCCTGACGAACCTCGCCGCGCGGGTGCCGTCACGGGATTAGGCGGCGAGTGCGAGTCCTGTGACGGCAGCGAGAGCGAGGCAGCCGATCCCGCCAAGGAGGAAGTGGATCGCATGCCGGATCCCGTACATCTTCCGAGCAGCGAGGCGGGCGAGGACGCAGAGCCGATCAGCACGCTGGTCTTCGAGGAGTTGCTCGCGGATCTGGTCGGGTGTGCAGGTGGCCCAGTGCGGCCAGCCGTGCGGGGTGCTGCCGCCGAGGGCGGGCCGGACGACGAGGAGGAGCATCACGATCGCGGCACAGAACGCCGCAACTCCGCACCCGCCGATGATCTGTGCGGCCAGGGGGAGGCTGGAGTCCTTGACGGTGCCGCCGACGACGGCGAGTGCGGCGCCGGCGAGGCCGATGAGGAGACCTGCTTTTGTATCGGCGCGACCTATCTCTGCGGAGACGTGGGCCAGTTCGGCGTCGAAGGCCTGGTCAGTTCGGTCGGTCACGAGCCCCCCTCGTACTGGCGTTCGCTCCAGTGCCGCCTGTCGTCAGCGGCGCATTCGGCGACGGTCGGCCCGTCGCTGCTGGTCGCAGAGTTATCCGGGGTTGTCCGGTCCACGCGTCGGCGGGGAGTAGTGCCGTCGTGCAGCCGCTGACGGATGGCGGCTGCCGCAGCTGCGGACGGAGGTGTGTTGATGGCCTGGTCGTAGGCGTTGGCGCCCGCTCGCTCCTCGATGGCGTCGTGGGCGGCGGTCGGGTCGGGACAGTCGACCTGCGGGCAGGTGACGTACCCGCCGTCGCCGAGGAAGAGTCCGCTGCGGAGGCACGCCGGGCACTTTCCGGCTACGTCGGGCAGGCCTCGGGTGGCCGCTTCAAGCTCGGCTTTGACGGCGACGAGGACCGCGACCGCCACGGCCTGCCGGGTGGTGAGGCGCAGCCACTCCCCGCGGGCTTGGAGGGCGGGTCCGACGGCGTTGACGGCGAGGGCCTTGAGGCGGGGTGGGACGACGGCCTGGTGCTCGGCGAAGTCGCCTATGGCTCGGGCGACATCGCGCAACGGCTGCGGCCAGGCGTTCGGGTCGGCCATGAAGGCGTGCGCCCAGTCCTGCTCGTAGTCGCAGCCGAGGACGTGGCAGCGCCATCCGCTTTCGGTGGCTTCGAGGATGGCGTTCGGGTGGGCGGGGTGTTCGTTGCCGCAGGTGAACGGGTGCATGCCGCCTTCCCGTTGGAATCGGTTGAGGGCGTCGACCTGTTCGGGTGTCCACGGGGAGCGGATCTTGTCGGTGGGGCGGGCGGTGGCGGAGCCCTCCACGGCACCGCTGAGCGACTGCGAGGCCCCCGGAGGCCGCCCGGCGCCTCCTCGGGGCTGCGAGGCACCCTCAGGGGCTTCTGGGGCCGTCTGGCGGGGTGTTGGGGTGTCGGTCATGCGGCGTCCTTCCGAGCTGCGCTGATCTCTCCCGGCTGGATTTCCGAGACGCTCACCCCTCCGAGCAGCGCCACGATGTCCATGCGGAGCTGAAAGTTGTCGCGCTTGTACTCCTGGAGCGTGATGCTCTGCTTGGCGATGCGCGCCCAGTACTGGTCCAACTTGACGTAGAGGTCGTCCAGTTCATCACTGGTCATGTCGTCGAGCCTGGTCCGGGGGGCGGGTGCCCTGCGACTCGCGGCCGTGGCGTAGATCAGGAGGCCTTGCCCGCAGAGCTGGAGAATCTTCTCCGCCCAGTCGAGGGTGAGGGTGGCCCTTCCGGTGAGCATGCTGGACATGTGCTTGGTACTGAGGCCAAGGCTGCGGCAGGCTGAGGCTTGACTGATCTTGGCGTGCTCAAGCGCGTCCCGGACTTGATTCCGGAGCTGCTCCTCAGCGAACGAGCGAGTCATCGCTTCCTCCGTGCTCGGGCTGCCGCACGCCGGGCGGCGCGGTTGGGTTTCGGGTCGGGCGCGTCGTCGGGGATCACGGTTTCGGTCCGCACGGTGCTGGTCATCCAGGTGACGCCCGGTTTCGGCGTGTGCTCGCCGCGGGGGCTGTTGGAGGGTCTGGTCACAGCCACTCCCCCGCTTCGTCGCTGAGCTGCACGTTGGTGGCGGTGATGACGACTGCGCCTTGGCCGCGCTCGTCGACGTTGACGGCGGGCGGCGGGTCCTCGAGCAGGTCGATCTCGGAGTGGCCGGACGGCTCGAGGGCCATACCGCCCGTCACGGCTGCTCCCGGTTGATCGCGCGGGCGACGGCGAGGGCGGCGGCAGCGGGGCAGGTGGCGGGGGCGCAGCCGACGTGCCTGGCGTTGCCTTCGCGGACGCCCGGGTCGTCGGGGTTGTCGGCCACGGCCGTGAGCAGGTCGGCGAGGGCGAGGCCTACGGTGGGGTCCATGGCAGCGGCGTATCGCCCGTGGTCCGGCGAGATGGACGGCTGGCCGCCCCGCGTACCGATCGACCCGCCGTGCAGGAGCCGTACTGCGGTGGGGCTGTCAGTGGCGATGAGGGCACAGCTTCCGTCGCGCTGTGCGGGAGCGCCAGGGAGGACGCCGGGGCGGTAGCGGACGTCCCAGTGCGCGGTGGGTCGGCCTTGCGGATCGGTGCTGGCGGCAGTGGCGAGGGCGCGCAGCGTCTCGGCGGCGGCGCGGAGTTCGTCGGCGGGGCTGGTCATGTGGTCCTCCGGGGCTGAGGTTTCGGTACGGCCAGCCCGTCGCGTTTCGCCATCTGCGTGAGGGCGCGTTCGATGACGGCGGCGGGGACTTGGCCGGGGTAACAGGTCGCGAGGATGCGGGCGGCCATGTGATTGACGTACTTGCGGGCGGCCTGCTTGGCAGGTCTGGCGGGCTTCGCTCGGCCGTCGGCGCCGATGGTGATCCGCGGGCCCGTCACGGCTGGTCCTCGCTGATCACGGCGGTGATGCGCGCCAGCCGGAACAGTCGCTTCGCGAAGGGGGCATTGCGCGGTTCGGTGTCGAGGCGCACCGGGATCCACATCGCTGCTTCGCCGAAGTCTGCGGTCGGATCGGCCAGCAGGTCTTGGAGCTCTCGGATACGGGCGGCGGGGAGGTCGGCGGCCATGCGGCGGAGCTGGCACGCACAGACGGAATCCCGCTCGGGTACGCCCTGCTCGACGGTGAACCAGCAGCGACCGTCGACGTCGTGGTAGCGCGTCTCGTGCTCGCAGGATCCGCACCGCACGGCGCCCACGGATGCGGGGCCGTCGAGCCGAGTGAAGCGCGCTTGCCGCCCCTCGCCGTCCCCCACCTCGCCGACGAACGACTCCACCGGCCGCGCCCACCAGTCGTCGCCGGACCGGTACACGACCAGCCGCTCCCCCGACTCCGTGTGCGCAGCCGTGGCCGCTACCTCATAGTGGGCACCCTTGAAATGCCGGTAGAGGCCGGGCTCGACGACCGACTGAGCTGCCTCGCCGAGCCCGTCGACGGGCTCCCCCCCGTGGTGCAGGTCGTCGGCGGGGCGCTGCAGCCCGGCCTGCGCGTCGAACTCGCGGCGGGTCTCGGGGAGGGCGGCCCGTGCGCGGATGCGCATGACGGCGGCGCGGGCGCCGATCGCAACGTCATCGTGCTGATCGCGGTAGTCGGCTTCGATCGCATCGCACTCGGCAAGGACAGTGGCGGGCTCCTCCTTAGGCTCGGCCGCCTCTCGCTCGCGGACAGGCTCGAATCCCTCACCGGGCTCGGCGCGCAGCCAGCCGTCACGGGCCAACTGCACCAGCGCGTGAGCGAGGAAGTTCCGGCCGGAAGTCGTTCGAGCCGCAGCATCAAGCCGGTTGGCGCCTTCGGTCGCGGAATCGAGCGCGGCAAGCGGCAGCCCGTCAGCAGCAGGCGGAACGAACAGGTCAGTGGTCACGGTGCTTCTCCTTGATCGGGTCGGTGGGGATGGTCAGTTGGTGCCGAGGTAGCGGTAGCCCCTGCGGGGCCGGAAGCGGTGGAGGCGGACGCGGGTACGGCGTCCGGGCGTCTCGTTCCCGAGGCGCTCGTGGAGTTCGATGAGGGCGTGGGTGTCGCTGACCTCGACGATGCGGACCGTGCGGCCGTGACTGCGTGGGTCGGTGTCCTGCCAGATCTGACCGACAGCAGGGGGCGGGTTCTCGATCCGCCTCAACGCCTCTCGTTGCGCTCGCAGCGCTCGGCCCTGATCACGCCGGCGCTCGCCCTTGGCCCGCTCGCACGTTCGGCACACGCGACTCCCTTGGCGCCGGATCGTGTTCGCTTCGTCGTAGGGGTGGCCTTGCGGGCAATGGGTGCGCCGCGCGGCGATGGCGAACGGACTGTTGCTACGGAGGGCGTTCTCCCCCGGCGTTACAACTTCGAGGTGGTCTGGGTTCACGCAACGCCGGTGCAGACAGCCCCTGCCTCCAGCGCATTGGGCATCTCGCGTGTGGCAGACGTGGTCTAGATGCATCCCGTCGGGTATGGGACCGACCGTGATCAAGTAGGCGTAGCGGTGCGCGTAGAACTGCACCTTGCTGACGGAGAACTTTCCGTACCCCTCGCGGTCGAGGGGCGGGTGCCACAGCCAGCAGGTCGCAGTCCGATCGGTCCGCGCCCAGAACACTTCCGCCCGCCGCATCAGCGCCGAGATCTCAAGCTGCTTGCTCACAGGTGCACTCCAATGCAGGGTGGGGTGAGCACCGCCCGGACAGCAGCCGGGCGGTGCGCTCGCGTGGTCACGGGGTGCTCACTGGGACCAGCCGATGAGCCGGAACTCGGCGCCCTGGTTTTCCATCTCCCGCTTCGACGAGCAGACGTCGCCCGCCCACACGAGGCGGAGGATCGCGGCGTCGGCCAGCAGGGTCGGCGGGCTGGTCTGGTACTCGCCGTACAGGAAGCCCTCCTCGTCGACCCAGACCGCGCTGTGGTCACGGCTGGGTCGCTCGGCCGTAGGGGCGATACCGGCCTCGACAGCGGCGCGCAGCCACTCCTCAGCCTCGAACAGCAGCACCGCTTTGGACTCCGATCGGAGCTGCTCCCAGGACGGATTGCCGCTGAACTCCTCGTGCGCCATGTCCTGGCGGCGTCGGGCGAGCTGACGGATACGGGGGTCGGTGCTCATGTGCTTCTCCTTCGGGTCGGGTTGGGGATCACGGGGCGGGCTGGCAGGCGGGGCACAGGTCGACCAGCCGGCCGCCGCGCCGGGGCCGCACCCAGCCGTCGGCCCGGCCGTCCGCCCGCACCTCAGCCGCGGTCAGCGAGGCGAAGCGGGCACGGACCGCGGCCGACTCCGGGCAATCGCGGGACTCGTCGGGGCCGTCACAGGAGACCTCGACGCCCAAGGCGTGGGCGCTCACCGCTGCACCGCCCCGCCCTGCGCGCGACGGCGGATGGTGATGCCGGGTCCGGTGTCGACGCCGTCGTCGTGGCGTTCGATCAGCTCGAACTCGGTGTCGTAGCCGGACGACGGGTTCTGCGGCAGCCACTCCAGACGGCCGGTCACCTCTGACTCGGACCGCAGCCACGCCTCCGCGGCGCCCTTCGCTCCGGCCTCGCTGTTGGTGTAGCCGATCAGGTAGTCGGAGACGTTGCCTGGCTCGTACATCACCTCCCAGGCGGGCAGAACACTGTCGAGGCTGCGGTCTGCGGGGGCGTCGACGGCCGTCCACTGATGGACGACGACGGGACGCTGCTCGACCTCGGTGGCCTTGATCTCGTCGCGGTAGCCCCAGTGGTCGTGGCCGTCCTGCTGCTCGGTCAGGCCCCGCTCGTAGTGGACGCTGTACGCCAGTCCGTCATCCGGGGCGCGGAAGACGAGTTCGTGGACGGACACCCAGCGGCGAGTGTCGACCTGCCGCTCGTGCAGGTGCTCGGCCTGCTGACCGTCCTCGGCATCCCAGTCGTTCGGGACACCCATAGCGGTGAGTTGATCGCGGGGGAACGTTCGAGTGGTCATTCAGGCTTCTCCTTCAGTCGAGTTGGGGTGGATCAAGGCCGGGGTGGGGTGGACGGGGTTCAACGTGCGGTCAGGCGGCCTCGCCCTCCTCCTGAGCCGTGAAGGAGGGAAGGTGGGATGCGGGCCACTGGCATCCCTCGAGGCCGGACGCGTTCTTCTCCGGCACGTCCGCGAGGGGATGACCGAGGTGGTGCAGGCCCATCGCGAGCAGCGCATAGGCGTCGGCTTCGTCGTAGCGGGCGACGCCCTCGAGTTCGATGCCGTACCGGTCCGCCACCGAAGTGCGCACCTCGCCCTTGCACGCGTTGCCCTTACCGGCCGCATACAGGGCGCGGCAGGACGGCGGGGCTATGGCGTAGGGAATGTCGCGGCGCCAGCAGGCGTGGCGGACCATGACGCGCAGCCCGGCGAGGTCTTCGTGGCGGTGCTTCACGCCGCCGCCGAACGACGGCCCCTCGATGACCACCAGGTCTGCTCGGCGGATGAACGAGGTGACCTCGTCGATCAAGAACTTCAGCCGCGCATGGCCGGTGAGCTTCTTCGGGCGGATGAAGTCCGTCCATCCCGCGCCCGCTACTCCCGTGCACTTGAGGCTGAGGTCGAGGCCGATGACCAGCGGAACAGCGTCATCTCGGACGGCACTTGCGGGGAGCTGACCCGCGTGGGCGGCGGGGACAGGTTCGTGCATCGGAGCTCCCATCACGCTGCGGCCGACAGGCCGAGCCGGTTGAGGATCGTCGAGAACATGTGCGTCGCCTGCAGGTCGGAGACCTCGCCGGCCGTGCTGCCCGCGGGTACGGCGATGCCGGTCCTGCGGCAGAAGCTGAGCTGCTTCGCGCTCGCAGGCCTGTTGCGCCACGGCGCCGACCGGGAGGCCAGCCAACGGCTGCCCAGAGCTTTGGCCTGCCGCTCCATCCACGCCTTCGCGTCCGGCAGCGGCAGCGCGACGTCCTGCTTCGGGCCGACCACGCCGTACTGCGGGTCGAAGCGGCGCATCCAGTACGTGCGCTCCACCGGGTTACGGATCAAAAAGACGTAGGTGTCGTCGCCGACGGGGATGAACCACACCCCGCAGCCGGTCCTGAGCCACCGGGTGGTGGAGGAGTGGAACAGGTCGAACTCCTCGACCTGGACACGGGACACGTCCAGGCGGCGCTTCGCGGTCTCCTGCGCCTTTTCTGCGGCCTCACGCAGCGTCTGCTCCTCGTCGGACACGGTGACGGTGCGGCCGGTCAAGTCGACGATGGATGCCAGTTTGTGGCGGGTGGAGGCGCCCATCACGTCGAGGATCAGCGCGTCCTTCTTACCGTCGAAGAGACGCAGCGCCCGGCCGGCCATCTGGCAGTACAGGCCCGCGGACTTGGTGGGCCGGGCTATCACTGCACAGGAGGTCCATGGCGCGTCGAACCCCTCGGTGAGGACCATGCAGTTGCACAAGACTTGGGCGTCGCCACGCCGGTACGCATCGAGTGCGGCGGCCCGATCGTCGCGGCCCATGTCGCCCCAGACCGCGAGGGCCGGGATGCCCGCGGCCGTGAACTCCTTGGCCATGGACTGGGCGGTGGCCACGGTGGGGGTGAAGACGACGCCTGCCCGGCCTGCGGCGTGCTCCTGGTAGGCCTTGGCGACGACCGGGCCTGCGTCGGACTCTGCGAGGGCCTGGCCGAGCTGTCCGTCCTGCAGGTCGCCGGCACGGGTTTTGACCGTGTCCAGGTCGAGGCCTTCGACGATGACGCGTTTGCCGCGGACGTCGCACAGGTAGCCGTCCTCGATCATTTCGAGGATGTCGAGGGTGAATACGACGTCCTGCCATACGTCGGCGAGGCCGCCGTCGGCGCGGGTCATGGTGGCGGTGAACCCGGCGGTGGGCAGGCCGCGCCAGGCGCCGAAGTGCTCGAGGACGTTCATGTAGCTAGGGGCGGCGGCGTGGTGGCATTCGTCGACGATGATCACGCCGATGTCGTGGATGGCTGTGCGGCGGCGCTCTACGGCGAGGGTCTGGATGCTGGCGACGATGACGTCGGTGTCGGCGTGTTCGTCGCGTTCGGCCTTGACGATGCCGACGCGCAGGTCGGGGCGCACGGCGCGGATCTTTGCGGCGGCCTGTTCGAGGAGTTCTTCGCGGTGGGCGATGACCAGGGCGCGACGGCCTCCGAGTTGCGGGAGGAGTTCGCTGATGAGGTTGGCGAAGACGACGGTTTTGCCTGCGCCGGTGGGGAGGACCACGGCGAGCCGGTTACTGGAGCCCTGCCATCCGGATATCAGGGCCTTGATCGCTTCGGCCTGATAGGGGCGCGGGGTGAACATCTCGGGCATATCACTCATGACGGTCACCTCGGCTCTCGGGGCCCACCTGCGGTTTTGCAGGGAGTGCAGGGACCTGCAGGGAGTAGTGCAGGGACCTGACCCACCCCCCGAAAACGCTGTGGCCTGGCGTTTTGCAGGGATGCAGGGACCTGCAGGGACTTTTCTCAGGTTCTTCGCTATGAAGGGGCAGAAAAATAAATGCGATGCACGCTGCAGCGCATGCATGTTGCGCGGTACGTGTTTTATGCGCATGCGCATAAGGGAGGGAGACGAAAGTCCCTGCAAGTCCCTGCGTCCCTGCAAACGTGCAGGTCAACGGCCGTGCAGGGACCTGGAGAGAGGTCCCTGCAGGTCCCTGCAGGTCCCTGCAAAACGCGACGTCGCGGATCCTCACGCGGCACCCCCCAGGGTTCCGAACCCCTGGTGGGCCTCGACGCGCCACAGGTTCTGGCACTTGTGGGCGTCCCAGACCTTCACGGGCTTGAAGCTGCCGAGCTCCGGCGCCTTGAAGTACCGCCCGTCGCGGCTCTTGAGCCAGGCGCCCAGCCCCTGGGCGGTGGGGAGTTCACCGTTGCGCAGCCGGGGCATCTGGTCGGCGACGCGGGTCAGGAGCATGCCGGTGGGCACGGGGTCCTCGCCGAGCTCGCGGTGCCAGGCGGCGAGGAAGGCCGCCCACTCCTGCTCTTCGTCGTCCTGGTCGCCGCCGTCCTTGGACAGCCAGCCGGGTACGTCGAGGTAGGAGAGCAGGCCGGCCATCATGCTGGCCCATTCCGAGTAGTCGCCCTTGCGGACACGGACGGGTGTGGCGCCTGCTGTGAGCCAGGCCCGGACCATGGTGACCAGGGCGGCGACGACGGTGGAGGCGTTGGTGCGCAGCCAGGGGCGCAGGTCGCCGACGGTGTAGCCGTCGCGCTGGTCTGGGTCGGGGCAGTTGGGGTCCAGTCGGATCCAGATGGCGCGGCGTCCGTTGTCGCCGCCGGTGCGCAGCCCGTTCCCAGTGATGATCCACAACCGGTCGTTGGGCATGGTGACCGATGCGGTGGAGCCCAGGACGCGGTCGCCCCAGTGTTCGGCGGTCAGCAGGCTGCTCAGGATGGGGGACTTGATGATGTGCCCGTTGGGCAGGTTGTCGAGGACGACGACGGGCTGCCCGGTGGTGTAGAGCTGCGTGGTGATGGATTTGCGCAGTTCGGCGTCGTTCTCCGGCCAGGCGGTTTCCGAGATGCCGTAGCAGGCTTTGAAGACGTCTTTGAGGAGGGATTTGCCGCTGCCGGGTGCGGTGGCGGTGATGACGAACATCGGTGTGGGGCCGTGGAAGTAGGGGCGCAGCACGGGGGTCAGCAGCGCGCCGAGGTAGTGGGCGCGGTCGCAGTCGTCGACGAAGGGGAAGTCGGCGAGCATCTGCCCGAGGACGATGTCCTTGGCGCGCTGTACGGACTCGGCGGAGACTTGCGGGGCCAGCCGCCGCAGCGGGGTGCGCGGGTGCATGTACAGGCCGGTGGGCTTGTCGTAGCCGGGGGCCTGGATGAGGGTGCCGTCGGGGCGGACGACGGGGGCGGTGACGATGCCGCGCAGTGTCATCAGCGGCCAGTCGCGGCGGCCGAGGACGGTGCTGCACGTTTTGGGCATGAACAGTTCGCGGACTTCGCGGGTGCCCTCGGTGAGCGGGTCGCGGACGACTTGGAAGGTGGTGACGTGGTCGCCGAGGTAGGCGCGCAGGTTGTCGGTTCCCAGCTGGCGGATGAGCGGGTTGCCCTGGTCGTCCTGGTAGACCCAGCAGGGGCCGGTGGAGCGCTTGTACAGGTCGGGAAGCTGGCCGCTGGCCATGACGGCGAGGAGGCCGTCGATAGCGTCGGCTTCGTTGGTGATGTCCAGTTCGGGCGTGCCGCGGACGAGCCTGAGGTCGGGGGCGCCGTCAGTGTCCTGCTCGTCGGCGGCGGGGGCGGTGTCGGGGTCGAGTGCTGAGGATCCGTCGGTGAACGGTGCCGCCTGGCGGGGCACGGAGGTCAGGCGCTGGCGCGGGGGCTCGGAGCCGTAGCCCTTGCTGCGCAGGTCGGCGGCGGCCCGCCTGAAGGCGTCGGCGTTGGTGGCGCCCTGGGTGAGCAGGGTGTAGGCGGCGAACTTGTCGTAAGGGGTTTCGGCGTCGAATGCGGTGGAGGTGGAGAAGACGTACAGGCGGTCACGGTCGGCGGCGTGCCCGGTGGTTGCAGAGATCCCGCGGGGCTTGCCTTTGCGCCGCCAGTAGGTGGTCTGGCCGCGGGTGAAGAGCGGCTCAAAGTCCTCGCCGATGATCTCGGACCAGTCGGCTTTGTTCTCGAAGTCGTCGCCGGGCCGCACGTGTCCGGCGGGCAGTTCCCGCTTGGGGCGGGGGGCGGTCTTGGCGCGTTCTTCGGCGGGCATCGCGTCGTGTGCCTGGCACAGGGCGTACAGGGCGTCGAGGTCGTCGGGGGTGACGACGGCCATCGTCGCGGGCCCGCCGGCGAGCCGCCGGTAGGGCTTGCCGCTGGGGTGGGTGGTGCCGTGGGAGGGGGCGATGACGACGAAGCCGCCTTCGCCGCGGGTTTCGATGAGAACCCGCACGATTTTGGTGTTGGGGCGTTCGATGAGGCGCTGGCGCTCTTCGGGCGTGTATTCGTCGGTGCGGGCCAGGCGGCGGGCGAGCTTGGTGTTGCCTGCGGCGGGCCTGCCGTCGACGACGACTTTGTAGTGGACGCCGCCGGACGGCGACTGGTCGGCCCAGCCGGTGGTGACGGCTTCCAACAGGTCGCCGAGCCCGCTGTTGTGGGCGAGTTCGGTGACCTCGTCGAGGATGCCCTCTTGGACGGCGAGGCCTTCGAACTCGATGAGTTCGATGTTGCCGGAGACGGCGCCGGTGACGATGCCGATCCCAGTGCGCTGTCCGTCTGCGAACCACTGGTCGTGTTCTTGCGGTGTGGAGCGCCGGATTTTGTAGGGGGTCCAGGTGCGGACGTCGGGGGCTTTGGTTCCGTCGCCTTTGACGGGCAGCACGCAGAGGCCGGCGTTGTGGAGTTCTTCGGCAGTGGCCCGGAGGTTGGGGCTGTTGCCGTCGGCGTCCTGCCTCGATTCGGTGTTCACACGCGGGGCTCGTTTCTGCTGGTGCTGGTGGCGGTCTGCGAGTGCGGCGCGGTGTCAGGGCGAAGCGCGTCGGCGGCGGGTTGTCACGCGGCAGTGGCGAGGTCGGGGCCGCGGTCCCAGTGGCTGTGGAGGGCGGCGCGTAGCCGCTCCCCGATCCACGTGCCGACCTGCGGGCTGACGGCGTTTCCGAATCCGTCGACTTGGTCGCGGGCGGTGCCCCAGACGGTGAAGGTGCCGTTGTAGTCGCGGAAGTCGACGTCGAAGCCGCAGCCTCGGCCGATCTCGTGGGCGGCCATCATTCGGTAGAAGCACTCTTCGAACGGGATCTGCGACAGTGCGGGGCCCCAGTTGGCGGTGAGGAGTGCCGTCGTGTCGCGGGAGGTGAGCGTGCCGAGCGGATCGGTCGCGGGGTGGGCGGCGGTCTCGGTGCCCGTGGGACCGTTCTGCTTGAACCAGCCGGCCGCGGTGAGCAGTCCAGGAATCTGTTCCGAGGTGAAGGTCGACATCGGTTCCGCGTGCACGGCGGGCACGGTGTGCTTGCGGTACGGGATGACTCCGGAAGAGACGACGGCGAGAGTCTCGGAGCCGACCTGGGTGGGGAGCGGTTCGCTGGCGCCGCGCGGTGCGCCTTGGTAGTTGTCGACGGCGAGCGCGAGCGCCGGCTCGTCCCACAGCCCCTGGCCCGTCGACAGCAGCGCGACCTCTTGCTGGCTGGTCTGCGTCGCCATCGGTTGTAGCAGCAGCCGTTCCGAGCCGTGGACGCCCTTGGCGGGCATGAGGATCGCGGGGAAGTCGGCGAACTTCCGGCGGCAGCGTTCGATGCGGGCGGTTGTCGATGCGGCGAAGGGCCCGCGGTGGCCGTCCTTGAAGATTTTGGTGGGTCGGTCGCCGATGCGGGTGCCGAGATCAGTGAGGTCGAGCGCGGTGATCGACGGCGCCATCGGGGGAACGACGAGTGTGCGGCACGACGGGCACCGGTACTCGTACTGTTCGCCGTAGGCGACTTTCCCGGTGGGTGGGATCCCGGTGCGCCACGTCCACACCGCCTCTACGTCCTTGTCGCAGCGGTGGCAGCGGGATACGGGCCGGTGCTCGAGGTCCGGCATCGGCAGGGACTTGTGGACGAACGCCCAGTAGCCGCGGTTCCGGGACTGCGGGACGTCGAAGAACTGGCTGTTGAGGAACAGCACCTGGTGGTTGTAGTTGAGCAGGTCGAACTGCTTGAGCCACCACCGGTAGGTGCTGCCGTCGCCGATCTTCTTGCTGCCTGGGTGGAGCGGGCCCCACGACTGGAGCTCGGTGGTGCATTCGACGAGGACCATGCGCGGCCGGTGCTGGGCGGCGTAGTGCAGGACGCAGTTCGCTGTGGCGCGGTCCCGTTCGGAGCGGGTGACGCGCTCCTCGTAGTCCGGGTCGTCCATCCCGAACAGGGTCAGGCCCTGCGCGTAGGCCTTGAGCGTGTTGGCCTGGGAGTGGTTGACGCAGCTGACGCCGGCGACGAGCAGGTCGGCTGCGGGGAGGTCGCGGACCGAGTGGTAGTCGGACGATTCCGGGTCGACGAGGTCGGCGATCCAGTGTTCGGCCTCGGGGTGGTTGGCCTCGTGGACTTCGACTTTGTACTCGTTGTGGTTCGCCGCCATGATCGTGGTGAATCCGGCCCGCTTGATGCCCTCGGTGAGGCCGCCGAAGCCTGAGAACAGGTCCACGGCGATGTACTCGTCATGGCGGAAGCGGCGGCGCCTGGTTGCCGGACGGTGCGCGGCGACACGGGCCTTCTGCTTCTTGGGCGCACTGGGCATCAGGCGGCCTCCTTCTGGGTCTTGGAACGGCGGACGCGGGTTTGTGGTGTGAGTCCGCCCCAGGCGCCGTGGCGAAGGTGGACGTGGACGTCGCCCTCGAACTCCGCGGCGGTCTGTACGCAGGCGTCACGCACGGGGCAGCGGTCGCAGATCTTCTTGGCGAGCTGGTATCCGGCGCCGGCTTCGGGGAAGAACAGGTCAGCTCCGACCTGGGCGCATAGGGCGTCGTCCATCCAGGCGTGGTTCATGCGGCCACCGCCTCGGGTCGCTCGCGGAATGCGCGGTACAGGTGTTCGCTGGTGATGCCGAGACGGTGGGCGGCCTGCTTGGCGCTGTAGTTCTGCTCGCTGATGAGCCATCGGGCGTCTTCGGCGATCGCGGTATACCGGTCTACGTCGTCGCCGAGGTCGGGTGTGGCGGCAGGGCTGTCGATGTAGTCGTCGTCCCATGCCCCCGGCGGGGGCCAGCCGTTGGCGGTGGCGCGCTCCTTGGCCTCGGCGGCGAAGCGGGGACTGATGCCTCGGGTGACCGGGTCGACGTTCCACAGTCGGTCGTACAGTGCGGCGACGCGGCGAGCGGTGTCGGCGGCCACGACCTCTTGGCGGACGTGGTCCCAGATGAGGCGGTGGTGCTTGATGCCCATTT
This sequence comes from Streptomyces sp. BA2, assembly GCF_009769735.1. Taxonomy (NCBI): domain Bacteria; kingdom Bacillati; phylum Actinomycetota; class Actinomycetes; order Kitasatosporales; family Streptomycetaceae; genus Streptomyces; species Streptomyces sp. BA2. The sequence goes on from NZ_WSRO01000002.1 coordinate 772,848, forward strand.
CTGTGCCGAGCCGCTTCTGCGGCCATCCGTTGGCGATGAGGGCCTGGAGTCGCCGTCGGGTGCCTGTGCCGTCGACGCGCGCCATGGGCGCGAGCTGCTCAAAGGAGGGCTTGACGGCCAGGATCTTGTCGGCGGTGGTGGTACGAACCCGTTTTGTGCGGGCGCCCCCTTCGTAGGGCGATCCGTACAGGATGCGTGAGACGCCGCCGTGGGAGACCCCGGAGAGCCGGCTGACGCGCTGCCATCCGATGCCGTAGCTCATGAGCATGCGGATGTGCTGGCGGACGGGCTCGGCGTCGGTGAAGGGCTGCCAGCGGGAGTAGGCGACGAGCCTGTTGCGGGTGCGGTCGTACTCGGCGCTACGGGCCAGGCAGTCGGGAAGGCGGCACTTGTAGTGCTTAACGCAGACAAGTGTGTTGTGGTGGGGGGCTTCGCGGACGGCGGTGGTCACGACTCCTCCTTCCGGGGCTGCTGGATGTCGGCGATGGTCTGGCGGGCGCGGGTGAAGTCGGCGCCGATGCGGTCGAAAACCCGTCGGCCGATCTCGATGACGACCCAGGCGGCGAAGGCGACGAGCACGATCAGGGCGGCGTACCAGCCGCGCACGGCCCACGTCATGGCGGTGGTGTAGGTGTCGATCAGGGCGAAGGCGTCGGCTTTCACGTCTGCCTCCCGTGGCGCTTCCAGGCCCAGCGGACGGTTTCGATGGCGGCGGCGAGAGTGACGGCCGCGGGGTAGATCCAGGCGGTCACGGCGTCACCTCGTAGACCTTGATCCCCGCGGCTTCGGCGAGCTTCATGCAGCCGCGCGTCCCGTAGTTGGGCTGGCCGGGCTCCGGGAATGCGACCATCCACTCGGGCTTCGGCTGCTTGGCGACCATCTCTGCGTTGCGTCGGGGCCCGGCGCCGGGGCAGTAGTCGTTGAGCTGGCCGGGGTGGGCGCTATCGCCGGGCTTCTTGGTCCGCCGGTGGCCGGGTGGGCAGTTGGCGGCGCAGTGGTCCCAGTCGGCGGGCATCGGGTCTTCGGTGACGCCGAGCCATTCGCCGCAGTCGCGGATCCAGTCGGAGGCGGCCTGGTCGGCGGACTTCTCGCCGGGGCAGGCGCCGTGTCGGATGACGACGGGGCCTTCGGCGATGTTGAGGGCGGTGTCTGCGATGGTTCCGGCGACGACGCCGGGCTCGGTCAGCTCACGGCCGCCGGCGAGGAGGATGACGGTGGTCTTCATGCCGCCCTCCGCTCGCTGCTGTCCGTGATGGCGGCGAGGCGTTCGGCCGACAGCACATAGACCTTGATCGGCTTGCCGTGGGTGGACTCGGCGGTCGACGGTTCCTCGCCGACGATGACCAACTGGCGGGGGTGGCGGCGGCGGACCAGCGAGTGGAAGAGCAGGCCGGCCGCGCCGTGGCCGAGCTCGGGGAGTACGGCGCGCACGTCGTTCATGGAGAAGGGGCGTCCGTCGCCGCCGATCGCGTCGATGGCCTGGTTGAGGAGTGCGGTGTCCCAGTCGGTGACGGTGGCGTACAGGGCGGCGAGGGTGGCGTTGGCCTGCTCGCGGGCCTCGTCAGGGGTGATGGTCATGACGTGCCTTCCTTTTGCCGCGGAATGAGGGGCCAGGCGCCTTCGACGACGGCCTGCGGGTCCTTCTTGCGGAAGTGCTCCTGGAGGCTCTCGGCCTGTTCGGCGGCCCATCGGGTCTGGGCGCCGTGAAGCTCATCGAGGCTCATGAGGGCGAGTGCCGGGTAGTGGGTGGCCTGCCGCCAGGCGACCCGACAGGCGGCGATCGCGTCGGCGTCTGCGCTGTGGGCTGCATCGAGGCGAACCTCGTAGTGCTGGCAGAGGGCGGCGAGGGTGCGCTTCCCCGGCCGGTACCGGTCAACTTCCTTGTCGATGACGAACGGGTCGATGACCGGCCCAGCAGGCAGCTGGGCTAGATCGAATCGTCCGGCTTCCCTGTCGAGGAGGGTCAGGTCGTAGCGGGCGTTCATGGCCACGACCGGTATGCCGCCGAGGACGATCTGGGTGAGCGCGCCGAGGATCTCCTCGACGGCGCTGCGCAGGTTCACGCCGTCGGCGCGGGCTCGCTCCGTGCTGATTCCGTGAACGGCCGTTGCTCCGGCGGGGATCTCCTCGCCGTCGACGTCGGCCAGCCAGTTCGCGGTGGTAGTGGGCTGGCCGCCGCCGACCTGGACGATGAAGGCGCTGACGATGCGTGCAATCAGGGGGTCTGGTCCGGTGGATTCGATGTCAAAGCCGGCCATGCGACCGGTGTGCCACGTCATGGCGTGTGGTCTCCTGGGCTCAGAGGGACCGCTCGCATTACGGGTGCGAGCGGCCCCTCGATGCGGTTTACGGGGTCGGCACTTGCGCGACGGCGGGCCAGCCGCCTTCGGGTTCGAGCTCGGCGTCGACCGGCTCGGCTTCGGCCTTCAGCCGGTCGGAGATCTCCTTGAGATCGGCGATCAGCTCGTCGTTGAGGTGGCCAGCAGCGAAAGCCCGCCGGTACACGTCGCCGACGTCATCCGGAGTGAGCGCGCCCTCGGCCTCGGCGAGGTAGTCGGGGCGCGGCGCCTCGATCGCGGCGACAGGCTGCGTGCCAGACGGGTCGAGGGCGAGCGCGGTCGACAGCGGGCCGGACAGCGCCTGCCGCGGGGTCACGCCGCGCAGTTCGACCACGACGACGGGAAACTTCTTCGTCTCGCCGTTGCGGACGACCTGCCGCGGTTCGATCCGCAGCGTCACGGGCACAAACCCGTCGCCGTTGGTTCCGGCGAGGACCATGTCGACCATGCCGCCCCACTCGGATGCGGCGTAGAAGCTGTGGGTCTCGGCCCGCCACAAACCCATCCCTGACAGGTCGGGCAGCATCACGTTGAGGCGTGAGGTGGCGGAGCAGACGGTGCCCTTCTTCTGCTGGTGCCACTCCTCACCGAACCGGGCGAGGCACAGGCAGGGCTGGCGGGAGAGGAGTTCGGTCTCGCCGTCGCAGCGCCGCTGGCAGCCGCCCTTGGACCACATCTCGTTGTACTGGTTGAGCGGATCACCGGGCGTGATCAGGGCTTCGATGGAGGCCGCCTTGGTGATGACCCGCCACTGCTCGATCGTCGAGTTCAGCGGCTTCCACGATTCGGGCTCGCCGCCCCACAGCTTGGCCGCGGTACGGACGTGCTCTTCGGAGTGCGACGTGACGACCCACGTCGCGGAGCGCATCGGCTTGTTGCCCTGGGTGTAGCCAGTGCGGAGGCGGCCGTGTTCGGCAGCGCGCCGCTGGATGTTGAGGAGCCGGGAGCCCATGTCAGGCCACCTTTCGGAAGTTGCGCCACCGGGCCGGGACGGGCTGGTCGGGGGCGAGGAGGGCCGGATAGGAGGAGGGGGCGGCGTGGTGCCACAGCGCGTTGACGAGCGCCCCGCGGAACGCTTTGTGGGCGTCGCGGCCGGCGGGCATCTCGACGAGGGCGTGGGACTTGGCCCGCAGGTTGAGGACCCCGGCCTTCTGGATCTCCGGCATGGGCTGCTCGGAGTCGTCAGGGAGCAGGACCGTCTCGCAGTAGCGCAGGGCCGCCAGCTGCTGGGTGTTCTCCGGGTAGACGGCCTTGGCGGAGCGGGTCGCCGACGTCTTGAAGTCGATCAACCAGAGTTCGAGGGCGCGGTCTTCGCCGGTGGGCAGCCAGACCATGAGGTCGGCGGTCCCGGCGTAGCCGAGCCTGCGATGCAGGCAGGTGATCTCGGCGGCGACGACGTGCTTGTCGATGTCGACACCCCAGAAGCCGAGGAAGCATTCCAGCTGCACCAGGTAGGGGGCGACTTCGCGCTCGACGGCGAACGGCGCTCCCAGGAGCCGCTTCTCGGCGGCCTTGTGGATGAGGGTGCCGAGGTCGGAGGCGGTGTCGCGGGCGTCCTTGTGGATCTGCTTGAGCTGCTTGGTGAGCGCGTCCCGGTCGGTGATGGCGCGGCGGGCGACCTCCATGCGGTGGTCGAGAATCCACTCCAGGGTGACCTTGACTGCCCACGGTGCGAGGGCGCGCGTCTTGTTGACGGAGGTGTCGAGGACGTTGGTGACGGAGACGAGGTCAGGGCCGCCCGTCGGGTCGGTGTAGTAGCGGCCGTTGTCGGTCTCGTGGGCGTGACGCGGGGCGGTCATGATGCGTCTCCGTTGGTGCGGGAGAGCGCCTCGCCTGCCATCTCGGCAAGCTGTTCGTCGGACGCGGTGTAGAACGCGTCGGCCTTGGTGATTGCGTCGTACACGTCGCGGGCCCAGCGGGCATCGCCGAGCGCCGTATGGGCGACGCCCTTGGTCGGCGGCTCGATGCCCATGAGGCGGGACAGTTCGTAGGAGCGCCAGCCGTCGTCGAGGAGCTGGTCGGCGCGGGCGTAGAACTCGGCGTCGCAGTTCTGCTTGGTGAGGGTGTAGGCCTGCCCGTACAGGTGGCCGACGGCCATCGTCGCGACGTCGCGGGTGCGGTAGTGCCAGGCCGGGGTGGTGCCGGCTTGTCGGAACAGCTTGGTGAGGAACCGCTCGTCGAACGCCGGGTTGGATCCGACGAGGACAGAGCCGTCGAGGATCCCCATCAGGTCGAGCATCAGATCCCGGCCGGAGACGGGGCGGGCGTCGGGCGTGCTGCCCGTGGCCAGCCGGACGGCCATCTCGCCCTCGGGTACGGCGAACCGCTTGTGGTAGCCGTTGAGATCGAGCGCCTCAGGGTCGGCTTCGGCGAGGCTGACGCGGATCTGCCACAAGTACTCGGCGTCGGGGTGGCCGGGCCGGCGGTGGATGACGGCGATCTCCCACGCGTCGTGGTGGTCGGCGTCCAGGCCCGTTGTTTCGGTGTCGATGAAGGCGAGAGGCCTGGGGGCCTTCGCGGGGTTGCTGGTGCTCATGAGGCTCGCTTTCGGGTGTGAGTTGCCGGGCCCCGCCCGCCAGGGGGAGGGAGGGCGGGGCCTCGGCTGCCGCGGATCCACCAGGGGGGGTGGCGGTTCGACGCGGCGTCTATGGGGTTGTGGTGTGGGTGCCGGGCGGTCGGCGGGTGTGCAGCCGACGGCCCGGCAGATCGCGGGTTAGCCGGTGTCGAGGTCGCCGAAGAGCACGGTGGCGAGGGGCTTGGACAGCCGGGTCTTGCACAGGGCGGCGTGGTCGGGGCCGAGTTCCATGCCGATCGCGTGGAGGCCTTCGATGACGCAGGCTTCGAGGGTGGTTCCGGAGCCTGCGAACGGATCGAGGACCGTTCCGCCGGGCGGGGTGATCAGGCGGACGAACCAGCGCATCAGGGCGAGGGGCTTCACGGTCGTGTGCGCGGTGCCGTCCGCGAGACGCGGGCGCTCCGATGCGGGGGCTTTGGCCTCGTAGCGGAAGACGGGGAAGAAGCGGGAGGCGCCGCCGGTGTCGCCGTGGCCGCTGTTGCTGACATGGTTTCCGTCGCTGACGCCCATGACTCCGCCACTGCGCCTTTGCCCTTTCACGGGGCTGCTCGGGCTTGTGCTGAGGCCGCTCTGCCGGTCCATGTCGGCGACGGGGCAGCCGGGCACGCAGCCGTCGGCGCAGGCGTCCCCGACGGGTTCGTCGTGGTCGTTGAGGAGCGGAGGGTGAGTGAGGAGCACGTTCGTCGGCCAGCGGGCGGCATCCTCCGTGGCAGGCGCGGTGATCATGCCGTTAGCGGCAACCGCTTCAGGGTCACTACGCCACGGGCGATCCCAGCCGTCACCGCGTGATTCGTCGCCGCCCCGGGCTGCTAGCGCCGTCCTGCCGTCCGAACGCATCCGCGGTCCTACGACCTCGCGCGTCGCCCCGGCCGCCTTGTCGATGGCCTTGGACACGTCCAGCGATTTCGGCATGCCGCTGCCGTAGATCCAGTGGAGGCTGTCGCGGATCTCGAAGCCCGCGTCCTCGATGGCGACGGTCATGCGGTGGTAGGTGCGGGTGCCGCCGAAGGCGAGGAGGTGCCCGCCGGGCTTCAGGACGCGCAGGCACTCGTCCCACAGCTTCACGTTGTAGGCGACACCTGAGGCGTCCCAGGCGCGGCCCATGAACGACAATTCGTATGGCGGGTCGGTGACGATCGAGTCCACCGAGGCGTCGGGGAGTGTGGGCAGGATGTCGAGGCTGTCGCCGAGGTACAGCGTGACGTGGCCGTCGCTGTAGTACGGGTCCATCACGCCACCCCCTTCACGGTCTTGAGCGGCACCGTGGCGTCGACGCCCCAGCTGGCGGCCCGCACGTGTCCGGGGTCGGCGGAGGCGCCGGATGTCGACACCTGGACGACGGGGCTGAGGAGTCCGGCTGCGGCGGCGTCCTGCAGGGCGACCGGGCGGGCGGCCCTGCGGACTGCGCTGACGTCGGTTTCCTGTGTCTTGGTGGCGGCCGTCTCGACGTTCTTCTTGTCGGCCCTGCGCCCTGTCGCCTCGTCGAGGTCTTCGCGAAGGGTGCGGACCATGCCCGCCTGCTGCGCGAGGTGCTTCCGGTCGATGCCCGCCTGCTCGTTGAGCCGCTTCACGTCCGCTTCGAGGTCGGTGATGAGCTGCTCCAGGATGATGGAGCCGTCATCTGCTGCGGCCTTCGCGTTGAGCAGCGCCACGTTCTCCTCACGGAGTCCGTCCATCTGATGACGGAGTCCGGCGAGCTGCTGCGCGTGCTCAGCCTTCAGCGCCTTCAGGTAGTCGTCGACGCGGTGCTTGGGCTCGCCCTTCGGCTTGTCCCGCAGGCCGGGGATGAGGTCGGTGAGGGTCATGCCGCCGCCTCCGCCCGGAGTTCGGCCGCGGTGTCGCGGAAGGCGTTGCGGACGTCGTCTGCGGTGCGCTCCAACTCGTCGTTCCACCAGGCGATCTGTCGCGGGATCGCCGGGATCTTGAGGTAGCGGGCGACAGCGAGCGCTGTCGCGTCGGCCAACGCGATGCGGTCTTCGAGGCGGCGCTTGCTGACGCCGAGCAGCGGGCTTCCGGTGACGGCCGTGTTGATCGCGCCGAGCATGTCGACCCGGCACTCGCCGAACGCTGTGCCTTCCTCGCACTGCTCTTCGTCGTAGAGGTAGCCGCGGTGCCAGCCGACGCGGTCGATGACCTCGATGGCCTTGTCGAGGACGTCGGCGATCTCGACCTTGGTAGGTGCGGTTGTGCTGATCACGGCTTCCTCCGCTCGGGGGTCGGCTGGTCGTCGTAGGAGTCGTCGCGGCGCTGCTTGATCCGCTCCTCGATGTCCCGGACCTTGGTGGCCAGGCGGCCACGACCGGCGACGCGTTCGGCGAGGGTGGTGCGCGGGGCGGCCTTCACGGCGCCTCCCGGTTGGTCCTGGCCTCGATGCCGAGCGCGGCGAGGAGGCCGCTGAGGTCGGCGGCGATGGCGGGGTCTTGGCCGAGCTCACGTCCGGCGAGCCGCGGCATGATGTCGTCGAGCGCGTGGGGGTGTTCGGCGGCGATCGCATCGGCGACACGGACGGCGGCGCGGCGCTGCTGTCCCGGGCTGGCCTTGCGGCGGCGGGGGTCGTCGGTTCCGAGTTCGAGTCCCATCACGCCTCCTTCGCGGCGAGGCGGGCGTCGTAGGCGGCGAGCGACTCGACGAACCCGGCGTCCGCGCTGTCACGGAAAGCTCGGGACGCGTGGCGGCCCCAGGTGGTGAGGCGACCTGTGTCGGCGTGCCAGGTCTGCGTGCGCTCCCAGTCGGCTGCGGGGAATGCTCCCTGGAGCAGTGCGGCGAGCCGTCGGCATCCGCCTTGCGGCAGGCGGACCATGTCGCCGTCCGCGTTGCTGGCGCGGACCACGAAGGTCTGCGTCATCTCCCCCGACGTGTCCGTCCATACGGGCGTCGCCAGCACGGTGACCGCGCCGGGCGCGATCTGGTCGATGCGGTACGGCAACTGCTTGCAGTGCCTGCGCCTGCGGCCCGCCGAGGATCGGCGGGGTCGCAGCGGGACTGCCTCGCTCTGTCGGGAGCGCCGCGTAATGCAAGTGGAGAAGTACTCGCCTCGCACGCCGCGCGACCAGGTGCGCAGTTCAGGCCCGTACACAGCCGTGTAGTCGGCGTCGAGGGCAACGAGGGACTCTTCGACGCCGTCGGCATCTGTCAGGGTGCTGATCACGGTCGTCATGCCGCCACCGCCTTGGCCTGCGCCGGGGTGCGGGCGTCGATCGCGCCGAGCAGGCCGGTGACGGCGCCGTGAAGGGCTGCGAAGTCGACGGCACTAACGGGCTCCTGCTCGGCGAGAGCCTTCGCGATCGGGGCGTGCGCCTCACGCACGACGTCGATGACCCCGGCGAGGCCGGCGTCCAGGTGCAGGTTGTTCATGACGCCTCCTGGTGGCGCTTGTTGCTGGCGGCGAGGGCAGCGATGTGCTCGGCCCATCCGGGATAGGTCGCGTCGGTGGGCTCCTCGTCCATGTGGGCGACGAGGCGCTGGTCGAGCGCGTAGGCGAGCCGGTCGGACTCGCTGTGCGTGGCTGTGGCCGCCTGCCGGAGGGTGATGCACGCAGCCTCAGCGGCCACCGTGTCGGCGGGCACGTCCAGGGCGGCGATGTCGCGGTGCGGAGTCGTCGTCATCACCAGCACCTGCCGATCTCGCGGATCGATCCCGTGGCCTCGCGGACCGAGTCGACGGTGTCGTCGCCGTTGAAGGAGCCGGCGAGACGGCCGATGTAGCGGATGCCGTTCTCGTGGCTGAGGGACAGCCAGGCGTTGCCCTTGCCGTCGATGTAGATGTGGCGGCGGCGGTCGCCCGGGTTGTCGGGGCGTACACCGTCGGCGGCCTCACGGACGACGGGCACCCACTCTGGGACGGGCAGCGGGTTCTCCCAGCGGAGAGACTGTTCCTCGGCCCCGTCGCATACCGCGTGCACGTCGTTGAGGCAGCGGGTGAGGTAGGCCAGCTCTTCGGCGGCCGTCGGCTCGTGGTCGGCGTACTTCCCCAGCTCGGTGCGGACCTCGTCGCGTTCGGCGCGGACCGCAGCCAGCTCGGCGGCCAGGTCGTGCACGTCGTTCTTCAACCACTCGACATCGGCGAGGGAAGCCTGCCCACGACGACGGCACTTCGCCATCAGGGCATCGGCACCCGCAACCGTCTCGGCTTCGCGCTGCGGCGACAGGCGGGCGCTCATGCGGCACCGTCCTCACCGTCGGCGGGGATGTGGGAGCCGCCATCGCGCCAGGCGTAGACGCGCAGTGCACATTCCGTGTACGGCTGGCGCACGATGTCCATGAGTGCGTCGTCCCAGAAGCCCAGGAACGACTCCTCGACGTCAGCGATCAAGTCCGGGGTCAGGGCGCTCATGACGTGCCTCCCTGAGACGAAGCCGCCGGGATCTGCACGGAGGCTGTACCGCCGAGCCGCTTGTGCAGCTCATGGACGCCCTTGACCGTGACGCGCAACTGCGGGGCACCGAGCGTCAGCTCTTTGGTGCGCGGGTGCGTGTACGACTGGGGCAGCTCCGACAGCCAGCGGCGCTCGACCGCGTACTGCTTCGCCCGGTACCGGTGGTCGGCGTTCTGGACGTAGGCCCAGTCGAGTTCGTGGAGGAGCCCGAACAGCCGGTTGCGGCCCGTCTCGATCGCCGGGTCACGGGACAGGATCTTCGCCGCGTCCGCGACCGAGAAGTCTCCGTCGCCTGAGGCGAGCGTCTGCCACGAGTTGGCCGCAGGCTCCAGCTCGGCGACGCGAGCCTCGGCTGCGAGGCGCCCCTCTTCGGACTCGATCGCCGCCTGGAGGGCTTCCAGCTTCGTCATCTCGCGCGGCTGCACCGAGTACGAACCGGTCTGTCGGAGAGAAGGAACGACCTCGTGGGCGATCCAACGACGGAAGCTCTTGGCCCGCGGCGATCGAGAGATCAGCAGCAGGGCGTAAACGCCAGGCTCGGATACGAGCACCATCTGCTGGGCGCCACCAGGGGTGTCCACGGCCGCGGACACCCTCTCGTCCTCGTCGAGCTGGACGAGTGCGTCGCGGTACTTGCTAATGCCCACGGCGTCGCAGGCGTCCTTGCCGACGAACCAGGGCTGGCCGTCGATCATCACGGACCGCACGTGCTGCGCGGTCTCCGGGAAGGTGAACACCAACGGGGTGCTCGGAGATGGGACCATGTCGGACACGGGGTGTCTCTTTCTCTTGCACGTGGATGCAGGTGAGGGAGTTCCTCAGAGGCCCTGGCTGCCGGGCTTAGGCCCCCGGCGGTTGGGGCCGCAAGCCGCTCTAGGCGGCGGGGTCGAACGCGGCGGCGGAACGCTTCGAAGTCCGGGCGGCGACCTTCTTGCGCGGCCTGCGGGGCTCCGGCGGCCGGTTCTCCGCTTCGCGCTCGGCGCTGGGTCGCGGGCTCATCTGCTCTGCCAGCCATTCGTCGATGGCGGTGAGGCTCCAGACGGCCTTCCGGTTGAGCGTTTCCGACTCAGGACCCGTGTTGTCCTCGGGCTTCTTCTGCCGGTCCTTATAGAGGGTTTCGATGGCGCGCCCGGTGAGGCGTGAGGCCTCGTCGGCGTAGACGTATCCGGGCGGGGCCGGTCGGTCGTACTGGGGGGTACGCGGCACGGCTACTCCTGTCCTTGATCCGTAGTCGATGTGACGCGATTTAGCGTCACTGGGGGCATGAAGAGACCGAGGAGGGGGTAGCCCGTGGCCTCCGCGAGGGCGTGGGCGTCTCGGACGCTCACGGTCTGCTGCTTTCCGTCGCGCAGCTTCTGGATGGTTCCTGCGTCGCACCCGCTGGCGGCAGCCAGCTTCCGTACCGAGTAGGGGATTCCGCTGGCGGGGTTCTCCATGGCCCACTTGAAGATCGCGGGGCTTTTCAGTGGATAGCGGGCCTGACTCAAGTGGATCTCCAGTGGTACGGAGTGGCTTTGACTGGTTCCAGTAGAGCACCCCCGTAGTCACTGTGTCTACAGATTGGGTCACCCCAATGTCGAGTATCGGCAAACTTTCCGGCTGGATAGCATCGATCTGTAGACGATCCGTCTACAAACGGGGATGGTTGTACGGGCTGACCTGCTATTTTCCCGACGTCCGCCCCCACAGACAGAAACAGCAGGTGCAAGAGTGAACCGAGAGGACCACGAGGACATGACGGCCCCGGCCAACGCCCCGGACCCCGGCGCGGCCGACCCCTCCCCCGCAGGCGCACTCTCCCAACTCATCCAAGAAGCCCTCGACAGAGGCAAGAGCCTGAGGGAACTCGGCAAAGCCGCGATCGACCCCACGACCAAAACCAAAATCTCCTGGCAGTACTTCCAGAAACTCGTCAAGAACCCCCCGGCCGCGGCACCCAGCCCGATCCAGATCGGCGCCATCGCCGCAGCGCTCGGAAAGTCCGAGGACCGCATCAAGGCAGCCGCCGCCGAGCAGTGGCTGGACTACCGCGCCACCGAACTCGTCGGCTACGGCGGCACGGTGCGCATCATCCTCGGCCACCTAGGCGGCATGCCGGAGCAGGAACAGAAGCGCTGGCTCGCGATGATCGAGGCCGACGAGCGGGCACGCCGAGAGGAATAGCACAGCAGTCGGCGCGAATCTGCGAGTTGATCGGCAAAGACCGCAAGTCGCTATTTTCCACAACCGATTGTCTACGACTGCTTGCGGGTCGTAACCTTCCACACCCGTACACATGCGACCTCCAGGCCACACGTGTACCGATCGTCGGGAGGTTCCCATGCTGCGCGTCGTGTACAGAGCCGCAACTGACCTTGCGAACGGCAAGGTGTCCGACTGGCGGGAAGACCGTGGGCTCGTAGAGATCTCCGTCGCCCGGCAGGCACAGCCCAGCGAGTTCATCCCCTCCCTCAACCGCACGCTCAGCGACTTCCTTTCCCAGGCGGAGTGGTATCAGATCTGGGAAGGCGAGGTCATCTCGGCCTCCACGCCCGGCAGCCCGCTCAGCTGCACCTTCGAGGTGTCGCGCCTCCGGCCAGCGCCCCTGCTGGAGATACGTGAGCTGCGGGGGCTGGTCGCCCTGCACATCTCCCCTACCGCAACTGTCGAGCGGTTCGTGCAGGTCCTCAATCCCGCCATCGAAGAGTTCTTGGCGGGGGGATGCTGGTTCCAGCTGTGGCGGGGGGAGATCGTCACGATGGATTCCCCTGAGACTGTCGCCGCCTGACGGCTCGTTCGAGGGGGTCGCATGCCGGGGTACATCGAAGACCGCTGGTACAAGAAGGGGCCGCCCGATCCCGAGACGGGCAAGGCGACGCGAGAGCCGACTGACCGTTACGGTCAGGGCAAGCGCTACAAGGTCACCGGAATCCCCGGGGTGCGCGCCCGGTCCTTCCCTGACAAGCAGCTCGCAGCCGCGAAATCCTGGCTCGCCGACGCTCAGAGTGACAGCGCCAAGGGCGAGTTCATCGATCCGCGCGACGGCAACATCCTGCTGCGCAAGTACGTCGAGGAGCACTGGTGGCTAAGCCGCACCGGGGACCCCGCGACCCTGGAAACCGTTAGTCGCAGGGTCCGCAACCAGATCCTCCCCTTCCTCGGCAGTCTGCCGCTACGGCAGATCAAGGTCGACACCCTCCGGATGTGGCTCAAGGACCTCGAAGGCGTCATCTCCCCCGGCACCGCTGTACCCGTATGGCAGTACCTCAACAACATCCTTGATTGCGCCGTCGACGACGAACGCATCCCCAAGAACCCCTGCCGGGCCAAGAGCATCAAGGCGCCGGCCAAGCCGCAGAACAAGGCACGTGCGTGGACCCGCGAACGCGTCAGCGCCGTACAGGCGGCTCTGCCCGCGCAGTACCGGATCCTTGTGGACATCGGCGCAGGCGCCGGCCTCCGTCACGGTGAGTCGCTTGGCCTTTCCATCGACGACGTAGACCTTGAGGGCGGTGTCATCCACGTAAATCGACAGGTCCGTAGCGTGGGCGGGAAGCTGGTGTACTCGCTGCCCAAGGGGAACAAGACCCGCACCGTGCCCGTCCCTGGCCATCTCGTGGCCCGCATCAAGGAGCACGTTGCCGCCTACCCGGCGCAGGCTGTGACGCTGGCTTGGAAGGATCCACGGCCGCCCCTGACCAAGGTGGAGGCCAGGGAGCGTGCGCCGCAGACGCACCGGTTGCTGGTGACCAACCGCAACAACTCCGCGGTGCGCGCGAACATGTGGAACGAGCACTACTGGAAACGGGCCCTCGCCGCGGTGGGGGTCATTCCGGCTCCGGAGAAGAGGGAGCGCAAGACCGGGCGCGGGAACCGGCTCGTCTACGATGCCGCGCACGAGCACGGCTTCCACTGCCTGCGGCATACGTTCGCCAGCGTGCAGCTGGACGCGCGGGAGAATCCCGTGGCAGTCTCGAAGTGGCTCGGTCACGCAGATGCCGCGATCACGCTGAAGGTGTACGGGCACTTCCTGCCCGAAGCTGACGGCCGCGGACGGCAGGCAATGGACGCCTGGTTCGCGAGCGGATCGGATTCCCCGGCGTTCTCCCCAGGCGCTCCCCAGGTCACTGAATCCGACGTTGACGGCACGTTTCCCGAGGGTCCTTCTGCCGCCCCTCAAGTTGAGCCCGAGGGCCCGCGTCCTAGCGTTGAGCAGGGAGAACAGGCGGCCTGAGCTTCTCGGCGAAATGCTTCAGCTCTTCGGCCAGATACAGCCAGACCACCGCTCGGTAGCGATTGAGGTAGAACTTCACCGGCGTGACGAAGCCCGCGCGTGTGAGCCGGGTGAACCGGGCCGTGGAGATGTCCATGAGAGCCGCGCCCTCCGTGGTCCCCACGGCTCTGATGCTCTCCAGCCATGCCTCGGGAAAGCCGTCCCCGGCACGGACGCGCTCGATCTCCTCGCGTGCGACGCGGCGCCGTCCCCCGCCTGTGTCGCTGACGGTGTGGATGCGTCCCAGCATCACGGCGAGCTCGAACTCGCCGCGTTTCAGCCCCAGTTCTCGTGCTGCTCGGCTCTGCGTGACCGGTGTCCGCGCTGCCGTGTCAGCGGTTTCCTGCGTGATCGTGTGACCTGTCATGGTGGTTCTCCCCCGTGAGGCGTCTTTGCTCTCGGGAAAACCGTAGCGCGATCAACGCGATCCGCGTCGAGCCTGTGGATAACTCTCGACACGCCGACGTTTCAGCTGGTCAGAGGTCTACGACCGGTATCCGTTCCGGCTGCCGGGCACCCACGCCGAGATGCTCGCCGACACGATTGACGAGGAGTGTCATCTCGTACGCGACCTGACCGATGTCCGCCTCCGCGGAGCTGAGAACGCACAGGCAACTGCCGTCGCCTGCCGCCGTGACGAACAGCACCGCGTCGTCGAACTCGATCATCGTCTGGCGGACGCTGCCCGCACGGAAGTGCCGCCCCGAGCCCTTGGCCAAGCTGTGCAGGCCCGACGAAACCGCGGCCAGGTGTTCCGCGTCCTCGCGCTTCAGCTCGGAGCTCGCGCCGGTCACCAGGCCGTCGTTGGACAGCACCAACGCGTGCCGTACGGGCTCCATGCGCTTGGTCAGGTCGTCGAGCAGCCAACCGAGGCCCGTGTTCTGCACCATGTTCCCGTCTCCCCGCTTTTCTGTTCCCCCTGGCTGAAGGAACTGACCTGCCAGCCTTCCCCACCATCGGCCCTCCGGCAAGCATGATGAGGACATGGCACAGAAGATGACCGAGGACCAGTGGCGGGCTTTCGTCTCGCAGGGCACCCGTACCGGCAAGCTGTCGACCGTCCGGGCGGACGGCAGCCCACATATCGCACCGATCTGGTTCCTGTTGGACGGGGACGAGCTGGTGTTCAACACCGGGGCAGAGACCGTCAAGGGACGGAACCTGGCGCGGGACGGGCGCGTCGCCCTTTGTGTGGACGACGACAGGCCTCCGTTCGCGTTCGTGGTGATTCAAGGGCAGGCACGACTGATCGACGATCTCGACCAGGTGCGGCACTGGGCTGCCCGGCTCGGCGCCCGCTACATGGGTGAGGGGCGCGCCGAGGAGTTCGGCGAGCGCAATGGCGTGCCCGGTGAGCTGCTCGTGCGCGTCAAGATCGACAAGGTGATCGCTCACGGCGGCGTCGCCGACTGACCACACCTCTGCCCAACGGCTGCGCTCAGCCCAACGGCTGTCCTCAGCCCACCGTGTCGAGCAGCCGGGCGGTATGCATCCGCCCGGCGTACTCGACCAGACGTATCAGCACCTCCTTTCCCGAATCGCGGTCCCGTGCGTCGCACAGCACCACGGGGGTGCCGCGGTCGAGGTCCAGGGCCCGTGACACTTCATGTGCACCGTACGTACGAGCGGTCGCGAAGCAGTTGACGGCCACCACGAACGGGATGTGCCGGTGCTCGAAGTAGTCGACGGCGGGGAAGCAGTCCTCGAGCCGTCGGGTGTCCGCGAGGACGACGGCACCGAGCGCGCCCTGGGACAACTCGTCCCACAGGAACCAGAAACGGTCCTGTCCAGGCGTACCGAAGAGGTACAGCGACAGGCCCGACCTGATGGTGATGCGGCCGAAGTCCATGGCGACGGTCGTCGTGGTCTTGCGGTCGACTCCGCCGGTGTCGTCCACCGACTGGCCCGCCTCGCTGAGGAGTTCCTCGGTGCGCAGCGGGCGGATCTCGCTGACGGCACCGACCAGGGTGGTCTTGCCCACCCCGAAGCCGCCCGCGACCAGAATCTTCAACGCCATGGCGGTCGTGTCGCCGCCGTCGGCGTCAGAGCGCTCGGAGCCCATCGATCACCTCTCGCAGGATCTTCTCGTCGGGTAGCTGTGCGGGTGGCACGGGTCGGTTCACCTTCACGCAGCCCATTTCCAGCAGGTCTCCGAGCAGCACCCTGACCACGCCCACGGGCAGATCGGCGTCGGCCGCGAGCTCGGCGACCGACTGGGTCTCGGTGCGGCACAGTTCGATGAGCGACCGGTGTTCCGGACCGAGTGCGGTGTCGTCCCCGGGGCCCGGTGCGTTCTCGTCCAGCGCGACGAGTGCGATCAGATCGAAGCGCACTCCTTGGGGGCCCGGCCGGGTCCTTCCGCCCGTCATCGCGTAGGGACGGACCAGTGGTCCGGCCTCGTTGTCGTACCACTGGCTGCCCGCGTCGCGCGGGACGCCGCTCCTGTCCTCGGTCATCTGCGTCGACCGCCCTGTGTCATCCGACGGCCGGCGGCTGCGCCGCGAAGCGCGGTGGCGTGTAGAGATGCTCGCCCACCCGTTTGACCAGGCGTGCCATCTCGTAGGCGACCAGGCCGATGTCCGCGGTCACGGAGCTGAGTACGGCGAGGCAGGAGCCGTCACCCGCCGCTGCCACGAACAGGAAGCCGTCGTCCATCTCGACCATGGTCTGGCGCACTCCCCCGGCCCCGAAGTGCCGGCCCGCACCTTTGGCGAGGCTGTGGAACCCGGAGGCGACCGCGGCGAGGTGTTCGGCGTCCTCTCGGGTGAGGGCGGTCGAGGCGCCGACGGCGAGTCCGTCGTTGGAGAGCACCACGGCGTGCCGTACCTCACCGACGCGCAGCACCAAGTCATCGAGCAGCCAGTCGAGTTCGCCGGCCCTGCCGGCGGTGATGCTCTGATCCTGGATCATGCGTGATCTCCTTCGGTGCTGTCACTGGCCGGGGCGGCCCCTGGGATGTCGGGGACCGCGCCGACGATGCCCGGTCGGCGGCCGCCGCCGCGGGCCCAGCCGTCGCGGTAGGCGGACATGCGGTCCCGTGCCTCTTCGGGGCTGCGTTCGGTGTCTTCGCGGACGCTCACGGATCCGGCCGCGTCGTCGCGGGGTCGCTCGCGCAGTTGGGGGGCCAGGCTGGCCTGGCGCACGCGGCGCGGGAGGTCGTCCGAGGGCTCCGGGACGCTGTCGGGTTCCGAGTCCGGGGGCTTGTGCAGGCGGAGAGCGGTGACGCCCGGGGGTGTCGCCGCGGGGGTCTCCGTCGACGCGGCCAGTGCGGGGCGGGGGGCCGGAGCAGGCACGGAGTTGCCGTTCATCGGTGCGGCATCGGGTACGCGCGCGTGCCCGTTCTGTTCGCGGTCACGTTCCATGGTGTGGGCTCCGGGGCTCTCCGGCGTGGTGCTCTGCAGCAGTGCGGTGGGCAGGAGGACGACCGCGGTGGTGCCGCCGTAGGGGGACGTGCGGAGGTGCACTTTGATCCCGTGCCGGGCGGCGAGCCTGCTGACCACGAAGAGGCCCAGTTGGTCGCTGTCGAACAGGTCGAGTGCTTCGGACTGCTCGATGCGGCAGTTGGCCTCGGCCAGGGTCTCCGCGCCCATGCCGAGGCCACGGTCCTCGATCTCCAGGGCGTAGCCGTTGCCGACGGGTTCGCCGTTGACCCGCACCTTGGTGTGGGGTGGCGAGAACTGGGCGGCGTTCTCCACGAGTTCGGCCAGGAGGTGGGTGAGGTCGGCCACGGCGGTGCCGACGACCGCGGCTGCGGGGAGTTGTCGTACCTCCACGCGCGCGTAGTCCTCGACTTCGGAGACGGCCGCACGGACGACGTTCGTCAGCGAGACGGGCAGGCGCCAGGCGCGCCCCGGCGCGGCCCCGGAGAGGATGATCAGGCTCTCGGCATGCCGCCTCATCCGGGTGGTGAGGTGGTCGAGCCGGAAGAGGTCGCTGAGTTCGTTCGGGTCGTCCGCCCTGCGCTCCATGCTGTCGAGGAGGCTGAGCTGGCGGTGGACGAGAACCTGGCTCCTTCGGGCGAGGTTGACGAAGACGCCTGAGATGCCGCTGGCGAGTTCGGCGCGCTCGATGGCGGCGCTCAGGGCCGCCCGGTGCACCGTGCCGAGCGCCTCATAGACCTGTCCCGTCTCGTCCTCGGTGGGCGGGCCGGGTGGTGCTTCGGCGTGGATGTCGATCTCCTCGCCGGCGCGCAGCCTCCGCATGGCGTGTGGAAGCTTGTGGCGGGCGATCTCCAGCGCGCCGTTGCGCAGGCTCACCAGCTCGACGACCAGACCTCGCCCGATGCGTACGGAGATGACCAGTGAGGCGGCGACGGCCACGAGCCCGAGCAGCACGGCGGCGCCCGCCGGTGTGAGCAACCCGCGGGTGAACGGGTCGGCCCGGTCGGCGGCGCTGCGGCTCGCGCCCACGTCGATCGCGCGCAGCTCGTCCCGTATGGCCGCGTGGGACCTGTCCCACGCGGCGGCCGATGACGCGTCGGCGGCTTCGCGGCCCGGTGGTGCGACGAGCACCTTGTCCTCGACGGCGCGCACATCGGCGTACGCGCTTCCCTCCACGAGGTCCTGCCAGGCTGCTCGTTCGGGTCCGCGCAGATCCGCCACCGTCGCGTCGGTCAGGGTCCGACGGGTGTCGACGGCTCCGGTGAACTGCCGCAGTCGCTCGCCGTCCAGGGAGCCGTCGAGCCGGGCGCTGGACACGACTGCGTCCTCGCGCGCCAGCATCTCGGCGGCCCTGGAGAATTCGAGCAGCACGCGCGCGTCGGAGCCGAGCTGGGCGTCCTGGACGCCGGTGAGTGCGCCGCCGACCCCGAAGGCGGCCGAGATGGTCTTCGTGTACTGGCCGTAGGTCGCGTCCCAGCCCGTGCGCCGGCCGAGCACGTCGGTCCGCAACGTGCTCAGGCCCTCGGCCGCGGAGACGAACGACGTAAGCCTGGACGCCACGCCGGTGGGCAGATCGGCGCCGTCGGCGACCGTCCGGCCCTCGCCCCGCCGCAGCTTCGCCACCGCGCGGTCGGTGCGTTCCGCCTGCCTCTTGAGTTCGCTGCCACGGTCGGGGGCGGGCTCGGTCGCGTAGCGCACGGCTGCCACACGCTCGGCCTGCAGTGCGGCGATGGCCGTGTCGACGGGGCCGCGCACCTCTGTGTCGGCGCGCTGCAACTGCCTGAGGTGCGCGACGTCTTGGGCCGTGCTGACCGTGGCGTACCCCCACAGCCCGAGCAGGGAGACGACCGGCACCATCAGGAGGCACACGATCTTGGCTCGTACGGTACGAGGGCGCGGCCACCACGAGCGCTCGCGCGACGCGGGGTGCGTCAGCGGTCCGGGCTCCACGGGGGCTTCCGCGTCGGGCCGTTCGTCGGCGGGCGGTCCCGCGTGTGCGCGTCGACCGCGTGCCGGGGCCCCGGGCTTCGGCGGCGCTATGCCGTCGGCCGGGTCGGGGGTCCTACGGGGTGTACGCATGGCCTCCTCGCTCGGAAAGATTTCGGGGCGTGTGTCCGCCCGACCGTGAACCGGTCCGGGTGCGCCGCTACGGGGCGGCACGCTCCACCGGTCGCTGGGCCGCCACGGAGGCCTCACGCTCCCCCGAGGTCGGGGAGAGCGCGACGAACGCCGAGGTCAGGAAGAGATAGGACCCGAGGCCGACCGCGAGGGGGAAGATGAACTGCATGGTCGTCGCGCCGGGCAGTGCCGCACCCGACTCGGTGACCCGCACGCTCACGGCCAGCATTCCGGTGTAGTGCATGCTGCTCACCGCCCCGCCCATGACAAGTGACGCGACGGCGACCGCGAGCGGCGACTTGATGTTGAGCGCCGCCCACAGGGCCGCGGTCGCGGCGACGACGGCGATGACCACGGAGAGGCCGACCAGCACGGGGTCGTAGCGCACGTCGCCGTGCAGCCGCAGCGCGGCCATGCCCAGGTAGTGCATGCTCGCGACGCCGAGCCCGGTGGTGAGCCCGCCGAGCGCGAGCGCACGCCCACGATCACGGCCGTAGCCGACGGCGAAGACACCGACTCCGACGACGGCCATGGCGACGATGAGGCTCAGGATCGTCAGGGGCACGTTGTAGTGGATCTCGGTGCCGGTGACTCCGAAGCCGAGCATGGCCACGAAGTGCATCGTCCAGATGCCCGTGCCGATGGCGGAGGCCGCGGTGATGAGCCAGTTGCGGCGTGACGCGCCCGTGGCGCCGAGCGCACGGACGGTGCAGCGCAGCCCGAGAGCGGCGCCGATACAGGCCATCGCGTACGACAGCACGGGGGTCAGCCATCCGAAGGTGGCGTGGTCCAGGTGTCCCATGGCTCCGGGACGCTAGTCCGGACAGGGGCGCACAACGGGGGCGCAGTTCGAAAGGTGTTGGAATATGACAGAGAGAGGGTCCTGAACGATCGCGTCACGCTCGAACGTGTGCCCCCAGCGCGCATGCGAGTCGTTGAGCAATCATGGCCACATGAGCGATGACCACACGCGTGTCCGTGACTTCTTCTCCGCCCGAGCGGCCGACTGGGACACCCGGTTCCCCGATGACGGGCCCGCCTATCGGGCGGCCGCGTCCGAACTCGGCCTGCGCCCCGGCGACCGCGTCCTCGACGCCGGGTGTGGCACCGGACGTGCGCTGCCCGCGCTCAGGGAGGCCGTAGGGCCCTCCGGAGTCGTACTCGGGGTCGATCTGACTCCCGCCATGCTGGAGGCAGCCACACGGGCGGGCAGACACCGCGAAGGGCAGCTCCTGCTCGCGGACGTGACCCGGCTCCCGGTGCGCGACGCGGTACTCGACGCCGTGTTCGGCGCGGGGCTGATCTCCCATCTGCCCGATCCGGCGGAGAACCTGCGGGAGTTGAGGCGTGTCGTACGCCCCGGAGGGTCCCTCGCCCTTTTCCACCCCATCGGCCGGGCGGCGCTGGCCGCGCGACAGGGCCGACAGATCACCCCGGACGATCTGCGGGCCGAGGCGAACCTTCGCCCGTTGCTCGCCGGTGCGGGCTGGCAACTGACGTCGTACGTCGACGAGGACGCGCGGTTCCTCGCTCTGGCCGTACGAGAGGGCTAGGCCCCCCGGGGCTGGCTGCACGCCCCCAGGGGGCTGATCACTGGCGTCCGGCGACGGCGGAGGCGAACACCTCCGGGTTCTCGAACATGACGTTGTGCCCCGCCTTCGGCACGGTCACCACTCGTACCCCGGATGCCATCAGCTCGTCCGCACCCATGAGTTCCCCGCTCCGCGCTCCCTGCAAGAAGACCCGCTCCACGGGCAGCTCCATGAGCATCGCGCGCATCGTGGGCTGCGTACCTCTCACAAGTCCTGTCGCGCTGCGGTGCAAGGCGCGAGGGTCGGCGAGCCGCATGGTCGCCGCCCACAGGGGGCCGATCTTGTCGAGCACGCGCGCGTGGCCGTCGGCCACGAAGTCCTCCTCTTCGTAGGCCGCGATGCCGCTGCTGCCCGCCGTCACGGCCGGGTTGGGGTCGAGGTTGGCCTCGGTGAGGACCAGTCGTGACACCAGGTCGCTCCGGCGGTGCGCGAGCACGATGGCGACGGAGCCGCCCATGCTGTGCGCGACGATCTCCGCTCCGGTCACCTGGGCCTCGTCCAGCGCCGTGGCCAGAGCGTCGGCGTGTTCCTCCAGGGAGTAGCCGAAATCCGCCGGGCGGTCGCTGATGCCGTGGCCCGGCAGGTCGACGAAGAGCGACCGGCGTCCGCTCAGTTCGGGCCTGGCCGCGATGTGCGCGTGATAGACCGTCGACGCCGCGCCGAGCCCGTGCACGTACACCCGGGCCGGGTTCGATCCTTCGCTCTCCGTCCAGCGGACACAGCTGCCCTGCGCGTCGAACTGTGCCTGTCGCATCGCCACTCCCTCACTCGCCTGCCCTGGCTCCTGAAGGAGAATACATCGGCACCGATGTATTACGAGTGGGAGGTACCCCGCTGGTGCGGCAGAATGCACGGCATGCTCGAACTGGCCATCCTCGGATTCCTCTACGACGCACCCCTGCACGGTTATGAGCTGCGCAAGCGCATCACCGCCCTGACCGGGCACGTACGACCGGTCGCGGAGAGCACGCTGTACCCCGCCATCAAACGGCTGGAGAAGGCCGGCCTGCTGGCCCGCCAGACGCAGCCCGGCTCCGTGGCGGCCCCGCGCCATGTCCTGAACCTCACCGCGGAGGGCCGGAGCGAGCTGCGCCGCAGGCTCACGGAGCCTCAGCAGGCCGACATCACCGATGAGAACCGCTGGTTCACGGTCCTCGCATTCCTTCGCCACGTCGACGACAAGGCAGCCCAGGCCGGCGTTCTCGAGCGCCGCCTGGCGTTCCTCGAGGAGCCTGCCAGCTTCTTCTACGACGGTGAACGGCCGCTGGGCGCCGAGGACCTGGACGACCCGTTCCGACGTGGCATCCTCACCATCGCCCGCGCGACGAGCCGCGCGGAACTCGCCTGGCTGCGGACGACGTTGGATTCACTGCGCTGAAGTTGAGTTCATTGCGCTGAAGTTGAGCTCACTCCGCTGAGGTGGCCGCCGACTCGTCCGTGTGCGCCACCGGGCAGCCCCGGACGCCGGGCACCGGGAACGTGCCGAGCTCGCCGACCCGGTACCCCTTCGGGTAGCTCTTGATCTCCCAGTTCTGCCGGGCGTAGTGCGGTGCGTTACGGGGCGGCATCAGGCGCACGGCACGGCCGCGCAACCGCACCGCGCGCCTGACCAGCGTGCGGGCGGCGGAGCTGGGCGGTTCGTAGCGGAAGGCGCGCAGAAGGGGCTCGTCGAGCAGCGCGAGGGTCGAGGCACGCAACACGGGCGCCAGAGGACGCGGGTACCAGGAGGCCATGAGGTCGAGGGTCGCGTCGGAGACCTTGCGCGCGCCCTCGTCCCACGCGAAGTGGGCCTCTTCGTAGGCATCGAGACACTCCTCGAAGGCTTCGTAGGAGTCCGGTACGTCCTGGATCCCCATATGCCGCCCCAGGGTGCGGTAATAGACAGCCGCCGCAGTCGTCTCGTGGCGTGACAGCTTGCGCCATCCGTAGGCGTCGATCCAGCGCTTGGGCATCACCACGAACGTGCACAGCACGTAGCGCATGTCTTCATTGCTGATGTCGTAGCTGCGATGCATCTGATTGATACGACGGATCGCGGTGCGTCCTTCGTCCGTACCGAAGCCGTGCTCCACGACGGTGTCCAGGAGCAGGGCCGTGTCGTCGTACCGCTTCTGCGTACGGTCCGTCAGTTCCGCGGTCTCGGCGAGGAGCCGACCGATGCTGGGCACGGCGTAGGTGCGGTAGAGCGCAAGCTCGAGAGCGCGGGTGTAATCCCAGGGGAACTCGTACGTCGCGGTGAGCCGGTAGATCGTCAGGGCGTCCTTCTCCGGGTCGAGACGCCGAATCTCCTTGAGCCGGTCATAACGCTTCACCGCACCGTCCCCCTTCTGTCGCCGGAGCTCCAACTCTACGTTGGGGTACAACAGATGAGTGATCATCAGCGGCAACCACAACCGGGGGAAGGTGGCCCACATGTTCGACAAGCTCCGCAAGCTGTGGCGCTCGGACGAAGCTGTTCGCGTCAAGAAGGAGGAGCGCCCGCACAATCTCTTCGAGGCGGCTGCCGTCTACGTGGCGGCGTGCGCCGAGGACGACCAGGACCGCCAGGACGAAGCGACGGGCTGGGTGTCGCCGGAGGCTCTGTCCTTCGGTGTGAGCGAACTCGCCTGCCGAGCGCTCATCGCCCTGGCCCGGGAACGCGACGAGTCTCCGACGGACGTGGCGCGTACGCTCCTCGGCCTGCCTGCCGCCTGACGTCCGTGTGCGTGGGATCGGGGCAGGCCAGTGCCTCGTGGAGGGGGTTGCCTGTCTCGGCCGCGTGCGCGAGGCGTTCTCGGACCTCGCGCGGGGTGCCTGGGCGGTATCCGGGGCCGCCGCAGCAGCCCTGCCGGAAACGGAGCCCGGAGAGCAGGACCGCGCTCAAGGCGCGCCAGGCAGCCGTATCACGGCGCTTGGGCACGGCGAGCGCGGAGCCCGCGTTGAGCAACTGACCTCCGCACCGAGGGCAGATGTCGGCACGCACGCGGCCGTAGTCGGCCGACTTCTTGAAAGAAGCGCGGCACGGCAGACAGACGAAGTGCGAACTGGCTCTGGGCATGACACCCAGCGTAGGCGTCCGGAACGTGGGCGTACGAGCGAGTTTCCCGGTGCGTACGAGCGCTCTTCCTGATCACGCACCCCTCGACGATCAAGCTGACCTGTGGTTAGGGTGCGCCGACGGATGAAGCGATGGGGAGGCTGGCATGGCCGGAACGGACGACGCTGTCGCCGCCGAGGACGACGCGCTGTACGTGCTGACCGCGGTGCTGCTGACACCCGCGAAGTTCCCGAGTGTCCTCGGCGACGACTATCCGGAGGCGTGCGCGGCCCTGGGGCTCGCCCCGCTCGCCGCCGGTTACGGTCTGGTGCTCGGTCAGGACGGTGCGGGCGCCCGCTGGACCGTCGTGGTCGACGACGTGTCCCTCGTGGCCGTCGCCATCGCCTCCTGGGACTGCGGCATGGAGTACGACCTGTCGCTCGACGAACGTACGGTGGTCGCCGCGCTGCCAGGCTGGCCGCTCGCGGTCGCCGTCGCCGCGCCCAATGTGCCCGCTCCCCACGACCCCGAGCCCGAGGAAGCGGACCAGAAGCCGCTCTCACCTCCACAGTCCGACACATGGGGCCCCGCTCAACGTCGGCTCGGCGCCGACGAGATCGCGCTCCAGTGGGCGGCGTGGCGCGAGCAGATCGACGACGCGGACTTCTTGACCGACAGTGCCGAGGAGGACCCGGCGCAGGAGGGCGAGACCACCGGCCAGGAGAGCGGCGAGCCTTCCAAGGCCGATGCGGACGCCCCCACTGACGCCGACGCTGATGCCGATCAGGCTCCGCTCACCGGCGTACGTCGCGTGCTGGCAGAAGCACGGGCCTACGTGAGCACTCCGCCGCCCCTGGGCCGCGTGCGGTCGTCGTTCGCCTCCGGAGAGGCGCGCACCCTGCGTGCCGACGGTCCTGGCTGGTCCATGGTCGCCAGGACCGACGACATCGCGTTCGTGCTGCTCGACGAAGAGCCGGGAGAGGTGCTGCCGGTGGGCCGCGGGCCCGAACTGCCCTGGCTCCTCGACGCGCTCGACAAGATGGCCGTACGCCCGGCCTGATCCCCCTCCCCCCTGCCCCCTGGTCCCGTGTCTCGTCAGGGCTTCTGCTCGGGGTCGAGGAGAAACGCGGCCATCGCCGTGTCGTGGTCCGCGTGATCGCGCAAAGCCACCAGTTCAGCGCGCCAGGCCTCGTCCCACGACGTCGCCCGGCCACCGACGCGCACCAGCGCGAGCGCCATCGCTCCGGCCACTGGAGTACCTCGTTCACGCAGCAGGCGGGCCGCGGCGCGCAGGGCCGCACGCGCGCGTGGCGTCGGCGTATCGAGGTGGAATCCGCTCCCCAGGGGCAGCCTTTCGGGGCGTTCCTCGACCAGATCAAGCAGCCGCTGCCAGCGCGCTGCGTGATGTTCGCCGTGGCGCAGGGCGGCCAGCGAGGTGTCCCATGTCAGGGCCGCAGCATCGGCATACAGGCCCACGGCGTGCAGCGACAGGGCCAGGGCGTCGGCGATGAGGAGCGTCTGGGCAGAGCCTCGCCGGACGCGTACGGCCTCGGCGATGCCCGAGAGGCGCCGGAGCGCGTCAGCGCGCACCTGCGGATCCTGGGTGACGGCCAGTTCCTGAAGCCGCCGGATGACGCCCTTCAGGATGGGCCCTCCTACCGGCCCCAGGGGGAACCAAGCCAACTGCTGTGCGGCCGCGTCCCACTCCCGTCGAGGCCGCCCCGGGTCCGTGGCGACGTCGGCAACGGCCCGCATGGCGTCGGCCGATTCCGGTGTGAACCAGGCGGGCAGGGCGCGGCACGCCGCGACTACGGTCTCCTGGTCACCGTCCCTCACCAGGCGGGCCAGAAAGTCCGCGTAAGCCTCCCCCGCGGATTCACTCACGGGCCCCACGCGCGCGTGAACCACCGCTTCCCGTACGGCGGGTTCGTCCGCCGCACGGGCCAGGCGGTCGGCTACGGCGGGGTGGTCGATCGAGGAGATGAGATGGCGCGCCACGACGGCGCGTACGTCACGGTGTTGCCGCGGTGCGTCCCAGGCAGCCACCAGAGCGTCGAACGCCGCGTCCCCGGTGAGCGCGCCGAGGGCTCGGACGGCTTCCTTTCGGGAGCCGACGGGGGCATCCGCCGCACAGGCCACGGGGGCGAGCAGGGCGACCGCCTCCGCGTCCGGCACCGCCTCCAGGAGTCGACGGACAGACGCCATGGCGGCCCGCCCCCGGACGCCGCCCGTCGCGGCGTGCCGTAGCAGGATGTCCAGCAGTGGCTCCGTGACGGGCGGTGCGCCGTCGTGAGCCGCACTGAGGACGTCCCCCAGCGCGCCAAGTGCTGCCGCGGCGACAGGCTGTGGCGCCGACTCCACGAGTGTGGTGAGCAGCGCCGGGTCGTGCACCTGCGTTGCAGCGTCGGCACGGGTGCGCAGGGGAGCCAGTTCGTCGGCGGCCACGCGCGCGTGGTGTTCATCCCACGCGCGGCGTTGTTCGGGCAGCCAGCGACCGGTGACACCAGGGTGCAGCCCCGGGGCCCAAGAAGCGGCTCGGGGGCGTAGCCGGCCTGTGAGCCCTTCCCGGGCTGCGAGCAGCACGGAGTCCAGCAGGTCGGTGCGACGGGTGACGACGGTGCGCAGGATGGTCGGCACGGCTGCGAATGAGGCGTCGCAACCGACCAGTTCGGCGCTGCGTCGCTCCCGTAGCTCCGCCGGTTCCGCCCAGGCTGCTGCCGCGCGGGCGGCGAGGTCCGGGTCGTCGGACTCCAACGCCGTGGCACGCATCAGTGCGTCGAGTTCCGGCAGCGCGGTGAGGTGCGGAGCAAGGAGTTCCGCTAGGGCGGTGCGGAGATCGGGGCGCGGCGGTGTGCCCGGCAAGGTGGCGGACCAGACGGCACGCGCGGCTTCCTCACCGATGCGCAGCGGCGCGCCCGTCTTGCGGGAGCGCGGGTCGGAGACGACGTGGCAGAGCAGTTCCGTCGCGTAGGCCGCACGGTTGAGCCTGCCGGTCGCCGCGGCGCTCTCGGCGGCGCGGCGGAGCAGTTGGTCCGCCGCGGCCAGGGTGTGGGAGGTCGAGTCGCGGGACTGGACGGTGGTCAGCGCCGCGTCACGCAGGACCCGGTCGGGCAGCGCCGCGAGCAGACGCGGGGGCGCCCCCGCGAGCTGCTGGAGGGCGGCCCTGCGTACTTCCTCCTGGTCGTGCCAGGCCCGCTCGCAGTCCCCCGCGATCCGCGCGAACTCGTCCGGGTCGCCTTCGAGTTCCGCGCACGCGAGCAGCGCGGGCCAGGCCATCAGGCGCTGGTGGATGCGGTGCTGCCCGGCCATGTCGCGCAGCACCGGTTCTCCCAGGGCGAGCGGGAGCGCGACGGCCAGTCGGCTCGATGTCCACTCCTGACGGGACCAGCGCTCCACCCAGGGCATGACGAGTGCGGCCCTGTCGGCCGGCTCCAGAGCCGTGAGGGTCGCCACGGGCAGGCTCCGCACCGAGCGGCGACGGGCGGTGCGTTCCTCGACCAGACGGCGGCGTTCCGGCGCGGGCAGCAGCACCAGCAGGCTGTCGGGCTCGATGTCGTGGCGTCCCGGCCCGCGGTGCCGTGGCTGCGTCACGGGGCAGCGACGGGCGAGGTCCACCAAGTCCGCGGGTGGAAGGGTGTGCAGGGCTCGCAGCGTGGCGGGCGGCAACGCCCCGGCTGAGATCCGCAATTCGCGGGATGAGCCGTCCTGGTCCGGTGGGGCCGCGCGCAGGATCTCGAGGACTTCGGCCGGACGACGCAGCAGCGTACGGGCGGCTCGCGAGGTCAGGAGGTGCGGGGCCCGTGCCAGAAGCAGCAGTCCGGCTTCCGGGTCGCGTTCCGCTGCCGCGCTGGCGACCGCGCGGTTGCGGCCCGTGAAGCGATGGCGGTCGTGGTTGGCGCGGCTCTCGCCGCGGGTGACGAGCAGTTGGGCCACGGCGAGCGGCGCGGTGCGGGTCAGCGCGCTCAGTACGCCCGGAGGCGGATCGAGTCGGGGCAGCCACGCGACGGCCGTCTCGGCGGGGCAGGCGGGCAGGAGGCGGGCGGCGTCCCGGGCGCCGAACCGTTCGTGGATCTCGGGCAGCAGGCGTGCGGCGAGCGTGCGTCGGCGGCTGAGGCGCAGGACGCGGTACGTCTCGTGCCGTACCGCCCGGATGTCGCTCAACGCGAGCTGTTCCAGGGCCGCTTCCGGAACGGGAAGCCGGATGGCGGCCGAGAGGGCGCGGCGGCGCAGGTGGGGATCGGTCAGGGCTTCGGCGATGGTGGTGAGGTCGCGCCGGGCAACGGCGAGGAAGAGGCCGGTGTGCCGTTCGTCAGGTGTGCCGGCGGCGAGAGCCGCGCGGAGTGTGCCGTACGCGTCCTCGGTGAGCGCGCGGGCGTAGCGGGCGAGGGCGCTCATGCGGGCCGGGAAGGGCAGCGGGTCGAAGTGGGCCTTCAGCCAGGCCGATGTCAGCGGCGCGGGAAGGGGCTGAGGCTGGGGGGACGGCGTCTGCGACGCCTCGTATGCGGCCATCAGCGATCACCGTGGGATCGCTGGGCCTCCTTTCGGGAAGTCATGTGGGACATGGTCACCGCCGGTCTGCTGTGGCGCAATGGGTTTTCCGCTCGCGGCGCCGCCCAGAGGCGGGACCGCGAGCGGAGAAGCCGTCAGGGCCTGGGCGCCGAGCGTCCGCACATCCCTGTGGTGCCCGCTGCGAGGTGCCGGGTCAGTGGCCGATCTCCTTGCGCGAGACGCGGCGCAGCCTGCGCCGCTGTCCGGGGTCGAGGGTCAGATAGGCCGCGGCCGGGACCCCGAGCACGATCAGGAGGGCGGCCCACCAGGGCAGCCAGATCAACAGGATGATGCCGGCCGCCACACCTCCTGCGGCGATCTTCGCGTTCTTCGACATGTGCGTCGCCTCCTTCGCGGCTGCTGCCGCTCTCTGTCTTGAGAAACGGGCTCGGGCCGCCCACGGTTCCAGACTGCTCCCCTGATAGACCCCTGAGGAGCGACCCTGACGTAACCCTGAGGCCCGCCGCGTGTCCAGGCGCCGCTACTCGGCCCTCAGCGGCTCGCCGACCTCGTACATGTGGCGCAGTACCTGCCGGTAGGAGTCGATGAATCCGGCCTCCGTGTACGGCATGCCGAGCTCGGCGCAGTGAGCGCGGACCAAGCGCTGGGCGCGCCGCAGGCTGGGGCGGGGCATGCTCGGGAACAGGTGGTGCTCGATCTGGTAATTGAGTCCGCCCAGGAACCAGTCGGTCAGCACGCTGCCGCGGATGTTGCGCGAGGTGAGGACCTGGCGGCTGAGGTGGCCCCATCGCTCACCGTCGGGGTCGGGCATCTCCATGCCCTTGTGGTTGGGCGCGAAGGCCAGTCCGAGGTGCAGGCCGAAGAGCGCCTGGTGGATGGCGGCGAAGGCAAGGGCGTGGCCCACCGGCATGGTGACCAGCAGGAGTGTCACGTACCCGACGAGGTGCGCCACCAGGAGGAGTCCCTCAAGCACGCGTTCGCGCGGCTCCTGGCGGCGCAGGTCCTGGAAGCCGTAGATCTTCATGGCGACGCCCTGGAGCAGCGTCAGCGGGAAGAACAGCCAGGCCTGGTTACGGGTGAGCCAGCGCCGGAAGCCCACGCGGACCTTGGCCTGCTTGCTGGTCCAGACGAGGACGTCCGCGGCGACGTCGGGGTCCTTGTCGAGGTGATTGGGGTTGGCGTGGTGGCGGTTGTGCTTGTCGTTCCACCAGGCCGAGCTCATGCCGAGGAGGAGGTTGCCGTGAATGAGCCCGATGGCGCGGCTCACGCCACGGTCGCCGGTGATCTGGGAATGACCCGCGTCATGGCCTATGAACGCCGTACGGGCGCACAGGGCGGCCAGGACGGGCGCGAGGAGCAGCACCCACCAGGAGCCGCCGATGAGGAACATACCCGTCGCCACGGCGCCCAGCGCCACGGCGTTGATCACGATGGTGCGGGCGTACCAGCCGGTTCGGCGGCCCAGGAGCCCCTGCTCCTTGACGGTGCGCAGGAGAGGCGCGAAATCGCTCCCGGCGGGCTGCCTTTGAGTGGTGCCTGGGGAACGCTCCGCGACTGCAGCGGCGGCCTGGGACATGGTGAGGTCTCCGGTCTCTGACTGGATCGGGCTGACGTAGCACAACGTATGAGCCCGTGACCTGCGGCAACCATGGCGCCTTCACCCGTCTCGGGAGGGGGCCAGCACCGCCGGGAAGGGGGGTTAGGTACACCCCCGGGAAGGCGTGACGTGGATCACCGCGTGATCACTAACGTCTTGGGCGCGATGTGCTGTACTCTCGGCCGCTCCAGGCCCAGTAGTCAAGTTTGAGGAATGCGCTATCGCCGTGTCCAGGCCCCCTGCCGCCTCACCTTCCGAGATCTCTGAACTGTCCCGCTGCTCCGTACTGTTCGTATCCGCCGACCCGGCACGCACCGGCCGGGTCGCCTTCTGGCGACCTGACGGGGAGGCGCCGCCCTCCTGCTCCGCGGGCACCGTCGAGGATCTGACCATCGCGGTACCCGGCGATGACGGAGCCCAGCTCAGCGACGTTTCCGCAGTCGTGCTCCCGATGCGCGCGGCACTGCCGGTCCTGACACGCGCGCGTGCATCGGCAGGGGTTCACCCGACGGCCGCTTTCTGGGGCACAGCAGGCCTGCTCGCACTGCAACTCGCGGCTCGCGGACTCCTGTTGCCCGGACTGACGCCGAGTGATCACGACGCATGGCGCTCGGGGCCGCTCGGCACCGATGATCTGCGACGCCTGCGCGACCTCGCCGCCGCGATGCCCCCCGCCGCGCACGCCCTTCCGCTTGCGGGCGGCTTCGAGCCCCTGCGGCTGCCCGAACCCGAGCGGCTGCTGCGCCAGTTCCTGGACGCGGTGGCCGACACGCTGCCGCGCTCCCCCGCCGCGACGCTGGCCGCCGGCGCTCCGGCCTTCGCCGCTCCGCAGCCTCAGCACATCCCCGAGCAGCGCCCCTGGGCCACCGATGTCGCCGCCGGACACGACGCCGGCGTGCGGATCTCGCTGCGCGTCGAGGTGCCCGGCCTGGTGTCGGACACCTCCGACGGGACTCGGCTGCCGTTCCGCGCCGTGCTGCAGATGCACAGCGTCAGCGACCCCTCGCTCGTCGCGGACGCGGCCGAGGTGTGGGCCGGTTCCGGCGCCTCGGGGCAGGCCTTCGGGGCGCGGTCGCGGATGGACGCCCTGCTCGCGCTGCGGCGCGCCACACGCGCGTGGCCGCCGCTCGCCCCACTGCTCTCGGCCACCGTCCCCGATGCGATCGAGCTCGCCGACGAAGAAGTCACCTCGCTCCTGGGCGAGGGGTCCCGCCTGCTCGCCACCGCGGGTGTCGAGGTGCACTGGCCCAAGGAACTTGCGCGCAACCTGACCGCCCGCGCGGTCATCGGCCCGCCCGACGACGACGCGAAGGACCCGGACAAGCCGTCCTCGGACACTCCTTCGTACCTCTCCGCCGACGCGTTGCTCGCCTTCAACTGGCGGTTCGCGCTGGGCGATCAGCAACTGTCCCGCGCCGAGCTCGACCATCTCGCCGAGGCCAACCGCCCGGTGGTCCGCCTGCGCGACCAGTGGGTGCTCATCGACCCCGAAGAGGCCCGGCGCGCCTGCGCACACCAGGACCATAAGGTCACGCCGATCGACGCCCTGAGCGCCGTCCTGACGGGCACCACCGAAGTGGGCGGGCAGCGCGTGGACGTCCAGCCGACGGGCTGGCTCGCCACTCTGCGCGAACGCCTCGCGGACCCCGAGGGCATGGAGCCCGTCGGCCAGCCCGAAACGCTCGCCGCCAACCTGCGCGACTACCAGCTGCGCGGCCTGAACTGGCTGGCCCGGATAACCTCCCTGGGTCTGGGCGGCTGCCTCGCCGACGACATGGGCCTCGGCAAGACGATCACGCTCATCTCCCTGCACCTGCACCGGCAGACCAACAGCGAGTCCGCGGGTCCCACCCTTGTCGTCTGCCCGACGTCCCTCATGGGCAACTGGCAGCGGGAGATCGAGAAGTTCGCCCCCGGCACCCCCGTACGCCGCTTCCACGGCGCTCAGCGCAGCCTGGAAGGCCTCGCCGACGGCGAGTTCGTGCTCACCACGTACGGCACGATGCGGCTCGACGCGGACAGCCTGGCCCACAGCCCGTGGGGCATGGTCGTCGCCGACGAGGCCCAGCACGTCAAGAACCCGTACTCGGCCACCGCCAAACAGCTGCGCACCATCGGCGCACGCGCGCGCGTGGCGCTCACCGGCACCCCTGTGGAGAACAACCTCTCCGAGCTGTGGGCCATCCTCGACTGGACGACACCAGGCCTGCTGGGCAAGCTCGGCACCTTCCGCACCCGCTACGCCCAGGCCGTCGAAAGCGGCAAGGATCCGGCGGCCGCCGAACGGCTCGGCCAGCTCGTACGCCCCTTCCTGCTGCGCAGGCGCAAGTCCGACCCGGGCATCGCCCCCGAACTGCCGCCCAAGACGGAGACCGACCGTGCCGTATCCCTCACCACGGAGCAGACGGGCCTCTACGAAGCCGTGGTGCGCGAGACCCTCGCCGAGATCTCCGGCGCCGACGGGTTCGCCCGACGCGGCCTGATCGTCAAGCTGCTCACCGGTCTCAAGCAGATCTGCAACCACCCCGCGCAGTACCTCAAGGAGGACAAGCCGCGGATCGAGGGCCGCTCCGGGAAGCTGGAACTCCTCGACGAACTGCTCGACACGATCCTCTCCGAAGACGCGAGCGTGCTCATCTTCACGCAGTACGTCCAGATGGCGCGCCTCATCGAGCAGCACCTGGCGGCCCGCGGCACCCCGTCCCAGTTCCTGCACGGCGGCACGCCCATCGCGGCGCGCGAGGCGATGGTGGAGCGCTTCCAGGACGGCGAAGTCCCCGTCTTCTTGCTGTCGTTGAAGGCAGCGGGCACCGGTCTGAATCTGACCCGGGCCGAGCACGTCGTGCACTACGACCGCTGGTGGAACCCCGCCGTCGAGGCGCAGGCCACCGACCGGGCGTACCGCATCGGGCAGACGCAGCCGGTGCAGGTGCACCGGCTGATCGCGGAAGGGACGATCGAGGACCGCATCGCCGACATGCTGCTGCGCAAGCGCGAGCTGGCGGACTCGGTGCTCGGTTCCGGGGAGGCGGCGCTGACGGAACTCACCGACGCCGAGCTGTCGGATCTGGTGGAACTGCGAGGGGGGACTCGATGAACGACATGTACGACGAGACGACCGGCGAGACCCATGGGGACGGCGGTCACGGGGAGGGCGCCTACGACCATGAGCGCACCTTCGCCGCGCTGCCGGCCACGCACGGCCGGGGGTTCGCGCAGAGCTGGTGGGGCCAGGCCTGGCTGAAGGCCCTGGAGGACACGGCGCTGGACCTCGCGCAGTTGAAGGCCGGACGCAGGCTCGCGCGCGCGGGAGCCGTGGGCGCGGTCTCGGTGCGCCCCGGCCGGATCACCGCGGTCGTCCAGGACCGCGACGGCACCCCGCGCCGCTCCGACGTGCTGCTGCAGCGGCTCAGCGGGGACGAGTGGGACCGCTTCCTGGGCATGGCCGTCGAGCGGGCCGGGCACATCGCGGCGCTGCTCGACCGTGAGATGCCGCCGCATCTGGTGGAGGACGCGGCGGCATCGGGTGTCGAACTCCTGCCGGGCATCGGCGACCTGGAGCCGGAGTGCGACTGCGATGCCTGGGACCACTGCGGGCACACCGCAGCGCTCTGTTATCAGGTGGCCCGGCTGCTCGACCAGGATCCGTTCGTGCTGTTCCTGATGCGTGGCCGTGCGGAGCGCGAGCTCCTGGACGAGCTCCAAGTGCGAAGCGTGGCAAGGGCGGAGGCCGAGGAGACACCCGAGGAGGAGCAGGAAGGGGCCCAGGAGGGCGTGGACGCCGACGAGGCGTACGCGGAGGGGGCCATCCTGCCTCCGCTGCCCGACCTGCCTCCGCTGCCGCCTGAGCCGGGCCTGCCGCCTTCCCTCGACACGGAGGCGGAGCCCGCGCCCGGTCTCGATGTGGCAGCAGTCGAGTTCCTGGCGGCGCAGGCGGCCGTGGAGGCGCACCGGATGCTGGCCGAGGCGCTCTCGCCCGGACACGAACGGCAGCCGGTCGAGCCGGAATTGACGCTGGACGAGGATGCCGTACGCCTCGCCGCCACTGCTCCCGCGTCGGTGGCCGTGCGCCTCGCGACCGCTGGGGGCCGCGGCAAGGACGGCCTCGCGCTGGCCGTACGGGCCTGGGAGTACGGAGGCCCGGCCGCCCTGTCCGTCCTGGAGGAGGAGTGGGCCCCCGAGGCGGACGCACTGGCACGCGCGCGTGCGGCGCTGGACGCGGCCTGGGACGACGGGGAGCGTCCACCGCTGCGCGCCGCCCGCAATCGCTGGACCGTGGTCGGGAGCGACGCCCAGCTGCGGCACGGCTCCGACGGCCGCTGGTGGCCCTACCGCAAGGAGCGCGGCCGCTGGACCCCGGCGGGCCCCGCGACCCATGACCCCGCGACGGCACTGGCCGTGGTGTCCAGCGGCGAGTAGGTCAGGCAGGTCCGGTGCGAGCCTCCTCCGCACGCCCGCACCGGACCCGAGCCCACGCCCGCACCGACCGAGCCACAGCGCTCTCACGCCAGCAACCCTGAAGCGTTCACCCCTCCGACGCGCTCGCCCCTCCGACGCGTTCACGCCACCGAAGCTTCCGCTTGGCCGGAATGCGCGCGGCGGCCACCGGCGTATCCAAGCTGCTCACGCACACGCCGGGAACACCCGCCCGTGGACTCCCCCTCATCAGCGATTGAGCGCGGGCATGACATCCGAGAGTGTGGATCACGCCGGTTCAGGGGGTGCCGACCGCGACTGAGCGCCCCCTCCCGCAGAGCCCGGAGTGATGGAGTACGTCAGCGCGATCTAGGCGAAGGGGGACGACAAGGGCCAGGTACTCAACTGCCGCTGACCAGCCCGCGGGTGACGACGGCGCCTCCTGCCCCTCGCGGGAGGCGCCGTCGGCGCGCCCCCTCGCGTTCACCTGTCCGCCTCCCTGTGTTCGCGGCGACGGCGAAGTCTGATCGCTGTCACCGAACACTTGCGCCCCAGGAGGCACTCATGTCCCCGCACGCCGCCCGTAAGCGTCGCGTCCGCCGTTCCGTCGCCGCGGGTGTGCCGTTCGCCGTGCTCGCCGCGATCACGGTGACCAGTACCGCCACGGGCGCCCAGACCGGCGGCAAGGAGAAGGCGCCTCGGATCACTTCGACGGCGACGCTCGGCGACGTCCCTCTGGGGGCGTTCAGCAACTCCCTGCTGCCCGGCACGGTGAGCGACGACCGCGGTGTGGATCTCGGCGGCATCGGCAGTGACATCTATCCGGCGGGCCGCAAGGGCGAGTTCTGGACGGTCACCGACCGCGGGCCCAACGGCCAGATCAAGGTGGACGGCAAGAAGCGGCGCACCTTCCCCGTCCCCGGTTTCGATCCGGCGATCGTGAAGATCCGCGTCTCCGGTGACGCCGTGAAGGTCATCGACGCGCTCCCGCTGACGACGTCCTCCGGGAAGCCCGTCACCGGGCTCCCCAACCAGGAGGGGCGCGATGAGGCGCCGTACACCTACGACGCGAAGACGGCGCTGACCTACGACCCGAACGGCCTCGACACCGAGGGCATCGTGCGGGCGCACGACGGCAGCTTCTGGCTGGTCGACGAGTACGGGCCCTCGCTCGTCCATGTCTCCGCGCGCGGGAAGGTGCTCAAGCGCTTTGTCCCCGAGGGCCTGAAGCTCTCGGGCGCCGACTATCCCGTCGTCGAGGCGCTTCCGGGCGTCCTGCTGCACCGCAAGGGCAATCGCGGCTTCGAAGGGCTTGCCCAACTCCCGGGCGGGGACCTGGTGATGGCGGTCCAGAGCCCCCTGTCCGTGCCGGACGAGGAGGCGGGTGACGCATCGCGGACGACGCGGCTGCTGCGTTTCTCGCCGAAGAAGCAGGCGGTCACCGCCGAGTACGCGTACCGCTTCGACGCGGTGGGTGTCGTCGACCCTGGCGAGAACGACACGTCCGAGCTGAAGATCTCCTCCGTGGTGGCCGTCGGCCGTGACCGGCTCTTGGTCGAGGAGCGCACCGACAAGGCCGCACGGCTGCAGACGGTGAAGCTGGACCGCCGCTCCGACATCCTCGGCGAGCGGTGGGACGACGCCGCCACGAAGCCCTCCTTGGAGCAGCTCGACGATCCGGCGGCCTCCGGTGTGCCCATCCTGAAGAAGCGTCTCCTGGTCGACCTGGAGGGCATCGACGGCGTACCCGACAAGATCGAAGGCGTGGCCCGCGTGAACAGTCACACCCTCGCCCTGATCAACGACAACGACTTCGGGATGACCGACGGGGCGGAGGCGTTCGACGAGAAGGGCCGGCTCGTGGACAGCGACGTGGAGACCACGGTGACGTACGTGCGGCTGCCGAAGGGCGTCTGATCCCGCCAACTCAGTAGTAGGGCACTTCATTCCGCGCGTGAGGGGACCAGGGAGTCCAGGGCGCTCGGCAGTTCACTGGGCAGGTCGCTCGGAACGTCGCTGGGGAAGTCCGACGGCAGGCCACTGGGCAGGTTCGATGGCACCTCCGTAGGCAACTCGGAAGGGATCTGCGACGGGATGCTCAGTGACGGGGTGGGCTTGCCGTCCGAGGTCTCACTGCTCTCGGAGGGGCCCTTCTTGTCACCTGAGCCGTCACCGCTGGTGGCCACTAGGACCACGGCGACGACGGCTCCGATCGCGATGATCACCGCGAGCAGGACGAACAGCCCGCCCCGGCGCCCGGACGGCCCGCCCGACGGCGGAGCAGGCGGCCACCCGCCCCCGCCAGGGGGCACACCGCCGCCTCCCGCAGGAGGCCATCCCCCGCTGCCCGGAGGCGGTCCGAACCCGTCGCCCGGAGGCGGTCCGTACCCTCCCCCGGGCGGTCCGAAGCCGCCATCGCCCGGAGGGGGCGAGTCACCCGGCGGAGGGGGAGGCGGTGGTGGTACGGGCGGCATGGCCATACCGTCAAGAGTCGCCTCGTAAGGGTAAAGATGCGACCCCTGCGCACAAGTTGATGCCTCCGGAGTGGAGCTCCAGAGTGGGGCTTCCGGTCAGTTCCGCGCCCCCAGGAGGTGATCCATGGCCAGCTGGTCGAGGTGCTCGAAGGCCATGCCACGGTCCGCGGCCGCCGTCACGTCGAAGTCCTCGAAGGCGCCGCGGTCGGCGAGCAGTCCGGCGAGGCCGTCCTCGGCGGTCGGCAGGGAGAGCTCGTCCAGGCGGGATGCCCGCAGGGCTTCCTGGACCTCCGGGTCGGCACGGAACGCGGCTGAACGCTCCCGAAGGATCAGATAGTTCCGCATGCAGCCGGCGGCCGACGCCCACACGCCCGCGTAGTCCTCCGTACGCGGCGGCTTGAAGTCGAAGTGCCGCGGCCCTTCGTAACCGCCCCTCTCCAGGAGGTCGACCAGCCAGAAGGCACTGCGCAGATCGCCCGCCCCGAAGCGCAGGTCCTGGTCGTACTTGATGCCGGTCTGGCCGTTGAGGTCGATGTGGAAGAGCTTGCCCGCCCACAGGGCCTGGGCGATGGAGTGCGGGAAGTTGAGGCCGGCCATCTGCTCATGGCCCACTTCGGGGTTGACGCCGAACAGCTCGGAACGCTCCAGGCGCTCGATGAAGGCGAGGGCGTGCCCGACGGTGGGCAGGAGGATGTCGCCGCGCGGCTCGTTCGGCTTGGGCTCGATCGCGAAGCGCAGGTCGTACCCCTGCTCCGTCACGTACTCGCCGAGCAGGTCGAAGGCCTCCTTCATGCGGTCGAGAGCGACGCGTACGTCCTTCGCCGCACCGGACTCCGCGCCTTCCCTGCCGCCCCACGCGACGTAGGTGTGTGCTCCGAGTTCCACCGCCAGGTCGATGTTCCGGATGGTCTTGCGCAGCGCGTAGCGGCGCACGTCCCGGTCGTTGGCGGTGAACCCGCCGTCCTTGAAGACGGGGTGCGTGAAGAGGTTCGTGGTCGCCATCGGCACGACGAGGCCCGTCGCGTCGAGCGCCTGCCGGAAGCGCTTGATGTGCGACTCGCGCTCGATGTCCGTTGCGCCGAAGGGGATCAGATCGTCGTCGTGGAAGGTCACTCCGTAGGCACCCAGTTCGGCCAGGTGCCGCACGGAGTCGGCCGGGTCGATGGCCACCCTGGTCGCGTCGCCGAACGGGTCCCTTCCCTGCCAGCCGACGGTCCACAGGCCGAAGGTGAACTTGTCCTCAGGAGTGGGCTGGTACGTCATGTGCGGCTCCCTGGATGACTGGTGCACGGCTGTGTGGCCGAGGCGGGCACGGCTGTGTGCCCGCTCCTGTTGCGGTTGCCACGCCTATTTCGTCATGGCGCTTAACAAATTAGTATCCGGAGGCATCCCTGGGAAGGTCGGACGGAAAGAAGTCCGGGCGTGCCCGGAAAGAGCCGCGGGAACGGAGACCCCCGATGTCATCAGCGCCAGCAGCCGACGGGCCCCTCGTCGTCGGCGTGGACAGCTCCACGCAGTCCACCAAGGTCCTGGTCGTCGACGCCGCCACGGGCAGGGTGGTGGCGAGCGGTCAGGCCTCGCACAGCGTCAGCTCGGGGGCCGCCCGCGAGAGCGACCCCGAGGAGTGGTGGAACGCCCTGTGCGCGGCCCTCGACCAGTGCGGCGAGCCGGCACGCGAGGCCGCCGCGGTGTCGGTCGGCGGCCAGCAGCACGGGCTCGTCACGCTGGACGCGCAATCCAGGCCGGTACGGCCCGCCCTGCTCTGGAACGACGTGCGCTCGGCGGCACAGGCCCGCTCCCTGGTTGACCGCCTGGGTGGCCCGAAGGCGTGGGCCGAGCGCGTCGGCAGCGTGCCGGGGCCATCCTTCACGGTGACGAAGTGGGCCTGGCTCAGCGAGCACGAGCCCGAGGCGGCCCGCGCCACCGCAGCCGTCCGACTCCCCCACGACTACCTCACCGAACGCCTCACGGGATGCGGCTCGACCGACCGGGGCGATGCCTCCGGTACGGGGTGGTGGGGGTCGGCGACAGAGGCGTACGACGAAGAGATCCTGGGACTCGTCGGCCTGGACCCCGGGCTGCTGCCGCGCGTGGTCCGCCCCGGTGAGGTCGTCGGCACCGTGCGCGGGAGCGGCGAACTTCCCTTCTCCAAGGGCACGCTGGTCGCCCCCGGAACCGGTGACAACGCGGCGGCGGCTCTCGGACTCGGCCTGCGCCCCGGCACCCCGGTCCTGAGCCTGGGAACGTCGGGCACGGTGTACGCGGTCTCCACGCGGCGCCAGGCGGATCCGACGGGCACGGTGGCCGGCTTCGCCGACGCGCGCGGGGACTGGCTGCCGCTGGCCTGCACCCTCAACTGCACCCTGGCCGTGGACCGCGTGGCCGCGCTGCTGAGCCTCGACCGAGAGGCGGTGGAGGCGGGCGGCGCCGTCACCCTGCTGCCCTACCTGGACGGCGAGCGCACCCCTGACCTGCCGCACGCCTCGGGTCTGTTGCACGGGCTGCGGCACGACACGACTCCGGGGCAGCTGCTGCAGGCGGCGTACGACGGGGCTGTGCACTCACTCCTGGGCGCACTCGATCTGGTCCTTGACGCGGACGCGGACCGCTCGACTCCGCTCCTGCTCATCGGCGGCGGAGCGCGGGGCACGGCCTGGCAGGACACCGTGCGACGCCTGTCCGGACGGCCCGTTCAGGTGCCCGAGGCCAGGGAACTGGTCGCCCTCGGTGCCGCCGCCCAGGCCGCGGGTCTCCTCACGGGCGAGGATCCGGCGGCTGTCGCGCGCCGCTGGGGTACGGCCGAGGGGCCCGTACTGCCCCCTGTGGAGCGGGACGAGTCGGCGCTCGCACGGATCGCCGGGGTAGTCTCCGACGCGGCGCCGCTGCTCGGCGCCAGGGGCCACGAGGACAGCCGGCCATGAGGACGGAAGACGGGGACTGACGGGGGCATGACCGCACCACCGCACGACGCGCGCCGGGGCACGTCCGGAGCCCCGCTGCCCGACACCCAGCAGGGGATGCGCCGCCGCAACCTCTCACGCGTCATGCACGCCGTCGCGGCGCACGGGCCGCTGTCCCGTGCCGCCGTGGCCACGCGAATCGGTCTGACGCGGGCCGCCGTCTCCACCCTGGTGGACGAGTTGATCCGCTCCGGGCTCCTGGACGAGCTGGGCCCCGAGCGTCCCGGCAAGGTGGGGCGCCCCGGCTCCGCGCTGGCAGTCAGCGGAAGCGGACCGGCCGGCATCGGCGCCGAAGTGGGCGTCGACCATCTCGCGGTGTGTGTCGTCGACCTGCGCGGAGAGGTACGCGCGCGTGCCGTGCGACAGGGAGACAACCGGGGGCGCGCACCCCAACCCGTCCTCAAGGAACTCATCGCGCTGGTGCGGCAGGTGAGCGACGAAGCCCGCCTGGCAGGGCTGCGTCCGGCGGGGCTCGCCCTCGCCGTCCCGGGTCTCGTCGCCCGCGGCACAGGGGTGGTGGTACGCGCTCCCAATCTCGACTGGCACGACGTCGACCTCGGCGCCCTGGTGCCGGGCAGGCTGCCGGTGACGGTGGACAACGAGGCCAACTTCGGGGCGCTGGCCGAGCTGTGGCTCGGCGACGAGGTGCCCCAGGACTTCCTCCACGTGTCGGCGGAGATCGGCATCGGCGCCGCACTGGTCGTCGACGGGCGGCTGCTGCGCGGGACACGCGGCTTCGCGGGCGAGTTGGGGCATGTACCGGTGTGGCCGGACGGCCCGGCGTGCCCGTGCGGCGGCCGTGGCTGCCTGGAGCAGTACGCGGGCGAGGAGGCGGTGTTGCGCGCGGCGGGCCTTGATCCGGGTGCGGACCGCGTCGGCCTGCTCGCAGAGCGCGCCGCGCAGGGCGATGAGGACGTACGAAGGGCGCTGCACTGCGCGGGGGCCGCACTGGGCATCGCGCTCACCGGTGCGGTGAATCTGCTGGATCCGCGCTCGGTGGTGCTCGGCGGAGCGCTGTCGCGGCTCGCGCCGTGGTTGCTGCCGTCATTGGAGGGCGAGCTGGGGCGCCGCACGGCGGGCACGGCGTGCGCTGTCGCCGTCTCCGGGCTGGGCTCCGACGGCCCGTTGCTGGGGGCGGCACACTCGGTCGTACGGGCCGTTCTTGATGATCCGGCGGGAGCGGCGGGGGCGGCGGCGTAGGGCCGACGTCCGCTCGGGGCGCGCTACGTCACCACTTCCGCGCGTGCGCAGTAAGTACTGGGCCCCATCCCCGTGAATGACCCAGCACTCAGCTTGAGTCTCCAGTAGGGGGAGACGTGAAGGTGGGGACATGAACGGCAGCACGCTCTACTCGATCGGTGATCTGGCGCGGCGGACCGGCCTGACGGTCAAGACCGTCCGGTTCTACTCCGACGCGGGGATCGTGCCGCCTGCCGACCGCAGCCCGGCCGGCTATCGCCTGTACGGC
The DNA here is from genome assembly GCF_009769735.1 of Streptomyces sp. BA2. Taxonomy (NCBI): domain Bacteria; kingdom Bacillati; phylum Actinomycetota; class Actinomycetes; order Kitasatosporales; family Streptomycetaceae; genus Streptomyces; species Streptomyces sp. BA2. The sequence goes on from NZ_WSRO01000002.1 coordinate 813,918, forward strand.
ACCGACGCCGTCGCCCGTCTCGACCTCGTACGCACTCTGCGCGACCTGGGCCTTGACCTTCCCACCATCCGGAAGGTCTCGCTCCCCGAGGTCGCGGCGGCGCACGCGGACGCGTTGGAGGTGCAGATCCGTGTGCTGCGCCTGCGGCGCGCGGTCCTGACAGCGGTGGCCAAGCGCGGGTCGACCCCTGAGGAGTTGGATCTCATGCACAAGCTGGCCAAGCTCTCCGAGGACGAACGCCAAGGTTTGATAGATGACTTCCTGGGCGCAGTCTTCGATGGCCTGTACGACCACCCTGCCTTCGCGGCGGTCACCCGCTCTCTCACGCCCGAGCTGCCGGACAACCCCGAGGCCGAGCAGGTCGAGGCTTGGGTAGAGCTGGCCGAGCTGTTCCAGGATCGGGGGTTCCGCTCCACCATGCAGGGCATGGTCAGGGATCTGGCAGCCGACCGCACCCCGGACAACAGCACCGGCCTGCCACGCATCCTTGCCGAGGCGATTCGCGCGCAGATCACCCCGGCCTTGACGACAGGTACCGATCCGGCCTCGCCCGAGGCCGAAGCGATCGTCACGACGCTCGCAGATCACTACGCGCACATCCTCGGCCTCCCTGACGACGCCGCTCTCCGCCTACGCCTGGTGTCCCGTCTGGAGACCATGGACGACCCCCGCAGGGACCGCTACTTGACGCTGCTCGCGGTCATCAACGGGTGGCCCGCGCCCGAGAGTCTGGCGCCGGCGCTCGACTGGACCGTCCGGGCCCTGCGCGCCCGACTGCCTCGGTAGTGGGCCGGGCAAGCTCGATCCGCGCCGACCCCACCGAGCCGACCGATGCTGCGCCCCGGCGATCCTTCGCCGGCTACCGGAACTTGATGGACGTACCCGGCTTCTGGCGACTCGCGACGATCGGCCACGGCCATGGCTCTCGACTCGTCGATGATGGGCAGCGCGCTGATCACCGGCCCTTTGCTTGCCAGTTGGCTGAGCCTGTCGGTCTCACCGATCGCACCGTTCGCGGTCGTGGCACTGATGACGGCCGCTGCGGTCGGTCTCCTGTCCGACTCGCAGGGCCCACCGCCCCGTTCCGCTCGGTCCGGGCATTGGCTCGGCCCTCTGGCATCCGCTCCCCTGCGGCGCCTCCTGGTCGCGGACGCCCTCTTCGTCATGGCGGTGACCGCGGTGGATGTGGTGCTGCCGATCTACGCACGGGAGTACCACGCGGACGGCTTCACCGGCTTGTATCTGGGGATCCTGTCCGTCGGCAGTGTGCTGGGCAGCCTCGCTCTGGGCGCCGTACCGAACCTCCTGTCCCGCGGCCCCAAGATCTCCGTACTTCTCTGTGTCTTCGCGGCTGGGACCGGCACGCTGACGCTCGCCACAGGGGTGTCGCCTCTCGCGGCGCTTCTGGTCTGCCCGCCGGCCGGGCTGGTGATCGGCTGGAACACGCGTACGCCGAGACCGTGACGGGTCCGCGGTCCCGGGAACTGCCGTAGCGCATCGCAGTCACAAGTCGTTCCGATGAACCGAGCGTCGTCCTCGTACCTCGCGGGCAGAATCGCGAGACTGAACTGGGTGGATCTGGCTGAACCGGCCGGACTGGCTCAGCCGATTGAACCGAAACCCCGTGGATCGGACCGATCCGACGGGAGAGGGGACAGCGATGGAATTGGACCGGCATTCCCACGTCCTGAGTGCCACCAGTGACGAAGCCGCACGCCACTACGAGCGAGCGCTCGACGCGCTGTTGTTCTTCCGTTCCGAAGTCGCCGACGAGGCCCAGGCGATGGTGGCGGCCTCTCCGGATTCCGCGATGGCGCACGTCTTCGGCGCCTACCTCGGGCTTCTCGGCACCGAGGAGAAGGACGCGGCCCCTGCCCGACGTTCCTTCAGCGCTTTCCGAAGCGCGATCGATCCTGCCGAGCTCTCGCCTCGCGAGACGATGCACGCGGCGGCTGCCGAGTCGTGGCTGGACGGGGACATGCTGCGGGCCGGGGAGATCCTCGGCGAGATCAGCACCGAGTTCCCCCGCGACGCCCTCGCTCTGGCTGTCGGGCACCAGATCGACTTCTTCACCGGGGACGCGCAGCGGCTGCGTGACCGCATCGGTGGCGCGCTTTCCGCGTGGGACGGTGACGACCCGCACTTCGGCCCGCTGCTGGGGATGTACGCCTTCGGGCTCGAAGAGGCCGGGCACTACGGCCACGCCGAGGAGATCGGACTGCGGGCGGTCGAACGTCACCCACGGGATGTGTGGGGCATCCATGCGGTCGTTCATACGTACGAGATGCGAGGACTGTTCGGCGAGGGGATCCGCTATCTGGACGCGCGGACCGATGACTGGGCCGAGGGAAACTATCTTTCCGTGCACAACGCGTGGCACTACGCCCTGTACGCGCTGGAGGCGGGCAGCGTCGAACGTGTCCTCGGCGTCTACGACAACACCCTCCACAACGAGGCGTCGCAGGCCATCGCCATGGAACTCCTGGACTCCTCAGCCCTGTTGTGGCGGCTGCTCCTGGCCGATATCGACGTCGAGCCCCGCTGGGTGGCCCTCGCCCAGGCTTGGGCCGGGCGCGAGGACGGCGCCTACTACGCCTTCAACGATGTCCATGCCGTCATGGCGTACGTGGGGGCCGGGCGGCTCTCCGATGCCGAGCGGCTGGTGAAGGACCGCGAGCAATGGCTCGCCCGGCCCGGCCCCTCGGTGTCGAACCACGCGATGACGCGCGAGATCGGCATCCCGGTGTGCCGCGCCCTGATCGCCTATGGGCAGCGGCGGTACGCCCGCGTGGTCGAGTTGCTCGCCCCGATCCGGTACCACCTCAATTCCTTCGGCGGCAGCCACGCACAGCGCGACGCCATCCAGCGGACCCTCGTGGAGGCGGCCATCCGCTCCGGCCGGCACGACCTGGCGCGCACCTTGCTCAGCGAACGCATCAACATGCGTCCCATCTGCCCCTACAACTGGCGAGCCCGCGCCCGGCTGGCCGACCGGCTCGGCGACACGGCTCAGGCCGCGACCGCCCGCGGCCGTGCGGAGGAACAGGCCGCTGTGGGTGCGGCTGCTTTGGGCTGAGTACGTCTCGTTCATCCCCTGGGCACCCTCAAGGGTGGCCGCGTTATCCACAATCACGGTGCTGTACACAGATTCAGATCGAGCTCTTCCGGCTCAACCTTCCCTCGCCGTAACGTAATTGACGCGGGACACCATCGCTCCGGCGGCGGTTTCGTGTCCACGCGGATCGGGGGATTCAGGTGTCGGGAGCAAGCCGTCCTGGGCTGCGTCGCGGGGCCATCGGGCCGCACAAGGTCCCCAAGTCCCCCAATTTCCCCACGCCCCCCCAAGCCCCCCACGGAGCGACAGAAGAGAGCAGTCCTGCCATGAAGCAGCCTCGGATCCTGACCGTACGGCCCGAACCGGGCGAGTTCGCCTGGACATTCGGCGGTGCGCCACCCGTGGCGCGGATCGCTCCGGGTACGGTGCTCGACCTGTATACGGAGGACTGTTTCGCGGGGAATGTGCGCTCCGAGAAGGATCTGGTGTCCGAGGTCTGCCAGTTCCCGTTCCTGAACCCGCAGACCGGGCCCTTCCATGTCGAGGGCGCGGAGCCGGGCGACACCGTCGCCGTGCACTTCGTGTCGATCGAACCGGCCCGCGACTGGGCTGCGTCCACCACGGTCCCCCTCTTCGGAGCACTCACCTCCACCCACACCACCGCATCGCTCCAGCCTCCGCTGCCCGAGACCGTGTGGATATGGCAGCTCGACCGGGGTCGGCGCACCGCGCACTTCAGCGCGCGCGACGGAGACTTCGAGATCGCGCTGCCGATGGATCCGATGCACGGCACGGTCGGTGTCGCACCCGCCAACCTGGAGGTGCGCTCGGCTCTCGTGCCCGACGCGCACGGCGGCAACATGGACACGCCCGAAATGCGGGCCGGGGTCACCTGCTACCTCGGGGTGAACGTGGAGGGCGCGCTCCTGAGCCTGGGCGACGGACACGCACGGCAAGGCGAGGGGGAAACCTGCGGCGTCGCCGTGGAGTGCGCGATGAACACAGTCGTGATCGTCGAACTCCTGAAGGGGATCACCACGCCCTGGCCACGCATCGAGTCCGATACGCACATCATCTCCACCGGGTCGGCACGCCCGCTTGAGGACGCCTTCCGAATATCCCAACTCGACCTGGTGCGGTGGCTGGTGCGGGACTACGGCTTCAGCGAGCTCGACGCCTACCAGTTCGCGACACAGACCGTCGAGTCGCCGCTCGCCAATGTCTGCGACACCAACTACACGTGCGTGGCCAAGCTCCGCAAAGAGTGGCTGCCCGCGCGCGAAACTCACCGGGGACTGCACGCGCGGCTGCGAGAGACGGCCACGCTGCTGGCCCACTGAAAAAGAGTCCAGCTGTTCCCCCCACCGAGAGGCAGGCCAGCCATGGATCGAGCAAGACGCTTCCCCAGCAGGCGCAGGCTGTTGCAGGGGGCGGCCCTGGCCGCCGTTCCCTCCGCGCTCCTCCCCGCGACCCGCGCCACGGCCCGGCCTCGGGCGGTCGACTATCCACTCGCCGAGTGGGTTCCGGCCAGCAGCTCCAACTACACGGCCGCCAACCGCCCCGGCACCTACCCCGTCGACTACGTGATCGTCCACGTCACCCAGGAGAGCTACGCCGACACGCTCGCCATCTTCCAGAACTCGGCGAAGAAGGTTTCGGCCCACTATGTGGTGCGCTCCAGGGACGGACACATCGCCCAGTGCGTCCGCGAACGCAACGTCGGCTGGCATGCCGGCAACTGGGACTACAACACCCGAAGCATCGGTATCGAACACGAAGGATGGGTGGATCAGCCCGAGTACTTCACCGACGCGATGTACGAGCAGTCCGCGCTGCTGACCTCGGCCATCTGCGATACGTACGACATTCCCAAGGACCGCAAGCACATCATCGGGCACGTCGAAGTGCCCGGCGCCGACCACACCGATCCAGGGCGGCACTGGGACTGGACGCGCTATATCCGCCTGGTCAACTCTGCGTGACACCGGTCGGCTCACGACCTGGCGCGTGTCGGACCTCTGGTCGAGCGCTTGTCGGGGGCTTGCCACAGCGCTTGTCGGGGCACGCTCGCGGGGCGACGATGGCAGCACCCATCGCCGTCCCGGGAGGCCGAGTTGACCGAACCATGGGTGGCCCTGGAAGCCGGTGCCGATCCTGCCGAGCGGGCGCGGGTGCTGCGGCGCGCCCACGAGAGGTTCACCGAGGCAGGGACGCTCACGCGACCGGTGCGTTCCGTGGTGGCCGATTCGTGGCGGCGCTCGGCCAGGGCCAGGGTCAGCCCGGAGGACACCGGCGCGGCTGTGGAGCTCACCGACGGGGACCTCGGTTCGTATCGCGCCGAGCATCCGCTGGCCGGGGTGATGCCGCTGTTCCGTGAGCTGATGGGCACGTTCGCGATGGACGGTGAGCATCTCCTCGCGGTGTGCGACGCGTACGGCAGGCTGCTCTGGGTCGAGGGTCACTCCGCGACGCGGCAGAAGGCTGGGCGGATGAACTTCGTGCCTGGCGCACGGTGGGCGGAGTCCGCGATGGGGACGAATGCTCCGGGGACGGCGGTGGCGGTGGACCGCCCGGTGCAGGTGTTCGCCGCCGAGCACTTCATCCGGCGCGTCCAGCCGTGGACGTGCGCGGCGGCTCCGGTGCACGATCCGCGGACCGGGCGGCTGCTCGGAGCGGTGGACATCACCGGGGGTGACGGCCTCGCGCATCCGCACAGCCTCGCCTTCGTGCAGGCGGTCGCTCGGGCAGCGGAGTCTCAACTGGCCCTGCTGTCACCGCCGGTGGAGGACAGAGATGCCGTGGGGCTCACCGCGCTCGGCCGTGACGAGGCACTGCTGCTGACCGGCGGTCGCAAGGTGCGGCTGAGCCGCAGGCACAGCGAGATCGTCGTCCTGCTCTCTCGCCACCCCGAGGGGCTGACCGGCGATGAGCTGCTGTGCGCGCTGTACGAGGACGAGTCGGTGACGCCCGTGACGCTGCGGGCCGAGTTGGCCCGGCTGCGGCGGCTTCTGGGGCCGGATCTGCTGCGGTCGCGTCCGTACCGGCTCTCGGTGCCGGTCGAGTCGGATGTCGACGCCGTCGAGCGACGGCTCGGTTCGGGGGCGGTCACCGCGGCAGCCGCCGCGTACGCGGGTCCACTTCTGCCCGCTTCCCAGGCACCTGCCGTGGCCCGGCTGAGGCGCAGGCTCGCCGATCAGCTGCGGGCTGCGCTGATCGCACGCCGTGACCCGGATCTCCTGGCGGACTGGGTGCACACCCCGTGGGGTGAGGGCGACCTCGCGGTGTGGCGCGCGCTGGCACAGGTTCGGGCGACACCACCGGTGCTGTCCCGGCTCCGGGAGCTGGATGCGGAGTTGAGTGACGCGAGGTAAAACCGCAGCCCAGCCACCCGCCCAAGTACCGCACCCGCCATAGCCGAACGAGCCGCCGAGCAGCTTCCGCAACGTACCTGCAACGTCTGTCCTCCTACCCTCCGGGCGAGAGCTGCCCAACGGCGGGCAGCCTTCCCCGGGAGGCCACCAAGATGACCCGTTACGCAGCGCCCGGCACCGACGGCGCAGTTGTCTCCTACCAGGCCCGCTACGACCACTTCATCGGCGGCGAGTACGTCCCGCCCGCCCGCGGCCAGTACTTCGAGAACCCGAGCCCGGTCAACGGGCAGCCCTTCACCGAGATCGCCCGCGGTACGGCCGAGGACGTGGAGCGCGCACTGGACGCGGCGCACGCCGCCGCGCCCGCATGGGGCCGCACCTCCGCGACCGAACGTGCGGACGTCCTGCGGAAGATCGCCGACCGCATGGAGGCGAACCTCGAACAGCTCGCGGTGGCCGAGAGCTGGGAGAACGGCAAGCCGGTGCGCGAGACGCTGGCCGCCGACATTCCGCTCGCCATCGACCACTTCCGCTACTTCGCGGGGGTCATCCGTGCGCAGGAGGGGTCGCTGAGCGAGGTGGACGAGGACACCGTCGCATACCACTTCCACGAGCCGCTCGGTGTCGTCGCGCAGATCATTCCGTGGAACTTCCCCATCCTGATGGCGACATGGAAGCTCGCGCCTGCTCTCGCGGCGGGCAACGCGGTCGTACTCAAGCCCGCCGAGCAGACCCCGGCGTCCATCCACTACTGGATGAGTCTGGTCTCCGACCTGCTGCCGCCGGGTGTCGTCAACATTCTCAACGGCTTCGGCGTCGAGGCGGGCAAGCCCCTCGCCTCCAGCCCGCGCGTCGCGAAGGTCGCCTTCACCGGTGAGACCACGACGGGGCGGCTGATCATGCAGTACGCCTCGGAGAACATCAAGCCGGTGACGCTGGAGCTGGGAGGGAAGTCGCCGAACATCTTCTTCGACGACGTCTGGGCCGCCAACGACGACTTCCGTGACAAGGCGCTCGAGGGCTTCACGATGTTCGCCCTCAACAACGGCGAGGTGTGTACGTGTCCGTCGCGAGCCCTCGTCCAGCGGGGTCACTACAGCGAGTTCATGGAGGCGGCGATCGCCCGCACCGAGCAGATCGTGCCGGGGCACCCGCTGGACACCGACACGATGATCGGAGCCCAGGCCTCCAACGACCAACTGGAGAAGATCCTCTCGTACCTGGACATCGGCCAGCAGGAGGGTGCCAAGATCCTGACGGGCGGTCAGCGCATCACGTATGACGGTGAGTTGGCCGGTGGGTACTACGTCCAGCCGACGATCTTCGAGGGCGACAACCGCATGCGGATCTTCCAGGAGGAGATCTTCGGCCCGGTCGTCTCCGTCGCATCCTTCAACGACTTCGACGACGCCATCAAGACCGCCAACGACACGCTGTACGGCCTGGGCGCCGGAGTCTGGACGCGCGACATGAACACCGCCTACCGGGCGGGCCGCGCGATCCAGGCGGGCCGGGTCTGGACGAACTGCTACCACGCGTATCCCGCGCACGCGGCCTTCGGCGGCTACAAGCAGTCCGGGATCGGGCGCGAGACGCACAAGATGATGCTGGAGCACTATCAGCAGACGAAGAACCTTCTGGTCTCCTACTCGCCGAAGAAGCTCGGCTTCTTCTAGAGGCCCGAGAAAAGGCGCCTGACCTGGTCTTTTGCCCACCAGGCGCCTTCTACTGGATCAGGCCACAGCGTGGCCCGGAATGTGTGGTCCCTCCCAGTATCTCCCGCCGGTACACCGCTCCTGACCAGTAGTTCCGGTCTATTCCCAGTCCCCGTCCCTGTGGGTGCCCGAAACTCGGCTACCCCGCTGATACTGCGCCGCCACTGGAGCAGAATCTTCCCGGTCACTCCAGGGACGCTCCTGGCCTGGCACCGAAGGCTGGTCGCCAGGAAGTGGGACTACACCAATCGGCGCCGACGCACCGGGCGCCCGCCCACGGCAGCCGCAGTCAGGAAACTGGTCGTGCGGCTGGCAACGAGAACCCGCGGTGGGGCCACCGGCGGATCCAAGGCGAGCTGGCCCAGCTGAGGCATCCGATCGCATAGTCCACCGTCTGCACCGCCCCTACGAATGCCATGCCGACCTTTTCCTCGCTTTCACCCGCATTACCTGCACACTGATTCGCGAACCCTGAATCACCAATTGTGATGCCGTCTGGATTGAGTGAGCGATGCTCTAAAGAAAAAGTCAAGGGCTTGGCATCCCGAGTGATTCGCCAAGCCGAACCGCTTCAGGGACTTCAGCGACAAGGCTGTCAACCTGAACACAAGCACTCGGCGGGAACGCTGCGACCCATACAGATGTGCGACATATCCACGGCTTGCCCTCCCCCGCCCTGCTGGGCGAGCATGAAAGATTTCCGGCCATCCTGTCGCCGGACTGACATTCATCTCTTCCCAGCGCCCGCGCCTGACACGTCCACGTCGACCACTGACGGGGCGTCACTTGCCGACGATCATGATGCGTCTCCAGGCAGGCCCCGTGGGCGACTGGCCACGACGGGCTCGACCTCACCGGGCAGCAGATCGTCGGCACCGAGCAGAGCGCCGTCGATCGTCACGAATCCCACACAGTGTGCGTCCCCGGGTGACGGTGGCGCAGTGGATCTTGAGCTCGACATGGCACGTGGCAAGAATGCCCTCGCAACCAGCCCACTGCCTGCGTTCAACCAGGTCGGGCACCGCTCACGTATGCACCTCGCAGCGAGCGCTTTCGATCCGGCTAGCGATCGTGGGGCGTCGGCGGGTCGAGGTCGGCAAGGAGCCTGAGGATCTCCGCCTCCGTGGCGCTCAGCGGCACCTCCGGACACAGCCGCTCCGGATGCCCCGGGGGCGGGCCCGTCGAGGGCGGCTCGGACTCGACGGGTGGGATCCACACCCATATCCGACCGAAGGCGATCAGGGAATCCTGCGCCGCGCGGAGCAGCCAGGCGTACAGGGAAGCCATTCGTGCAGGATGTTCCGCCCGGCCAAAGCCCGACCAAAGCCGTCGGGTGGAGTGTACACAGCGCCCCGCAAGTGAATATCCGGACGCCACCAATCCGGATTCACGGCTACCGGACGCACCCTCACGCGCCCACGAGAATACAGACAGCATGGATAATTTAACAAAAAACGGGCGCACTTTTCCGCCACCGCGAGAAGGCGACCTTGCAAATCACCGCGCGGTGGATATCTTGTGGCCGAGATGTACGGTGCGACCGAGATTTACGGTGAAGAGTTGCTCATCGCTTGCGTGCCCACAGTACGCAGGCCCACGGGGGTGAGTATTCCGGAATGGCTTTCGTAAGTCGTGAGAGAGAACTCGGAATTCTGAAGGAAGCTCTTTCCAATTGTGGCCACGGCCCATCGAGAACGATCGTCGTCACCGGCGGCGCAGGCGCCGGAAAGAGCGCTCTGCTGCACGCCTTCACCGAACACGCCATAACTGCTGACGTCACGGTCCTCAGTGTTCAGGGCAGGGCGGTGACCGCCGACCCTCCCCTTTCCCTCTTTCACCAGCTGGTCGCGCAGTCATCGGCGTCCCTGCCGGAGAGTCAGCCCGCGCCCGCCTCGCCGGCGGTGCAGTTCGCCACCGCGCTGCCCCGCGTGGCCGACGGCGGCCTCGCGGTGATCTGCGTGGACGACGTGCAGGAAATTCCCTGGTCACAGCTGGACTTCCTGATCCAGACCATCACCTGGCACAGGGACCGACGGATTCTGCTCGTCGTCACCGACTTACCGCACCTGCCGCACCGAGAGGCACCCACCAAGACGGAATTCCTGCGCCGCCCGTACACCGAGCACATCCGGCTGGGTCCGCTCGACGAGCGGGGAGTCCGGGAGATGACCGCGGCGGAGATCGACCGGCCGCACGATCGATGGGTGCGGCTGCTCCATCACCTCAGCGGCGGCAGCCCCCTCCTCCTGAGCGCCCTGCTCGAGGATTTCAAGGGCAGGGACATGACACTTCCCCTGACTGAAATGGAGCAGTCCACCGAACTCGCAATGTATGGGCAGGCAGTGATGTCCGTCCTGCGTCGCAGTGGTTGCGCCGCCGTTAAAATCGGCTGTCTGCTGTCCGTGCTCGGCGATTCCGCCTCACCGGAGCTGCTGTCCCGGATGAGCGGTATTTCCTCCTCTCTCATCGACGCGCAGATCGCGGCTCTCCGGGATTCCGGCGTTATCGACGGAATGTCGTTCCGCCACCGGACCGCCCAGCGGACCGTTCTCGCGGATGTGGATCCCTCCGTGCGGACCAGGTTGCACATCAAGGTGGCTGCCGCCCAGTACAGCGCGGGGGCACCCGCCACCGAAGTGGCCCGGCACCTGTTGGCCGCACGGCACACCGAGGAGCCATGGCAGCGGACGGTGCTGCGCAACGCCGCGGAGACTGCCATGGGCGAGGAGGACACCCAGCTGGGCGTCCGGTGTCTCGAACTCGCCCTGGAGGGCTGTCCCGAAGGACCCGACCGCGTCGAGATCCACATGCGGCTGGCGCTGATCGCCCTGCGGATGAACCCCACGACCGTGGAGGCTCGGCACCTGCCCGAACTCATGGAGGCCTTCCAGTCGGGCACCATGCCCGGCACGGCCTGTGACGGGCTGGCGGACCTGCTCTTCGGCTGCGGCCGGCTGGAGGAGGCCTTCACGGTTCTGCAGAAGCAGGGCGCGAAGACCAGCGCGGGGGACGTCAGGGCGGGCGACCATCCCAACATCGCCTGGCTGTGGGCCTGGTCCAGCTTCCTCACCCCTGTCCACTCGGACGAGCGGCCCGCCGCGTTCCTCCGCCAAACCGCGCACGAATCGGCCACAGCCCTGTTCAGGACCGCCGAAGGCTCCTTCCTCATCGGCGACAGCGACGACTGGGCGACAGCGGCCGAGAATCTCCTGGAGGTCTCGGTCCTCTCCGACGCCACCGTCTGGTCACTGTCCAGTGCGGTCAAGGCACTGATCATCGCCGACCGGCTGGAGTCGGCCTGGCGCTGGTGCGAGCGGCTGGTCAAGGAGTCCGCCGCCCGCGAAGCCCCCGGCTGGCAGACGGTCTTCGCCCTGCTACAGGCTCTCGTCGCCCTGCGCCAGGGAAAGCTGACGGCCGGACTGGACTGCGTCCGGCTCGTGCAGCTCGTCATCACCGAGCGCAGCAGCGCGATGGTCTGCGCCGCGGAGTCCACGCTCGCCGCCCTGTACATCGAGATGGGGCGCTACGACGAGGCCGCCCGGGTGTTCGCCAAGCCGGTGCCGCCCGCCTGGGAGAAGAGCGTCTACTGGCTCAGCTATCTCCGGGCCCGCGGCTGTCTCCTCATCGCCACCAACCGGCCGCACGCGGGGCTCTCCGACTACCTGCGCATCGGCAAACTGGCCGAGCAGTTCCACGTCGACCACCCGACCCTGGTGCCCTGGCGGCTGTTCGCCGCCGAGGCGTGGCTGCGGCTCGGGCACCCGAAACAGGCGGCGTACATGATGGCGGAACACACGGCGCGCGGCCCGCGCACGTCCGGCCGGAACCAGGCCATGGCGCTTCGATTGCAAGCGGCACTGGCCGAGCCGCACGCACGGCCACGTCTGCTCCTCAAGGCCGCAAACGAGTTCCACGCTTCGGGCGACCGACCGGAGCTGGCGAGAACCCTGATCGACCTGGGCGAGGCCCTGTGGGTCCTCGGCCATGACAAGTGGGCCGTCCTGGCCCGGCGCACGGCCATCCTGATCGCCCACAACTGCCTGAAGGGGACCACGCCCGTCCCCCGCGAGGAGGAGCCGAAGCCGCCCCCGGCCGCGCCCCAAAGGCTCACCCGGGCCGAGCACAGGGTGGCCGAACTGGTGGCCAAGGGGCTCACCAACCGCCAGGTCGCCCGTCGCCTCCACATCACCGCCAGCACGGTCGAGCAGCACCTCACACGCATCTACCAGAAACTGGGCATCACGCATCGCAAGGAGATCGGCATCCACTTGGGCACCCGTACGGCGTGAACGCGCGGACCGCGCTGCGGTACACGGTTCTTTAGCCGAGCTTTGTCGGCCTTTCAACCGGCGTCCCTACCGTCGCTGACGTCAGATGAGACCGAGTGCCCCAGGTTGCGCTCTCAGCCGTGTGCCACGCGCTCTCGCACCCGGGAGGGCGGAGGAAGGCATGACGACGGTGCCCAGGGAGTTCAACGACATGTGGCTGCGTCGCTTCGGCGCGGCCCGGCAACCGAGTGTCCGGCTGGTCTGCCTGCCACACGCGGGGGGCGCCGCAAGCGCGTTCCTCGCACTGCACCGGGCACTGCCGCCGTCCGTCGACTGTGTGGCCGTGCAGTATCCGGGCCGTCAGGAGCGCCGTCACGAGCCGCCGCTTCGGGACACTCGCGCCCTGGCGGCCCGGGTCGCCTCGGTGCTCGAACCACTGACGGACCTGCCGCTGGTCCTGTTCGGGCACAGCATGGGCGCCGTCATCGGTTTCGAGACGGCCGGCCTGCTGGAGCGCGGCGGCGTCAATGCGCCCATCGGGTTCATCGCGTCGGGTCGGCACTCGCCCGCCACACCCCGCCACGAGACCGTGCATCTGAAGGACGACGACGGGCTGATCGCCGAGATCACCGCGCTGAGCGGCACCGATCCGCAGATCCTGGCCGACCCTGACATGCGGGGCATGATTCTGCCCGCGCTGCGTGCCGACTACACAGCCGTCGAGACCTATCGCCGCGACCCCGGGCTCGTCCTGCGCTGCCCGGTCACCGTCTTCACCGGCACCAGCGACCCGCGGGTCACCGACGCGGAGGCGCGGGCCTGGGAGCAGTTGACCACGGGCGGCTTCCGCATCGAGCGGTTCCCGGGCGGCCACTTCTACCTGGACGGCGCCGAACGGGCCGTCGCCACCGCTCTCCTGCGCGATCTCCATGCCTTCTCGAACTCCGCAGCGACCACGACTCGTTGACTGTCCGTCGTGGGCCCGAACCCGGAAGGACCCGTTCATGAACACGATCGACGATCTTGTCGTGCTGATCCGTGACGAGCTGGGGCTGGCGGTGTCCGTCCAGGACGCCCAACGGCCCCTCGACGAGATCGCCGGCTGGGACTCCGTCCACCTGCTCTGGCTGACCGCGGCTCTCGAACGCCGTACCGGGCGCAGCGTCTCCATGCCGGACATGCTGGAGGCGGGGACCCTCGGGGGCATCTATCAGGTGGCGGTCGCGGCGTGAGCGAGTCACGGTTCCCCGTCGAGCGGCGGCACACCCTCTACCACTGCGACGAGATCCGCGCCGCCGCGCCCGTCTACCTCGACACCGAGGTGGACATGAGCTGCCTCGAACGCCACCGGGCGGCGGCCCGCAACGAGGGTCGCCGGTACTCCGTGGTGAGTTACGTCCTCCAGGCGGCGGGCCAGGTACTGGCCCGCCATCCGGAGGCCAACGCGGCCGTCCGCGGCCGGGTGCGCCCCCGGATCGCGCGCTACTCCACGGTCAGTGGCAAGGTGACCCTGGACAAGACCCTGGGCGGTCGACGCGTTGTACTGGCGACCGTCGTCCCGGAACTGGAACGGTCGAGCCTGGCGGCGGTGCAGCGGCACGTGGAACGGTTCCGGGACGGAGATCCCGACCACATGCCGGAGTTCGCGCCGGTGCGCAAGCTGCACCGGCTGCCCGTGCCGGTCGGCCGGCTGCTGTTCCGGCTGGCCACCCGCTCACTGGCACACCGCAGCGAGCTGGTCGGCACCGTCGCCGTCACCTCCCTCGGCCACCGGCCGGTGGACGGGTTCCAGTCGCTCGGCGGTACGACCATCACACTCGGTGTCGGAAGGGTGGTGGACCGTGCCGTTGTCCGAAAGGGTGCGGTCGTGGTCGCTCCGATGATGCGGCTGAGCCTGGCGTTCGACCACCGGGTCATCGACGGCGCCGAGGCAGCCGATGTGCTGGCCGAACTCAAGGAGTTCCTGGAGACGTACGGGCCGGACGCCGCCGGTTTCCCGGACGGGGACGAGTCGGCCGCCTCTCGTGCGACGGATCGGCGACCCGCCTCGGCCTCCGGCTCCTGACCACTTCGTACGACCGCTTGCACGTCCTGCCGCGGGCCCCGTTCCTTCACGGGCCCGCGGCATTTGTGTCCCCGGCCGCAGGGCGCTCAGCCCCGGCCCAACTCCCGGTCGATCAGCGCGAACATCTCGTCGTCACTGGCCGTGGACAGTTCGGCGCCGGGCTCGTCCACGGCCGCCGAGGCACCGGTGGGGTCGGCGTGCGTGTCTTCCAGCTGCCAGAGCAGCGACCTCAGCCGCTTGGCGAACCTCGACCGCTCCTCGTCGTCCAGGGCGCCCGCGGCCAGTTGTCCTTCGAGTGCGGCAAGGCTCTCCATGCCGGCACCGGGCTCGGGCTCGGTGACCGTGCCCGGCAGTTCCGTGCCGAGCAGCTCCGCCAGCGCCTCCGGCGTCGGGTTGTCGAACACCGCAGTGGCTGAAATACGCAGCCCGGTTGCCGAGTTGAGACGGTTGCGCAGTTCCACCGAAGCCAGCGAGTCGAAGCCGATGGTCTTGAACGTGGCATCACGGGGAACGGTGTTCGGCGACTCGTGACCGAGTACCACCGCGGCGTGCGTACGGACCAGCCTCACCAGCGCCTCGGCCCGCTGCGCCGGCGGCAGCGTGGCCAGCTGCCGGGCCTGCGCCCCGTCCGTCCCGGTGGACGCGTCCTTCCCCACGGCGCGGCGCAGCATCGGCCGGACCACCTTGCTGAGCACTGCCGGAACGTCGGAGCCCTGCTCGGCGCGGGTGCTCAGCCGGGCCGGTACCACCACGGCCTCGCCCAGCGCCACGGCGGCATCGAACAACGCCAGGCCCTCGTCCGTGGCCAGCGGCAAAATGCCACTACGGCTCAGCCGGGCCAGGTCGGCGTCACCGAGGTGCCCCGACAACTCGCTCTCCTGTGCCCAGTACCCCCAGGCCAGCGAGAGCGCCGGGTGACCGAGCGCCTGCCGGCGCTGGGCCAGGGCGTCCAGGCCTGCGTTGGCCGCGGCGTAGTTGCCCTGACCCGCCGTACCGAGCGTGCCCGCGATCGATGAGAACAGCACAAAACGGCTCAGGTCGAGGTGCCGGGTCAGCTCGTCGAGATGGTCCGCCGCGGCCACCTTGGGGTCCAGGACCCGGTCCACGGCATCGGCGTCGAGCGCTTCGAGCGTGCCGTCGGCGGTCACCCCTGCGGCATGTACCACCGCGGTCAGCGGATGCGCGTCCGGCACACCGGCCAGCAGCCGCGCCACCTCCTCGCGCCGCGAGACGTCGCACGCGGCCACCGTGACGGACACCCCGAGCTCCGCCAACTCGCCCCGCAGTTCCCCTGCTCCCGGCGCGTCGAGGCCGCGCCGGCTGGTCAGCAGCAAGTGCCGCACACCGTGTACCCTCACCAGATGCCGGGCGACCTGGGCCCCCAGGGCGCCCGTGCCACCGGTGACCAGGACGGTGCCGTCGGGATCCAGCGGCGACGGTACGGTCAGCACGATCTTGCCGATGTGCCGTGCCTGACTCATAAAACGGTAGGCCTCGGTGGCTCGGCGTACGTCCCAGGTCCGCACGGGCAGCGGGTCAAGGACGCCCGCTTCCAGCAGCGTCACGATCTCACCGAGCATCTGCCGGATCCGGTCCGGGCCCGCCTCCATCAGGTCGAACGCCCGATAGGTGACGCCCTGATGGCGGGCCGCGACGTCGGCGGCGTCGCGGATGTCGGTCTTGCCCATCTCGACGAACCGCCCGCCCGCGGGCAGCAACCGCAGCGAGGCGTCCACGAACTCCTTCGCCAGCGAGTTCAGCACGACCCGCATCCCTCCGCCGGAAACCCGCAGGAAGCGCTCGGCGAATTCCAGATCGCGCGATGACGCAATCCGCTCCTCCGCCAGCCCCAGGTCCCGCAGCAGCCCCTGTTTCGCCGGGCCGGCCGTCGCGTACACCTCCGCTCCCCAGTGCCGCGCCAGTTGTACGGCGGCCATGCCGACGCCGCCGGTCGCGGCGTGCACCAGGACCGCGTCCCCTTCCTCCAGACGTCCCAGGTCGCGCAGCCCGTAGTAAGCGGTGAGGAAGACCACCGGCACGGAGGCGGCCTTCGCGAAGGTCCAGCCGTCCGGCATCCGCACCAGCAGGCGCTCGTCGGCGACCGCGACGGGCCCGAAGGAGTGCGGCAGCAGGCCCATCACACGGTCCCCGGGAGCGAGTCCGGTCACCCCCGGCCCCACCTCCGTGACGACGCCGGCGCCCTCGCTGCCCATCACCTGCTCGCCCGGGTACATCCCGAGCGCCATCAGCACGTCCCGGAAGTTCAGCCCGGCCGCACGCACCGCCACCCGGACTGTCCCGGGAGCGAGCGGCTCGGCCATCTCCTCGCAGGGCACCAGCCGGAGTGACTCGATGGTGCCCGGCTCGCTGGTGTCAAGGCGCCAGGTCACAACGCCCGGCGGCGGGGACAGGGGCGGGTCGTCGTGCAGCGGGGTGAGGTGGGGGGTGTGGAGGGTGTTGTTGTGGAGGGCGAGTTGGGGGGTGGTGGTGGTGAGGGCTTGGGGGAGGTGGGTGGGGTTGTTGTCGGTGTCGAGGAGGTGGATGCGGTGGGGGTTTTCGGTTTGGGCGGTGCGGGTCAGGCCCCAGAGGGCGGCGTGTGCGGGGTCGATGGGGTCGCCGGGGTTCAGGGCGTGGGCGTGGCGGGTGAGGATGGTCAGTGGGGTGTTGGCCAGGCGGGGTTCGCTCAGGTACTGCTGGAGGAGAGTGAGCAGGGTGTGGACGGCCTGGCGGACGGGTGTGGCGGAGGGCGGGGCGTAGAGGACCGCCTCGGGCTGGTGGTCCGGGTCGTCGAGGAGGCTGGGCAGGTCGGGGTAGTGGCGGGCGCCGGCCGGCAGTGCCGGGGTGCCCAGGGTGGCCCAACGGGTGAGGTCCGTCGGGCTGGTGTTCAGCGGCTGAGGAGTCCAGCGCACGGTGTAGAGGTGATCGGTGACGGCCGGTGCATCGGCCTGTGCATCGGCCGGAGAGAGCGTACGCAGGGTCAGCTCACCGATCTCCGCGACCAGCCCGCCCTCACCGTCGTACAAGGTGACCGCGACCGTGTCCTGATCCACCTCACGTACGACCGCGCGCAGTTGGGCGGCTCCGGTGGCGTGCAGGCTGACGTCGGTCCATGCGAAGGGGACTCGTATGTCGGTGTTGTCGCTGTCGACGAGGAGGGTGTGCAGGGCCGCGTCGAGCAGGGCGGGATGCAGGCCGAAGACGTCGGCGCCGTGGCCGCCGGTGTGCTCCTCGGGCAGAGTGACCTCGGCATAGCGGACGTGACCGTCACCGTCACGCCACAGACCCGTCAAGCCCTGGAAGCCAGAGCCGTAGGCATAACCACGCTCGGCCAGTTCCTCATACGCGCCCATCAGATCCACAGGCTCCACGCCGGGAGGAGGCCACGCCCCCTGCCAGTCGCCAGCGGGCGTTTTTCCCTGCGGGGCGAGCCGTCCCGTGGCGTGGCGGGTGTAGGGGCGTGTCGGGTCGTCGTCGGGGCGGCCATAGATCTCGACGCCTCGCCGGCCGTTCTCGTCCTCGTCGAACGGCTCGACGGTGAGTTGGAGTTGCAGACCGGATGTGCCGGGCAGCTCCAGTGGCGCTTCGAGAGTGAACTCCTCCAACACCGGACAACCCGTCTCATCACCCGCCCGCAACGCCATCTCCACCAACGCCGCACCCGGAACCAGCACCCGGCCCCGGATCTCATGACCCGCCAGCCAACCATGTGAGGAGCGTGCCACCCGCCCCGTGAGAACAGTCGTATCCGTCCCCGCGACCGTCACCGCCGCACCCAGCAGACCATGCCCAAAGGCACCCAGCCCCAGACCCTCCGGCCCCCCACCCACACCCGACGACTCCAGCCAAAAACGCCGACGCTGGAACGCATACGTCGGCAGCACCACCCGCCGCCCACCAGCACCCGCGAACACCGACCGCCAGTCCACACCCACCCCCGCAGCAAACGCAGCACCCACACCCGACAACAACACCTCAGCAGCCGGCGACCCCTGCCCACGCGACAACGCCACCCACGTCACCGCCTCATCCGGCACACACTCCTGCCCCATCGCCGACAGCACCGGCCCCGGACCCACCTCAACAAACACCGACACACCAGCCGAACACGCCGCCCGCACACCATCAGCGAAACGCACCGGCTCCCGCACATGCCCAACCCAATACTCCGGATCACACACAGCGGCCGAATCCACCAACTCCCCCGACACATTCGACACCAACGGAATGACCGGGGCCCGATACTCCAACTCCCGCACCACACCACGGAAATCCTCCAGCATCGGCTCCATCAACGGCGAATGAAACGCATGCGAGACCGCCAGCCGACGCGCCCGGCCACCACCCGCCTCCCACCGCGCCACCAACCCATCCACCACCACACCAGACCCCGAGATCACCACCGACCTCGGCCCGTTCACCGCAGCCACCGACACCCCCGACACACCCTCCAACAACGCCTCCACCTCACCAAGACTCCCCCGCAACGCGACCATCACCCCACCCGCCGGCAACGCCTGCATCAAACGCCCCCGCGCCGCCACCAGACGACACGCATCCCCCAACGACCACACCCCCGCACAAAACGCCGCCGCCACCTCACCCACCGAATGCCCCACCAACACACCCGGCTCAACCCCCCACGCCCGCAACAACCGGAACACCGCCACCTCAAACGCAAACAACCCCGCCTGCGCAAACTCCGTCCGATCCACCAACTCCCCACCATCCGCCAACACCTCACCCAACGGACGACTCAACAACCCATCAAAACCCGCACACACCTCCTCAAACGCCTCCCGGAACACCGCAAACCCAGTCAACCCAGAACCCATCCCCGACCACTGCGACCCCTGACCGGTAAACAACAACCCGACACGGGCGGCAGCAGTCGCCGCAGCGGTAGAAGTCTCGGCTGCGCTCACCAGATTCCGCGCCAGTTCGCCAAAGTCCGAACCGACGGCAACGGCCCGGTACTCCCCCACCGACCGCGACAGCAACGACACCCCCACATCCACCGCAGACACACCGGCATCCGCACCCTCACCCTCGACGAACGCCCGCAACCGCGCCGCCTGCGCCCGCAACCCCTCCACACTGCGCCCCGACACCACCCACGGCACCACCGGCAGAGCCTCCGCCACATCCGTCGAAGACTCCGCCACCTCCGGCGCCGCCTCCAAAATCACGTGCGCGTTGGTCCCGCTGATCCCGAACGACGACACCGCCGCCCGACGCGGCTCACCCGTCTCCGGCCAAGGCCGGGAGTCCGTCAGCAGGGCGACATGCCCCGAGTCCCAGTCGACCTGTGCCGAGGGTCGGTCGACGTGCAGGGTCGACGGCAGCTCTCCGTGCCGCATGGCCTCGATCATCTTGATCACACCGGCCACACCGGCCGCCGCCTGCGTATGACCGAGATTGGACTTCACCGAGCCCAGCCACAACGGCCGTTCCACCGTGTGATCCCGCCCATACGTCGCCAGCAGGGCGTCGACCTCGATGGGGTCACCCAGTTTTGTTCCGGTCCCGTGTCCCTCGACGACGTCCACCTGGCCCGCGCTCAGACCGGCGTTGGCCAGGGCCTGCCGGATAACCCGCTGCTGCGACGGACCATTCGGAGCGGTCAGACCGTTGGACGCCCCGTCCTGGTTGACCGCCGAACCACGCAGCACCGCCAGCACCTCATGACCGTGCCGCCGCGCCTCCGACAGCCGCTCCAGCAACACCAGACCAACACCCTCACTCCACCCCGTGCCGTCCGCCGCCTCCGCGAACGCCTTGCACCGACCGTCAGACGACAACCCCCGCTGCCGCGAGAACTCGACGAAGGTGTTCGGGGTGGCCATCACAGTCACACCGCCGACGAGGGCCCGGTCGCACTCGCCATTGCGCATCGCCTGGGCGGCCAGGTGCAGGGCGACCAGCGACGACGAGCACGCCGTATCGACCGTCACCGCCGGACCCTCCAGCCCGTAGGCGTACGCCACGCGTCCCGAGAGCACGCTGGACAGGTTTCCGGTGAGCGTGTAGCCCTCGATCTCCTGGTGCTCGGTCGACATGCGGGGTGCGTAGTCGTGGTACATCACACCGACGTAGACGCCGGTCGGGGAGCCGCGCAGAGCGTCCGGGTCGACACCCGCCCGCTCGAACAACTCCCACGACACCTCCAGCACCAACCGCTGCTGCGGATCCATCGCCAACGCCTCACGCGGCGAAATACCAAAGAACTCCGCATCAAAATCACCCGCGTCATGCAGAAACCCACCATGACGCGTGTACGACTTACCCGACCGGCTCGGATCGCCGTCGAACAGGTCCACGTCCCAGCCACGGTCCTGCGGAAACTCCGAAATGCCCTCACCGGCCGACCGCACCAGCCCCCACAGGTCCTCCGGAGACGCCACACCCCCCGGGTAACGGCACGCCATCCCCACCACCACAACCGGGTCATCCACCTCAGCGGTGGAAAGGGCTACGGAGGGGGTCACGACGTCGGTGGCGGCGGCTCCGAGGAGTTCGTCGCGCAGATGGCGTGCGAGAGTCGCAGGGGTCGGGTGGTTGAAGACGACTGTGGGGGCGAGCCGGGTGCCCGCTGCCGCGTTGACCTGGTTGCGCAGTTCCACGGCGGTCAGCGAGTCGAAACCGAGGGCCTTGAAGTCCTGTTCGGGGTCGATCGTGCCTGCGCTGTCGTGGCCGAGCACGCGTGCCGCCTCGGCGCGCACCAGTCCGAGCAATTCGGCGTGGATCGCCGGCTCGTCGAGTCCGGCCAGCGTGGCGGTCAGGGCGGATGTACCGCCGGCCGTGGTCGAAGCGGCCGTCCTGCGCGCGGGACGTGTCGCGAAGTTCCGGAGCAGGAAGGGGATTTCACCGGTCCCAGCCTGGGCACGCAGCGCCGGGAGGTCGAGGCGCGCGGGGACGATGTTCGGCATGCGGGAGCGCAGCGCCGCGTCAATTGACGCGAGTCCGAGTGCCGGGGGCAGCGGGGCAATGCCGGTGCGGGACCAGCGGGCGAGGTCGACGTCGCGGAGCGCCGCACCCATGCCCCCAGAGCCACCAGAGCCACCAGAGCCACCAGTGTCGCTGGTGTCGCTGGTGTCGCTCGTGTCGCTGGTGTCGCCCCACAGTCCCCAGGCGAGAGCCTGGCCGGGCAGTCCCCGCGCGCGGCGCTGCGCGGCCAAGGCGTCCAGACAGGCGTTTGCCGCCGCGTAGTTGCCTTGGCCCGGCGTACCGAGCAGGCCGGCCACCGAGGAGAAGAGCACGAACGCGTCGAGATCGAGGTCGCGGGTCAACTCGTCGAGGTGTATCGCGGCGTCCACCTTGGGTGCGAGGACAGCGTCGACCGCTTCCGGTGTGAGCGACGTGATCGTCGCGTCGGCGAGCACGCCCGCGGTGTGTACGACCGCGGTGAGCGGCCGGTCCTCCGGCACTGACGCGAGCACCTCGGCCAGGGCCTCCCGGTCGGCGACGTCGCACCGGGCGAATGCCACTTCGGCGCCCAGCCTCTCCAGTTCTTCGCGCAGTTCCCCCGCTCCCGGCGTGTCACTGCCGCGTCGGCCCGTCAGGAGCAGGTGCCGTACGCCGTGTGTCGCTACCAGGTGGCGTGCGACGAGGCTCCCCAGTGCACCCGCACCGCCGGTGATCAGCACCGTCCCGTCCTGACGCCAAGTCGACACTGCCTCGGGATCTTCCGGCAGGTGGAGGCGGGTGAGGTGGGGGGTGTGGAGGGTGTTGTTGTGGAGGGCGAGTTGGGGGGTGGTGGTGGTGAGGGCTTGGGGGAGGTGGGTGGGGTTGTTGTCGGTGTCGAGGAGGTGGATGCGGTGGGGGTTTTCGGTTTGGGCGGTGCGGGTCAGGCCCCATAGGGCGGCGTGTGCGGGGTCGATGGGGTCGCCGGGGTTCAGGGCGTGGGCGTGGCGGGTGAGGATGGTCAGTGGTGTGTTGGCCAGGCGGGGTTCGCTCAGGTACTGCTGGAGGAGAGTGAGCAGGGTGTGGACGGCCTGGCGGACGGGTGTGGCGGAGGGCGGGGCGTAGAGGACCGCCTCGGGCTGGTGGTCCGGGTCGGCGAGGAGGCTGGGCAGGTCGGGGTAGTGGCGGGCGCCGGCCGGCAGTGCCGGGGTGCCCAGGGTGGCCCAACGGGTGAGGTCCGCCGGGCTGGTGTTCAGCGGCTGAGGAGTCCAGCGCACGGTGTAGAGGTGATCGGTGACGGCCAGTGCATCGGCCTGTGCATCGGCGGGAGAGAGCGTACGCAGGGTCAGCTCACCGATCTCCGCGACCAGCCCGCCCTCACCGTCGTACAAAGTGATCTCCGCCATGTCTGGCCCGGTCTGGACGGCCTTGACCCGCAGGTGCGTGGCGCCAGTGGCGTACAGGGAGACACTCGTCCATGCGAAGGGGACTCGTATGTCGGTGTTGTCGCTGTCGACGAGGAGGGTGTGCAGGACCGCGTCGAGCAGGGCGGGATGCAGGCCGAAGACGTCGGCGCCGTGGCCGCCGGTGTGCTCCTCGGGCAGAGTGACCTCGGCATAGCGGACGTGACCGTCACCGTCACGCCACAGACCCGTCAAGCCCTGGAAGCCAGAGCCGTAGGCATAACCACGTTCGGCCAGTTCCTCATACGCGCCCATCAGATCCACAGGCTCCACGCCGGGAGGAGGCCACGCCCCCTGCCAGTCCCCGGCGCCCTGATCGCGCTGTGGAGCAAGCCGTCCCGTGGCACAACGAGCGTACGGTCGAGTGGGATCGTCATCGGGGCGGGCGTGGACGGCAACAGTGCGTAGACCGGATCCATCGGCTTCGGGCGGCTCGACGGTGAGTTGGAGTTGCAGACCGGATGTGCCGGGCAGCTCCAGTGGCGCTTCGAGAGTGAACTCCTCCAACACCGGACAACCCGTCTCATCACCCGCCCGCAACGCCATCTCCACCAACGCCGCACCCGGAACCAGCACCCGGCCCCGGATCTCATGACCCGCCAGCCAACCATGTGAGGAGCGTGCCACCCGCCCCGTGAGAACAGTCGTATCCGTCCCCGCGACCGTCACCGCCGCACCCAGCAGACCATGCCCAAAGGCACCCAGCCCCAGACCCTCCGGCCCCCCACCCACACCCGACGACTCCAGCCAAAAACGCCGACGCTGGAACGCATACGTCGGCAGCACCACCCGCCGCCCACCAGCACCCGCGAACACCGACCGCCAGTCCACACCCACCCCCGCAGCAAACGCAGCACCCACACCCGACAACAACACCTCAGCAGCCGGCGACCCCTGCCCACGCGACAACGCCACCCACGTCACCGCCTCATCCGGCACACACTCCTGCCCCATCGCCGACAGCACCGGCCCCGGACCCACCTCAACAAACACCGACACACCAGCCGAACACGCCGCCCGCACACCATCAGCGAAACGCACCGGCTCCCGCACATGCCCAACCCAATACTCCGGATCACACACAGCGGCCGAATCCACCAACTCCCCCGACACATTCGACACCAACGGAATGACCGGGGCCCGATACTCCAACTCCCGCACCACACCACGGAAATCCTCCAGCATCGGCTCCATCAACGGCGAATGAAACGCATGCGAGACCGCCAGCCGACGCGCCCGGCCACCACCCGCCTCCCACCGCGCCACCAACCCATCCACCACCACACCAGACCCCGAGATCACCACCGACCTCGGCCCGTTCACCGCAGCCACCGACACCCCCGACACACCCTCCAACAACGCCTCCACCTCACCAAGACTCCCCCGCAACGCGACCATCACCCCACCCGCCGGCAACGCCTGCATCAAACGCCCCCGCGCCGCCACCAGACGACACGCATCCCCCAACGACCACACCCCCGCACAAAACGCCGCCGCCACCTCACCCACCGAATGCCCCACCAACACACCCGGCTCAACCCCCCACGCCCGCAACAACCGGAACACCGCCACCTCAAACGCAAACAACCCCGCCTGCGCAAACTCCGTCCGATCCACCAACTCCCCACCATCCGCCAACACCTCACCCAACGGACGACTCAACAACCCATCAAAACCCGCACACACCTCCTCAAACGCCTCCCGGAACACCGCAAACCCAGTCAACCCAGAACCCATCCCCGACCACTGCGACCCCTGACCGGTAAACAACAACCCGACAGACCCACCGGAGCCAGCGGGCACCACGGGACGGTCGGCGACCTGTGCCAGCCCCTCCGTCAACTGGGCCAGGTCCGAGCCGACGGCAACGGCCCGGTACTCCCCCACCGACCGCGACAGCAACGACACCCCCACATCCACCGCAGACACACCGGCATCCGCATCCGCAGCGAAGTCCCGCAACCGCGCCGCCTGCGCCCGCAACCCCTCCGCACTGCGCCCCGACACCACCCACGGCACCACCGGAAGAGCCTCCGCCACATCCGTCGAAGACTCCGCCACCTCCGGCGCCGCCTCCAAAATCACGTGCGCGTTGGTCCCACTGATCCCGAACGACGACACCCCCGCCCGACGCGGCTCACCCCTCTCCGGCCAGGACTGTGCCTCGGTCAACAGCGAGATCGCACCCGTGCTCCAGTCCACGTGGCTGGTGGGTCGGTCGACGTGCAGGGTCGACGGCAGCTCCCCGTGCCGCATGGCCTCGATCATCTTGATCACACCGGCCACACCCGCCGCCGCCTGCGTATGACCGATGTTCGACTTCACCGACCCCAGCCACAACGGCCGTTCCGAGGAGTGATCCCGCCCATAGGTCGCCAGCAGAGCTTGTGCCTCGATCGGGTCGCCGAGCGTCGTGCCCGTGCCGTGGGCCTCGACGACGTCCACCTGGCCCGCGCTCAGACCGGCGTTGGCCAGGGCCTGCCGGATAACCCGCTGCTGCGACGGACCATTGGGAGCCGTCAGACCATTGGACGCCCCGTCCTGGTTGACCGCCGAACCACGCAGCACCGCCAGCACCTCATGACCGTGCCGCCGCGCCTCCGACAGCCGCTCCAACAACACCAGACCAACACCCTCACTCCACCCCGTACCGTCCGCCGCCTCCGCGAACGCCTTGCACCGACCGTCGGACGACAACCCCCGCTGCCGCGAGAACTCCAGGAACATGCCGGGGGAACCCATCACGGTGACGCCTCCGGCGACGGCCAGGGTGCAGTCCCCGTTGCGCAGGGCCTGGGCGGCCAGATGCAGGGCGACCAGCGACGACGAGCACGCCGTGTCGACGGTCACCGCCGGACCCTCCAGGCCGAACGCGTACGCCACACGCCCGGAGGTCACGCTCACGGTGCTCCCGGTGAGCAGGTGCCCGCCGTGGCCGTTATGGCCGTCCGCGAGTCGGGGGCCGTACTCGTGGGTGGTCGCGCCGATGTAGACGCCGGTCGGGGAGCTGCGCAGAGCGTCCGGGTCGACACCCGCCCGCTCGAACAACTCCCACGACACCTCCAGCACCAACCGCTGCTGCGGATCCATCGCCAACGCCTCACGCGGCGAAATACCAAAGAATTCCGCATCGAAGTCACCGGCGTCATGCAGAAACCCACCATGACGCGTGTACGACGACTTTGCCGATCGCTCCGGATCGCCGTCGAACAGGTCCACGTCCCAGCCACGGTCCTGCGGAAACTCCGAAATGCCCTCACCGGCCGACCGCACCAGCCCCCACAGGTCCTCCGGAGACGCCACACCCCCCGGGTAACGGCACGCCGCCCCCACCACCACAACCGGGTCATCCACCTCGGCGACGGCAGCGGTGGTCTCGGTCGGGTGGTCGGTGCCGGAGAAACGGGCGTGAAGGTGGGTGGCAAGGCGTTCGGGGGTGGGATGGTCGAACAGCAGGGAGCTGGGCAGGTCGAGTCCGGTGGCATCGGCCAGGCGGTCCCTGAGGGTGACGGCGGAGATGGAGTCGAACCCGAGGTCTCGGAAGGCTCGTCGGGTCTCCAGGGCCGACGCGTCGGTGTAGCCGAGGATGTCGGCGGCCTCCGCGGTGACGAGGGCCAGGGCGTCGGACGGGCTGAGGTGCGCACCGGACGTGACCAGGGCAGGGGATTCCACGGGCTCGGGTAGGGCCGAGGGGGCCGATGCTGTGCCGTGGTCGGCGGATGAGTGGCCGGGTACGTCCCCCTCCAGCCAGTGGCGTTCGCGCTGGAAGGCGTAGGTGGGGACGTCGACGTGGTGGGTGCCGGTGCCGTGAAAGACCGCCCGCCAGTCGACGGGGACGCCGTGCACATGGGCGCGGGCCACCGCCGTGAGCACCTCGCGGGCTTCTGGTGCGGCGCCGCGGCGCAGGGGGACGGCGAGGGCGTTGGGCAGGCTGTCCTCGGCCATGGCGGACAGGACGCCGTCGGGTCCGATCTCGACAAGGGTGGTGACTCCGACGGCATCGAGCCGGCGCAGCGCGTCGTGGAAGCGGACGGTCTCTCGGACATGGCGCACCCAGTGGCCGGGGTCGCGGATCTCGTCCGTCGTGAGCTCCTGGCCCGTCAGCGTGGAGACGATCGGGATGCGCGGCGGTCGCGGGTCCAGTCCGGCGGCGACGGCGGCGAAGTCGCCGAGCATGCCGTCCATGTGAGCCGAGTGGAAGGCGTGGCTGACGCGCAGCCGGCGGGTCGTCCAGTCGCGGTCGGCGCAGGCGCGGGCGAGGCGGTCGATGGCGTCGGCGTCTCCGGACACGACGGTGGCGTTGGGGCCGTTGACGGCGGCCAGGTCGAGTCCGTGGAGCGCGTCCGGTCCGTCGAGCAGCTCTTCCACGTGGGCCGCGGGGGCCCGGACGGAGAGCATGGCTCCGCCGCTGGGCAGGGCCTGCATCAGTCCGCCCCTGGCGGCGACGAGCTTGCACGCGTCGGGCAGGGTGAGCGCTCCGGCGACGTGGGCGGCGGCGAGCTCGCCGATGGAGTGGCCCGCCACGAGGTCCGGTTGCAGGCCCCAGCTCTCCAGCAGCCGGAACAGGGCGACCTCGAAGGTGAAGAGGGCCGGCTGGGCATAGACCGTGCGGTGCAGGTCGGGATCGTTGTCGCCGAAGAGGACATCGCGCAGCGGGCGGTCGGTGTACGGGGCGAGGGCGGTGTCGAACGCGGCGCACAGTTCATCGGACGCGGCGCGGAAGACCGGCCACAGAGCGTGCAGTTCACGGCCCATGGCTGCCCGCTGGCTGCCCTGGCCGGCGAAGAGGTGTGCGACGCGGCCCTCGCGGGGTGTGCCGCGCAGGATACCGGGGGCGGGGGTGTCGTCGGCGAGTGCGGCGAGGCCCGCGAGCAGGGCGGTGGTGTCCGTCGGGTCGGTCGTCTGCGGGGCGGCCAGGTAGGGGAGTACGGCGGCCCGGTACTCGAAGGCGGTGCGGGTGGTGGCGAGGGCCCGGGCGATGTCGACGGGCGGCACGTGCCCGCCTGTCTCCGTGAGGTGGGTGTGCATGCGGCGTGCCTGCGCCCGCAGGGCGGCGGCGCTGCGGCCGGAGAGCAGGAAGGGCAGCGTGCCCGCGGCAGTGACGGGTGCGGGGGCGGGCTCTTCGGCCGGGGGTGTGCGGCCCGGTGGTTCGGCGACGACGATGTGGGCGTTGGCGCCGCCCATCCCGAAGGAGCTGACACCGGCGGTCAGCCGTCGCTCGGGGTGTGGCCATGGCCCGTGCTCTCGCTGGACACGCAGGCCGAGTTCGGTGAGGGGGATGGACTCGGGGGCGGTGCGGAAGTGCAGGCTGCGGGGCAGTTCGCGGTGCCGGAGGCAGAGCAGTGTCTTGATCAGCCCGGTGATTCCGGCCGCGCCCTCCAGGTGGCCCACGTTGGTCTTGGCGGAGCCGACGCGCAGCCGGTCCGGGCTGGTCCGTCCGGCGCCGAGGGCCTCGCCGAGGGCCGCCGCCTCGACGGGGTCGCCGAGCCGGGTTCCGGTGCCGTGCAGTTCCACGTACTGGATGTCGCCGGGGGTGATGCCGGCGCGGTCACAGGCCAGGCGCAGCAGGTCGGCCTGGCCGCGGGTGCCGGGTGTGGTGAGGGTGCCGGTGGCGCCGTCGTTGTTGACGGCGCTGCCCAGGATGACACCGAGAACGTGGTCGCCGTGGTCGAGGGCGTCGGAGAGCCGCTTGAGCAGGACGACGCCGCCGCCCTCTCCGCGTACGTAGCCGTCCGCGCGGGCGTCGAAGGTGTGGCTGCGGCCGGCCGCTGACAGGGCACCGAAGGCCTCGGTGACGGCGTAGTTCTCGGCGGCGAGGTTGAGGTGTACGCCGCCGGCGAGCGCGAGGGCGGACTCACCGTTGCGCAGGCTCGCGCAGGCCAGGTGGACGGCGGTGAGCGAGGAGGACTGACCGGTGTCGACGGTCAGACTGGGGCCGGTGAGACCGAGTGTGTACGAGACGCGGTTGGCGATGATGCCCCGGTGCAGCCCGGTCGCGGTGTGCTGCCCGATGGCGAGCGGGCCGTGGCGCTGGGTGAGTCGGGCGTAGTCGTCGGACATGGCTCCGACGAACACGCCGGTGCGGGTGGCACCGAGCGTCGCGGGGACGGTGCCGGCGCGCTCCAGGGCCTCCCAGGTCAGTTCCAGCATCAGGCGCTGCTGCGGGTCCATGGCGGCGGCCTCGCGGGGGCCGATGCCGAAGAACGCCGGGTCGAACCGGTCGACGTGGTCAAGGAAGGCGCCCTTGCGAGGCGTGGCCTGTGTCCCGGGGCTGTCGCACAGTTCGGGGCGGTCGGCGGGGAGGCCTGTGACGGTGTCTCGGCCGTCGCGCAACACCTGCCAGAAGGCTTCGGGGGTGTCGGCCCGCGGGAGGCGGCACGCGGTTCCCACCACCGCGATGGCCGAGGTGGGGTCGAGTCCTGCGAGGTCTTTGGCCGCCGGTTCCGACACGGTCCAACTCCGATCCGTCGGGCCCGGCGGGGCGCGCGGATACCGTGCCGGGCGCTGTTGTGGTCATGCTGAGCAGCAGGGGTAAAGCGGAACTAACCATGGTCTGAGTGCCGTTGGGGCAGGTCAGACCGATCCGGTCGCGGTGCCGGGGCGGTCCCGGCGCCGTGCGCGCAGCCGGGTGACGACGAACCGTACGATCACCGCCAGCAGGGCGATCCCGACGACGGCGGTGAACCAGTTGGCATACCGCTGCACGGTGTCGGCGTTGCGGCCGGCCGCGTAGCCGGCGCTGAGCAGGACGAGGTTCCACAGCAGCGTGCCGGCCGCGGTGAGAGCGACGAAGGGCAGCAGCGGCATACGCTCGATGCCGGCGGGCAGTGAGACGTAGCTGCGGACGATGGGGACGAGCCGGCACAGCAGGACGGCCTTGGCGCCGTGGCGGGCGAACCAGCCCTCGGCCCGGTCCAGGTCGGTCTCCCGGACCAGCGGGATGCGGACGAACAACGCGCGGGTGCGGCGCCTGCCGAGGAGTGCGCCGACGTAGTAGTGGACGACGGCTCCGACGACCGAGCCGACGGTGCTCCAGAACAGCAGGGCGAGGAAGCTGAGTTCGCCGAGGCGGGCGGTGAACCCGCCGAGCAGGAGCACGAGTTCGCTGGGCACGGTGGGGAAGAGGCTCTCCAGCCCCGTGGCGACGGCGACTCCGGGAGAGCCCAGGCTCTCCATGAGGTCGGTGGCCCAGTTGCCGGGGCTGTCGGCCGTGGCTGCGGCCCGCATCAGGTGTTCGAGGGTCATGGCCCTTCCCGGGCTCGGCTGAGTGGACGCCGGTGACCGGCGGGCGGTGCGGCCCGCCGGTCTCGGGGCGTAGTACGGGTGGTCGGCGGGGTCAGTCGCAGAGCTTGATGGAGTTGAGCGACTCGGTGGCGCTGATCAGGGTCCAGCTCAGTTCGCCGGTCTTGCCGGCGTAGCGGCCCTTCACGCCGGCCGCCGGGAGCTTCAGCGTCTCGCCCTCGACCAGCCGCTTCAGGTCGACGATGCCGGCGACCCGGATCACGCCCTTGTCGAGCGTGTACTTGGAGGTGGAGAACGAGAACAGCTCGCCCGTCGCGGGGTCGTGCTTGATGATGACGCCCTGGATGTCGTTGGTGCCGATGCGGTTGCGGTCCTCGTCGAGCACCGCGTCCTCGGTGACGACGACGTCCCCGACACTCGTCCCGGCCGGAGCCGCGTCGATGGTTTCGGTGGTGACCAGCAGCTCGATGAACGAGATGGTGACGCAGCCGGAGCGGGCCTTGCCGTCGGCGGGGGCCGCCTCGGCCGCGCCTGCGGCGGTGCCTGCCGGTATGACGAGCCCGATGGCCGCGGCTCCGGCCACGGTGAGCCGGATGGGGAACGATGATGAACGCACGGTGTCCCTTCTGACGGATGGATGTGCTGGGAAGAACAGGCCGGGTGAGGCTCACGGCGGCGGGCCCAGCGCCCACGAGGTGATTCTGTGCGAATGACCTAAAGCCGCCCTTGGCCTGGTCTGTTGGCGCGGGCGGGGCGCCGGTCAGTCGGCTGCGGCGCCGAACCAGGCGGCGAGCGCGGCCCGGAGGACGTCCTCACCCCAGCCGTTGTCGTCGTGCCAGGCGACGCAGCCGTCCGGGCGCAGCAGCAGGGTGGCCGGGAGGTCGGGCACGGGCTGGGCCCGCACCACGTCGACCCGGTCCGTCCAGCCGTCCACGTCCGGCCCTCCGGTGTGGCCGGACAGGTCGAGCAGGACACCGCGTCCGCCGTGCAGGACCTCGGCCACCGCGATCTCGCCGCTCGCCGTCTTGATCCGGGCCCGCGGCAGTCGGCGGCCCAGCAGCCGGTCCCGTTCGGGCGGCTCCGGGAAGCCCGCGTAGCGCATCGGGACGGCCGGGCCGAGGTTGGTCACCAACTCGGCCAGGAAGACGTTGACCTCGTCGAACGCGAGGAACTCCGCCAGCATTTCGCGCATGTAGCGCGCGAGCGCGCGGGGGTAGAGCAGGGCAAGCTGTGCCTGGATGTTCATGCAGGCCATCCGGCCCGCCGCGTGCCGCTCCTCGTGGTAGGTGTCCAGCAGGCCTTCGGGGGCCCAGCCGTGGACCTCGGCGGCGATCTTCCAGCCGAGGTTCACCGCGTCGCCGACCGCGGTCCCGATGCCCTGCCCGTTGTACGGGTAGTGGACGTGTGCGGCGTCGCCCGCGAGGAAGACCCGGCCCTCGCGATAGCGCTCGGCGTTGCGGGTGATGATCGAGTAGTGACGCAGCCAGTGTGCCTCGGTCGCCTTGAGTTCCGTCCCGGTGAGCCGCCGCACGGCGGCCCCGAGCTGCTCCAGGGTCGCCGGTCCGTCCTCGAACTCCGGTGGCCTGGTGGTGAATTCGGCGCTGAACACACGCATGGTGCCAGGACTCAGCGGGGCGCCGAGGAACTGGTCGCCGTTGGGGGTGTACGACAGCCCGTACTGTTCGGGCGCCACGTCCGCGCGGTCGATCGCCACGTCACCGACGATCCCGCGCACGACCACCCAGTCGTCCCCGACGTAGTCGATGCCGGCCCCCTGGCGGACCAGGCTCTCGCGTCCGTCGCAGCCGACCAGGTAACGGCAGTCCAGCCGCTCCTCGCCGGTGTCCGAGGCCAGGACCGCGGTGACGCCGGAGCCGTCGGGTGCCTGCTCGAAGCCGGTGAGCCGGGTACCCCAGCGCAGGTCCACGCCGAGGTCCAGGGCCCGGTCGATGAGCGTCTTCTCCAGCCGGGACTGCAACACCATGTGCGTCTGCTCGCGTGGTCCGGGGACCTTGTCGAAGGCCAGCGGCAGGTCCGCGAAGCGGACTTCGGGGAAAGTGACCGTGCCCTCCCGCAGTCCGTCGGCCAGCCCACGCTGGTCAAGCAGCTCCAGGGTGCCCGCGTTGATCGCCATGGCGGGCGCTTCGAGACGCTGTGCGGGATGGGGGTCCACGAGGACCACGGGGACGTCTCGCATGGCCAGCTCGCAGGCGAGCATCAGACCGGCGGGCCCGGCTCCCACGACGACGACCGGCTCACTCATGACAGGGCTCCTTCGGAAAATGACATGGATCGGTACGGGGCGTTGCTCACGTCGTCGGGGACGTGTCACCGGCGAACGGCGCGGACTCGGTCCCCGCGTCGAGCGTGGTCACCAGGTGACCCGCCAGGGCCTCGGCGGTGGGGTGGTCGAAGATCGCCATGGGCGGGATCTGCACCCCGGACCGGGCCGCGACCCGGTTGCACAGTTCGAGCGCGGTGAAGGACGAGAACCCCAGATCGGTGAACGGGGCGTCCCCGGGGATCTCCGCCGCGTCCGCGTGGCCGAGCACCTGTGCCGCGGTGTCCCGCAACAGATCGAGCAGCAGGGCCGCGCGTTCGGCGCCGGAGGCGCTCAGCAGCTGGTGCCGCAACCGGGCGGCGGCCTCCCCGAGTTCCGCCTCGGCGCCGGGCTCGGGCGGGGCGCCGTCGACCGCGCCGGGTCCCTCGACCTCCGGGATCGAGCGCAGCAGCGAGCCCGTCGCGCCCTGCCCGGACTGGCCGACCCAGCGGTCCCAGTCGACGTCCACCAGGACCAGTCCCCGCGCCGGGCCGCCCATCGACCCCAGCAGCCTTTTGGCCGCGAGCCGCGGCGGCAGAGGACGGATCCCCTGGTAGCGCAGGTGTTTTCCGGCCGCGGTCTCCGCCCCGTCCGGGTCGTGCCAGGGGCCGCAGGCCACCGACGTGACGGGCAGCCCCCGCTCCCGGTACGCCTGCGCCAATGCCGCCAGGTGGGCGTGCACGGCTCCCTGCCCGCCGAGCCCGGCCACGCCCAGGGCGCCCACCACCGACGTGCAGAGCAGGAACGCCTCCAGTCCGCGTTCCGCGGTCAGTTCGCACAGATGGGTCACGGCGGCCGCGGCCGGCCCGAGCAGGCGGTGGATGTCCTCGCCGTCCACGGCACCGGCCACGGTGTCGTCCAGCTCGGCGGCCAGGTGCACGACCGCCGTCAGCGGGTGCTCCGGCGCGACGGTTCGGAGCAGCGCGACTACGGCGGCACGGTCGGTGAGGTCGACCGGGACGACGGTGGCCGTCGCACCCGACTCCTCGATCATCGCGACCAGTTCGGTGACGCCCTCCTCGGCGCCGGGATCCGCGGCCAGCAGCAGGTGTCGTACGCCGTCCCGGGCGAGCCGCACGGCGATCTCACCAGCGAGCGCTCCGGGCACCCCTGTCACCAGCACCGTCCCGTCCGGGGTCAGGGGCGGCGCGGTGCCCGTACCGGTGAGGTCGACCGGCCGCAGACGACGCCCGAAGAAGCCCCCGGACCGGACGGCGACCTGGTCCTCGCGCCCGCCCACGCGGCCGGTACGGCCTGCAAGCACGGCCCTGAGCCGCTCCCGTGTCCGCCTGTCCCCCGCCCCGTCGACGGGCAGGTCGACCAACCCGCCCCAGCGTTCGGGGTGTTCCGAGGCGGCGGGAGACTGCGCCAGTCCCCATACACGCGCCTGGTCCGGGTCGGCGTACGGGTCCGAGCCGACCGAGACGGCACCCGTGGTCACGAACCACACCGGCACCTGTACGGCCGCGTCGTCCAGGGCGTGCATCAGCGTGGCGGAGAGATCCAGCCCGTCCGCCCCGTCCCGTCCGGTGTCGGCACACGCGAGCAGCGACAGCACCCCGACGACCGGGCCGCGGGAGGGGGCCTGCGCCGCACGCAGATTCGCCGCGAGCGTCGAACGGCCCGTGTCCCGCTCCACAGGGACCTCCACAACGCCGGCGCCGCCCTCGGCTAAGGCGTCCCGCACGGTCCGCACCACCGGGTGCTCCTCGGCCCGCGCGGGCACGAGCACCACCCAGGTGCCGGCCGGCAAGGACACCGGCTCCTCGTCCAGGGCCTCCCAGTCGAGCCGGTGCCCCCAACGCCGCTGCCGTCGCCAAGCGGCGAGCCCTGGCAGCGCCTCCCGCCACAGCTTGACGTCCGCGTCCCCCACCCCCAGCGCCGCCACCGCGCCGTCCAGGTCCTCGCGCTCCAGCGCCTCCCACAACTCGGCCTCCACGTAGGGCGATTCGCTTCCCTTGGCGGGGTCGGACCGGAGCCAGTAGGGGTGGTGTTGGAAGGGGTAGGTGGGTAGTTCGATGTGGGTGGTTTGTTGCTGGGGGAGTTGGGGTGTGAGGTCGATGTTGTGGTGGTGGGTGTGGAGGGTGGTGAGGGTGGTTTGGTGGGTGTGGGTTTCGTTGGGGTGGTGGGGGTGGTGTGGGTGGGGAGGTGGGGTGTGAGGGTGGGGTGGGGGGCGAGTTCGGTGAACAGGGTGATGTGTTGGGTGTGGGTGAGGTGGGTGATGCCTTGGTGGAAGTGGACGGGTTGGCGGATGTGCTGGGTCCAGTAGGTGGGGCTGTGGTGCTGTTCGGGGGTGGCGGGGGTGCCGGTGAGGTTGGAGATGACGGGGATGTGGGCGTCGCCGAGGTGGTGGTGGGTGAAGAGGTTGGTGAGGTGGGTGGTGAAGGTGTCGAGGATGGGTTCGGTGTGGGCGCTGTGGAAGGCGTGGGTGACGTTGAGGGGGCGGGTGTGGATGCCTGCGGCTGTCAGTTCGTCGGCGAGTTCGTCGAGGGCGTTGCTGGGTCCGGCGAGGGTGGTGGCGGTGGGTGAGTTGTGGGCGGCGATTTCGATGTGGGGGTGGTGGTGGAGGTGTTTGGTGAGTGTGTCGGGGGTGGTGAGGGCGGCGAGCATGCCGGTGCCGGTGGGCAGGGTGTGGAGGAGTTTTGCGCGGGTGGCGACGATGTCGGCGGCGAGGTTGAGGGGGAGGGTGCCGGTGAGGTGGGCGGCGGAGAGTTCGCCGATGGAGTGGCCGATGAGGGCGTGGGGTGTGGCGCCGCTGGTCTGCAGGAGGCGGTAGGCGGCGATGTGGTGGGCGAAGAGGGCGGGCTGGGTGTAGAGAGTGGTCTCCAGCAGAGCCGCGTGGTCGCTGCCGGCTTCGGCGAACATCACCTGCTGCAGCGGTATCTGCAGGTGTGGGTCCAGGGCTTGGCAGACTTCGTCCAGGGCGTCGGCGTAGGCGGGGAACGTCTGGTGGAGGTGGGCTCCCATGCCGGGTTTTTGGCTGCCCTGGCCGGAGAGGACGACGGCCCAGCGGGCCGCTCCCGCCGTGGTGGGGGAGGGTCCGGTGATCAGGGCGGGGTGGTCGCGGCCGCCGGCCAGCGCGGTCAGCGCGGCGTGCAGTTCCTCGGGGTGGTCGGTGACGATCCCTGCGCGGTGTTCCAGCTTCGCGCGCCCCGACCACAGCCGGGCCGCCAGCGGGGCGACTTCCACCTCCGGATGGGCTTCGACGAAGCCGGCGAGTCGGTCCGCTGTTTCGGCGAGGGCTTGGGGTGAGCGGGCCGAGACCACCACGGGTACCGGTCCGGCGTGCTGTTCCTGCGGTTGTGTCTCGGCCGGTTGGGGTTCGGGGGCAGCTTCGAGGATCACATGCGCGTTCGTCCCGCTGATGCCGAACGAGGACACCGCGGCCCGACGCGGACGGCCGGTCTCCGGCCACGGCCGGGACTCGGTCAACAGCGAGACACTGCCCGCACTCCAGTCCACGTGGCTGCTGGGCTGGTCGACGTGCAGGGTGGGCGGCAGCGTTCCGTTCCGCATCGCCTGGATCATCTTGATGACGCCCGCGACGCCGGCGGCGGCTTGGGTGTGGCCGATGTTGGATTTGATGGAGCCGAGCCAGAGGGGTGTTTCGGTGGTGTGGGCCTGGCCGTAGGTGGCGAGCAGGGCCTGGGCCTCGATCGGGTCGCCGAGCGTCGTACCCGTGCCGTGCGCCTCCACGGCGTCGATCTGGTCGGCGGTCAACCGGGCGGCGGCCAGGGCCTGTTCGATCACACGCTGCTGTGACGGGCCGTTGGGGGCGGTCAGGCCATTGGACGCGCCGTCCTGGTTGACCGCTGAGCCGCGCAGCACCGCAAGGACGGGATGGCCGTTGCGCTGCGCGTCGGACAGCCGCTCCAGGAGCAGGAGGCCAACACCCTCACCCCAGCCCGTGCCGTCGGCCGCGTCGGCGAACGGCTTGCAGCGGCCGTCGGGAGCCAACCCCCGCTGCCGGGAGAACTCGACGAACACCCCCGGCGTCGACATCACGGTGACACCGCCCGCCAGGGCCAGTTCGCACTCACCGTTGCGCAACGCCTGGGCCGCCAGGTGGAGGGAGACCAGCGAGGACGAGCAGGCGGTGTCCACCGTGACGGCCGGGCCCTCCAGACCGAAGGTGTACGCCACCCGGCCCGAAGCCACGCTCGCCGCACTGCCGTTGCCCAGGAAACCGTCGTAGCCGCTGGGCAGCCGGTCGAGGAGCCGGGCGACGTACTCGCTGTACATCACGCCCGCGTAGACACCGGTCTTGCTGCCCCTGAGGGTGTGCGGGTCCAGGCCCGCGCGTTCGAAGGTCTCCCAGGCCGTCTCCAGGAGCAGCCGCTGCTGAGGGTCGGTCGCTGTGGCCTCGCGGGGGCTGATGCCGAAGAACGCCGCGTCGAACGCCGCCGCGTCGTGCAGGAATCCGCCTTCGCGCGCGTAGCTCCTGCCGGACGCGTCCGGGTCGGAGTCGAAGAGGCCGTCGAGGTCCCAGCCGCGGTTGGCCGGGAAGCCGGAGATCGCGTCCGTGCCCTCGGCCACCAGCGTCCACAGGTCCTCGGGCGAGCGAACCCCACCCGGGTACCGGCAGGCCATCGCGACGACCGCCACCGGCTCCCTGGCCCCGCTCTCCAGGACGGAAAGCCGCCGCTGTGCTTCGTGCAGTTCGGCAGTGACCCATTTCAGGTACTCGACGAGCTTTTCTTCCTTGGACATCCGCACTCGATCCAGTCGTGGCGAAAGGCGAAGGCATGCTTTCGGCGAGTTTCCGTACGGCCGCTAAAGGGCCCCTAAGAATTGCCGAAGTCCCGGAGGCGCCGGCTCGGCGCTGTGTCGGGCATCGTGTGCAGTGACATGTCCGTATGGCCGCTGAAAACTCTCATGTGCCGGATGCGGCCGCTCGCGTCGATCCGCATAAGCGCAATCAGGGAGATCCGCAGGGACTTTCCCTCCGGTACCTGATCGGGGCGGAGTTCGGCGACGATCGGAAGGGCCACGTGCTCTCCGTCGAGGGCGGCGACGGGGGTGCCGGGGGTCTCGTGGACGCCGTAGGCCACCAGGCCGGCGAGGTGGGACCGGTAGGCGGCGCGGTCGGTGAACGTTTTGTCGCCGACCGGATCCTCGATGTGCGGCGGATCGGTGAAGAGGGAGAGGACTCCGTCCACGTCACCCTCGTTGATCCGCCGGCAGTACTCCAGGGCGATGTGTTTGCGCGCGGCCTCGTCCAGCATCGGGTGCTCCTCCCCTGACGGCGGTCCGGGCTCGTCCGGCCCGGGGAGCATGCTGGGCGCCGCCGCCAAAGGCACGCCAAAGCGTCAGGGCGCGCCCGGCTCGGACACGTCCCCGGCCGGCCAGTGGTGGCGGCGCCGCATCCGGTGCGTCGGTAGGCGGAGTCGGCGGCGGGACTCACCGGCGTACACCGGGGTCCAGTCCGCCGCGGCGCCCCGCAACCAGTCCGCGACCGGTTCGCGCGGTGCGGGCGACAGGGAGGCGGGTGGAGCTCCGACAGCGCCCAAGTCACCGGGTTCCGACCGTCAGTTGTGTCCTCGACATCGACGCCGACGGTGTGCTCCGAGACGGCGACGGCCGCCAGGCCTCCGCTGTGGGACACGGAGAAGCCGACGGATCTGCCGTCCCTCCCGTCGCCTCCCCCTGCGCGCGCCGGACCCCCTTCGTTCACTCCGGCATTGACGCGTCTAGACCGGACCAAGGCGGTCTTTAGAACCCGCCCCTAGCTTCCCGTTCGTCAGATGTGGGATTTCCGCGGCCGTCTCGGGCGCCCGATCGCAGAAAGGGAGCGCCGTCGTGAAGCTGTCGGCACTGTGGCAGGACATGCGGATGCTGGGGAACCTGTTCCTGGTTCGCACAACGTCAGACCCCGAGAAGAAGACCGCGCGGTTGTACGAGATGTACCCACCGGATCGGCTCGTGGTCGAGGACACTCACTACTACAACCTCGGCTACTGGAAGCCCGGTTGCACCACGCTGGACGAGGCCGCGGAGACGCTGGCCGACGTCGTGGCGGACACCGCGGAGTTCAAGCCCGACAACACGATCCTGGACGTCGGCTTCGGCTACGGCGACCAGGACTTCCACTGGATCGACCGGTACGGGCCGAGCAAGATCATCGGAATCAACATCACCAGGATCCACATCCGGATCGCCCAGGAACGGGCCCGCAAGCAGGGCCTGCAGGACCGGGTCGACTTCCGTGAGGGCTCGGCGACCGCGATCCCGCTGCCGGACAACAGCGTCGACAAGGTGGTGGCCCTGGAGTCGGCCTTCCACTTCGACACCCGCGCGGACTTCTTCGCCGAGGCGTTCCGTGTGCTGCGGCCCGGCGGTGTGCTGGTCACCGCCGACATCATCCCGATGGCGGGCGGCAAGGCCAAGGCCGACATCAGGTCCCACGCCATCAAGTGGATCCGCATCATGATCGACGACGCCAACTGGTACCCACGCGACCGCTACGGCGATCTGCTGACCTCCGCCGGCTTCGATGCCGTCGAGGTCCGCTCGATCCGGGACAACGTCTACGAGCAGTGGCGGCAGTACCACGTGCGCCGAGTGCAGGACCCGGCCTTCCAGCGCCGTTCCAGCAAGCTCTTCTACAAGATGGTCGCCCTCGCGCACCGCGACCAGGACCTGCTCACCGAGGAGCTGAAGTCGCTGGACTACGTGGTCGCCTCGGCCCGCAAGCCAGCCCTGTGACCACCGGCGGTCCGTGCCCCTGACCGGGCACGGGCCGCGTCCCGCCGAACGCAGTCCCACCGGTCCGCATCCGCCGCGCGGTTCCCTGCCCCGCAGGGCCCGCGGGCGCCGTTCCCGAAGGCGTTCCATGGCCAGCAACGAGGACAAGCTCCGCTCGTATCTGAAGGCGGTCACCACCGATCTGCAACAGACCCGGCAGCGGCTGCAGGCGATGGAGCAGCGCGAGCACGAGCCGATCGCGGTGATCGGGATGGCCTGCCGCTATCCCGGCGGGGCGGTGTCGCCGGAAGCCCTGTGGGAGCTGGTGGCGGCGGGACGGGACGCGATCGGCGAGTTCCCCGCCGACCGGGGCTGGGACCTGGAGGCCGTGTTCGACGCCGACCCCGACCGGGCCGGCACGAGCTACGCCCGCCGCGGTGGGTTCCTCTACGATCTGCCGGAATTCGACGCCGAGTTGTTCGGAGTGTCGCCGCGCGAGGCCATGGCGATGGATCCGCAGCAGCGGCTGCTTCTGGAACTGGCGTGGGAGGCGCTGGAGCGGGCCGGGATCGCGGCCGACCGGCTGCGCGGATCGGCCACCGGCGTGTTCGCGGGGGCGTCGGCGACGGACTACGGGCCGCGGCTGCACGAGGCGAGCGGCGGCGCCGAGGGCTACGTGCTGACCGGGACGACGCCCAGTGTCGTCTCAGGGCGGATCGCGTACACGCTCGGGCTCGAAGGGCCGGCCCTGACCGTGGACACGGCATGCTCGTCCTCGCTGGTGGCGGTGCACCTCGCGGCGCAGGCCCTGCGCCGGGGAGAGTGCGGGCTTGCGCTGGCGGGCGGTGCGACGGTGATGTCGACGCCGGGCATGTTCGTGGAGTTCTCACGGCAGCGCGGGCTGGCCTCCGACGGGCGCTGCAAGTCGTTCTCCGACGACGCCGACGGCACCGGCTGGGCCGAGGGGGCGGGTCTGCTCGTGCTCGAACGGCTCGGTGACGCCGTGGCGCAGGGGCATCCGGTGCTCGCCGTCATACGGGGCAGCGCGGTCAACTCCGACGGCGCCTCCAACGGGCTCACCGCGCCCAACGGCCCGTCCCAGCAGCGGGTCATCGCCCAGGCCCTCGCCGACGCGCACCTCACCGCGCGGCAGATCGACGCGGTGGAGGCGCACGGCACGGGCACGGCACTGGGCGACCCGATCGAGGCGCAGGCGCTGCTCGCGGCGTACGGGCCGGAGCACTCGGCCGAACAGCCGCTGTGGCTGGGGTCGGTGAAGTCCAACATCGGGCACACCCAGGCCGCGGCCGGCGTGGCGGGCATCATCAAGATGGTGCAGGCCATGCGGCACGGCCGTCTGCCGCGCACCCTGCATGCCGAGCGGCCCTCCCGGCACGTCGACTGGACGTCGGGCGGGGTGGCGCTGCTGGCGGCGGACACCGCGTGGCCGGAGGCGGACCGGCCCCGGCGCGCCGCGGTCTCGGCCTTCGGCATCAGCGGCACCAACGCGCACGTCGTCCTGGAACAGGCGCCGCGGCCGGTGGAGGCGGAGGAGGGCGGGGAGCGCGGGGAGCGCGGGGAGCGCGGCGTGAGCCCTGCGGAGCCGATCGACGAGCAGCGCGCGGGGGAGGCCGGGCAGGCCGCGCCCCGGCCGGTCGCGGCGAAGACCGGACGGCGCCCGGACGAGGAGGACCGAGCCCCCCGCACCGGGCTGTGGGTGCTGTCCGCCCGTTCGCAGGAGGCGTTGCGGGCCCGGGCCGTCGAGTTGGCGGACACCGTCCGCGGCGTGTCCGGGGTTCCGGTCGCCGACGTGGGGTGGTCGCTGGCGACGACCCGGGCGTCCTTCGAGGACCGGGCCGTGGTGCTGGGCGCCGGCCGGGACGAACTTGTGGAGGGCCTCGACGCCCTGGCCGTGGGCGGTACGTCGCCGCGACTGGTGCGCGGGCGGGCCGTGGCAGGTGCGGCGCGCCCGGTGTTCGTGTTCTCCGGTCAGGGCTCGCAGTGGTCCGGTATGGCGCTCGCGTTGTGGGACGCCGAGCCGGTGTTCGCCGCGTGGATGCGGCGCTGCGGAGAGGCCCTCGCACCACACACCGGCTGGGAGCTGCGGAGCATGCTGGACGCCCCCGCGGACGACGCGTGCTGGGGCCGCGACGACGTCGTACAGCCGCTGCTGTGGGCGGTGATGGTGTCGCTGGCCGAGTTGTGGCGGCACCACGGGGTTGCGCCGGCCGCGGTCGTGGGGCATTCGCAGGGCGAGTTCGCCGCGGCGGTGGTGGCGGGCGCGCTGTCCCTGGAGGACGGCGCCCGGCTGGTGGCCGCGCGCAGCAGGGTCGTGGGCGCGCTGTCCGGGCGCGGTGCCATGGCTACGGTGGCCCTGCCCGACGCGGAGGTGGAGCGCCAACTGGCCGAGCAGGGCGGCGAGATCGGTGTGGCGGCCGTCAACGGACCGTCGGCCACGGTGGTGGCCGGCGCCTCCGACGCGGTGGAGGCGTACTTGGCCCACTGCGCGCGGCAGGGTGTGCGGGCCCGCGCGGTGCCCATCGCGTACGCCTCGCACTCGGCGCTGGTCGAGCCCGTGCGCGAGGACATGCTGCGCGAGCTCTCCGGAGTGAGCGCGCGCGCCGGTTCGGTGCCGTTGTTCTCGACCGTCACCGGGGAGCTGCTGCCCACCGAGACCCTGGACGCCGCCTACTGGTACCGCAATCTGCGTTCTCCGGTGCTGTTCGCGCGGGCGGTGGAGCGGCTGCTGGACGCGGGACACACCGTGTTCCTGGAGATGAGCCCCCACCCGGTGCTGGCACCGGCCGTCGAGGAGTGCCTCGACGCGACCGGGACCGACGGCCGGGCACTGGGCACGCTGCGCCGCGGCGAGGGCGGTGAACCACGGTTCCGGCAGGCGCTCGCGGAGGCGTACGCCGCCGGTGTGGTGCCCGACTGGCAGGCAGTCTTCCCCGGCGCGCGGGCCGTGCCCTTGCCTACGTACCCGTTCCGGCGCCGCCGCTACTGGCTCGCCGACCGGGCCGAGAGCGAGCCGGGGCCGACCCGCGGACACGATGGTGACGACCGGTTCTGGGACCTGGTGGAGCGGGCGGACGCCGCCGCGCTGCGCCGGGAGCTGCCGGGGGTCGGTGAGGACGCGCTGCGCGAGGTGGTCCCGGCGCTGCACGAATGGCGCGGCCGAACCCGCGCCGACGCCGCGCTCGCCGGCCTGCGCTACGAGGTGGTGTGGCGCCCCGTCGCGGAACGGCCGGCCGCGGGATGCACCGGGCACTGGCTGCTTGTGACCCCGGGCGCACCATCCGGACAGCGGTCCGCCGACTGGGCCGAGGCGGCCCACGACGCCCTGGCCGCCCGGGGTGCGCGGGTCACGGAGCTGGAGCTGACCGGCCTGGGACCGGACGACCGCGCGGCGATCGCGCGGCGGGTGGCGGAGGCGTCGGCGGGCGGGCCGGTCGAGGGGATCCTGTCGCTGCTGGCGCTGGACGAGCGGCCGCATCCGGCACACGGCGCGCTGCCGTCCGGAGTGGCCGGGCTGCTCGGACTCGTGCAGGCTCTGGCCGACCTCGGGACGGACGTTCCGCTCTGGTCGTTGACCCGTGCCGCGGTGAGTGCCTTCGACGGTGATCCGCTGCTGCATCCCGTCCAGGCGCAGACCTGGGGTCTGGGCCGGGTGGTGGCCTTGGAACAGCCCCGGATGTGGGGCGGTCTGATCGATCTGCCGCCCGACCCCGGCGCCGAGGAGTGGCAGCGGCTGTGCACCGTCCTGTCGGGCGGGGCCGGTGAGGAGGACCAGCTCGCGATCCGCCCGGGCGGCGTCCGGGTACGCCGGCTGGTCCCCGCCCCGGTGCCCGCCGGGGGTCCGGTGTGGCGGCCGGGCGGCACGGTTGTGGTCACCGGCGGCTCCGGGGCGCTCGCGCCGCACCTGGCGCGCTGGCTCGCCGACGCCGGTGCCGAGCACGTCGTCCTGGCCAGCCGTCGTGGGCCCGACGCACCCGGCCATGCGGCGCGCGCCGCCGAACTCGCCGCGCACGGCGCCCGGGTGACGGCGCTGTCCTGCGACATCACGGACCGGGAGTCGGTGCGGGCGCTGCTGCGGGAGGCCGCCGCGCTGGGCGGGGGCCCGGTGCGCGCGGTGGTGCACGCGGCCACGGCCACCCGGCTCGCGCCGCTGTCCGCCACGGGTGCCGCCGAGCTGGCCGACGTGCTGGCGGCGAAGACGCTCGGAGCGGTGCACCTGGCGGAAGTCGCGGATGCCGACGGCTCGCCGGAGCTGGTGTTCTTCTCCTCCATCGCCGCTGTCTGGGGCAGCGGCGAGCACGGCGCGTACGGGGCGGCGAACGCGTTCCTCGACGCGTACGCCGAGCAGCTGCGGCAGCGGGGCCGCACCGCCACGGCGGTCGCCTTCGGCGCGTGGCGCAGCGACGAATTGCCCGAGGAACTGGACGAGGCGCAGCTGGAGCGGCAGGGCCTGCCCCTGCTGGAGCCGCGGCTCGCG
This sequence comes from Streptomyces sp. BA2, assembly GCF_009769735.1. Lineage (NCBI taxonomy): Bacteria > Bacillati > Actinomycetota > Actinomycetes > Kitasatosporales > Streptomycetaceae > Streptomyces > Streptomyces sp. BA2. The sequence goes on from NZ_WSRO01000002.1 coordinate 857,496, forward strand.
CTGGCCGGACTCGGCCGGGAACTGGCCGCCGGCGGTGGACGTCCGGTGGCCCTGGTCGACGTGCGCTGGGAGACCTTCGCGCCGGTGTTCGCCTCGGCCCGGCCCCGGCCGCTGCTCGACGAGATCCCCGCGGCGCGCGGCGCGTTGGAGCGTGCCGCGAACCCGGAGGCCGCGGGTGGGGGCGTCGACGCGGAGCGGCTGCGGCGGCTGGCCCGGCTGCCCGAGGCGGCCCGTGCCCGGGAGGTGCTGGACGTGGTGACCGCGGAGGTGTCCGCGGTGCTGGGCCACTCCCCCGCAGACCGCCCCAGTCCGGAACGGACGTTCAAGGAGCTGGGGTTCGACTCGCTCACCGCGGTGGCTTTGCGCAACCGGCTGCGTGCGGCGACCGGGCTGGTGCTGCCCGTGACGCTCGTCTTCGACCACCCCAGTCCGCAGGCGCTGGCCCGGTTCCTGACGGGCCGTCTGGGCGAGGACGGCGCGAGTGCGCCGGCCGGGTCGGTGCACGAGGAACTGAACCGGCTGACCGCCGCCCTGGAGGCGGCGCCCGTGGCGGCCGGGGAGCGGACGGCCGTACGCGACCGGCTGCTGGCACTGGCCGACACGCTCGTCCCGCTGCCCTTCGGAGGCGGCCCCGGCGGCGTCGAAGCGGACCTCGACGAGGCCAGCACCGACGACCTGCTGAAGATCATCGACCACGAGTTCGGCGCCGACGGCATCGGCGTCGACTGAACCGCAACCGACGCGACGTCACCGGCCGACCGTAGCCGGAAGCGGCGGACGAAAGGAGCTGTCCAGGCCATGGCCGAGGAAGACAAGCTGCGCGACTACCTCAAGCGGCTCACGGCCGATCTGCGCCGGACCACCCGCAGGCTCCGGGAGTTGGAGGAGCAGCGGCGGGAGCCGGTCGCGGTCGTCGGCATGGCCTGCCGCTACCCCGGCGGCGCGCACTCCCCGGAGGAGCTGTGGGAGCTGCTGCGGGACGGCCGGGACGTCATCTCGGCGATGCCCGCGAACCGCGACTGGCACCTGGACGACCACTTCGACCCCGACCCCGGCCGGCCCCACACCTCGTACGTGCGTGAGGGCGGGTTCCTGGACGACGTGTCCGGGTTCGACGCGCCCTTCTTCGGCATCTCGCCGCGTGAGGCCCTCGCCATGGATCCGCAGCAGCGGCTGCTGCTGGAACTGGCCTGGGAGAGCGCGGAGCGGGCCGGTATCGATCCGCACGCGCTGCGCGGCACCTCCACCGGCGTGTTCGTCGGCAGCAATCCCACCGAGTACGGCGGTCTCCTCGGGGACGCCCCGGCCGGGGTCGGCGGGCATCTGCTGACCGGCACGGTCCTGAGCGTGCTGTCCGGCCGCCTCGCCTACACCCTCGGTCTGGAGGGGCCGTCGGTGAGCGTGGACACCGCCTGCTCCACGTCGCTGACCGCGGTGCACCTGGCGGTGCAGGCATTGCGCCGCGGGGAGTGCGCGATGGCGCTGGCCGGCGGGGCGACGGTCTTCTCGACGGTGGGGCCGTTCACCGAGATGAGCCGGCAGCGGGTGCTGGCCGCGGACGGCCGGTGCAAGGCCTTCGGCGCCGGTGCCGACGGCATGGGCATGGCCGAGGGTGCGGGCATGGTGCTCCTGGAACCGCTGGGCGAGGCCCGCCGCAGGGGGCACCGGGTGCTGGCGGTGATCCGGGGCAGCGCGGTCAACTCCGACGGTTCCTCGAACGGGCTGACGGCGCCCAGTGGGCGTGCGCAGGAGAAGGTGATCCGGGCGGCCCTGGCCGACGCGGGCCTGGCCGCCGCAGACGTGGACGCGGTCGAGGCGCACGGCACCGGGACCGAACTGGGCGATCCGATCGAGGCGCAGGCGCTGCTGGAGACGTACGGGCGCGGCCGCGGTATCTCGGGTGCGCCGCTGTGGCTGGGGTCGGTGAAGTCGAACATCGGGCACACCCAGGCCGCCGCGGGCGTGGCCGGACTGATCAAGCTGGTGCTGGCACTGGGACATAAGGAGCTGCCCCGCACGCTGCACGCTCACTCGCCCAGCCCGCACATCGAGTGGGATCCGGCCGCGCTGGCCCTGTTGAACGAGCCGGTGCCATGGCGGGAGAACGGCCGCCCGCGGCGCGCGGCGGTGTCGGCGTTCGGCATCAGCGGGACCAACGCGCACGTGATCGTCGAGCAGGCGCCCGCCGAGGACGAGCAGCCGGCGTCCCCCGACCGGATTCCCGCCTCCGGCCCCGCGGGCACGGGACCGGCCCTGCCCTGGCTGGTCTCCGGTGCGAGCGCGGACGGGCTGCGGGCCCAGGCCGTCCGACTGGCCGGCCATCTGCGGGCCCACCCGGAGCCGGGGGACGACGACGTGGCGCACGCGCTGGCGACGGGCCGGGCCGCCCTCGGGCACCGCGCGGTGCTGCTGGGCCACGACCGCCACGAGCGGCTGGCCCAGTTGGACGCGCTCGGCCGGGGCGAGCCGGCCGGCGGGCTGGTCACGGGCGTCCGGCAGAGCGGGCGCATCGCGTTCCTCTACCCGGGGCAGGGCAGCCAGCGTCCCGGCATGGGGCGGGAGTTGTACACGGCGTTTCCGGAGTTCGCCGAGGCGCTGGACGAGGTGTGCGCGGCGCTGGACGAGCATCTCGACGTACCCGTGCGGGACGTGCTGTTCGCCGAGGCGGGCACTGAGCAGGCCGCCCTGCTCGACCACACCCTCTACACGCAGCCGGCGCTGTTCGCGGTGCACACCGCGCTGACCCGCCTGCTCCGGGCGTGGGGCATCCGGCCGGATCACCTCATCGGGCATTCGGTCGGGGAGCTTTCCGCCGCCCACCTCGCCGGAGTGCTCCCCCTGCCGGTGGCGGCCGACATGGTCGCGACCCGTGCCAAGCTCCTCCACACCCTCCCCGCGGGCACCGGCATGCTCGCCGTGCTCTGCGGCCCGGAGCCGTTGGCGGAGTACCTCGCGCGGCATCCACGGGCGGAGGCCGCCGCCCACAACGCGCCCGCCGCCACCACTCTCGCCGGGCCGAGCGACGTCCTGGACCAGGTGGCCGGCGAGTTGACGGCCGCCGGGATCCGCACTCGGGCGCTGAAGGTCGCCCACGCCTTCCACAGCGCCCACACCGACCCCGTCCTGAGGGCCTACGGCGATCATCTGGCCGGGCTGTTCGCCCGCCACCCCCTCGGCGTCGCCGACATCCCGGTGATCTCCAACGTCACCGGAGCCACCGCGACCACCGAGCAGCACCACGACCCCTGCTACTGGGCACGGCACATCCGCATGCCCGTCCGCTTCCACCAAGGCGTCACCGACCTGCTCGGCCACGGTGTCACCGGCTTCCTGGAGCTGGGCCCGGACACCACACTCGGCCCCCTGGTCCAAGCGGTCCTCGACGGCGCGGACCCGGCGGCGGACGATCCCGAGCCGGTCGTCGTGACATCGGCGCAGCGGCGCGACCACCCCGAGGCTCCGGCCCTGCTGACGGCTGTCGCTCGGCTGCAGGCACACGGGACGGACGTCGACTGGCGCCCGTTGTTCGCCGGCCGGGACATCCGCCGGGTCGACCTGCCCGCCTACGCGTTCCAGCGACGCACGTACTGGCTGGCGCCGGCCGCACCGAGCGGCACACAGCCCGGAGTACGGGCCACCCGCCACCCCCTGCTCGGAGCGGTACTGGAGGTCGCGGATCCGGAGCGGCCGGGCACTCTGTTCACCGGCCGCGTCAGCACCCGCGCACCGGGCTGGCTGGCCGACCACGTGCTCGGTGAGGCGGTGGTACTGCCGGGCACGGCCACGGCGGAGATCGCCCTGTGCGCCGCCCGGCACGCGGGCGGTTCCCAGGTGGAGGAACTGACCCTGCGTTCCCCGGTGGTGGTGCCGGACGGCGGCGCCCTGGAGATCCAGGTGGGCGTGGGCGCGCCGGCGGCCGACGGCCGCCGAACGCTGACCTTCTCCACCCGCCCCGAGCCGGACGCACACGACGGCTCCGCCGAACCGGACGCCGATGACGCCGATGGCGCCGATGGCGCCGATGGCGCCGATGGCGCCGAGTGGAGCCTGCACGCCACCGCCACTCTGGCGACCGAGCCGCCCGACACCCCGGCTCCGTGGGACGGCGGCGGTGCCTGGCCCCCCGCGGGCGCGACGGCCGTACCGCTGGAGGACCTCTACGAGCGACTGCACGACCGAGGGATGCGCTTCGGCCCGGCCTTCCGCTCGCTGCGCGCCGTCTGGAAGCTGGGCGAGCACCTCTACGCCGACCTGGCCCTGCCCGGCGACCGGCACACGGATCTGGAGGAGTACGGCGTCCACCCGGCGCTGCTGGACGCCGCGTTGCACACCATGGGCCTGCTGGACGCGACGGGGACGGGCCTGCGGCTGCCGTTCGCCTGGTCCGGCGTACGGCTCCTCGGACGGGCCGGGGCATCCCGGCTGCGCGCCCGGGTGACACCGACCGGCCCGGACACCCTGGCCCTGGATCTCGCCGGCACCGACGGCACTCCGGTGCTCAGAGCGGATGAGGTGACACTGCGTCCGGTCCCGGCGGCGGGCCTGGGCGCCGTACCGGATCCGCTGTACGGGGTGGAGTGGCGGGAGCTCACCGTGCCCGGGGGCCAGGCGGTGGCCCCGGCCCCGCTGTGGGAGACGGGCCTCGACACGTACGCCGAGCCGCCCGCCGGCACGGACGAGCCCGGCACCCTGGTGGTGCGATGCCCGGCGGGCGGCGGGGACAGCGACGGTTCCACCGCCGAACGGGCGCGGACCACCGCGGCCCGCGCGCTGACCGTTCTGCAGAACTGGCTCGCCGACGACCGGCCCGCGACGAGCCGCCTCGTGATGGTCACCCGCGGCGCGGTGGGAACGGGCCCGGACGAGGACGTACCCGCACTGGACACGGCCCCGCTGTGGGGGCTGCTGCGGTCGGCGCAGTCCGAGCACCCCGACCGGATCGTGCTGATCGACGACGACCCCTCCGGCGCCCCCTCCGACGGGGTCTCCGGATCCGTCTCCGTGGCCGAAGCGGTGCGTCACGCGCTCACCGCCGGCGAACCGCAGGTCGCGATGCGTGGCGACCGCCTCCTTGTCCCCCGGCTCACCCGCATCACCGCGGACGGCCCGCCGCCGGCCCTGGACCCCGAGGGCACCGTCCTCGTCACCGGGGCGAGCGGCGCGCTCGGCGGGCAGGTCGCCACCCACCTGGTGGCCGCGCACGGCGTACGCCGGCTGCTGCTGGTCAGCCGGCGCGGCGAGGCCGCCGAGTCCGCTCCGGTCCTGCGCGGCGAACTCATCGCGCTCGGCGCCGAGGTGACGTTCGCGGCCTGCGACGTCGCCGACCCGCAGGCGCTGGCCGACACGCTGGCGCTGATCCCGGCGGAGCATCCGCTCACCGCCGTGGTGCACGCGGCGGGTGTCCTGGACGACGCGACCGTCACCGAGCTGACGCCCGGTCAACTCGACGCCGTGCTGCGGCCGAAGACGGACGGCGCCTGGCACCTGCACCGGCTGACGGCGGACCGCCCCCCGGCGGCGTTCGTGCTGTTCTCCTCGTTCGCGTCGGTGATCGGCACCCCCGGCCAGGCCAACTACGCCGCCGCCAACAGTTTCCTCGACGCCCTCGCCCAGCACCGCCGGGCCGGGGGGCTGCCCGCTGTCAGCCTCGCCTGGGGTCTGTGGGACCAGGGCGGGATGGGCGAGAGCCTGGACCGGGCGGGACGGGCCCGGATCGCCCGCGCCGGTGTCCGCGCGATGCCCGCGGACCGGGCTCTGGCGCTGCTGGACGCGGCGCTGCGCAGCCCAGCCGCGCTGACCGCGCCGGTGCTCCTGGACCGCCAGGCGCTGCGCGCGCAGTCCCGGAACGCGACCCTTTCGGCGGTCCTGCGCTCCGTGGCGCCCACGCCTCAGCCGGCAGCCGCGCATGCGACGGACACCCGACCGGAGGCCTCCCCCACCGGGTCGGGCATCAGCGCGCTCGGCGGACCCGAACGGGACCGTGCCCTGCTCGCACTGGTTCGGCGTACGACCGCGGTGGCGCTCAACCTCCCCGAGGGGGAGTCGGTGAGCCCCGGCCAGTCCTTCCGCGACCTGGGGGTCGACTCACTCACCGGGGTGGACATACGCAACCAGTTGAGCGCCGCGACGGGACTGCGCGTGCCGGCCACGGCGGTCTTCGACCATCCCACGCCGCAGGCCCTCGCCGACTGGCTCGGGACCGAACTGTCCGGCCCCACCGCAGGTGTGGTGCAACCGGTGACCACGACCCGCGCCCCGGACGACGACCCCATCGCGGTGGTCTCCATGGCCTGCCGCTACCCCGGCGGCGTGGACTCGCCCGACGCCCTGTGGGACCTGCTGCGCCGGGGCGGGGAGGGCATCAGCACCTTCCCGGAGAACCGCGGCTGGCCCGGCGAGGCGATCTTCGACCCGAGCGGTGAACGGCCCGGCACGACCTATACGCGCGCGGGCGCCTTCCTGCACGAGGCCGACCGGTTCGACGCGGAGTTCTTCGGCATCTCGCCGCGCGAGGCGGCCTCCATGGACCCGCAGCAGCGGCTGCTCCTGGAACTGTGCTGGGAGACCCTGGAGAGCGCAGGCATCCCCGCCGACCGGCTCCGCGGCTCGGCCACCGGCGTCTTCGCCGGGATCATGTACAGCGACTACGGCGGCCGACTGCTGCTGCGCACCCCCGCCGAGTACGAGGGGTACGTGGGCAACGGCAGCGCCCCGAGCGTGGCGTCCGGGCGTGTCGCCTACACCTTCGGCTTCGAGGGCCCGGCCCTGACCGTCGACACGGCCTGCTCTTCCTCCCTCGTCGCTCTGCACCTGGCCGCGCAGTCGCTCCGCAACGGCGAGTGCGAACTGGCCCTGGCGGGCGGCGCGACGGTGATGGCCACCCCGGCGGTCTTCGTGGAGTTCTCCCGGCAGCGCGGACTCGCGCCCGACGGCCGCTGCAAGTCCTTCTCGGACACGGCCGACGGCACCGGCTGGGGCGAGGGCGCCGGCCTGCTGCTGCTGGAACGGCTGTCCGACGCGCGGCGCAACGGCCACCCCGTACTCGCGGTGCTGCGCGGCTCGGCCGTCAACCAGGACGGCGCCTCCAACGGCCTGACCGCCCCCAACGGCCCTTCCCAGCAGCGCGTCATCAAGCAGGCCCTGCTCAACGCCCGGCTGACGGCCGCCGAGGTGGACGCCGTCGAGGCCCACGGTACGGGCACCACACTGGGCGACCCCATCGAGGCGCAGGCGCTACTGGCGACGTACGGGCGGGAACACACCGCCGACCAGCCGCTGTGGCTGGGGTCGGTCAAGTCCAACCTGGGACACACGCAGGCCGCGGCCGGTGTCGCGGGTGTGATGAAGATGATCCTGGCCATGCGCCACGGCGTGCTGCCGCGCACGCTGCACGCGGACCGGCCGTCGCGCCATGTCGACTGGGACACCGGGGCCGTCGCGCTGCTCACCGAACAGCGCGACTGGTCGCGCGCCGGGTCGGAACGACCGCGGCGGGCCGGGGTGTCGGCCTTCGGCATCAGCGGGACGAACGCGCATGTAATCGTGGAGGAGGCACCAGGGGCCGGGAGCGGAGCAGCGGGAGACGCCGGTCGGGGCATCGGCACGGGGGTGTCGCCCGGCTCCGGCTCTGCGGGCGAACAGTCCGCGGCGGCGGCGGTGTCCGGTCCCGTCGTGCCGTGGCTGGTCTCGGGGGCGACCCCGGACGGGCTGAGTGCCCAGGCCACGCGACTGGCCGATCACGTTCAGGCCCGCCCCGAGCTGGACCCGCAGAACGTGGCCTGGTCGCTCGCGTCCCGCCGCACCGCCCTGCCGTACCGCGCCACGGTGCTCGGCCGTGACCGTACGGAACTCCTCGACGGGCTGCGGACGGTGGCCCGGGGCGGGTCGGCGGCCGCCGCCGGGGTGATCCGCACGGAGACCGAGCCGAAACCCGGCGCGCTCGTGTTCATGTACTCCGGCCAGGGCAGCCAGCGCCCCGGCATGGGAGCGCAACTGTACGGCGCACTCCCGGTGTTCGCCGAGGCACTGGACGAGATGTGCGCGGCGCTGGACGACCACCTCGACGTACCGCTGCGCGAGGTGCTGTTCGCGGAGGCGGGCACCGAACGGGCCGCGCTGCTGGACCAGACCCTGTACACCCAGACCGGTCTGTTTGCCCTGCACACGGCACTCACCCGGCAGTTGGAGGCGTGGGGAGTCCGTCCGGACCATCTGATCGGCCACTCCATCGGCGAACTCTCCGCCGCCCACATCGCCGGCGCCCTGCCCCTCCCCACCGCCGCCCGCCTCGTCGCCACCCGCGCTTCCCTGATGCAGCGGCTCCCACGTCACACCGGCGGAATGCTGGCCGTGCAGGCGGATGCGGACGCCCTCGCCGACGCTCTGCTGCGGCATCCCGAGGTGGAGATCGCCGCGTACAACTCCCCCACGGCGACCGTGCTCGCCGGTCCGGTCCCGGCCCTGACCGCGCTCGCCGAGGAGCTGCGCACCGCCGGCATCCGCACCCGCGCCCTCAAGGTCGGCCATGCCTTCCACTCCGCGCAGATGGACCCCGTCCTGGACGAGTTCACCGGCGCCGCGGCAGAGCTGACCCTTCGCCCGCCGACCCTGCCGGTCGTCTCGAACATCACCGGCACCGAGGCCACGGCGGAACAACTCACCGATCCCGCCTACTGGTCCGAGCACATCCGCCGCCCGGTCCGCTTCCGGCAGGGCATCACCCATCTCCTCAGCGAGGGCGCCACCACGTTCCTGGAGATCGGCCCCGACGCCACGTTGACGGCCCTGACGCGGGCGATCCTGCCGGGAGGGGAGTCTCACACGGCGATCGCGGCGCTGCGGCCGGCCCGCACGACCGCCGAGGCGACGCCCGACGAACCCACGGCCCTGTCGCACGCCCTGGCCACCCTCCACGCCCATGGCACCGGCCCGAACTGGGCGGATGTCCTGCGCCCCGCCCGGCCCGTGGACCTGCCTACGTACGCCTTCCGGCACCGGCGTCACTGGATCGACCCGGTGGACCCGGTGGACCCGGTGGACCCCGCGGAGGAGGACCGCGCGGCGGCCGCGGCGCAGTCCGGGCTGCACTACCGGGCGGCCTGGACCCGACTGCCGCGCGGCGGGAACGCCCGCCTGGAAGGGACGTGGCTGCTGGTCCTGCCGCAGGACGGACACGCGGGCGAATGGGCGGAGTTCTGCGCCCGGGCCCTCCGGGACGCCGGGGCGCGGATCGCCACTCTGGAGACCAACCCGGGCGGGACGGAGCGGGCGGAACTGACCGGTCGTATCACCGCGCGGATCGCCGAGGAGGGCGGCACGGACGGCGGCACGGAGGGCGGCCGCGTCAACGGCGTGCTGTCCCTGCTCGCCCTGGTCCGGGAGACCGGCCAGGGCGTGCCGGCCGGGCTCACCGCCACGATCGCGCTCACCCAGGCACTCGGCGACGCGGGCGTCCAGGCTCCGCTGTGGGCCGTCACCCGGCAGGCCGTCTCCGTGGACGAGGGCGAGCTGCTCGCCGATCCGGACGCGGCCCTGGTGTGGGGGTTCGGCAGGGTCGCGGCACTCGAAGCGCCCGCTCGATGGGGCGGGTTGATCGACCTGCCCGCTACTCCGGAAGACCTCGGTACGCGCGGACGGGAGGAACTCGTCCGCGTGCTGGGGCCGATGGACTCGGGGGATGCGGCCGGCGGAGCGGCGCCCGAGGACCAGGTCGCCTTGCGGGGGGACGGGGCGCGCGTACGGCGGGTCAGGCGTATGACGCCGGGGGGGTCGGTGTCCCAGTCTGCACCGGCCCCGGCCCCGGAGCCGGAGCCGATGTCCGAGGCGACGGTCGCGGCAGCGTCCGGGGCCGGGGCCGGGGCCGGGGCCGGGGCCGGGGCCGGGGCCGGGGCCGGGGCCGGGGCCGGGGCCGCGGTGGGGGCCGGGGCCGCGGTGGGGGCCGGGGCCGCGGTGGGGGCCGGGGCCGCGGTGGGGGCCGGGGCCGCGGTGGGGGCCGGGGCCGCGGTGGGGGCCGGGGCCGCGGTGGGGGCCAAGTCGACATCTGAGGCGACGCCCCAGTCGGGATCCGGGGCGACATCCGAGGTGGCGCCCCAGTCGGGATCCGAAGCAACATCCGACGCGACGCCCGCGCCGGCATCCCAGGCGATGCCCACGACGTCGGACGGGCCCTGGCCACCACGCGGCACCGTCCTGATCACCGGCGGCACCGGAGGTCTCGGCGCCCATGCGGCCCGATGGCTGGCCGCGAACGGTGCCGAACACCTGCTGCTGGTGAGCCGCCGTGGTCCGGACGCCCCGGGCGCGGACGCGTTGCGGGCCGAACTCGCCGAGGCCGGCGCCGCCGTGACCATCAGCGCCTGCGATGTCACCGACCGGTCGGCGCTCGCCGCGCTGCTGGACGCCGTACCGACCGAGACCCCGCTCACGGCGGTGGTCCACACGGCCGGCGTAAGCGTCGACCGTCCCTTGGACGAACTGGACGCCCGGCACGTGGCGGACGTCCTGGGCCCGAAGGCCCTAGCGGCCCGCCATCTGCACGAACTGACCCGGCAACCGGACGGCGCCGGCCGGCTGAGCGCCTTCGTGCTGTTCTCCTCGACCGCCGGGGTGTGGGGCAGCGGCGGGCAGAGCGCGTACGCCGCCGGAAACGCCTACCTCGACGCGCTCGCTGAGCACCGCCACGCCCTCGGTCTGCCCGCCACCGCGGTCGCGTGGGGCGCCTGGAGCGGCGGTGGCATGGCCGACACCGAGGAGAACACACGACGCCTGCGCCGCCGCGGCATCCGGGGCCTCGATCCGCGGACGGCCGTGGCGGCGCTGGCCGAGGCCGTACGCGGTCGAGAGCCGCACCTCACCATCGCTGACATCGACTGGGCAACCTTCGCCCTGGCCTTCACCTCCCGCCGTCCCAGCCCGCTGCTCGCCGAACTACCGGACGTGCGGGAGGCCTTGGCGGAGCCAACCGGCCGGAACGCACAGGCCTCGGCGAATCCGCGGACGGACACGGACACGGACACGGACCCCGGTACGCGACTGCGCGCGCGTCTGACCGGACTGTCGTCCGAGGAACGGCACCGAGTCCTGCTGGAGTTGGTCCGAACGCAGGTCGCCGGCGTGCTCGGGCACGTCTCGCTGGACGGCGTGCGCCCCGGGAAGCCGTTCAACGCCCTGGGCTTCGACTCGCTCACGGCCGTCGAGCTGCGCAACCGCGTCAATGCCGAAACGGGCCTGAGCCTTCCGACGACCGTGGTCTTCGACCATCCGACGCCGGACGCCCTCGCCGAGTGTCTGCGCTCCGAACTCGGCGGCCCCGTCGCCACCGGCGCGTCCCTGCTGGCCGACCTGGAACGCCTCGACACCGCGTTCACCGGCGACGCGCTGGAGGACGCGGAGGTACGTCGCGGGGCCGCGGAGCGGCTGCGGCGGATGCTGGAACGGCTCAACGAGACGTCGCCGTACGAAGGTTCCGGCGCAGGCGGCGCTGCCGCAAACGGGTCGGTCGGCGGTTCCGGCAACGGCTCTCATAACGGGACCGGCGACGGTTCGCACAGCGGTTCCGGCGACGGTCCTCACAGCAGGACCGGTGGCAGTCCTCACAACGGGACCAGCGGCAGTCCTCACAACGGGACCAGCGGCGAGCACCGGGACGCTTCCGCCGAGCGGCAGAACCGCGATCTGGAGTCCGCCTCCGTCGACGACCTCCTCGACATCATCCAGACGGAGTTCGGCAAGTCGTGACTCCCGTCGACCACCACGCACCAGCCCACCGATCGTCCCTCACCACCCCTGCACCACTCCGCGCCTCGACAAGGAGCTTGCGCCGATGAAGAACGAGCAGAAGCTTCTGGACAACCTGAAGTGGGTGACCGCGGAACTCCGTGAGGCCCGCCGCCGCCTCAGCGAGGTCGAGTCGAAGTCCACGGAGCCCATCGCCATCGTCTCGATGGCCTGCCGCTACCCCGGCGGGGTCGGCTCGCCCGAGGACCTGTGGAACCTCGTGGCCGAAGGCCGTGACGGCATCACCGAGTTCCCCACCGACCGCGGCTGGGCGGAGGACCTGTACGACCCCGACCCGGCTGCCGGCGGCAAGAGCTACACGCGGATGGGTGCCTTCCTGGAAGGAGCAGACCGCTTCGACCCGGACCTCTTCGGCATCTCACCCCGCGAAGCACTGGCCATGGACCCACAGCAGCGGCTGCTGCTGGAGACGGCCTGGGAGGCGTTCGAGCGGGCGGGCCTGGACCCGACCGGGAGGAAGGGATCCGCGACCGGCGTCTTCGCCGGGCTCAACTCCCAGGACTATCTGCTCCGTCTGTACCGGGCCACCGACGATCTGGAGGGTTACGCGGCCACCGGCAGTGCGGGCAGCGTGGCCTCGGGCCGGGTGGCCTACTCCTTCGGTCTCGAAGGCCCGGCGGTGACAGTGGACACCGCCTGCTCGTCCTCGCTCGTCGCCATCCACCTGGCGATCCAGGCACTGCGCAACGGCGAGTGCGACGCCGCACTCGCCGGTGGCGCCACGGTGATGACCAGCTCCTCCGCCTTCACGGTCTTCTCCCGACAGCGGGGCCTGGCGGCGGACGGCCGCTGCAAGGCGTTCGCGGAGGCGGCGGACGGCACGGGCTGGGGTGAGGGCGTTGGCCTCCTGCTCCTGGAGCGGCTGTCCGACGCGCAGCGCAACGGCCACCCCGTGCTGGCGGTGCTGCGCGGCTCGGCCGTCAACCAGGACGGCGCGTCCAACGGCCTGACCGCCCCCAACGGCCCGTCACAGCGCAGGGTGATCGAGCAGGCGCTCACGAACGCGCGGTTGCGGCCGGGTCAAGTGGACGTCGTCGAGGCGCACGGCACGGGTACCACGCTCGGAGACCCGATCGAGGCGCAGGCCCTGCTGGCGACCTACGGGCGCGAGCACTCCGCCGAACGGCCGCTGTGGCTGGGCTCGGTGAAGTCGAACATCGGTCACACGCAGGCCGCGGCGGGCGTGGCGGGCGTGATCAAGATGGTGCAGGCGATGCGGCACGGGGTGCTGCCGCCGACCTTGCATGTCGACCGTCCGTCAAGTCATGTCGACTGGAGCGCGAGGTCCGTCTCGCTGCTGACCGAGGCGCAGTCGTGGCCGGAGACGGGTGAGCCGCGTCGGGCGGCGGTGTCGTCGTTCGGTATGAGCGGGACGAACGCGCATGTGATCCTGGAGGGCGCGCCGGAACCCGCCGAGGAGGAGCCGCAGGAACCGCACTCCGGTCCGGTACCGGTGGTGGTGTCCGCACGGTCGGCGCAGGCGCTGGCCGATACTGCGGCCCGGTTGGCCGCGTTCGTGGAAGCCCGCCCTGAAGTGGAGGTCGGCCCGCTGGCCGCCCGCTTGTGGTCGGGGCGGGCCAAGATGGAGCACCGTGCCGGGATCGTCACCGACAACCCCGACGAACTGCGTGACGCCCTCACCGCGCTGGCGGACGGCAGTGGTCATCCGGCCCTGGTGGTGGGGCAGGGCCTGGTGGAGGCGGGCAGGACCGCGTTCGTCTTTCCGGGCCAGGGCTCGCAGTGGGCCGGTATGGGACACCGGCTGGCAGCCGAAGAGCCGCTGTTCGCCGCACACCTGGCGGCCTGCCAGGAGGAGCTGGCTCGCTGGTGCGACTGGGACCTGCTCGACGTCCTCGCCTCCGACGACGAGGATGCCCTGGCGCGGGTCGATGTCGTCCAGCCTGCCCTGTTCGCGGTGATGACCGGCATCGCCCGGCTGCTGGAGTACTACGGCGTCACCCCGGACGCGGTCATCGGCCACTCCCAGGGCGAAATCGCCGCCGCCCACATCGCCGGAGCACTGACCCTGGCGGACGCCATCGCAGTGGTGACGTTGCGCTCGCAGGCGCTCACGCGGCTTGCCGGTACGGGCACGATGGCGTCCTTCCCGCTACCGGCGGACGAGCTGACGGACCTTCCTGACGGCGTCCACCTGGCCGCCGTCAACGGACCCGCCACCACCGTGCTGGCCGGCGAGACCACCGCCCTGACCGAACTCGTCGAGACCTACCAGCAACGTGGTGTGCGGGCCCGGCTCATCCCCGTCGACTACGCGTCGCACACCCCGGCCGTCGAGGCCCTGCGCGAGACAATCCTGACCGACCTCACCCACCGCGCCCACATTCAGCCCCTCGCACCGACCATCCCCTTCTACTCCACCCACACCGGCGCCCTGCTGTCCGACGACCAGCTCCTGGACGCCACCTACTGGGTCGACAACCTCCGCCACCCCGTCCACTTCCACGACACAGCTCTCAAACTCCTCGACGACGGCCACCACACCCTCATCGAGTCCAGCCCCCACCCGGTCCTGGCCGCCGCCCTCACCGACACCCTCAGCGCACACCCCGCCAACGCACACCACTACCCCACCCTCACCCGCCACCACGACACCACCGCTCAACTCCTCACCACCCTCACCACCCTCCACACCCACCACCACAACATCGACCTGTCCCGGCATCTGCCCCAGCAACAGACCACCCACATCGACCTGCCCACCTACCCCTTCCAACACCAGCCCTACTGGCTTGAAGCCCCAGCCCAGCTCACCGACGCCACCGACCTGGGACTCACCGCCACAGATCATCCTTTCGTCACCACAGCCACCCAGCTCGCAGACACGAATCACATCGTCCTGTCCGGCCGCATCGGGCTGAAGACCCACCCCTGGCTGGCCGACCACGCAGTGTCCGGGACCGTCCTGCTGCCCGGAACGGCCCTGGTCGACCTGGCACTTCACGCCGGAGACCACACCGGCGCCACCCACCTGGACGAACTCACCCTCCACACACCCCTCACCCTGGACGACACCACCAGCCGCGACCTCCAAGTCACAACGGTCCCCCAGGCAAGCGGCTGGCAGATCACCATCCACTCCCGCCCCCACACCCACACCCACGAGCCCGACGGCACCGACTCCGAATGGACCTGCCACGCCACCGGCACCCTCACCACAACGAACGAACAGACCCAGCCCCTCACTCAGTGGCCACCCTCTAACGCCACCCCGGTCGAGATCTCGAACCTGTACGAGCAACTGGCTGAAGCCGGCTACGAGTACGGGCCTGCCTTCCGCGGCGTCACCGCCGTCTGGTCCCAGCCCGACGGCACCCTCCACGCCGAAGTCACCCTCCCCGAAGAGGCTGATCCGAGCGGACACACCATCCACCCGGCCCTCCTCGACGCAACCCTCCACCCCCTGACCACAGCGGCGGGTACGAGCAGTGAAGTACGGCTGCCGTTCGCCTGGACCGGCGTCACCGTCCACGCCACCGACGCCACCCACCTACGCGTCACCCTCACCACCACAGGCAACGACATCTCCGTCCAAGCCTGGGACCCCACCGGCGCACCCGTCGCCACCGTCACCACGCTCGCCACCCGCCCGGTCGACCCCACCACACTCCACAAGAACATCGGCACGGGAACGCGCAACAGCCTCTTCCACATGGCCTGGAAGCCGGCCGAAGCAGGCCATGAAGGTGTGGATGAGGACCAGATCGATGTCTACGCGACCCCAGTAGACCTGGAGGATCGAAGCCCGGCAGCTGCGCACACCGCGACAGAAACGGTCCTGGCTCACCTGCAGTCCTGGCTGGCCACCAACGAGACCACCGAGCGCCGCCTGGTGATCCTGACCCGGTCCGCCGTGGCCACTGGTCCCGCCGAGGACATCCACCTGGCCCACGCCCCCTTGTGGGGTCTGGTCCGCACGGCCCAGAGCGAGAACCCTTGCCGCATCCACCTCATCGACACCGACAACCCGGCCGAGACCTCGTACGTCACCCAGGGCCTGGCCACGGGTGAACCTCAACTCGCCTACCGTCGTGGCCAGTTCTTCGTGCCCCGTCTGGAACGCGCCGAGGGCAACGGTGTACTCGATCTGCCCGAGGAGAGCTGGAAGCTGGCTGCCGGTTCCGCCGGCACCATCGAAGCGGTCACCTGCGCGGTCACTCCCAAGTGGGATGCCCCCCTGGCCAGCGGGCAGGTGCGCGTCGACGTCCGTGCGATCGGGCTGAACTTCCGCGACACCCTCATCGCCCTGGGCATGTACCCGGGCGACGCACCACTCGGCAGCGAAGGCGCCGGTGTCGTCACAGAAATCGCCGACGACGTCACCGGCGTGGCGGTCGGGGATCGTGTCATGGGCGTCTTCATCGATGGCGCGGGTGCGCGGACGGTCACGGATCACCGTCTGGTCACGTCCATGCCCGAGGGATGGTCCTTCACCACCGCTGCCGGAGTACCGGTGGCCTTCTTGACCGCGTACTACGCGCTGTACGACCTTGCCGATCTGCAACCCGGCGAAACACTCCTCCTCCACGCCGCCACCGGAGGAGTCGGCTCAGCCGCACTCCAACTCGCCCAACACACCGGCGCCGACATCTACGCCACCGCCCACCCCACCAAACACCACCTCCTCACCCAACAAGGCCTCACCCCCACCCACATCGCCTCCAGCCGCACCCTCGACTTCGAACACCACTTCCGCACCCACACCCCCCACCACGGCATCGACATCGCCCTCAACGCCCTCGCCCACGAATACACCGACGCAACCCTCCGCCTCCTCCACCCCGGCGGACGCTTCATCGAAATGGGCAAAACCGACCTCCGCAACCCAGAAACCATCCACACCGACTACCAAGCCCACTACCAGAACTTCGACCTCATCGAAGCCGGCCCCGACCGCATCCAGCACATACTCACCACCCTGCGCGAACTCTTCGCCACCGGCACCCTCACCCCACTACCCACCACCTGCTTCGACATCCGCCACACCCCCCACGCCCTACGCCACCTCAGCCAAGCCCGCCACACCGGCAAACTCATCCTCACCCTCCCCCAACCACCCAACCCCAACGGCACGGTACTCATCACCGGCGGCACCGGAGGACTCGCCACCCTCACCGCCCACCACCTCATCACCACCCACGCCACCAAACACCTACTCCTGGCCTCCCGCACCGCACCCCAACACACCACACTCCGCGACGAGCTGGAAGCCCTCGGAGCCGAGGTCACCCTCGCCGCCTGCGACATCACCGACCCCCAAGCCGTCGAAGACCTCATCGCCTCCATCCCCCAGGAACACCCCCTCACGGCCATCATCCACACCGCCGGCGCCCTGGACGACACGACCCTCGCCAGCCTCACCCCCGACCGGCTCCACCCCATCCTCGCCCCGAAGATCGACGCGGCCTGGAACCTCCACCACGCCACCCGACACCTCGACCTCACCGCCTTCATCCTCTACTCCTCCGCCGCCGGCACCCTGGGCAACCCCGGCCAAGCCAACTACGCCGCCGCCAACACCTACCTCGACGCCCTCGCCCACCACCGCCACCACCACGGCCAACCCGCCACCAGCCTCGCCTGGGGCTACTGGAAACACACCACCAACCTCACCCACCACCTCACAGGCACACAACTCCACAAAGTCACCCACGGCACCCGACCACTGGAAACCGACCACGCCCTCCACCTGTTCGACTCCGCACTGGCAGCACCTCAGCCGTATCAGGTGTGTCTCCCCCTCAACCCCAACGCACTCCGCACCACCGAAACAGTCCCCGCGCTCCTACGGGACCTCACCCCGCACCCGACCCGGCGCACCGCCGCCACCGAGTCCCCCACCACCGCCGGCGCCCTGGCCCAAGAACTGACCGCACTGCCCGAAACAGACCGGGATCGCCGCCTGCTCGACCTCGTCCGCAGCAACGTCGCCGCCGTCCTCGGTCACCACACCCCCGAGGCCATCGACGCCCAACGCCCCTTCAAAGACCTCGGCTTCGACTCCCTCACCGCCGTCGAACTCCGCAACCGCCTCACCGGCACCACCAGCCTGCGGCTCCCCGCCACCCTGATCTTCGACCACCCCACCCCGCAGGCCCTCACCACCCACCTCCTCAATCAACTCCTCAACACCCCGCTCCAGACCACAGCCACCACCCACACCACCCACACCACCCCCACCACCGACGACCCCATCGCCATCGTCGCCACCGCATGCCGCTACCCCGGCGGAGTCCGGAACGCGCAAGCGCTGTGGGATCTCGTCAGCGACGGCATCGATGCCGTCGGCGATCTTCCGACCAACCGTGGTTGGGATCTGGACAACCTCTACGACCCCGACCCGGACGCCACCGGCAAGACCTACACACGCCACGGCGCCTTCCTCCACGACGCCGACCAGTTCGACGCCGACTTCTTCCACATGAACCCCCGCGAAGCCCTCGCCACCGACCCCCAACAACGCCTCCTCCTCGAAACCGCCTGGGAAGCCTTCGAACACGCCGGCATCGACCCCACCACCCTCAAAGGCAGCAACACCGGCGTCTTCACCGGAGTCATCTCGCAGGACTATCTGCTGCGGCTCCACCAGAACCCGGAGGGGCTGGAGGGCTATATCGCCACGGGCAGTTCGGGCAGTGTGGCCTCGGGCCGGGTGGCGTACACGTTCGGGCTGGAGGGCCCCGCCATGACGGTGGACACGGCCTGCTCCTCGTCACTGGTCGCTCTGCATCTCGCCGCCCAGTCCCTCACCCAGGGTGAGTGCGACATGGCTCTGGCCGGCGGCGCCACCATCATGGCCACGCCGGGCACCTTCCAGGTCTTCTCCCGGCAGCGCGGACTGGCACCCGACGGCCGCTGCAAGCCCTTCGCCGACGCGGCCGACGGCACCGGCTGGGGCGAAGGTACCGGACTCGTCCTCCTCGAACGCCTCTCCGACGCCCAACGCCACGGCCACCCCATCTTGGCGGTGCTGCGCGGCTCGGCCATCAACCAAGACGGCGCCTCCAACGGCCTGACCGCACCCAACGGCCCCTCCCAGCGACGCGTCATCGAACAAGCCCTCGCCAACGCCCGGTTGACCGCGGACCAGATCGACGCCGTAGAAGCACACGGCACCGGCACCACCCTCGGCGACCCCATCGAGGCACAAGCCCTCCTCGCCACCTACGGGCGCGAGCACTCCGCCGAACGGCCGCTGTGGCTGGGCTCGATCAAGTCCAACATCGGCCACACCCAGGCCGCCGCCGGCGTCGCAGGTGTCATCAAGATGATCGAAGCCATGCGACATGGCCGGCTCCCCCAGACCCTTCATGTGGACCAGCCCTCCACCCATGTGGAATGGGGGACGGGCCATATCGCTCTGCTGGCGGAGGCGCAGTCGTGGCCGGAGACGGGTGAGCCGCGTCGGGCGGCGGTGTCGTCGTTCGGAATGAGCGGGACGAACGCGCATGTGATCCTGGAGGGCGCGCCGGAACCCTTGGAGGAGGTGCCGCAGGAACAGCACGCCGGACCGGTACCGGTGGTCGTCTCCGCACAAACCCCGCAGGCCCTCGCCGAAGCCGCCGGCCAACTCGCCGCCTTCGTCGAAACCCACCCGGAGACGGACGTCGGCCCGCTGGCCGCCCGCCTGTGGTCGGGACGGGCCAAGCTGGAGCACCGTGCCGGGATCGTCACCGACAACCCCGACGAACTGCGTGACGCCCTCACCGCACTGGCGCACGGCAACGGCCACCCCGCACTCGTCGTCGGCCCCGGCATGGTGGAGGCGGGCAGGACCGCATTCGTCTTCCCCGGCCAGGGCTCCCAATGGACCCGCATGGGACACCGGCTGGCAGCCGAAGAGCCGCTCTTCGCCGCACACCTGGCCGCATGCCAGGACGAACTCGCCCGCTGGTGCGACTGGGACCTCCTCGACGTCCTCGCCTCCGAGGACGAGGATGCCCTGGCGCGGGTCGATGTCGTCCAGCCTGCCCTGTTCGCGGTGATGACCGGCATCGCCCGGCTGCTGGAACACCACGGCGTCACCCCGGACGCGGTCATCGGCCACTCCCAGGGCGAGATCGCCGCCGCGCACATCGCCGGAGCCCTGAGCCTGCCCGACGCCATCGCCGTGGTGACCCTGCGCTCCCAGGCACTCACACAGCTCGCCGGTACGGGCACCATGGCGTCCTTCCCGCTACCGGCCGAGGAGCTGACGGACCTTCCTGACGGCGTCCACCTGGCCGCCGTCAACGGACCCGCCAGCACCGTCCTGGCCGGCGAGACCACCGCCCTGACCGAACTCGTCGAGACCTACCAGCAACGCGGTGTCCGAGCCCGGCTCATCCCCGTCGACTACGCCTCACACACCCCGGCCGTCGAAGCCCTGCGCGAAACGATCCTGACCGACCTCACCCACCGCGCCCACATCCAGCCGGTTGCGCCGACCATTCCCTTCTACTCCACCCACACCGGCGCCCTGCTGTCCGACGACCAGCTCCTGGACGCCACCTACTGGGTCGACAACCTCCGCCACCCCGTCCACTTCCACGACACAGCTCTCAAACTCCTCGACGACGGCCACCACACCCTCATCGAGTCCAGCCCCCACCCGGTCCTGGCCGCCGCCCTCACCGACACCCTCAGCGCACACCCCGCCAACGCACACCACTACCCCACCCTCACCCGCCACCACGACACCACCACCCGACTCCTCACCACCCTCACCACCCTCCACACCCACCACCACGACATCAACCTGTCCCGGCATCTGCCCTCCAAGCCGCTACAGGACCTGGACCTCCCGGCCTACCCCTTCCAACACCAGCCCTACTGGCTCCAAGCCCCCACACAACTCACCGACGCCACCGACCTGGGACTTACCACCACTGACCATCCGCTGCTCAGCACGGCAACCCAGCTCGCCGACACCCACACCACCGTCCTGTCCGGCCGCATCGGGCTGAAGACCCACCCCTGGCTCGCCGACCACGCCGTGTCCGGAACGGTCCTGCTGCCCGGAACCGCCCTGGTCGACCTGGCACTCCACGCCGGAGACCACACCGGCGCCACCCACCTGGACGAACTCACCCTCCACACACCCCTCACCCTGGACGACACCACCAGCCGCGACCTCCAAGTCACCACCACCCCCCAGGCAAATGGCTGGCAGGTCACCATCCACTCCCGCCCCCACACCCACGAATCGGACGGCACCGACTCCGAGTGGACCTGCCACGCCACCGGCACCCTCACCACAACCCAGGAACCCGCCGAACCCCTCACCCAATGGCCACCTGCCAACGCCACCCCGGTCGAGATCTCGAACCTGTACGAGCAACTGGCTGAAGCCGGCTACGAGTACGGGCCCACCTTCCAGGGCGTCACCTCGGTCTGGTCCCAGCCCGACGGCACCCTCCACGCCGAGATCAACCTGCCCGAAGAGGCCGACCCGAGCGGACACACCGTCCACCCGGCCCTCCTCGACGCAACCCTCCACCCCTTGGCCACAGGGGCGGGTACGAGCAGTGAAGTACGGCTGCCGTTCGCCTGGACCGGCGTCACCGTCCACGCCACCGACGCCACCCACCTACGAGCCACCCTCACCACCACAGGCAACAACATCACCATCCAAACCTGGGACCCCACCGGCACACCCGTCGCCACCATCAACACCCTCACCACCCGCCCCATCGACCCCACCACACTCCACAAGAACACCGACACGGGAACCCGCAACAGCCTCTTCCACATAGCCTGGAAGCCCGCCGAAGCAGGCCATGAAGGCGTGCCTCACGACCAGATCGATGTCTACGCGGTCCCAGCCGACCTGGAAGACCGGAGCCCGGCAGCTGCGCACACGGCGACAGAAACGGTCCTGGCTCACCTGCAGTCCTGGCTGGCCGCCAACGACGCCACAGACCGGCGCCTCGTCATCCTCACCCGGCACGCCGTGGCAACAAGCTCTGCAGAGGACATTCACCTCCCACATGCGCCCTTGTGGGGCCTGGTCCGCGCCGCGCAGAACGAAAACCCGGGCCGCATCCACCTGATCGACACCGACAACCCGGCCGCCGACGCCCCATACGTGCAACAAGCCCTAGCCACCGGCGAACCCCAACTCGCCCACCGCAACAACCAACTCCTCGCACCCCGCCTCACCCGCACCACCACAGCAGCCGACTCCACCGTGCAGCCACTCAACCCCAACGGCACGGTACTCATCACCGGCGGCACCGGAGGACTCGCCACCCTCACCGCCCACCACCTCATCACCACCCACGCCACCAAACACCTACTCCTGGCCTCCCGCACCGCACCCCAACACACCGACCTGCAACACGAGCTGGAGGCCCTCGGAGCCGAGGTCACCCTGGCGGCCTGCGACATCACCGACCCCCAAGCCGTCGAAGAACTCATCGCCTCCATCCCCCGGGAACACCCACTCACGGCCATCATCCACACCGCCGGCGCCCTGGACGACACCACCCTCGCCAGCCTCACCCCCGACCGGCTCCACCCCATCCTCGCCCCGAAGATCGACGCGGCCTGGAACCTCCACCACGCCACCCGACACCTCGACCTCACCGCCTTCATCCTCTACTCCTCCGCCGCCGGCACCCTGGGCAACCCCGGCCAAGCCAACTACGCCGCCGCCAACACCTACCTCGACGCCCTCGCCCACCACCGCCACCACCACGGCCAACCCGCCACCAGCCTCGCCTGGGGCTACTGGAAACACACCACCAACCTCACCCACCACCTCACAGGCACACAACTCCACAAAGTCACCCACGGCACCCGACCACTGGAAACCGACCACGCCCTCCACCTGTTCGACTCCGCACTGGCAGCACCTCAGCCGTATCAGGTGTGTCTCCCCCTCAACCCCAACGCACTCCGCACCACCGAAACAATCCCCGCACTCCTACACGACCTCACCCCGCACCCCACCCGACGCACCACCGCCACAACCCCCGGCACCGGCCACGGCTCCGCACTCGCCGAACGGCTGGCCGCACTCACCGAGCCGGCCGACAAACAACGCCTGATCCTCGATCTCGTCCGCACACACATCGCCGCCGTCCTCGGCCACAGCCAGCCCGACAACGTAGACCCACAACGCCCCTTCAAAGACCTCGGCTTCGACTCCCTCACCGCCATCGAACTCCGCAACCGCCTCACCAACGCCACCACACTGCGCCTACCCGCCACCCTCATCTTCGACCACCCCACCCCGGACGCCCTCACCACCCACCTCCTCAACCAGCTCCTCAACACCCCACTCCAGACCACAGCCACCACCCACACCACCCCCACCACCGACGACCCCATCGCCATCGTCGCCACCGCATGCCGCTACCCCGGCGGCATCCGCACGGCCGAAGACCTCTGGCTGCTGGTCGCCGAAGGGAAGGACGCCACCTCCGGCTTCCCGACCAACCGCGGTTGGGATCTGGACAACCTCTACGACCCCGACCCGGACGCCACCGGCAAGACCTACACACGCCACGGCGCCTTCCTCCACGACGCCGACCAGTTCGACGCCGACTTCTTCCACATGAACCCGCGCGAAGCCCTCGCCACCGACCCCCAACAACGCCTCCTCCTCGAAACCGCCTGGGAAGCCTTCGAACACGCCGGCATCGACCCCACCACCCTCAAAGGCAGCAACACCGGCGTCTTCACCGGAGTCATCTACGCCGATTACGGACCGCGCCTGATGCACCGGACACCCGAGGGCTTCGAGGGGTACCTCGGCAACGGCAGTGCGGCGAGCGTGGCTTCGGGCCGGGTGGCGTACACCTTCGGTCTGGAAGGCCCGGCCATGACGGTGGACACGGCCTGCTCCTCGTCGTTGGTGGGCATGCACCTGGCCGCCCAGGCCCTGCACCAGGGCGAGTGCGATCTGGCGCTCGCCGGCGGTGTCACCGTTATGTCCACACCGTCCGCCTTCCTCGAGTTCTCCCGGCAGCGGGGGTTGGCTCCCGACGGCCGCTGCAAGCCGTTCGCCGACGCGGCCGACGGCACCGGCTGGGGCGAAGGCGCCGGACTCGTCCTCCTCGAACGCCTCTCCGACGCCCAGCGCAACGGGCATCACGTCCTCGCCCTTCTCCGGTCCTCGGCCGTGAATCAGGACGGCGCGTCCAATGGCCTGACCGCCCCCAACGGCCCGTCACAGCAGCGTGTGATCGAACAGGCCCTCGCCAACGCCCGGTTGACCGCCGACCAGATCGACGCCGTAGAAGCACACGGCACCGGCACCACCCTCGGCGACCCCATCGAGGCACAAGCCCTCCTCACCACCTACGGCAAGGCCCACACCACCGAACAACCGCTCTGGCTCGGCTCCATCAAATCCAACATCGGCCACACCCAAGCCGCTGCCGGCGTCGCGGGCGTCATCAAGATGATTCAGGCGATGCGGAACGGAACGCTGCCGCCCACCCTGCACGTCGACCAGCCCAGCAGCCACGTGGACTGGAGTGCGGGCAGTGTCTCGCTGTTGACCGAGTCCCGGCCGTGGCCGGAGACCGGCCGTCCGCGCCGTGCGGCGGTGTCCTCGTTCGGCATCAGCGGGACGAACGCGCATGTGATCCTCGAAGCCGCCCCCGAACCCCAACCGGCCGAGACGGAGCCGCAGGAACAGCACGCCGGTCCGGTGCCCGTGGTGGTCTCGGCCCGCTCACCCCAAGCCCTCGCCGAAACAGCGGACCGACTCGCCGGCTTCGTCCAAGCCCACCCCGAGGTGGAAGTCGCCCCGCTGGCGGCCCGGCTGTGGTCGGGGCGCGCGAAGCTGGAACACCGCGCAGGCATCGTCACCGACCACCCCGAGGAACTGCACGCCGCGCTGACCGCGCTGGCCGGCGGCCGCGACCACCCCGCCCTGATCACCGGCCCCTCCCCCACCACGGCGGGAGCGGCCCGCTGGGCCATCGTCCTCTCCGGCCAGGGCAGCCAAAAACCCGGCATGGGAGCCCACCTCCACCAGACGTACCCCGCCTACGCCGACGCCCTGGACGAAGTCTGCCAAGCCCTGGACCCACACCTGCAGATACCGCTGCAGCAGGTGATGTTCGCCGAAGCCGGCAGCGACCACGCGGCTCTGCTGGAGACCACTCTCTACACCCAGCCCGCCCTCTTCGCCCACCACATCGCCGCCTACCGCCTCCTGCAGGCCAGCGGCGCCACACCCCACGCCCTCATCGGCCACTCCATCGGCGAACTCTCCGCCGCCCACCTCACCGGCACCCTCCCCCTCAACCTCGCCGCCGACATCGTCGCCACCCGCGCAAAACTCCTCCACACCCTGCCCACCGGCACCGGCATGCTCGCCGCCCTCACCACCCCCGACACACTCACCAAACACCTCCACCACCACCCCCACATCGAAATCGCCGCCCACAACTCACCCACCGCCACCACCCTCGCCGGACCCAGCAACGCCCTCGACGAACTCGCCGGCGAACTGACGGCCGCCGGCATCCACACCCGCCCCCTCAACGTCACCCACGCCTTCCACAGCGCCCACACCGAACCCATCCTCGACACCTTCACCACCCACCTCACCAACCTCTTCACCCACCACCACCTCGGCGACGCCACCATCCCCGTCATCTCCAACCTCACCGGCACCCCCGCCACCCCCGAACAGCACCACAGCCCCACCTACTGGACCCAGCACATCCGCCAACCCGTCCACTTCCACCAAGGCATCACCCACCTCACCCACACCGAACACATCACCCTGTTCACCGAACTCGCCCCCCACCCCACCCTCACACCCCACCTCCCCACCCACACCACCCCCCACCACCCCAACGAAACCCACACCCACCAAACCACCCTCACCACCCTCCACACCCACCACCACAACATCAACCTGTCCCGGCATCTGCCCTCCAAGCCGCTACAGGACCTGGACCTCCCGGCCTACCCCTTCCAACACCAGCCCTACTGGCTCCAAGCCCCCACACAACTCACCGACGCCACCGACCTGGGACTGACCACCACTGACCATCCGCTGCTCAGCACGGCCACCCAGCTCGCAGGCACGAATCACATCGTCCTGTCCGGCCGCATCGGACTGAAGACCCACCCCTGGCTGGCGGATCACGCCGTGGCAGGAACGGTCCTCCTGCCCGGAACCGCCCTGGTCGACCTGGCACTCCACGCCGGAGACCACACCGGCGCCACCCACCTGGACGAACTCACCCTCCACACACCCCTCACCCTGAACGACACCACCAACCGCGACCTCCAAGTCACAACGGTCCCCCAGGCAAGCGGCTGGCAGGTCACCATCCACTCCCGCCCCCACACCCACGAGCCGGACGACACCGACTCCGAATGGACCTGCCACGCCACCGGCACCCTCACCAAAACCCAGGAACCCGCCGAACCCCTCACCCAATGGCCACCTGCCAACGCCACCCCGGTCGAGATCTCGAACCTGTACGAGCAACTGGCTGAGGCCGGCTACGAGTACGGGCCTGCCTTCCGCGGCGTCACCGCTGTCTGGTCCCAGCCCGACGGCACCCTGCATGCCGAAGTCACCCTGCCCAACACGGCCGACCCCGCCGGACACACCATTCACCCGGCGCTTCTCGATTCCGCCCTTCACCCTCTCGCCACCACTAGGGGCATAGAGAGTGACGTACGGCTGCCGTTCGCCTGGACCGGCGTCACCGTCCACGCCACCGACGCCACCCACCTACGCGTCACCCTCACCACCACAGGCAACGACATCTCCGTCCAAGCCTGGGACCCCACCGGCGCACCCGTCGCCACCGTCACCACGCTCGCCACCCGCCCGGTCGACCCCACCACACTCCACAAGAACATCGGCACGGGAACGCGCAACAGCCTCTTCCACATGGCCTGGAAGCCGGCCGAAGCAGGCACCACAGATGTCGACCTCAACGAAGTCGACATCTACCGGCCAGAGACATATCCCCAGGACAATCCGCAGGCCGCACACGACGCAACCGAAGCGCTCCTCCACCACCTTCAGTCCTGGCTGGCCGCCAACGACGCCACAGACCGGCGTCTCGTCATCCTCACCCGGCACGCTGTGGCAACAGGCCCCACCGAAGACATCCACCTGGCACACGCCCCCTTGTGGGGACTGGCCCGCACCGCCCAGAACGAAAACCCCGACCGCCTCCACCTCATCGACACCGACAACCCGGCCGCCGACCCCTCATACGTGCAACAAGCCCTAGCCACCGGCGAACCCCAACTCGCCCAGCGCAACAACCAACTCCTCGCACCCCGCCTCACCCGCACCACCACACAAGCCGGAAAAGCCACCCCTCAAACCCTCGATCCCGACGGCACGGTTCTCATCACCGGCGGCACCGGAGGACTGGCCACCCTCACCGCCCACCACCTCATCACCACCCACGGCACAAGGCATCTGCTCCTAGCCTCCCGCACTGCACCCCAACACACTGACCTGCAACACGAGTTGGAGGCCCTCGGGGCTGAAGTCACCCTGGCGGCCTGCGACATCACCGACCCCCAAGCCGTCGAAGAACTCATCGCCTCCATCCCCCAGGAACACCCACTCACGGCGGTCATCCACACCGCCGGCGCCCTGGACGACACCACCCTCGCCAGCCTCACCCCCGACCGCCTCCACCCCATCCTGGCCCCCAAGATCGACGCAGCCTGGAACCTCCACCACGCCACCCAACACCTCAACCTCACCGCCTTCATCCTCTACTCCTCCGCCGCCGGCACCCTGGGCAACCCCGGCCAAGCCAACTACGCCGCCGCCAACACCTACCTCGACGCCCTCGCCCACCACCGCCACCACCACGGCCAACCCGCCACCAGCCTCGCCTGGGGCTACTGGAAACACACCACCAACCTCACCCACCACCTCACAGGCACACAACTCCACAAAGTCACCCACGGCACCCGACCACTGGAAACCAACCACGCCCTCCACCTCTTCGACACCGCACTCACCACCACCCAACCCCACCACCTCTGCCTCCCCCTCAACCCCAACGCACTCCGCACCACCGATCGCCTGCCTCCCCTCCTCCATGACCTCGCACCGGCAAACCGCCATACCGCCGCCACGGCCCACCCGACCGGCACCGATCTTGCAACCCGACTGCGTTCGCTGCCGCCGGAGTTGCAGGAGAAGCTGGTGCTCGAAGTCGTCTGCGCCGACGTCGCAGCAGTGCTCGGCCACAAGGGTGCGGACACCATCGATCCCCAACGGCCCTTCAACGAGCTGGGGTTCGACTCGCTCACGGCAGTACAACTCCGTAACCGCCTCAGTGAAGCCACCAGCCTGCGTCTCACTTCCACCCTGATCTTCGACTACCCGACGCCCGTTGACTTGGCCCGGTACGTCGGCACAGCCCTCGGCATCGGTGAGGCATCGATCGAATCGGCGTTCTTGGCCGAGATCGACGAGCTCGAACAGGCCTTGATCGAACGTGCCGAGGACGATTCCGGACGGATGAAGGTGACCCGTCGGCTTCAGGCTCTCCTCTCTCGCCTCAATGAGAGCGGACGGCCGACGACAAGCGGCGAGGGCATCGAGGACAAACTGCGTTCGGCGTCCAACGAGGAACTCTTCGATCTGATCGACGGCGATCTCGACCTTTCCTGATCCACAGCCGCTCACCACCAGAGCAATTCCGCATAGAGGAGCGACGACCCATGTCGGACGAAGCCAAGCTTCGGGAATACCTGACCCGCGTAGTGGCCGAACTGCACCAGACGCGTCAACGCCTCCAGGACGCCGAGTCGGCAGGGCAGGAGCCGGTGGCGGTCGTCGCGATGGCCTGCCGGTACCCGGGCGGGGTTCGCTCGCCCGAGGACCTGTGGACGCTGCTGGCCGAGGGCACGGACGCGATCTCCGGCTTCCCGGCCAACCGCGGCTGGGACCTCGACGGCCTCTTCGACCCCGACCCGGACGCGATCGGCAGGAGCTACGCGCGCGAAGGCGGATTCCTGCACTCGGCCGATGAATTCGACCCCGAGTTCTTCGGCATGAGCCCGCGCGAGGCCACAGCGACCGACCCTCAGCAGCGGCTGCTCCTGGAGACGGCCTGGGAGACCTTCGAACGCGCGGGCCTGGACCCGCACACCCTCAAAGGGAGCAAGGCCGGCGTCTACGCGGGCGTGATGTACGACGACTATGCGGGCCGTCTTATGCACCGCGCGCCGGAGGGTTTCGAGGGCTTTCTGGGCAACGGCAGTGCGGCGAGCGTGGCTTCGGGCCGGGTGGCGTACACCTTCGGTCTGGAGGGCCCGGCCGTCACGGTGGACACCGCCTGCTCGTCCTCGCTGGTCTCCCTCCACCTGGCGGCCCAGGCGTTGCGCAACGGTGAGTGCGAACTGGCCCTGGCCGGCGGTGTCACCGTGATGGCTACCCCCGGCACCTTCGTCGAGTTCTCCCGTCAGCGCGGACTGGCTCCCGACGGCCGCTGCAAGCCGTTCGCCGACGCGGCCGACGGCACCGGCTGGGGCGAAGGCGCCGGACTCGTCCTCCTCGAACGCCTCTCCGACGCCCAGCGCCACGGCCACCCCATCTTGGCAGTACTGCGCGGCTCGGCCATCAACCAGGACGGCGCCTCCAACGGCCTGACCGCCCCCAACGGCCCCTCCCAGCAACGCGTCATCGAACAAGCCCTGGCGGATGCGGGGCTCACCGCGGGCCAGGTGGATGCGGTCGAGGCGCACGGCACGGGTACGACGCTCGGCGACCCGATCGAGGCCCAGGCCCTGCTCGCCACCTACGGGCGTGAGCACTCAACCGAACAACCGCTCTGGCTCGGCTCCATCAAATCCAACATCGGCCACACGCAGGCCGCCGCCGGCGTCGCGGGCGTCATCAAGATGATCGAAGCCATGCGGCAGGGGGTGCTGCCCTCGACGCTGCATGTCGATGAACCGTCCCGGCACGTGGACTGGAGTGCGGGCAGTGTCTCGCTGTTGACCGAGTCCCGGCCGTGGCCGGAGACCGGCCGTCCGCGCCGGGCCGCGGTGTCCTCGTTCGGCATCAGCGGGACGAACGCGCATGTGATCCTGGAGGCCGCCCCCGAACCCCAACCGGCCGAGACACAACCGCAGGAACAGCACGCCGGTCCGGTGCCCGTGGTGGTCTCGGCCCGCTCACCCCAAGCCCTCGCCGAAACAGCGGACCGACTCGCCGGCTTCGTCCAAGCCCACCCCGAGGTGGAAGTCGCCCCGCTGGCCGCCCGCCTGTGGTCGGGGCGCGCGAAGCTGGAACACCGCGCAGGCATCGTCACCGACAACCCCGACGAACTGCACGCCGCGCTCACCGCGCTGGCCGGCGGCCGCGACCACCCCGCCCTGATCACCGGCCCCTCCCCCACCACGGCGGGAGCGGCCCGCTGGGCCATCGTCCTCTCCGGCCAGGGCAGCCAAAAACCCGGCATGGGAGCCCACCTCCACCAGACGTACCCCGCCTACGCCGACGCCCTGGACGAAGTCTGCCAAGCCCTGGACCCACACCTGCAGATACCGCTGCAGCAGGTGATGTTCGCCGAAGCCGGCAGCGACCACGCGGCCCTGCTGGAGACCACTCTCTACACCCAGCCCGCCCTCTTCGCCCACCACATCGCCGCCTACCGCCTCCTGCAGGCCAGCGGCGCCACACCCCACGCCCTCATCGGCCACTCCATCGGCGAACTCTCCGCCGCCCACCTCACCGGCACCCTCCCCCTCAACCTCGCCGCCGACATCGTCGCCACCCGCGCAAAACTCCTCCACACCCTGCCCACCGGCACCGGCATGCTCGCCGCCCTCACCACCCCCGACACACTCACCAAACACCTCCACCACCACCCCCACATCGAAATCGCCGCCCACAACTCACCCACCGCCACCACCCTCGCCGGACCCAGCAACGCCCTCGACGAACTCGCCGGCGAACTGACGGCCGCCGGCATCCACACCCGCCCCCTCAACGTCACCCACGCCTTCCACAGCGCCCACACCGAACCCATCCTCGACACCTTCACCACCCACCTCACCAACCTCTTCACCCACCACCACCTCGGCCACGCCACCATCCCCGTCATCTCCAACCTCACCGGCACCCCCGCAACCCCCGAACAGCACCACAGCCCCACCTACTGGACCCAGCACATCCGCCAACCCGTCCACTTCCACCAAGGCATCACCCACCTCACCCACACCCAACACATCACCCTGTTCACCGAACTCGCCCCCCACCCCACCCTCACACCCCACCTCCCCACCCACACCACCCCCACCACCCCAACGAAACCCACACCCACCAAACCACCCTCACCACCCTCCACACCCACCACCACAACATCAACCTCACACCCCAACTCCCCCAGCAACAAACCACCCACACCGACCTGCCCACCTACCCCTTCCAACACCACCCCTACTGGCTCCAAGCCCCCACACAACTCACCGACGCCACCGACCTGGGCATGGCGACCAGTGCGCATCCCCTGCTCGCCGCTGCCATTCAGCTTGCCGACACCACAACCGGGGCAGAGGCTGGTGAAACCTCCGGTGCATCAACGGTGTTCACGGGCCGGATCGGCCTGAGTACTCACCCCTGGCTGGCGGATCACGCCGTGGCAGGAACGGTCCTCCTGCCCGGAACGGCCCTGGTCGACCTGGCACTTCACGCCGGAGACCACACCGGCGCCACCCACCTGGACGAACTCACCCTCCACACACCCCTCACCCTGGACGACACCACCAGCCGCGACCTCCAAGTCACCACCACCCCCGAGGCAAACGGCTGGCAAGTCACCATCCACTCCCGCCCCCACACCCACGAGCCCGACGACACCGACACCGAGCCCTGGACCTGCCACGCCACCGGCACCCTCACCACAACCCAGGAACCCGCCGAACCCCTCACCCAATGGCCCCCCACCAACGCCACCCCGGTCGAGATCTCGAACCTGTACGAGCAACTGGCTGAAGCCGGCTACGAGTACGGGCCCACCTTCCAGGGCGTCACCGCCATGTGGGCCCAACCTGACGGCACCCTCCACGCCGAGATCACCCTCCCCGAAGAAGCCGACCCGACCGGACACACCATCCACCCGGCCCTCCTCGACGCAACCCTCCACCCCCTCGCTGCCCGGGCCCTCTCCTCGGCCACCGGCAGCGAACTGCGCCTGCCCTTCGCGTGGTCCGGCGTCAGCGTGCACGCGGGCGGCGCCACCCACCTCCGTGTCGCCCTCACGAGCACAGGCAACGACGTATCCCTTCAGGCCTGGGACCCCACCGGCACACCCGTCGCCACCGTCACCACGCTCGCCTCCCGCACGGTCGACCCCACCGCGCTGACCACCGGTGCGGGCTACGAGACCCGCAACAGCCTCTTCCACCTCGCCTGGAAGCCGGCCGAAGCCACCACAGGGGAAGCCGACCTCGACCAGGTCGACCTCTACACCCCGGACGAGGACGTGGACGGCGACAACCCGGCAGCCGCGCACGCGGCCACCGAGGCGCTTCTCACGCATCTGCAGTCCTGGCTGGCCACCAACGAGACCACCGAGCGCCATCTGGTGATCCTCACCCGGCACGCGGTTGCCACCAGCCCAGCCGAAGACATCCACCTGTCCCACGCACCCCTATGGGGCCTTGTCCGCACAGCCCAGAACGAAAACCCCGGCCGCATCCACCTCATCGACACCGACAACCCCGCCGACACGTCGGACCTTGCCGAAGCCCTCGCCACGGGTGAGTATCAACTGGCCCTGCGTCACGGTCAGTTCCTCGCACCGAGGCTGGTTCGATCGGCCGGTCACGTCGACGGCCGACTGACCATCCCGGTCGACGAACCGACCTGGCGTCTGGACAAGACGGCCCCCGGCACACTGGACAACCTGGCGTTCCTGCCCAACCCCGAGCTCCCGGACGAGCTTGCGCCGGGGCAGGTGCGGATCGACGTCCGTGCGATCGGGCTGAACTTCCGCGACGTGCTGATCACACTCGGCATGTATCCGGGCGACGCGCTCTTGGCCAGCGAGGGTGCTGGCATCGTCACGGAGGTAGCCGACGACGTCACCACCGTCTCCGTGGGCGACCGCGTCATGGGCATGTTCCCGCACGGCGTCGGTGCGCGGACGGTCACGGATCACCGCCTGGTCACCCTCATGCCCGAGGGATGGTCCTTCACTACGGCTGCCGGAGTACCGGTGGCCTTCCTGACCGCGTACTACGCGCTGTACGACCTTGCCGATCTGCAACCCGGCGAAACACTCCTCCTCCACGCCGCCACCGGAGGAGTCGGCTCAGCCGCACTCCAACTCGCCCAACACACCGGCGCCGACATCTACGCCACCGCCCACCCCACCAAACACCACCTCCTCACCCAACAAGGCCTCACCCCCACCCACATCGCCTCCAGCCGCACCCTCGACTTCGAACACCACTTCCGCACCCACACCCCCCACCACGGCATCGACATCGCCCTCAACGCCCTCGCCCACGAATACACCGACGCAACCCTCCGCCTCCTCCACCCCGGCGGACGCTTCATCGAAATGGGCAAAACCGACCTCCGCAACCCAGAAACCATCCACACCGACTACCAAGCCCACTACCAGAACTTCGACCTCATCGAAGCCGGCCCCGACCGCATCCAGCACATACTCACCACCCTGCGCGAACTCTTCGACACCGGCACCCTCACACCACTACCCACCACCTGCTTCGACATCCGCCACACCCCCCACGCCCTACGCCACCTCAGCCAAGCCCGCCACACCGGCAAACTCATCCTCACCCTCCCCCAACCACCCAACCCCAACGGCACCACCCTCATCACCGGCGGCACCGGAGGACTCGCCACCCTCACCGCCCACCACCTCATCACCACCCACGCCACCAAACACCTACTCCTGGCCTCCCGCACCGCACCCCAACACACCGACCTGCAACACGAACTGGAGGCCCTCGGGGCTGAAGTCACCCTCGCCGCCTGCGACATCACCGACCCCCAAGCCGTCGAAGAACTCATCGCCTCCATCCCCCAGGAACACCCCCTCACAGCCATCATCCACACCGCCGGCACCCTGGACGACACCACCCTCACCAGCCTCACCCCCGACCGGCTCCACCCCATCCTCGCCCCGAAGATCGACGCGGCCTGGAACCTCCACCACGCCACCCAACACCTCAACCTCACCGCCTTCATCCTCTACTCCTCCGCCGCCGGCACCCTGGGCAACCCCGGCCAAGCCAACTACGCCGCCGCCAACACCTACCTCGACGCCCTCGCCCACCACCGCCACCACCACGGCCAACCCGCCACCAGCCTCGCCTGGGGCTACTGGAAACACACCACCAACCTCACCCACCACCTCACAGGCACACAACTCGCCCACAGCAACACCGCACTCAGCACCGAGGAAGGCCTCCGCCTTCTCGATGCCGCTCTTGTCAGCCCGTCCGCGTATCACCTGTGCGCCCCGCTGACCGCGTCCGCTTTCCGAGACGCGGACAACGTGCCTGCTCTCCTGCGCGACCTGGCTCCCCGCCCGCTGCGCCGGGCTGCGAAGGCGGCGCCCCGTGAGGCTTCGGGGCTGGCGCAGCAGCTCGCCGCATTGACACCGACGGAACAGCAGCGCCTGCTGCTGAATCTCGTGCGGAGCAATGCGGCCACTGTCCTCGGGCACTCCGACGCGACGGGCGTGGACCCGCAGCAGCCCTTCCGGGACCTGGGTTTCGACTCGCTCACCGCCGTCGAGCTGCGCAACCGGCTCGACGGGGTCACCGGGTTGCGGCTTCCTGCCACCTTGATCTTTGACTATCCGAATGCGCAGCTTCTGGCCGACCACATCGGCTCCGAGCTGCTGGAATCGGCGCCACGATCGGCCGCGCCCGTGCTCATTGGCACGGACACCTCCGACGATCCGGTCGTGATCGTTTCGATGTCGTGCCGCTTCCCGGGGGGCGTGCGCTCCGCCACGGACCTGTGGGACCTGGTCGCCGAGCGTCGCGAAGGTCTGTCCGGCTTCCCGACGAACCGTGGGTGGGACCTGGACAACCTCTTCGACCCGGATCCGGCGGCGAACGGCAAGAGCTACACGAGTTACGGCACGTTCCTCCATGACGCCGACCAGTTCGACGCGGACTTCTTCCGCATGAACCCCCGCGAAGCCCTCGCCACCGACCCCCAGCAACGCCTCCTCCTCGAAACCGCCTGGGAAGCCTTCGAACACGCCGGCATCGACCCCACCACCCTCAAGGGCAGCAACACGGCCGTATACGCCGGAGTGATCTACGGCGACTACGGCGCCCGCCTCATGCAAAACGCCCCAGAAGGCTTCGAGGGCTACCTGGGCAACGGCAGTGCGGCGAGCGTGGCTTCGGGCCGGGTGGCGTACACGTTCGGTCTGGAGGGCCCGGCGGTGACCGTCGACACCGCGTGCTCGTCGTCGCTGGTCGCCCTTCATCTGGCCGCTCAGGCGCTGCGCAACGGTGAGTGCGACATGGCTCTTGCGGGCGGTGCAACCGTCATGTCGAGCCCAGGCGCCTTCATCGAGTTCTCGCGCCAGCGCGTCCTGTCCGTGGACGGCCGCTGCAAGCCGTTCGCAGAGGCCGCGGACGGCACCGGCTGGGGCGAGGGCGTCGGCCTGGTCCTGCTGGAACGACTGTCCGACGCCCAGCGCAACAGGCACCCGGTCCTGGCGGTGCTGCGCGGTTCGGCCATCAACCAGGACGGCGCCTCCAACGGCCTGACCGCCCCCAACGGCCCCTCCCAGCGACGCGTCATCGAACAAGCCCTCGCCAACGCCCGGCTAGATGCGAGCCAGGTGGACGTCGTCGAGGCGCACGGCACGGGCACGACGCTCGGAGACCCGATCGAGGCACAGGCCCTGCTGGCGACCTATGGGCGTGAGCACTCCGCCGAACGGCCGCTGTGGCTGGGCTCGATCAAGTCCAACATCGGCCACACCCAGGCCGCCGCCGGCGTCGCAGGCGTCATCAAGATGGTCCAGGCGATGCGTCAGGGGGTGCTTCCGCCCACTCTGCACGTGGATCAGCCCTCGCACCATGTCGACTGGAGCGCGGACAGCATCTCGCTGCTGACCGAGTCGATTCCGTGGCCCGACTCCGGTCAGCCGAACCGGGCGGCAGTGTCGTCGTTCGGCATCAGCGGCACAAATGCGCATGTGATCCTGGAGGCCGCGCCGGAACCCTTGGAGGAGGTGCCGCAGGCACAGCACGCCGGTCCGGTACCGGTGGTCGTCTCCGCACAAACCCCGCAGGCCCTCGCCGAAGCCGCCGGCCAACTCGCCGCCTTCGTCGAAACCCACCCGGAGACGGACGTCGGCCCGCTGGCCGCCCGCCTGTGGTCGGGACGGGCCAAGCTGGAGCACCGTGCCGGGATCGTCACCGACAACCCCGACGAACTGCGTGACGCCCTCACCGCACTGGCGCACGGCAACGGCCACCCCGCACTCGTCGTCGGCCCCGGCATGGTGGAGGCGGGCAGGACCGCATTCGTCTTCCCCGGCCAGGGCTCCCAATGGACCCGCATGGGACACCGGCTGGCAGCCGAAGAGCCGCTCTTCGCCGCACACCTGGCCGCATGCCAGGACGAACTCGCCCGCTGGTGCGACTGGGACCTCCTCGACGTCCTCGCCTCCGAGGACGAGGATGCCCTGGCGCGGGTCGATGTCGTCCAGCCTGCCCTGTTCGCGGTGATGACCGGCATCGCCCGGCTGCTGGAACACCACGGCGTCACCCCGGACGCGGTCATCGGCCACTCCCAGGGCGAGATCGCCGCCGCGCACATCGCCGGAGCCCTGAGCCTGCCCGACGCCATCGCCGTGGTGACCCTGCGCTCCCAGGCACTCACACAGCTCGCCGGTACGGGCACCATGGCGTCCTTCCCGCTACCGGCCGAGGAGCTGACGGACCTTCCTGACGGCGTCCACCTGGCCGCCGTCAACGGACCCGCCAGCACCGTCCTGGCCGGCGAGACCACCGCCCTGACCGAACTCGTCGAGACCTACCAGCAACGCGGTGTCCGAGCCCGGCTCATCCCCGTCGACTACGCCTCACACACCCCGGCCGTCGAAGCCCTGCGCGAAACGATCCTGACCGACCTCACCCACCGCGCCCACATCCAGCCGGTTGCGCCGACCATTCCCTTCTACTCCACCCACACCGGCGCCCTGCTGTCCGACGACCAGCTCCTGGACGCCACCTACTGGGTCGACAACCTCCGCCACCCCGTCCACTTCCACGACACAGCTCTCAAACTCCTCGACGACGGCCACCACACCCTCATCGAGTCCAGCCCCCACCCGGTCCTGGCCGCCGCCCTCACCGACACCCTCAGCGCACACCCCGCCAACGCACACCACTACCCCACCCTCACCCGCCACCACGACACCACCACCCGACTCCTCACCACCCTCACCACCCTCCACACCCACCACCACGACATCAACCTGTCCCGGCATCTGCCCTCCAAGCCGCTACAGGACCTGGACCTCCCGGCCTACCCCTTCCAACACCAGCCCTACTGGCTCCAAGCCCCCACACAACTCACCGACGCCACCGACCTGGGACTTACCACCACTGACCATCCGCTGCTCAGCACGGCAACCCAGCTCGCCGACACCCACACCACCGTCCTGTCCGGCCGCATCGGGCTGAAGACCCACCCCTGGCTCGCCGACCACGCCGTGTCCGGAACGGTCCTGCTGCCCGGAACCGCCCTGGTCGACCTGGCACTCCACGCCGGAGACCACACCGGCGCCACCCACCTGGACGAACTCACCCTCCACACACCCCTCACCCTGGACGACACCACCAGCCGCGACCTCCAAGTCACCACCACCCCCCAGGCAAATGGCTGGCAGGTCACCATCCACTCCCGCCCCCACACCCACGAATCGGACGGCACCGACTCCGAGTGGACCTGCCACGCCACCGGCACCCTCACCACAACCCAGGAACCCGCCGAACCCCTCACCCAATGGCCACCTGCCAACGCCACCCCGGTCGAGATCTCGAACCTGTACGAGCAACTGGCTGAAGCCGGCTACGAGTACGGGCCCACCTTCCAGGGCGTCACCTCGGTCTGGTCCCAGCCCGACGGCACCCTCCACGCCGAGATCAACCTGCCCGAAGAGGCCGACCCGAGCGGACACACCGTCCACCCGGCCCTCCTCGACGCAACCCTCCACCCCCTCGCCACCCAGACCACATCAACCGGCGAGACCCGGCTGCCCTTCGCCTGGACCGGCGTCACCGTCCACGCCACCGACGCCACCCACCTACGCGTCACCCTCACCACCACAGGCAACGACATCACCATCCAAGCCTGGGACCCCACCGGCGCACCCGTCGCCACCATCAACACCCTCACCACCCGCCCCATCGACCCCACCACACTCCACAAGAACACCGACACGGGAACCCGCAACAGCCTCTTCCACCTCACCTGGAAGCCCGCCGAAGCAGGCACCATAGATGTCGACCCCAACGAAGTGGACATCTACCTCCCGAAGAGGGACGGGGACAGCCACGACCCCACGGCTGCGCATACCGCGACAGAAGCGCTCCTGGCTCACCTGCAATCGTGGCTGGCCACCAACGACGCCACCAACCGACGCCTCGTCATACTCACCCAACACGCCGTGGCAACCCACCCCGCCGAGGACATCCACTTGGCCCACGCCCCCTTGTGGGGCCTTGTCCGCGCCGCCCAGAGCGAGAACCCGGGCCGCATCCACCTCATCGACACCGACGACCCGGCCGACACCTCATACCTGGCCGACGCTTTGGCCACCGGCGAGCCTCAAATTGCCGTTCGCCATGGCCAGTTTCTCGTGGCCCGTCTCGAACGCGCCGAGGGCAACGGTGTACTCGATCTACCCGAGGAGAGCTGGAAACTGAGCGCCGGTTCGACCGGCACCATCGAAGCGGTCACCTGCCGGCCCGCCCCCGAATGGGACGCCCCCCTGGCCAGCGGGCAGGTGCGCGTCGACGTCCGTGCGATCGGGCTGAACTTCCGCGACACCCTCATCGCCCTGGGCATGTACCCGGGCGACGCACCACTCGGCAGCGAAGGCGCCGGTGTCGTCACAGAAATCGCCGACGACGTCACCACCGTCTCCGTGGGCGACCACGTGATGGGTGTCTTCCCGGCGGGCGCCGGCGCCCGGTCCGTCACGGATCACCGTCTGGTCACGTCCATGCCCGAGGGTTGGTCCTTCACCACCGCTGCCGGAGTACCGGTGGCCTTCTTGACCGCGTACTACGCGCTGTACGACCTTGCCGATCTGCAACCCGGCGAAACACTCCTCCTCCACGCCGCCACCGGAGGAGTCGGCTCAGCCGCACTCCAACTCGCCCAACACACCGGCGCCGACATCTACGCCACCGCCCACCCCACCAAACACCACCTCCTCACCCAACAAGGCCTCACCCC
Organism: Streptomyces sp. BA2; assembly: GCF_009769735.1. Taxonomy (NCBI): domain Bacteria; kingdom Bacillati; phylum Actinomycetota; class Actinomycetes; order Kitasatosporales; family Streptomycetaceae; genus Streptomyces; species Streptomyces sp. BA2. The sequence goes on from NZ_WSRO01000002.1 coordinate 896,734, forward strand.
CACCCACATCGCCTCCAGCCGCACCCTCGACTTCGAACACCACTTCCGCACCCACACCCCCCACCACGGCATCGACATCGCCCTCAACGCCCTCGCCCACGAATACACCGACGCAACCCTCCGCCTCCTCCACCCCGGCGGACGCTTCATCGAAATGGGCAAAACCGACCTCCGCAACCCAGAAACCATCCACACCGACTACCAAGCCCACTACCAGAACTTCGACCTCATCGAAGCCGGCCCCGACCGCATCCAGCACATACTCACCACCCTGCGCGAACTCTTCGACACCGGCACCCTCACACCACTACCCACCACCTGCTTCGACATCCGCCACACCCCCCACGCCCTACGCCACCTCAGCCAAGCCCGCCACACCGGCAAACTCATCCTCACCCTCCCCCAACCACCCAACCCCAACGGCACCACCCTCATCACCGGCGGCACCGGAGGACTCGCCACCCTCACCGCCCACCACCTCATCACCACCCACGGCACAAGGCATCTGCTCCTGGCCTCCCGCACCGCACCCCAACACACTGACCTGCAACACGAGTTGGAGGCCCTCGGGGCTGACGTCACCCTCGCCGCCTGCGACATCACCGACCCCCAAGCCGTCGAAGAACTTATCGCGTCGATCCCGCAGGAGCGTCCGCTCACGGCGGTCATCCACACCGCCGGCGCCCTGGACGACACGACCCTCGCCAGCCTCACCCCCGACCGGCTCCACCCCATCCTCGCCCCGAAGATCGACGCGGCCTGGAACCTCCACCACGCCACCCAACACCTCAACCTCACCGCCTTCATCCTCTACTCCTCCGCCGCCGGCACCCTGGGCAACCCCGGCCAAGCCAACTACGCCGCCGCCAACACCTACCTCGACGCCCTCGCCCACCACCGCCACCACCACGGCCAACCCGCCACCAGCCTCGCCTGGGGCTACTGGAAACACACCACCAACCTCACCCACCACCTCACAGGCACACAACTCGCCCACAGCAACACCGCACTCAGCACGGAACTGGGCCTGCGGCTCTTCGACGTCGCGCTCAACGAACGCGCGGAGGCCTCCCTGGTCTGTATGCCGATCGAGCCGGCGAGTCTCCGTCGACGTGCCGATGTGCCGGCGTTGTTCCGGGATCTCGTTACGGCTTCGGGGCGTCGTGGGGCAGCGACTGGAGCGAGTGCGGTGCAGCGCTCGGGGCTGGTTCAACAACTGGCCGCCCTGGGCGAACCGGAACAGCAGCGCCTTCTGCTCGACCTGGTCCGCAGCAACGTAGCCGCCGTCCTCGGCCACAACCGACCCGAGACGATCGATCCGCAACGGCCGTTCAAGGACCTCGGCTTCGACTCCCTCACGGCCGTCGAACTCCGCAACCGCCTCACCAACGCCACCGCGCTCCAGCTCCCGTCCACACTGGTCTTCGACCACCCGACGCTCACCGTGCTAGCCGCACACCTGCGAGCCGAGCTGCTGGACCGGCAGCCGCAGATGCGGGCGCCCAAGGCGGTGTCGGCCGTGGTCGACGACGATCCGATCGTGATCGTCTCGATGGCCTGCCGCTATCCCGGAGGGGTGAGGCAGCCCGAAGATCTCTGGAGGCTCGTCGCCGAGGGCGGGGAGACGCTCGGTGACCTGCCCGACAACCGCGGTTGGGACCTCGACGCACTGTACGACGCGGACCCGGACGCCCCGGGCAAGATGTACACGCGCAAGGGATCGTTCCTGTACGACGCGGGCGAGTTCGACGCGGACTTCTTCCGTATGAACCCCCGCGAGGCCCTCGCCACCGACCCCCAGCAGCGGCTCCTCCTCGAAACCGCCTGGGAAGCCTTCGAACACGCCGGTATCGACCCCACCACCCTCAAGGGCAGCAGCACAGGTGTCTTCGCAGGCGTCATCTCGCAGGACTATCTGATGCGGATGCACGGCGCGCCGGATCATCTGGAGGGCTACTTCGCCACGGGCGGCTCCGGGAGCATCGCATCGGGCCGGGTGGCGTACACGTTCGGCCTCGAAGGCCCGGCAATCACGGTCGACACGGCTTGCTCCTCTTCCCTGGTCGCCCTGCACCTGGCGGCCCAGGCGCTGCGCAACGGTGAGTGCGACATGGCTCTGGCCGGTGGCGCCACCATCATGGCCACGCCGGGCACCTTCCAGGTCTTCTCCCGCCAGCGCGGACTGGCACCCGACGGCCGCTGCAAGCCCTTCGCCGACGCGGCCGACGGCACCGGCTGGGGCGAAGGCGTCGGCCTGGTCCTGCTGGAACGAATGTCCGATGCCCAGAGCAGCGGGCACCCGATCCTGGCAGTCCTGCGCGGCTCGGCCGTGAATCAGGACGGCGCGTCCAACGGCCTCACCGCACCCAACGGCCCCTCCCAGCGACGCGTCATCGAACAGGCCCTCGCCAATGCTCAGTTGACCGCCGACCAGATCGACGCCGTAGAAGCACACGGCACCGGCACCACCCTCGGCGACCCCATCGAGGCACAAGCCCTCCTCGCCACCTACGGCCAGGCCCACACCACCGAAACACCCCTCTGGCTCGGCTCCATCAAATCCAACATCGGCCACACCCAAGCCGCCGCCGGCGTCGCAGGCGTCATCAAGATGATCGAAGCCATGCGGAACGGAACGCTGCCGCCCACCCTGCACGTCGACCGGCCCACCACCCACGTCGACTGGGAGTCCGGCCACATCGCGCTCCTGACGGAGCCCCAGCCGTGGCCCGAGACCAGCCGACCTCGCCGTGCCGCCGTCTCCTCCTTCGGTATGAGCGGCACGAACGCCCATCTCATTCTGGAATCCGCGTCTCCCACCTCCGTGCAGGCCGCGGAAGAGCCCGATGCGGAACCGCAGGAGCGGTCCCGGCCGGTGCCGGTGGTCCTCTCCGCACGGACGCCAAGCGCCCTCGCCGAGGCCGCCGGGCAGCTGGCCGCGTTCGTGGATGCCCACCCGGACGTAGAGGCGGGCCCCCTCGCCACCCACCTGTGGCACGGACGGGCCAAACTCGAGCATCGTGCCGGGATCGTCACCGACGACCGCGCGGAGCTGCAGGCCGCCTTCACCGCACTGGTTGACGGCAACGGCCATCCCGCACTAGTCGTCGGCCTGGGCGAAACGGCACCGGGCAGGACCGCGTTCGTCTTCCCGGGGCAGGGCTCGCAGTGGGCCGGTATGGGACACCGGCTGGCGGCCGAAGAGCCGCTGTTCGCCGCGCATCTGGCGGCCTGCCAGGACGAGCTGGCCCGCTGGTGCGACTGGGACCTGCTCGACGTCCTCGCCTCCGACGACGAGGATGCCCTGGCGCGGGTCGATGTCGTCCAGCCTGCCCTGTTCGCGGTGATGACCGGCATCGCCCGCCTGCTGGAGCACTACGGCGTCAGCCCGGACGCGGTCATCGGCCACTCCCAGGGCGAGATCGCCGCCGCCCACATCGCCGGGGCGCTGACCCTGGCGGACGCCATCGCGGTAGTCACCCTGCGCTCCCAGGCACTCACACAGCTCGCCGGTACGGGCACCATGGCGTCCTTCCCACTACCGGCGGAGGAGCTGACGGACCTGCCCGAGGGCGTCCACCTGGCCGCCGTCAACGGACCCGCCACCACCGTCCTGGCCGGCGAGACCACCGCCCTGACCGAACTCGTCGAGACCTACCAGCAACGCGGCGTCCGAGCCCGGCTCATCCCCGTCGACTACGCGTCGCACACCCCGGCCGTCGAAGCCCTGCGCGAAACGATCCTGACCGACCTCACCCACCGCGCCCACATCCAGCCGGTTGCGCCGACCATTCCCTTCTACTCCACCCACACCGGCGCCCCGCTGTCCGACGACCAGCTCCTGGACGCCACCTACTGGGTCGACAACCTCCGCCACCCCGTCCACTTCCACCAGACAGCTCTCAAACTCCTCGACGACGGCCACCACACCCTCATCGAAACCAGCCCCCACCCAGTCCTGGCCGCCGCCCTCGCCGACACCCTCACCACACACCCCGCCAACCCACACCACTACCCCACCCTCACCCGCCACCACGACACCACCGCCCAACTCCTCACCACCCTCACCACCCTCCACACCCACTACCACGACATCGACCTCACACCCCAACTCCCCCAGCAACAGACCACCCACATCGACCTGCCCACCTACCCCTTCCAACACCAGCCCTACTGGCTCCAGATACCCGCCCATCTGACAGACGCCACCGACCTGGGACTCACCGCAACTGATCATCCTTTCGTCACCACAGCCACCCAGCTCGCAGACACGAATCACATCGTCCTGTCCGGCCGCATCGGGCTGAAGACCCACCCCTGGCTCGCCGACCACGCCGTGTCCGGAACCGTCCTGCTGCCTGGTACGGCCCTGGTCGACCTGGCACTCCACGCCGGAGACCACACCGGCGCCACCCACCTGGACGAACTCACCCTCCACACACCCCTCACCCTGAACGACACCACCAACCGCGACCTCCAAGTCACAACGGTCCCCCAGGCAAGCGGCTGGCAGGTCACCATCCACTCCCGCCCCCACACCCACGAGCCGGACGACACCGACTCCGAATGGACCTGCCACGCCACCGGCACCCTCACCAAAACCCAGGAACCCGCCGAACCCCTCACTCAGTGGCCACCCTCCAACGCCACCCCGGTCGAGATCTCGAACCTGTACGAGCAACTGGCTGAAGCCGGCTACGAGTACGGGCCCACCTTCCAGGGCGTCACCTCGGTCTGGTCCCAGCCCGACGGCACCCTCCACGCCGAGATCAACCTGCCCGAAGAGGCCGACCCGAGCGGACACACCGTCCACCCGGCCCTCCTCGACGCAACCCTCCACCCCCTCGCCACCCAGACCACATCAACCGGCGAGACCCGGCTGCCCTTCGCCTGGACCGGCGTCACCGTCCACGCCACCGACGCCACCCACCTACGCGTCACCCTCACCACCACAGGCAACGACATCACCATCCAAGCCTGGGACCCCACCGGCGCACCCGTCGCCACCATCAACACCCTCACCACCCGCCCCATCGACCCCACCACACTCCACAAGAACACCGACACGGGAACCCGCAACAGCCTCTTCCACCTCACCTGGAAGCCGGCCGAAGCCGGCACAGGGGAAGTCGACCTCGACCAGGTCGACCTCTACACCCCGGACGAGGACGTGGACGGCGACAACCCGGCAGCCGCGCACGCAGCCACCGAGGCGCTTCTCACGCATCTGCAGTCCTGGCTGGCCACCAACGAGACCACCGAGCGCCATCTGGTGATCCTCACCCGGCACGCGGTTGCCACCAGCCCAGCCGAAGACATCCACCTGTCCCACGCACCCCTATGGGGCCTTGTCCGCACAGCCCAGAACGAAAACCCCGGCCGCATCCACCTCATCGACACCGACAACCCGGCCGCCGACACCTCATACCTGACCAACGCTTTGGCCACCAGCGAACCCCAACTCGCCCACCGCAACAACCAACTCCTCACACCCCGCCTCACCCGCACCACCACAACAGCCGACCCCACCGTGCAACCACTCAACCCCAACGGCACGGTACTCATCACCGGCGGCACCGGAGGACTCGCCACCCTCACCGCCCACCACCTCATCACCACCCACGCCACCAAACACCTACTCCTGGCCTCCCGCACCGCACCCCAACACACTGACCTGCAACACGAGTTGGAGGCCCTCGGGGCTGACGTCACCCTGGCGGCCTGCGACATCACCGACCCCCAAGCCGTCGAAGAACTCATCGCCTCCATCCCCCAGGAACACCCACTCACCGCCATCATCCACACCGCCGGCACCCTCGACGACACCACCCTCACCAGCCTCACCCCCGACCGCCTCCACCCCATCCTCGCCCCGAAAATCGACGCAGCCTGGAACCTCCACCACGCCACCCGACACCTCGACCTCACCGCCTTCATCCTCTACTCCTCCGCCGCCGGCACCCTGGGCAACCCCGGCCAAGCCAACTACGCCGCCGCCAACACCTACCTCGACGCCCTCGCCCACCACCGCCACCACCACGGCCAACCCGCCACCAGCCTCGCCTGGGGCTACTGGAAACACACCACCAACCTCACCCACCACCTCACAGGCACACAACTCCACAAAGTCACCCACGGCACCCGACCACTGGAAACCAACCACGCCCTCCACCTCTTCGACACCGCACTCACCACCACCCAACCCCACCACCTCTGCCTCCCCCTCAACCCCAACGCACTCCGCACCACCGAAACAATCCCCGCACTCCTACACGACCTCGCACCGCACCCCACCCGACGCACCGCCGCCACACCCCCCGGCACCAGCCACGGCTCCGCACTCGCCGAACGGCTGGCCGCACTCACCGAGCCGGCCGACAAACAACGCCTGATCCTCGATCTCGTCCGCACACACATCGCCGCCGTCCTCGGCCACAGCCAGCCCAACAACGTAGACCCACAACGCCCCTTCAAAGACCTCGGCTTCGACTCCCTCACCGCCATCGAACTCCGCAACCGACTCACCAACGCCACCACACTGCGCCTACCCGCCACCCTCATCTTCGACCACCCCACCCCGGACGCCCTGACCAGTCGGATCCTTCAGGAACTGGTGCCGGCGTCCGGTAGTGCCTCGCTGCGGGTGATCGAGGAACTGGACACGCTGGAGACGGAGTTGACGCGGCTGACGCCCGATGACGAGGACCGGGCGAGGATCACGCTGCGACTGCAGACGCTGCTGTCGAACTGGAACGACGCACGGCCGGTGGCGGCCGTGGATGTGGGAGACCAGATCCAGGAGTCGTCGACGGAGGAGATCTTCGACTTCATCGACCGGCAGCTGGGCCGGGCCGACAGTGCCGACGCCGCCCCGTCCGCCGGTCACTGAACCGGCTCCTGGCACAACGACGAACCGCCCCGGTGCCATCATCGGCACCGGGGCGGTTCGTCGTCGGCGGGGCGGTTCAGTGACCGGCGGGGTGACTTACCGCGCCCTCGTACTCCGCAGTACCGCCGCTTCCTCCGCGTTCAGCGGCGGTGCGTTCAGCGGTGGCCGTGCGGGGCCCTGTCGCAGGGCCGTGAGGAACTCGGGGGTCTCCAGGTGGGCGAGCGGTGCGGTCAGGGTGGTGACGGCCGTGAGGGCGTCACACACGCGCTGGTTCACGAGCGACGCGCTGGTCACGAGGTCGGCGAAGCCCTGGCGTTGGGCGGCCTGGGTGGTCAGGCGCGGGTCGCTGACGTCGGCCCGGTTGTCGGGGTAGCACAGGTCCTGGGAGGCGGAGAGCAGCCATGGTGCGTCGGCGGCGGCCGCGACGGCCTGCTGGGCGGTCCGGGCCAGGCCCGGTTTGAGGCCGCCGGCGCGGCGGAGGCAGGTCTCCAGGGCGTGGGCGGAGCGGGCCGCGACGCTCATGCCGTGACCGTGGATGGGGTTGAGGGATACGACGCAGTCGCCGAGTGCGACGAGTCCCTCGGGGTGCCGGGGCAGGCGGTCGAGGTGCAGTCGGCGGTTGAGGGTGCTGCGGGTGGTGCGGACGGGCGTGAGAGGTTCGGCGGCGTCGATCAGGTCGGCGATCAGGGGGTGGCGCAGGACGCGTGCGAACTCGGCGAACTGGTACTCGTCGGCGGTCGGTTCGCCGCCTCGTGTGCCGGAGAGCGTGATGATCCACCGGCCTTCCTCGATGGGCAGGAGTAGGCCGTTGCGCCCTGGGCGGCCGGTGCGGTGGTCGGCGTAGACGCTGACGACGGGGAAGGACCGGGGGGCGCCTGCGGGAGCGTGGAAGACGCGCGTGGCGTAGGTGAGTCCGGTGTCGACGCTCTCCTCGGTGATGGGTGGCTGGCCCAGTTTGGTCAGCCAGTGCTTGAGGCGTGAGCCTCGGCCGGTGGCGTCGACGACGAGGTCGGCGGGGAGGTCTCGGGTGGTGCCGTCCTGGGTGCGGATGCGGGCACCGGTGACGCGTTCGCGGTCGCCCAGCAGGTCCTGTGCCTCCGTGCCCTGGAGGACTTCGATACTCGGGTCGCTCAGTACGGCGTTCCGCACCGTCCGGTCGAGCAAGGGGCGGCTGCAGGTGAGGGCGTAGTGGGAGGACGGGAAGCGGTGCTGCCATCCGTAGGCGCTGTAAAGGACCATGTCCTGTTTGACGCCGACGCGGTGGGCTCCTGCGGCACGCAGGCTGTCGAGTGTGCCGGGCAGCAGGGCTTCGATGGCCTCGGCGCCGCCGGACCAGAGGATGTGTGCGTGGTGGCTCTGGGGGACGCCCTTGCGGGGTTCCGGTCGGTCCGGGTAGGTGTCGCGTTCGATCACGGTCACTTTGTCGACATGGTTGCGCAGGGCGCGGGCGGCCAGAAGGCCGGCGAGGCCGCCACCGAGCACAACGCCGTGCACTGTCTCCCGCTCACGTGGTGTTGCTTCGACCATCCCCGATCCGCCCTTTCTCGTGGTCCGGTTCCGGGCGGTCGACGTATGCCGCCCGGCTCACCTTGCGGGGTGCGGCTTAGAGGCGACTTGCTGGTTTCTAAAGCCTTTCGCGGCTTCGTGAGGGACGGTCGAAGGCCTTACGCTACGGGCCTGTTCCGCAGGTCCGAGTCCGGAAGGATGCCTTCATGCGGGATTCGTCCATGCAGGTCGGAGTCGATGTGAACCGGTGTGTGGCGTCGGGCATGTGTGCGCTGCTCGCGCCCGGGGTCTTCGACCAGGAGGAGCGCACGGGCCAGGTGGTGCTGCTGGAGGAGCATCCGCCGACGGAGGACTGGGAGGCGGTGGAAGAGGCCGAGCGCTCGTGTCCGGGGCAGGTCATCCGCTTCCGTGAGGCGGCCGCGCGGGGCGAGAGCCGGTAGGCGGGTGCGGCCTGCTGCCGCGTTAAGGGGATCCAAGGGCGGCTTAAGCGGGCTGCCCGAGGCTGGGCGAAAAGGCGTGGACCGGTGTGGTTGGCGCCGCCGTCGCACAGCGGTGTCCCGCACGCGGCGTGGGCGTACCACCGTGCGCCGGCGCACGTGCACCGCGCGGGCGCGGCGGGGTAGGGCGGGGCGCTGCGCTCCGTGTTTTCCCCGTCATCGTCGTGCGGCGCGGCCCGGCGTGCCCTGGCGTTGTGTCACCTGCCGGTTCCGCCCGCCGCGCCGGATTCGCCGGTCGTGGGAGCAGCCCGAGAAGGGAACGCGAGATGACGGACACGCTGTCCACGCCGCCGCGGCGGTTGCCGACCGAGCGCACGCGTCCGCTCGATCCACCCGAGGAGTTGGGCCGGCTGCGTGAGGAGGAGCCGGTGAGTCCGCTGCTGTATCCGGACGGGCACGTGGGCTGGCTGGTGACCAGCCACGCCGCGGCCCGGAAGGTACTCAGCGATCAACGGTTCAGCGCTCGCGGCGACTTGAAGAAGGTGCCGTTCGAGCTGCCGTCGGGGGGCCGGCCGTGGGAGACGGTGCCGCCCGGCTTCTTCATGCACATGGACCCGCCGGACCACACGAAGTACCGGCGTCTGCTCACCGGGCAGTTCACCGTGCGGCAGATGAAGGCGCTGGAGCCGCGTATCGCGCAGGTCACGGAGGAGCATCTGGACGCGATGGAGCGCCAGGGGCCGCCGACGGATCTGGTGCCGTCGTTCGCGCTGCCGGTCCCGTCGCTGGTCATCTGCGAGCTGCTGGGCGTTCCGTACAGCGAGCGTCCGCGGTTCCAGGACCATTCGACGACGGTGATGCGGATCGGGTCGTCCCACGAGGAGGTGGCGGCGGCCTTCGCGGCGATCTACGGGTTGATCCACGAGCTGGTGCAGCTCAAGCACAAGGAGCCGGCGGACGATCTGCTGAGCGGTCTGATCGCCACCGGCGAGCTGAACGACGCGGAGCTGACCGGGGTCGGGATGCTGCTGCTGATGGCGGGGCACGAGACGACGGCGAGCATGCTGGCGCTGGGCACATACGCGCTGCTGCGCCATCCCGATGAGCTGGCGCGGCTGCGGGAGGAACCGGAGCTGTTCGGCAACGCCGTCGAGGAGCTGATGCGGTATCTGACGATCGCGCAGTTCGGGGTGCCGCGTACGGCGCTGGAGGACGTCGAGCTGGAGGGCAAGCTGATCAAGGCCGGTGACGGGGTGACGGTGTCGCTCGCGGCGGTCAATCGTGATCCCGGGCGGTTCGAGGATCCGGACCGGCTGGACGTGGGGCGTTCCACCTCCGGGCACATGGCGTTCAGTTTTGGCATCCACCAGTGCATCGGGCAGCAGCTGGCGCGGGTGGAGATGCGGATCGCGTATTCGGCGCTGTTCCGGAGGTTCCCGGGGCTCCGGTTGGCGGTGGACGCGGACGAGGTGCCGCTGCGTTCGCAGGCGACGATGTACGCCGCGCAGCGGCTTCCGGTGACGTGGTGAGGCGGGCTGCGGGTGCCGGGCGCCTGGTGGGTCCGGTGCGTTCGGTGTGCCGACCCGTGGTGGTCGTCGGGTGGCGGGGAGGTGCGGCGCGGTGCTGGTTCTGAACGGGCCTTCGGTGCTGCGGATGGCGGCGGTGGGTACGGCGGTGCCGGGCCCGCGGATCGACAACGCGACGCTGGGGCGCAGGATGGGTCTGGGTCCGGCGTGGGAGCAGTGGGCCGAGGCCTTTATCGGTACGAGGTTCCGGCATCTCGCGGTGGATCTGGAGTCGGGTGAGCCGCGGTTCTCGCTGGCGGATCTGGGCGAGACGGCGGGTCGGCGGGCGCTGGCCGCGGCGGGTCTGGAGCCCTCGGACGTCGATGTGATGGTGATGGGCACTGCCATGCCCGACATGCTGATGCCGACGACGGTGAACGTGATTGCCGACCGGCTGGGCATCGATCAGGTGCCCACGTACCAGTTGCAGTCGGGGTGTTCGGGTGCGGTGCAGGCTCTGTCGCTGGCAGCGTCGCTGCTGCTGTCCGGGGGGCATCGCACGGCTCTGGTGCTGGGCGGTGACGTCTCCGCGAAGCTGGTGGACCCGGACATGGACGCGGCGGCTCTGCCGCCGTCGCAGTTGGTGAACCTGGTGCTGTTCGGGGACGGGGCGGGTGCGCTGGTGCTCACCACGGAGCCGTCGCCGGGCCCGGCGTTGCGGGCGGTGTTCACGCGGCTGGTGGGCCTGGGGCGGGAGCCGGGGCAGACTCTGGACTGGTACGGCGCGAGCCGGCGCTTTGATGGTCCTCCGGTGAGCGAGGACTACAAGGCGATCGAGGAGGCCGTTCCCCTGCTGGCCGCCGAGTCGGCCGAGGAATTGCTGGACGGGCTGGAGTGGAAGCCCGGTGATCTGTCGTATGTGCTGCCGCCGCAGCTGTCGGGGCGGATGACGGCGCGGATCCGGGAGCGGATGGGGTTGCCGGAGGCGCGGGAGGTGTCCTGCGTGGAGGAGACCGGCAACAACGGCAACGCGCTGGTGTTCTTCCAGCTGGAGCGGCTGCTGTCGCGGCTGGCGCCGGGGGACCGGGCTCTCGGGGTCGCGATCGAGTCCAGCAAGTGGATCAAGTCGGGGTTCGCTCTGGAGGCGGACTGACGGTTCGGTTCTGCTGTTCCGTTGCGTGTGTGTCGGCGCCGCGGCCCTGTTGAGGGGCCGCGGCGCCGACGCGTATGCCGGGAAGCCATTTTCGACGTCAGGTAATATATAGTTTTCATGAAACACTGAACTAAAGTCCCGGTGCGTTCGGCTTCCTCCCAGGCGTACGGCACATCGGCACACATGACGCGGAGGGATGCGCGGATGGCGGTCGCCCCGGACGGCACTCGACAAGGCACCGACCAGGAGCTGGCGGTGGGCCGCTTCATCGAGCACTTCGCCCTCAGCATGACGGGGCTCGGTTTTCCACGGATGGCGGCGCGGGTGTTCGTGGCCGTACTCATCTCCAAGGACGGGCTGACGGCCGTCGAGCTGGCGGCGCAGCTGAAGATCAGCCGGGCCGCGGTGTCACAGGCGGTGCGTTATCTGATGCAGTTGGGGCTGGTCGAGCGGCAGCGTGAGCCGGGCCAGCGTCATGATCACTACCGGGTCGTGGACGGCACGTGGTACGAGATGTTCGCCCGCCGCGACGAGGTGTTCCTGCGGCTGGAGGAGAACCTCGCCGACGGGATCGTCGCGCTCGGCAGTGAGAACCCGGGGGCTGCGCGGCTGGACGAGACGCGGCGGTTCTTCGAGTTCATCCGCGGCGAGGTGCCCAAGCTCATGACTCGCTGGCGCGAGTCGCAGGGTAAGGCTCCGGACGACGAGTCCTGAGCACTTCAGGGAGCCCAGGGCGGGAGGGTGGCCGCTTTAGGCGGCTGCAAGCCGGCGCCAAGCGCGCGCGGTGAGGCTGGGGCGCCCGCCCGGGTGCGGTGTCGCGCCCCGGAGCGGACCGTCGCGAAGCCTCGCCTGGAGGGTGTGATCCGTGTCCCCGGCCCCCGTTCCCCCGCCCGCCGCCGACCCCGTGGCCGACCTGCACCGGTCCGGCCGCCTGATCGCCGAGTATCGGCGGCTGCCCGCCCTGCTGCGCGGGCTCGGCGATGACGAATTGCAGCGCGCAGGGCGGTTGTTGACACGCCTGTCCGCCGACGAGGTGCTCGCCGAGCACCCGGAGCAGCCGACCGTGTCGGTCACGGTCACCGGGCACGGGACGGTGGCTGGTCTGATCCCGCCGCTCACCGCGCAACTGGCCCGGCACGGGCTGCTGCTGCGGCCGCATGTCGCCGATTTCGGCAGTTGGCTCTTCGATCTGGCCGATCCGGCGAGCGAGGTGTATGCGGCCGGCGGTGACCTGGTCGTGTGTGTGCTGGACGCCGACGTGGTGTTCGACGAGGTTCCCCGGCCGTGGCGGCCCGAGGACGTGGAGCGGGTGCTGGCCGAGAAGGTCCGGCTGCTGGACAAGCTCGCCGCCACCCACGCCGCTGCGGGGTCGGGCACGCTCGTGTACACCTCGCTGCCCCTTCCCCGTGAGTTTCCGGCCCAGTTGGTGGACCACCGCTCCCGGGCCCGGCTGGGCGCGGTCTGGCGGGACGGGAACGCCCGGCTGCTGGGGCTGATGGAGGAACATCCGGGTCTTGTCGTCCTCGACCTGGACCAGCTGCTCACCGGCCCGGCCGCCCTGGGCGACGCCCGCCTGGCGGCGTACACGGGGACGCCGTACACGCCGGAGCTCACCGCCGCGCTCGCCCGCGATCTGGCCCATCTGGTGCGCGGCCGGTCCGGCCGGGCGAAGAAGGTGCTGGCCCTGGACCTGGACGGCACGTTGTGGGGCGGGGTGCTGGGCGACGACGGCCCGGAGGGCATCGAGGTCGCCGGCGGGCGCAGGGGCCGGGCCTTTCGGCACCTGCAACAGGTGCTCGCGCAACTCGCGTCGCGCGGGGTGCTGCTGGCCGCGGTCAGCAAGAACGACCTGGAGCCGGTGCAGCAGGTGCTGCGCGAGCACCCCGAGATGATCCTGCGCGAGGACGACTTCGTGCGTGTGGTGGCCAACTGGGAGCCCAAGCACGAAAATCTGCGAGCCCTTGCCGACGACCTCAATCTCGGCCTGGACAGTCTGGTCTTCGCCGACGACAGCGCATACGAGTGCGGTCTGGTCGCCCGCGAACTGCCCGAAGTCACCGTGCTGCATCTGGACGGCGATCCGGCGCTGCACGCCGAACGGGTACTCGCCGACGGCTGGTTCGACGTGCGGGACGTCACGGAGGACGACGTACGGCGCCCGGCGCGCTACCGCGAGGAGTTCGTCCGCAAGGACTTCCTGGACTCCTTCGCCTCGCTGGAGGACTACTTGCGGGAGCTGGAGGTGCGGGTCGAACTGACCGCGGCGGGCGAGGCCGACACCGCCCGGCTCGCCCAGCTCACCCAGCGCACCAACCAGTTCAACCTGACGACCCGGCGGCTCCAGGAGGACGAGGTACGCGCCCTGGCCGGCTCGCCGGGACAGTTGGTCCTCGCCATCCGGTCCGGCGACCGCTTCGGGGACAACGGGCTGGTGGGGGCGGTGTTCGTGCGAACCGGCGGGCCGGTGTGGCACATCGACAACTTCCTGCTCAGCTGCCGGGTCTTCGCCCGGGGCATCGAACAGGGCTGCCTGGCCGTGCTGCTGGAGCACGCCCGCGCCGCCGGTGCCGGCGCGGTCGAGGCGCGTTATGTGCCGTCCTCGAAGAACGGCAAGGTCAAGGACTTCTATCCACGCAACGGCTTCGACGCGTCGGGGCACACCGAGGACGGGACCGCCCTGTTCCGTCACGAGCTGCGGCGGATCACGGCGGCACCCGGGCATCTGGGCCTGACGGTGCACTGGAAGCGGGAGGGAACACGATGAACGACGTCGCCGAACTCAAGGAGTTCACGGCCGTCCACGCCCGGGCGCTGCAGCTGCCGCCCGAGCTCTACGAAGGGGTGCTGGACCGCGTCACCAACGACGAGGACGGCGCCCCGGGTTCGTGGGCGGTGGAGTGGTCGGCGGCCGCGGCCACGCTTACCGGGTCGGGTCAGTTGCTGCCGGCCTTCCTGTGCTCGGCCATGGCCCGCTTCCCGTTCGTCGACGGTCCGGCGCGGCGCTCGGCGTACGAGCAAGCGCGGGCGGTGTTCGACCGGTGGCGCGCACAGCATCCGGACATCGAGCCGGTGCGGGTGAAGTTGCCCGATGGTGAGCTGGTCTGCTGGGCGGGTGGTCTGTCCGCCGGGGAGCCGAAGCCGCTGCTGCTGGTGACGGGAGGGATCGTCAGCGTGAAGGAGCAGTGGGCACCGGTCGTGCTCCAGGCGGCCCAGCTGGGCATGGCGGTGGTGGTGACGGAGCTGCCTGGCGTGGGCGAGAACACCCTTGCGTACAACCGGGAGAGCTGGCGGATGCTGCCGGCCGTGCTGGACGCGGTCGCGGACCGTGCGGACGTCTCCCGCACCTACGCCCTCGCGAACAGCTTCGGGGGTCATCTGGCGCTGCGTTGGGCCGGGCGGGATGCGCGGCTGCGTGGGATCGTGACGTCCGGGGCGCCGGTCAGTGTCTTCTTCACGGACGGCGACTGGCAGCGTCAGCTGCCGCGCGTCACCCGGGACACGCTGGCTCGTCTGACGGGCGTCGCCCCCGGCGACGACGCGGCGCTGGGCGATGTGCTGGCCGATTGGCCGTTGACGCCGGAGGAGCTCTCCGCGCTGGACATCCCGGTGTGCTACTCGGCCAGTTTGCGCGACGAGATCATTCCCGCGGGGGATCCGGTGTTCCTGCGTCGGCATGTGCGGCGGCTGGCCCTCAATGAGTTCGACGACGTGCACGGTGCTCCGGGGCACGTCCAGCAGACCGTGCAGTGGACGTTCGGCTCGCTGCTGGCCATGCGAGACGGCGCCCTGCCGTCCTGAGCGGGGCGCCGCGCACACGAAGAGCCGTCACCGGGACCTCGTCGGGGGAATTGCCGCGGTCCCGGTGACGGCTCGTGCCGTCGCGGCCGGCCCTCAGCCGGTGGATGTCACTGGAGGGCCACGTCGCGGCGGCGGAACAGGGCGGTGCCTGCGGCGGTGAGCACCGCCGTGATCACCAGCAGTACCAGTAGCGGGCCGACGGTGAAGTCGCCGCCGGGCAGCCCGGGCACGTGGCTGAACGGCGAGATGTCGCGGACCACCTGCGGCAGGTCCAGGGTCGAGCCGATCTGGCTGATCAGCAGGCACAGCGCGAACACCGCCCAGGGCAGGCCTACGGCGAGCCTGGGCAGGGAGCCGAAGACGAGCACGGCGAACGCCGCCAGCACCAGCACGGCCGGAAGGCGCACCAGCGCGGCCGCGACGAGGGAACCGAACTCCGCTCCCATGTCGCCGGTGGCCAGGCCGTAGCCGACGGCGGCACTGGTCCCGGTGAGCAACATGAGTACGGTGACCCCGGCGAGCGTGACGACCAGATGGCCCGTCATCCAGCTGAACCGGCTGGTGGCCGTGGACAGCACGGTTTCCATTCCGCCGGTGGTCTCCTCGTTGCGCATCCGGTTCAGGGACTGCACGGCGAATCCGGCGACCGCGAGGCCCATCAGGCCGATGGTGGCGGACAGGTAGGAGTCCAGCAGCGAGCCGGTGCCGCCGAGTTGCTGGATGATCTCGGCGGTTCGTTCGCTGTCGCCGATCAGGTCGTTGATCTCGTCGCCGACGACTCCGAAGGCGAAGCTCATGACGGACACCCCGACGGCCCAGCCGGCCAGGGAGCCACGGTGCAGGAACCAGGCCAGACCGGTCGGGCTGAGGAGAGCGGGGGTGGCCTCGGGCGGGCGGGGCTTGACCGCGCGCATGCCCATACCGACGTCGCGGATACGGGTCAGGGCGAAGGCCACACCGACCTGGACGGCGAAGGCGGCGAGTGGCAGGGCCAGCACCCACCAGTTGTCCTGGTCGTAGGGGCGCAGTTGCTGGCCCCAGCCGATCGGGGAGAGCCAGGAAGGCCAGGCGCTCTCCACGCGCAGGCCGCCGCCGGTGGTGCGGCCGGCCACGTCGCCGACGGCGCGCAGCATAAACGCCACACCGAGCACGGCCGCCGCGGCGCCGTTGGCGGCCCGGGCGCTCTCCCAGATCTGGGCGGTGATCGCGGCGACGCCGGCGAAGGAGACACCGACCGCGCCGAGCGCGGCGCCGGCCGCGAAGGAGGAGCCCAGTGGCAGCCCCGCCGAGGCGAGTCCCAAGGCGCTCACGACGGCGAGCACCACGTTGGCCAGGATCGCGAGCAGCAGGCCGGCAGTGAGGGCAGCGTGCCGCCCGACGGCGGTGGAGCCGATCAGCTCGGAACGCCCCAGTTCCTCGTTCTGCCGGGTGTGCCGGATGACGGCGAGGGTGCTCATCAGGGCGGCGGCCACCAGCACGAGCAGCAAGGACTGCGTCATCGCAGTGGCGCCCTCGCTGGCGCCGGAGACCAGGCCGCTGAACACCAGTGAGGCCGGGTTGTCCGCGGCACTGGTCTGGGCGGCGATCCGGTCCTTCTCGGTCTCGTACAGACCGCTGATGCTCGAGGCGGTGGCCGTCTGTACCAGTGTCAGGCCGAAGATCCACAGCGGGAGTTGGATCCGGTCCCGGCGCAGGGCGAGCCGCAGGAGGTCACCGGTGCCGGCGAAGTAGCGGCTCATCGCCGTGCTCCGGCCGTCTCGGGCTGGGCGGGCACCTCGTCGCCGTAGTGCCGCATGAACAGCTCTTCCAGGGTGGGTGGGGTGCTGGTCAGCGACACGATGCCGAAGTCGGCCGCGTGACTGATCACGGCACCGACCTTGCCGCTGTCCACGGTGAAGCTGAGCCCGTCGGCGACGGAGCGCACGTCGTGGACTCCTTCGAACCGGTCCAGGCCGGTCAGCTCGCGTTCCGTCTGGACCGTGACCGAGACACGGGTGAGGTGACGCAGTTCCTTCATCGAGCCGGACTCCACGATGCGGCCCTCACGGATGATGCTGACGCGGTCGCACAGGGCCTCTGCCTCGGCCAGGATGTGACTGGACAGCAGTACGGTCGCGCCGGCCCGCTTCAGGTCGAGCACATAGCTCTGGAAGACCGACTCCATGAGGGGGTCGAGGCCGGAGGTGGGCTCGTCGAAGATGAACAGCTCCACGTCCGATGCGAGCGCGGCGACCAGCGCCACCTTCTGCCGGTTGCCCTTGGAGTAGGTACGGAACTTCTTCGTCGGGTCGAGTTTGAACCGCTCCAGCAACTCGTCGCGGCGCTTCTTGTCGATGCCGCCGCGCAACCTGCCGATCAGGTCGATCGACTCGCCGCCGGAGAGATTGGGCCAGAGGTTCACGTCTCCCGGGACATAGGTGAGACGGCGGTGGAGGTCCACGGCCTCGTGCCACGGGTCTCCGCCCAGCATCCGCACCTCGCCGGCGTCGGCCCTCAGCAGGCCGAGCAGGACCCGGATGGCCGTGGATTTGCCGGCGCCGTTGGGCCCCAGGAGGCCGTGCACCTCACCCTGCCTGACCGTCAGGTCGAAGCCGTCGAGGGCCCGAACCTGACCGAACGTCTTCACTAAGCCTGCCACGGCAATAGAGTTCGTCACTGTCACAACGTATCAAACTTCCATGACGTTGTGAAATCTGCGAAAACTCGCGCTGTGACCGCCTTGCCGAACCGACGACTCCGGCGCCGCGACCACGCCGGCCCACAACGCGGTCATCTCGGCCATGACCAGTAGTTTCGGGACGATTCTTAGGGGATTCTTAGGGGGGTTAGGGGCTTTCAGACGCCCTCTGATTCCTCATAGCCTTCACAACGGAACAACAGCCCGGCTCATCACACGGAGGTGGAGAGCAGCAAAACATGAGCTTTGTTCTGGCAAAAGAGCAGTACCGGACACAGCGTGCTTTCAACGGGGGTTGCGTTCGTGCAATACGACATACTCGGACCGGTTCGAGTAACCGACAGCCGGGGCAGCAAGTTCGTCAGTGCCAGGAAGGTGCAGGTACTGCTGGTCCTTCTGCTCATCCGCGCCCGGCGGGTGGTCTCCATCGACGAGGCCATCGCCGAAATCTGGGGAGACAATCCCCCACGCCGGGTCACCGCGAGCATTCATGTGTACATCTCCCAGCTCCGCAAGTTCCTCGCACAACCCGGCAGCCGACACAATCCGATTCTCACCAGGCCTCCGGGATATCTCTTCCACCTGGGCAACGACGAGCTCGACGTCGACCAGTTCCAGGGGCTGCTCCACCAGGGGCGGCGGCACCTCAAGGAAGGCCGGCCTGAGAACGCCGTCGCCGCCTTCGAGGCGGGGCTCTCCCTCTGGCGCGGCCCGGCTCTGGGCGACCTGTGCGACGGACCGGTCATCCAGGGCTTCGCCACGTGGCTGGAGGAGACCAGGCTGGAGTGCGTCGAGTCCCTCATCGAGGCACAGCTCACACTCGGACTGCACCGCGAACTCGTGGGCCGTCTCGGCTCCCTGACGTCCGAGCACCCGCTGCGGGAAACCTTCTACCGCCAGCTCATGCTCGCCCTGTGCCGCTCGGAGCGGCAGGCCGACGCGCTGCGCACCTACCAGCAGGCCAGGTCCCGGCTCAACAAGGAGCTGGGCCTTGAACCGTGCCGGGCGCTGCGCGATCTGCAGCAGGCCATTCTGATGGCCGACGAACGGCTGGAGCTGCCCCACACGGCATGACGGGCGTCCCCTGCGCGACCGGGCGGGCCGAGCCACAGGCTCGGCCCGCCCGGTCCGGTTCCCGGGGCGGACCGGTATCAGCTCCGCGTCGGCCCGTGTGAGGGACGCAGGCGGTGCGTCAGTTCCGCCAGGACCCTCGGACCGCTCTGGTCGCCGTGGACGAAATAGTGGTCACCCGGCAGGACCAGCAGTTCGAAAGCCCCGGTGGTCAGCGTCTGCCAGTCCCTCGCGTCCGGCTCCGACACCACCGGGTCGGCGGCACCGTTGAAGACCGTCACCGGCACGTCCAGCAACGGCTCTGTCAGGTCGTGTCGGTAGTTCTCGACGATGCGGAGGTCCGCGTACCCCGCGCCGTCCAGGGCCACCTCCGCCATGCCGGCCAGATCGTCGCCCAGTTCTGTGCGCAGCGCGTCCAGATAGCGTTCCGGTTCCGCGCGGCGCAGGCGCATCAGGTCCTCGTGGTCGGGCATGCCGGTGAAGCCCAGGCTGCGGGTGACCGACCGCAGCCGCGCGCCGAGCGGGTTCTCCCGCCCCGTCGGCGCGCTGAACGCGCTGACGAAGAGGTGACGCAGCGACTCCCCGTACTTGGGTCCAAGGCGGTGCGCCAGCCGGAAGGCGAGCAGCGCGCCCATGCTGTGTCCGTAGAAGGCGAAGGGCCGGTCCAGGTAGGGCTCGATGGCCTGCGCGACGGCCTCCACCGCCTCCTCCGCGGCATCGAGGGGACGCTCCTCCCCCCGTTCCTCGCGGCCCGGCAGCTGCACCGGGCACACGTCGATCTCGGGATCCGCGGCGGCCGCCCAGTCCCGGTACAGCGAGGCTCCGCGGCCGCCGTAGGGCAGACAGAACACCCGGGCGGCGCAGTCGTCGCGCGGGGTGGCCGGGAGCCACCGGGCGCTGTCCGTGTCGTAGGGGCGCCGGAGCGCGGTCACGGTGTGCCCCTCGACGGACGCGGTGACGCGGTCCACTATCTCGTCGAGCGTGGGTCCGGCGATGAGCAGGTCGGCCGGGAGGTCGACCGCGGTCTCCGTCTGGGCCCGCTGACGCAGTTCCAGAGCGGCCAGCGAGTCGAGGCCGGCATCCGACAACGACCGGGTGAACGGGACGTCGTCGGGCGGCAGGTGCAGCAGTTCCCCGACCATCCGCGCGAGCCGGGACCGCAGGGCCGCGCGGCCGGCCGGGCCGCGCCATCGCGCGCGGGTCGCGTCGGCTGCCGCGTCGGTGAGCGGGGTGTCCGGGGTGGGATCGCCGGCGCTGATGACCCGGATCTCGGTGGCGCGGGCCCAGCCGACCACCCGGCCGTCCTCGGCGCACAGCACGTGGTCGCCGACCAGGCTGTGGCGGGTGGCGGGAACGGTCAGCCGTATGTGGCACCACAGGGGGCCGTCCGCGGGGGCGCCGAAACCGGCCTCGCCGAGGCCCGCGACCATAAACAGGTCACGTTCGTTCAAGTGCTCCTGCGCGGCGAGCGCGTAGAGCGGGGCGCAGGCGTCCAGCACGCCCGGCGGCACCGGGAGTTCGGGGGCCGGCCGGCCGGGTCCGCCCTGTGTCTCAACGGTGGACGGGGCACGGAGCCTGGCCAGGATCTCGCCGTCGCCGAGCCACGCCTCGGTGACCCATTCGACCGAAGGTCCGTAGGGAACACCGCGCTCGCTGAGGCGGCGGTAGAACTCGGCCCCGTCGATCCGTTCGGCACAGCGCTCCGTGATGGCCGCACGGGCCTGCTCGGTCAGCGGCTCAGTACCTGCTGCGGGGTCCTCGGCGGTCGGCCCGGGTCGCACCCGGCCACCGGCGTGCCGGCGCCAGCCGGCCGGTTCGTCGGTGGCCCGGCTGTGCACCGAGAACGCGGACCAACCGTCGCCGTCGGACGGGTCGATGACGAGGTGCAGGGCGCGTTCCCGGGTGCCGGGGAGCGTGAGCGCCTGCTCGAAGGTGACGCCGGACAGCCGCAGTCCGTCCCCGGTGCGCGCCGCCGAAGCGAGCATGTCCTGGTAGTAGCCGACGTGGACGACACCCGCGGTGTCGGCGACCTCGGGCAGCAGTGCCCGGCTCACCGTGGTGGTGAACTGCCGCTGCTCCAGCGGCGACGGCACCGTCCGTAGCCCCAGCGTGCCGACCGGTGCGCCGGTACCGGGGACCGCCGAGGTGTCCGGCTCTGCGGGCGTGGTGCCGTACGCGCGGCGCCGGAAGGCCTGGCCGGGCAGGTCGAGCCGGGTCCGGTCGTAACCGTCGTCGAAGGCGGACCAGTCGACCTCCTCGCCCGCCAGGTGACGCTGGGCCAGGCCGTCGAGGAGCTCCCGCCAGATGTCGTGGCCGGGCAGCCGCCGCACACCGTCCGGGTCACCCGGTTCCGGTGCGCCGCCGATGTGGACCAGGGTGTCGTAGCCGTGCGGGGCAAGCGCTCCGGCCGCCGCCCGCGGTGAGATGCCGGTCCCGGTCCGGGACCAGAAGGCCGGGTCGGCGGCTTGGTCGGCGGTCACCTCGGTGGCCTGCGGGCCATACAGGAAGCGCAGGGCGGGGGCGCGCCGGGGCAGGGTCGCGGGGGTGGGGGCAGTGGTGTGCCGGGCGCCGAGCAGCAGGCCGGCGTCGCGGACGTCGAGGGCCTCGCCGAGCAGGCCGGCCGCGAGGTCGCCGGGGGCGTTCCCGGCGGCCACGGCACCGGGAACGAGGCCCCAGTCCGCGAGCGTACGCACCAGGGCGACCTGGCAGGCGACGGTCCCCACGTCCGCCGCGAGGGCCGAGCCGGGGTGCGCGGGGACGACCGGGGTGGCGCCTGCGGCGGTGGCCAACTCGGTGGCGCACTCGTCGTAGTGGGCGCGGAAGCCGGGGTGGGTGGGGTGCAGCGCCGCGACGATGCGGGCCGCCCGGTCCGCGGTGGCGTCGAGCAGGAAAGCGACCGGTCGCGCGGGGGCGCGGTCGCGGGCGCCGACCGCGTCGGAGGCGGAGAGCTGCCGGCCGCCGCCGGCCGCCTCGGGGACGTCGCCCGCGGCGAGGGCCGTCAGCCAGTCGGTGAGTTCGCCGCGCGACGCGGTCACAAGAGCGGCGCGGTGCGCGAAGTGCGCGCGGCGGGCGGTGGTGGTGTGGCAGACGTCCGCGAGGGGTGCCTCGGGGTGGCGGGCCAGCCAGTCGCCGAGGCGGGCCGCCGCGTCGCGCAGGCCCTGGGGGTCGCGGGCGGACAGGGCCAGCACGTGGGCGGGGCGTTCCGGGCCGGTCTGGCGCGGCGGCGTGGTCGGGGGTTCGGTGAGGATGACGTGCACGTTGGTGCCGCTGAAGCCGAAGGAGCTGACGCTCGCGGTGCGCGGCTGCCCGTCCGGGTGGCCCGGCCAAGGGCTCGTCCGGTCGTTGAGGACCACCGGTAGCCGCTCGATGCCGAGCCGCGGGTTGGGGGTGCGCAGGTGCAGGTTGCCCGGGATCTCCCCGTGCCGCAGAGCGAGGACCGTCTTGATCAGGCCCGCCACTCCGGCCGCCGCCTCCAGGTGCCCGACGTTGGACTTGACGGCACCGATGCGCAGCGGGGCCTCGGCGGTCCGCCCGGCGCACAGGACGTCGGCGGCGGCGCGCACCTCGATCGGATCGCCCAGCGGAGTGCCCGTACCGTGCGCCTCCAGGTAGTCCACGTCGTGCGGTTCGGTCCGGGCCGTCTTCAGGGCCTGGGTGATGAGTTCGCGCTGCGCCCTGCCGTTGGGGACGGTCAGGCCGCTGGTGCGGCCGTCGTGGTTCACGGCCGATCCCCTGATGAGGGCGAGCACGGGGGCGCGTACGGCCGCGGCGTCCCCGGCGCGCATGAGGGCGACCATGCCGCAGCCCTCCGCCCGGGCGTAGCCGTCGGCCGCGGCGTCGAAGACCTTGCAGTGCCCGTCCTCGGCCAGGGCCTCCATCCGGCTCAGGGCGACCATGACGGCGGGTGACATCATCGCGCTCACCCCGCCGGCCACGGCTGCCGCGCACTCGCCGCGGCGCAGGCTCTCGACCGCCAGGTGTACGGCGAGGAGCGACGAGGAGCACGCCGTGTCCACCGCGAGGGCGGGGCCACGCAGCCCCAGGGTGTGCGCCACCCGGCCCGCGGCGACGCTGATCGCGGAGCCGGTGGCGGTGTACGGCCCGGCGTCCCGCAGGGAGCGGGGCCGCAGTGCGTTCTCGGAGCCGGAGATGCCGACGAAGACACCAACGCGCTGTTCGGCCCGGGTTCCGGAGAGCAGCCCGGCATGTTCGAGCGCCTGCCAGCTCGCCTCCAGCAGCAACCGGTGCTGCGGGTCCATCTCGCGGGCCTCGGCGTCCGAAATGCCGAAGAACGACGCGTCGAACGCGTGAGCCCCTTCGGTGAGGAAGCCGCCACGGCGGGTGTAGGCGGTGCCGGGGGTGTTGCGGTCGGGCGAGTACCAGCGGTCTGCCGGCCAGCGGTCGTCGGAAACGTCCACGATGCCGTCGCGGCCCGCGCGCAGCAGGTCCCAGAAACGTTCGGGGCTGTCCGCGCCGCCGGGGAAGCGGCAACCCATACCGACCACCGCGATCGGCTCCTCGGTCCGGGCGCGCAACTGCCCGACCTGCTCCCGCAGTGCGCGCACGGCGTCCAGGGAACGCCTCAACAGGGCGTCATCGGTCATGGTTGTTCCTCTCCCCCAGTGGTTCGCCGGGCGCCCGCGCGGCCGGCTCCGTTGCGGCCGTCCGGCACACCTGCGCGGACTTCACGCCTACAGCTCCAGTTCGGCCAGGACGTGCTCCAGTTCGGCCGCGACCGCCGAGACGCCGTCCACGGCTGCCGGCTCCGGCCGGTCGGTGTGCTCCGGCGGTTCGATGCGCAACAGCCGTTCCAGCTTGGCCCGTTCGGCGTGTACGACCCCGAACTCGGGCCTCGCGTGGTGCAGTGCCGCGTCGAACGCGGCCAAGCCGACGGCGTTCTCCAGCGGGGTCAGGCCCAGCCTGCGGCGTACGAAGCCCTCAGTGGCCGCGTCGACCCGCATACCGCCCTCGCGCCAGAACGGCCACACCACGGCGATGCTCGCGCCGGACCGCTCCCCCGCGGCCCGCTTCTCGTCGCGGGCGCGGCTGAAGGCGTTCAGGAAGCGGCTGGCGAAGGCGTAGTCGGCCTGGCCGGGGTTGCCGGCGAGGGCGGCCAGCGAGGAGAAGACCATGAAGACGTCGAGGTCGTCGTCGCGTGTCGCCTCGTCGAGGTGGACGGCGCCGTCGACCTTGCCGGCAAGGACGGTGTCCATCTCGTCGGCGGTCTTGTTCGGCAGCAGGCCGTCGCGCAGCACACCGGCGGAGTGGATGACGCCGTGCACGGCGCCCCAGCGCTCCCGGGCGAGGGCGAGCAGTCGGTCCACTTCGGCCCTGTCGGCGACATCGGCGCGTTCGTAGCGGACGTCGCTGCCGAGCGCGCGGATGTCCTCCAGGGCTGTCCGGCGCTCGTCGGTCAGCTCCGAGCGGCCGACGAGGAGCAGGTTGACCCGGGCCCGGCGGGCCAGGTGCCCGGCGAAGAGCAGGCCGAGGCCGCCGGCGCCGCCCGTGACCACCCAGGTCATACCGTCCCGGACGGTGACCTCGGCCGGTGCGGGCAGTTGGGCGGGCACCGCCCGGAGCCTGCGCACCCATCGCCCCCGGTCGTCGTGACGGACCTCGGCTTCGGTGCGCGTCTCGGCGGCCAGTTCGGCGAGGCAGGCATCGAGGAGAGCGTCCACCGGGTGGCCGTCCGCGGTGTGCACGGCCACGGCCTGCTGGACGAGGCGGGGGTTCTCGTGCTCGACGGAGCGGGCGAAACCTCCGAAGGCCTCTGCGAGCGCGTCGGCCGGTCCGCCGGTGCGGGTGTGCAGGCGCAGCAGGCGCACGGGCCGGTGCAGACCGCCCCGCAGCAGGGCCTGGCTGAGGTGGAACACGGACGTCAGCGCGGTGCGTGGATCGGTCCAGGCGTGCAGGACGGTGTCAGGCGGTGAGTCCAGGCCGGTGAGGAGGACCGCGTGGTCCTCGGCTGACCCGGCCCGGACGGTCCGCTCGGTGCCGGAAGCCTCGTACCGCTCGCCGGGCCGTACGCCGATGACCTTGGCGGCGTCGCGGTGGTACCGCCGGACGCGTTCGGTGAGGGACCCGTCGGCGTCGAAGACCAGGACCGGGCGCGTGAGCCAGTCGCCGGGCCCCTGGGGCGCGTCGGCCCGTTCCCAGTCGGCGGTGTAGTGGACGACCTGCGGTGCCGGGGAGTCGACCGGCGTCACGGCGGACGTCGCAGCGGCCGGGCCGGGCTCGTCGAGGTCGAGCTGTTCCAGCAGATGGCCGGCGAGGTCGTCGATGCAGGGGTAGTCGAAGACGACGCCTGCGTAGAGGACCAGCCCCAGCGACTCCTCCAGGAGGTTGCCGAGCCGGACGGCCATCACGGAGTCCAGGCCCAGTTCGAAGAAGCCGCGTTGCCGGCCAGGGGGGCTGTCCGGCGGGAACTGCAGCAGGTCGCCGAGTTCCCTCTGCATGTGGGTGGCCAGGGTGGTGTGCCGTTCGCTGCGGGGCACGGCGGCGAGCTCGGCTCGCAGGTCCGCGTCATCACGAGCGTCGGCGCGCGCGTCGGCGCGCGGGTCACGCACGGGTCCGGGTCGTGCCGGGTCCGTGCCGCTGCCCGGCTCCAGCCAGTAACGCTCGCGGGAGAACGGGTACGTCGGCAGCGACATCCGTCGCCCGCCGGTGGGCGTGGCCGCCCAGTCGGTGTCGGCCCCCTCGGCCCACCGGGCGGCGGTCTCCTCGGGCGTGGCGTCCGCCGGCACGGTCGGTGCGGTGCCGGAGCGGCCGGGACGGCGGCCGATGTGGACGCCGGCGGGGGTGTCCTGGCCGACGGCCACCCGGTCGAAGCCGTCGATCGCCTCGGCGAGGGTGCGGGCCGTGAACGCGGCCCGGTGTTCCATGGCCTCCCTGCCCTGCTGCAGCGTGTGCGCGACGTCCCCCGGGCGTGCCGCGTCCTCGTCCGGCCCCGTCGGGGTTCGCTCCAGGGAGCGCAGGAACTCAGCCATGCGGGACGCGTAGGAGCGCAGGTTCTCGGGCGTACGGGCGGACAGCGGGAACACCAGCGGACGGCCGGGTCCCGCGGCGGGCGGTCGAGGCCGGGCCGGGGCTTCCTCCAGGACGAGGTGGACGTTGACCCCGCCCGCGCCGAACGAACTGATTCCCGCCCGGCGCGGCGCCTCCTCGACGCCGGGAGCATGCGGCCGGAGCCGTTCCCAGGGAGCGGTCTCGCGCTGTACCCGGAACGGCGTGCTGTCGAGGTCGAGATGGGGGTTCAGGTCCGGCGAGTGCAGCAGCGAGGGCACGAGCGTGCCGTGCCGCATCTGGAGCACGACCTTCGTGACCTGGGCGATTCCGGCCGCCGCCTCGGCGTGGCCGATGACCGACTTCACCGAGCCGATGGCGCACGGCGGGCGCCCGTCCCGGCGGTGCGGGGCCGCCGCGTCCCCGTACGCCTCGGTGAGGCCCCGCACCTCGATGGGGTCGCCGAGGCTGGTGCCGGTGCCGTGCGCCTCGACGTAGCCGACGGTGCCGGCGTCCACGCGGGCGTCGCGCAACGCGGCACGGACCAGTTCGGCCTGCGCGACCGGGTTGGGCACGCCGTAGCCGTAGGTGCGGCCGTCGCTGTTGACCGCCGAGCCCTTGATGACGGCGTGGATCCGGTCGCCGTCGGCCAGGGCCCGGTCGAGCGGCTTGAGCAGGACCGCGCCGACCGCCTCGGCCGGAACGTAGCCGGTGCCGCCCTCGCCGAAGGCCCGGCAGCGGCCGTCCTCGGCGAGGAAACCGGCCTCAGCGAGCATCACGTACTTGCTGGGGTGCAGCGACAGGTTCACGCCGCCCGCCAGAGCGGTGGCGCACTCGCCGCGGCGGATGGCGGCACAGGCCAGGTGGATCGCGTAGAGGGAGGAGGAGCAGGCGGTGTCGAGCGCGAGGCTGGGGCCGCCGAGGTTGAGCAGGTGGGAGATCCGGTTGGCGACGGAGAAGGTCTGGGAGGTGACCATGCGCCAGACGCCCTGATCCAGGTCGTTCCCGGCGAACATCTGGTAGTTGTTGTAGGTCACTCCCGCGAACACGCCCACGGAGCCGCGCCGGTCGCCGAGCCGGGGGTCGGCCAGGGACGCCGGGGTGTATCCGGCGTCCTCCAGGGTCTCCCAGGCGGTGGAGAGGAAGAGCCGCTCCTGAGGGTCGAGGAGCCGGGCGTCGCGCGGCGAGATGTGGAAGAACTGCGCGTCAAACGCGTCGACGTCGTCCAGAAACCCTCCCCAGCGGGGCCATGCCTCTCCGAAGCGCGCACGGGCCAGCTCCGCGTAACGCCGGTAGCCGGGCCGGTCGAGCGGTATCTCGCCGACGCAGTCCCTGCCGTGGCGCAGGTTCTCCCAGAAGTCGGCCAGGGTCGGGGCCTTGGGATAGCGGCCGCCGATGCCGATGATGGCGATGTCTGCGGCGTTGTGCCCCTCGTCGGAGGCGGCACCGAGGACTCCCGTCGGCGTGACGGCCACGGCAGGCACGGGTGCCGAGGTCGACGCGGGGACCGCCGGCGGTGCGGGCGTGCGGCGGACGCGCTCGGTCACATGGCGTGCCAACGCGTCCAGACTCTTGTACGTGAACAGCGTGGTGCTGTCGATCGGACCGTAGTGCTCCTCCAGGCGGCGGCGCAGCTTCTCCACGAGGAGGGAGTTGAGGCCGAGGTCCTCGAAGCGGGCGGACGGATCGATCTCCTCCGGCCGCCACTTCAGTGCCTCGGCGAACAGTTGGACCAGATGCCCCTGGATCCCCTCCGGCGAGACCGGGACCGCGGGCGCGGCAGGCACCGCGGCGACGGCGGCCGCGTCCACCGCCGGGCGCGGGAGGCCGTGCGACGCGAGGTCCTGCGGCCGGCAGTGCCGGCGTTCGAACGGGTAGGTCGGCAGCGGCGTCCGGCGCACCGGCCGGTCATCGCGCAGCACCGCCCAGTCGAAATCGGCGCCCGCGGCCCAGAGCCGGGCCAGGATGCCGGTCTTCCCGGCCTCGACCAGGGCGGCGAGATGAGCCGCTCCCTCGGGGCCGTCGAGCAGGGCGCGGGACAGCTCGGCGGTGCCGCCGGTATGCCCGGTGTACCAGGTGTCGCCCTGCTCCTCGCCGCGCAGGAAGCGAACGAGCGCGTCGTACAGGTCGTCGATGTCGGCCGCGACCACCGCGAGCCGTGTCTGCATCGGCTCACGGCCGAGCTGGAGGGTGTCGGACAGCGCGGTCAGGGCGAAGTCCGGGGCGCCCTCGGCGGGCGCGTGCCGGTCCAGGTGGCGGACCAGGTCCCTGGCGTACTCCCGCAACACCTCGGGGGTGCGGGCGGACAGCGGGATCAGCAGCGGACCCGCGGCCGGGACCGGGGTCGCCCGGTCGGTGACGTACTCCTCCAGGACGACATGCGCGTTCGTGCCGCCGAAGCCGAAGGAACTGACGCCGCAGCGGCGCGGGAGCGTGGTGCCGTCAGCGCCGGTCGGCGCACCCCAGGGCGTGACGTGGTCCCCGATGCGGAAGGGGCTGCCGTCCAGGCGGATGTACGGATTGAGCGCCTCGAAGTGGCGCAGGGCGGGAAGCCGGCCGTAGCGCAGGGCCTGCACCATGGTGACCAGCCCGGCGAGCCCGGCCGCCGCCTCCAGGTGGCCGATGGCGGTCTTCACCGAGCCCAGGGAGCAGTGCGGCACGGCGGGCGCGGGGTGCCCCCAGTCGCGGTAGAGGCGGCTGAACGCCTGCTTGAGGCCCTCGATCTCGATCGGGTCGCCGAGGCTGGTGCCGGTGCCGTGAGTCTCGATGTGTGTCGCGGTGGCCGGGTCGAGGCGCGCGGCGCGCCAGGCGTCGACGATGACGTCCGCCTGTGCCTCGGGGCTGGGTGCGGTGAGAGAGGCGCTGCGGCCCGAGTGGCCCACGGCGCTGCCCCGGATCACGGCGTGGATGTGGTCGCCGTCGGCCTCGGCGGCGGCCAGGGGCTTGAGCAGGACCGCCACCACGCCCTCGCCGCGGACGTACCCGTTCGCGGCCCGGTCGAAGGTCTTGCAGCGGCCGTCCGGCGCGAGCATGCCGGCGAGGCCGAAGCACTCGAACGGTGTGGGGCTGAGGAGCAGGTTCACTCCGCCGGCGACAGCCAGGTCGCACTCGCCGGAGCGCAGGCTGCGCACCGCGCGGTGGACGGCGACCAGGGAGGAGGAGCAGGCGGTGTCCACAGCCTCGCTGGGGCCGCGCAGATCGAGCTGGTACGACACCCGGTTGGGCAGGACGGCGTGCGCCAGGCCGGTGGCGGTGTGCGCCTGGGGTCCTGCGGCGCTGTGGCCCAGCACCTCCAGGTAGTCCATCGAGCTTTGGCCGACGAACAGCCCGGTGCGGCTGCCGGCCAGGCCGCCGGGGCGTCGTCCGGAGTCCTCGATCGCCTTCCACACGGTCTGCAGGAACAGCCGCTGGTGAGGATCCATCAGCTCTGCTTCCTGCGGTGAGATGCCGAAGAAGGAGCAGTCGAAGGAGTCGACCTCGTCGAGGAAGGCCCCGTGCGCGTCACGCGCCCGCTCGGGCCCGGCCCAGTCGCTCCAGCGCTCGCGCGGCACGCCGGTGACGAGTTCGTCGCCGGCCACCAACCGCTGCCAGAACTGCTCAAGGTCCCCGGCGCCGGGCATGAGCGCGCTGACACCCACGACGGCGACGGCATACGGGGCGTCGTCCTCGGCGCCCCGGCCGGCCTGCGCGCCCCGCTCGGCGGTCACCACCGGACGCCTGCCCCTGTGCTCTGTGTGCTCGTGCTCCGCGTCCTCGTGCTCCGCGTCCGGATGACGGGCCGTCACCAGGTCGTGGTGCTCGGTGAGCAGATGGTCGGCGAAGGCCTTCAGCGTGAAGTGCTCGAAGAACACGGACGGGGTGAGATCCACGCCGAGATCCCGCCGCAGCCGTTCAGCGAACTCGATCAGCCGGATCGAGTCGAAGCCGAGGGTGCTGAGCTCCGCCTCGGACCGGACGGCGGACGGCTCGACCTTCAACACCTCGGCGACCGCGCTGCGCAGGTCGCTCAGCAGGGCGTCGCGCAGTGGCTCCCGGGAAGTGCCGGCGGATCGGGCGCCACGCTGCCGCTCGGGCCGCCGCAGGCGCAGCTCCCCTTCCTGCGCCTGCGGCGGCGCCGGTGCCTCGTCGAGCTGCGGGGCCGGCCGCTCCTCGTCCCGTCGGGTCGCCTGGATCAGACCGCGCAGTGCCCGGCCCGGACCGACGGGCTTGATGTCGGCGACGCCCCGGGCGAGGAGGTAGCGCACGGTGTCCGTCCACCGCACCGGGTGGTCGAGCTGGCGGATCAGCGCGCCTGCGACGTCATCGCCGTAGGGGCGGGCGGTCACATTGGAGATCACGGGGATGGCGGGTGCCCGGAGAGCGAAGGTCTGTACATGGTCGGCGAATTCGTCACGGAGGTCCGACATGTACGGCGAGTGGAAGGCGCCGCTGACCCGCAGCACCGTGTAGAGGCCCGCGCCCGCGTCCTCGAACGCGGGTCGGGCGCGCTCGACGTCCTCCCGGGGACCGGCGACCACGATCTGAGTGGGGTTGTTGTAGTTGGCGATCGACAGGTTTCCCAGACCCGGTGCGTCGAGG
The DNA here is from genome assembly GCF_009769735.1 of Streptomyces sp. BA2. Taxonomy (NCBI): domain Bacteria; kingdom Bacillati; phylum Actinomycetota; class Actinomycetes; order Kitasatosporales; family Streptomycetaceae; genus Streptomyces; species Streptomyces sp. BA2. Next base: position 927,350 of record NZ_WSRO01000002.1, read on the forward strand.
ACTTCGTCGACCTGCTCGGCCGTCAGGCCCACCACGGCGGCCATACCTCCGTCGGCCACCCGGGCCATCAGTTCGCCGCGCTTGGCCACCAGGCGTAATCCGGTGGCGAAGTCGAAGACGCCCGCCGCGTGCAGCGCGTTGTACTCACCCAGGCTGTGCCCCGCCACGTAGTCGGGCTCGGGCCCGCCGTCCAGGCGATGTGCCAGCAGGCTCAGCGCGTTCACGACGTACAGGGCGGGCTGCGTGAACTCTGTGTCCTGGAGCAGCCCGTCCGTGTCGTCACGACAGAGTTCCTCGACGGAATAGCCGAGGAACTCGTCGGCCTCCGCCACCAGTTCCGGAAATGCGGCGAAGAGCTGCGCACCCATGCCTTTGTGCTGCGAACCCTGGCCGGGGAAAACGAGCGCGAACACGGCGTGATGTTCCTTAGGTTGCGTCGGAAATACCAATCCGGATCTTTCGGCTGCGGAATTCCCGAGAATGCCCGGACAATTCCAGCCGATCCATAATGACCGGGGCGACTAAGGACGCTCTTGCGGTGCTCTAAAGCCGTGGTCCGTAACTTACCGCGCTTGACTTGCCCGTTGTATTCTGCACATCATACGCACGCGTTCACCATGTCATTTTCAGCCGCTCCGCGGTGGTCAATTCGGGGGTAGGAAATGCCAGTTGCCATTTCGACCGAGGACGTACACATAGACCGGAAGGGATTCGAGCCGGAAGACCGCCCGGGCCCGGTATCCCTGACCTCCGCGAGCACGATCGGCGCCGCCCTGCTGGAGCTGGCCGACCAGGATCCCGACCGGCCGCTGGCCTATGTCGAGGGCTCCGGGGAGCCGGTACGGCTCACCGCGGCGGACCTCGCCGAGCTGGCGGGGGCGGCGGCGACCACGCTGGCCGAGCACGGGGTGCGCCCCGGTGACCGGGTCGGTGTCTGCATGGACACCGGCGTCGACGCCTACGCGGCCTTGCACGGCTGCTTCCTGCTGGGCGCCGTCCCCTTCGTGTGCGAGCCGCCCCTGGCCACCATGCGCCGGCAGCGCTGGGAGGACCGGCTGCGGCTGCTCATCAGCCGCGCGGAGCCACGTGCTCTGGTGGTCTCCCCGGAGTTCCGGGACGCCGTGTCGGCGCCGTGCGCCCAGGCCGGGGTGGCGGTCGTGGAGCCACCGTTCGAAGGCGGCCTTGTGCCGGGCTCGGTGCGGGCGCGAGCCGGTGACCTCGCGCTGATCCAGTTCACGTCCGGCACCACGGGCAGCAGCCGGGGCGTGACGCTGACCCACGAGGCCGTCTTCGCCAATGCCGCCGCGATCGGTGACCATGCCTACCGCTCGGGCGATCTGATCGTCAGCTGGCTGCCACTCCACCACGACATGGGGCTGATCGGGCTGAGCCTCGCTCCGCTGCTGCACGGCCTGCCCGTGGCGAGCATGCCGCCACTGTCCTTCGCGCTGCGTCCGGAGCGGTGGTTGTGGGCGATGCACCGCTACCGTGGCACGTTCACCTCGGCGCCGAACTTCGCCTACCGGCTGTGCGCGACGAACGTGCCGGACACCAAGCTGCAAGGGCTCGACCTCAGCGCCTGGCGCCTCGCGGGCAACGGCGCCGAAGTCGTACAGGCCGGCACACTGCGGGCGTTCGCCGAGCGTATGGCCCCCTACGGCTACCGGGAGCGGGCGATGACGCCCTGCTACGGCATGGCGGAGATCACCCTGGCGGCGACCATGTGCGTGCCGGGCGACCCGCTGATCACGCTGCCCGTCCGCCGTGACCGGCTGGCCGGCGACGGGGAGGTCGTGGAGGCCTCGCCGGACGATCCCGACAGGCAGGAGCTGGTGTCGTCGGGCAGCGCACTGAAGGAGATCGAGATCCGGGTGGTGGACGGGACGGGCGCGGACCTGCCGGACCGCCGCCAGGGGACGATCCTGCTGCGCTGCCTCTCCATGATGTCGGGCTACTACCGCCAGCCCGAGGAGACCGCGAAGGTCCTCGAAAACGGCTGGCTGGACACCGGCGACCAGGGGTTCCTGGACAACGGCCAGTTGTACGTCACCGGCCGGATCAAGGACGTGGTGATCATCGCCGGGTCCAACTACCACCCGTACGCCTTCGAGGCGGCGGCTGCCACGGTGGACGGGCTGCGGGCGGACGCGGTGGCCGCCGTGGGCTGCCCCGACCCTGAGCGCAGCACCGAGGTACTGGTCCTGGTGGTGGAGTCCCGCAGCCATGCCGACTCCGAGCGCGTCGCGGAGATCCGCGCGGCGGTGATCGCGGCGGTCTCCGCGGAGACGGGGCTGCGTCCCGACCGGGTCGAGGTGGTGCCCCGGGGCGCCCTGCCGAAGACCCCGAGCGGCAAGCTCCAGCGGCGCCAGGTGGTGAACGCACTGGTCAAGGGAACGCTTCCCGGGCGCCGTTGAGGTAGTGGGATGGCATCACGGCATGGGCGGCGGCGTGCCCAGCCGGCCCAGAAGCATGGCCTCCGCGTGTGGCCCGTAGAGGTCCACGACCGTGTCCAGGTCCATGTCGGCCAGTGGGGCGATGGGCACCACGTATCGGCCGGTGATCAGTCCTACGAGCAGGGACGCCACAAGCACGGCCCGCAGTTCGGGGTCGGGGGCCGGGATCCGGCGGGCGATCGGCATCAGGAGTTCGCCGCCGGCCACCTCCCGGAACAGCTGCGAGGCCTCGGGATGCTCCATCGCCGAGCGGAAGACCACAAGGAGCGCGGAGCGTGTCGACGGGTCCTCCCAGCGGGTCAGGAAGCCGCGGACCAGCCGGCTGCCGGGACCGCCCCGTGCTCCGTCGGGCCCGCCGGTGCCGGGGGGTTCGTCGAGGAGTTCGGGCAGGGCGGGCAGCAGCTCCTCTGCGCGCATCACCTCCCGGATCACCACGGAGAAGACCTTCTCCTTGCTGCCGTAGTGGTACATCACCAGGGCCGGGTCCACACCAGCGCGTTCCGCGATGGCCCGGACCGTGGTGCCGCGATAGCCGTGCCGGGCGAACAGCTCGACCGCCGCGAGCCGAATCAGCTCGCGGCGGTTCTCCTGCGACCCGTCGGGACCGCCCGGTTCCGCGGGCATCGCGGCAAGGCCGCCGGGTTCGGCCGCCATCAGGCCGTCCGTGGGTCGCCGACGGGTACTGCGGAGGCGGGCACGATGACCACGTCCGGGCGGAACGGCCGGAACCGCTCCACCACCAGCGCCAGGATCCAGGACAAGGCCGCCCACAGCGCCAGGGTGAGCAGCGGGCCGCCCACCGCGTTGCCGTCGAAGTAGAAGACCCGCCGCAGGAGGGAGACCGTGCTGCCCATGGGCAGGTACTCCGAGACGGCCGCGTAGAAGGTGGGCTGGAAGTGGGGGTCGACGACACCGCCGGACGACGACACGCCGAGCGGCAGCACAAGCAGCGCGCCGACGACGATGCCGAGCGCACGCAACACGGCCTGACAGGCCGCCACTACGCCGACGACGGTCAGCGACAGCAGGATCGAGATCCCCAGCAGCTCGGTGAACTGCCCCGTGAGAGCACCGGTGACCGGTCCCGCGAGCAGGGCACCGATCAGGCCGGCGACCACGGCGTAGGCGACGGAGGCCAGCCGACGCGCAGAAGCCCGTTCGCCTCCGGCTGCCAGACTCAGGCCCACCTGGAAGAGCAGTCCGCCCACGGACAGGGCGACGCACAGCAGCACCGCGCTGACCCCGCGGGAGTCGTGCTCGGGCAGGGGTGCGACGTCCTGCACCTGTGGCGGGGTGCCGAGTTGGTCGGTCAGTCGCTCATAGGCCGCCGTCGTGGCCCGGGTCGGCGCGTCGCCTGCCGCGCTCGCGGTGAGCAAGGCGGGCGCGCCCTGGGGCCCGATGACGATGGCGCCCAGGATCTGCTGGTCGCGCAGCGCTTCGCGGGCCGACTTCTCGTCGGCGTACCCGGTCACGTCGAAGGCACCCGGTGCGCCCGCCTCCAGCTGCTGGCCGAGGCGCTCGACGGCCGCGGGCGGTCCCGCGACCCCGAGCGGCATATCGTGCGGGGCGGGGTTGCGCAGGCCGGGGATCATCAGCCCGGCGAAGGCGATGACCAGGAAGAGCCCGAGCAGCGACGGGCCAAGCAGCACACGGTAGTTGGTGGAACGCCGGGTCGTGGCCGACGGTTCGGACGGCGCTGTGCCGGCGGTCGGCCCGGCAGCCGGAGGAGTCACGATCTGCTCCCTGAAGCTGACAAATGGATTGATTCTACTCAACGGGTGTTGAGGACCAGTCTGGCGTGCGCCGTACGGTCGCCACAACTCCCCCTGCGGAGTCTTTTTGGCGCCAATTTAGGCAGTGCCGCGAACCTGGCGGGGCACGACAGACGGCCCGTCCAGGTGTCAGGAGGCTTACGCCATGTCGGACTTCGAAGTGCTGCTGGTCGGCGGTCCGTCCGCCATTCCGGACGCGGAGCGCGTACAGGTGTCCCCGTCGCTGACGGAGAAGTTCAAGTACCGGTTCGGCGCCCACTACGAACACTTCGTGCACGAGGGGGAGTTCAGCGACATCGGGAACAAGCAGCTGCCCGTATACCGGTGGACGACGCGCACCGCCATCGCCGAATGAGTACGCACGCACGCGGACGCGTGACCCCACTGGACAAGTTGCGCGCGCAAGCGGTGACCGGACCGAACGAGGCCATCGCCCCGACGACTCCTTCTCCGTGACCCGGCTGACGGATCAGACAGTAGGGGCGTGGGGCGACAACTCCTCCGCCCCGCCCCGAAGGAGGTGATCAGCGCGAGGGCTCTGAAGCGGCCCGGCCACCGCTGATCGCCACCCAGCGAGCCAGTGCCCCAGCGCAGCGTCGTCAAGGGCCGGTACATGCGCGTGTACGTACGGCCCGCGGGTCAGGGCCCCCACCCCGAGCACGGTCATCCCTGCGGCATGGGCCGCCCGCGCGCCGACCGGCGAGTCTTCGACGGCCAGGGCCCTGCCGGGCTCGACGCCAAGCGCGGAGCAGGCGGCGAGGTAGCAGTCCGGGTGCGGCTTGGGGAAGACGACGTCGTCGCCCGAGACCGTGACCGGCAGCCACCGGGACAGACCGCCGCGCGCCAGCGACTTGTCCAGGAGAACACGCGGCCCATTGCTGGCCACCGCAAGGGGCACTCCGGCGCCGCAGAGCAGGGTGACCAGATCCGCCGCACCGGGCATCGGCCTGGCCCCGGCGGCGACCGCGGCCAGGAGCGCCGCCCCCAACTCGTCGGCCAGCTCGGCGGCGTTGCCCCCGAACAGCTGGGACATCACTTCGCCGCCCTGGGGCAGGGACAGCCCGATGAGAGCCTCACGGGCCGCGTCGTCGTAGACACGCCCCCGGCGGGCGAAGACGGCACCGCGTGCGGCATCGGCGCACGGTTCGGTGTCCATGAGTGTGCCGTCGCAGTCGAACACCACGGCAACGGGTGGAGCGGATCTCACCAGTGCGGCGAGATCGGCTTTACGAGACATCGGAGTGCCCTCGCTCATGACTTGACGTACAGCTCGACCGGGTTGAACCCTGCGGGCTCCGGGACGCACGGCGGCACCTGCCGGAATCCGGCCGCGCGCATGGTGGCCCGGACGCTGTCTCCGTCGATGTACTTGTCGTGGACTTCCAGGACGATCCGTTCGACCCGCTCCATCCACGGCTGAACTTCGCGGAACACCTCCGCCTCGCTGCCCTCGACGTCGACCTTGAGCAGATCGACGTGTTCGATGCCGTGCTTGGTGAGCAGTTCGTCCATGGTGATCGCGGGCACCCGCACGCTGGGCCGGGCCAGTACGTTCTCCAGCCGGTAGGGGCGGGTGCGACGCAGATCCGCCACCGCGGGCACGGCGGTGCAGGTGTCCCAGAACGCGCTGACGGTGAACTCCGCCGTGCCGGACTCCCCAGCCACCGCGGCCGGTTCGATCTTCCAGTCCAGGCCGGACAGCGCGGCGTTGTGCCGCAGGACGGCCAGGTTCTGCGGGATCGGCTCCACGGTCAGCAGGGTGCGGGGGTGGTAGCGGGCGGTGAAGTAGGACGCGGCGAGGCCGGTGTTGCCGCCGAGGTCGACGATCGTGTCGAGGGTGTCGATGTCCTCGTCGAGCCGGTAGTGGACGCCGAGTTCGTAGAAGCGCTTGAGGAAGACCTGCCACAGGATGAGCAGGTCGCTCTGGTTCCTGCGGATGCGTACGCGGGCGGCCTGTCGCGGGGTGAGGAAGCTCAGCGAGAGCGTGGCGTCGTCGGCGAGGGGGCGACCGGCCGCCCCGAGGAAACGGCGGCCCATCCAGTACGGTGCGGTCAGCCTGCTCGCCCCCTGCGCCATACGCAGCGCCAGGGCCATGTCCCGCCCGCAGCCCGCCGTTTCCCGCACCAGGACGCGGCCCATGCCCACGCCCATTGCCCGGTCTGCGTCCGTGCGTAGGTATGCCAGTCCCATGCCTCTGCTTTCTGATTGATACGGACCCGGAGGTCGTGCCCGGCGGGAGCAGTACGGAGCCGCCGATGGCTGTGCCGACTCAGCCGCTCCAGGCGGTGGCCCAGCGGACGAGCCCGGGGTTCTGGAGGGAGTCGAGGAGAAGGTCGGCCGGGAAGGCCGGGTCGGGCAAGGTCGGAACGCCGACGGTGACCAGACCGGCGGCGCGGGCGGACGTGAGGCCCGTCAGGGAGTCCTCCACCGCGAGGCAGCGGCTCGCGTTCACGCCGAAGTGTGCGCAGGCCATGAGGTATGGATCGGGGGCGGGTTTCGGCCGGGGCGGGTCTTCGGCGGCGACGGTGAAACGCACGAGGGGGCTCAGCCCGCCGCGTTCCAGTGCGATGTCCAGGACCCGCCGGGGCGAGTTGCTGACCACGGCCGTCGGCACGAGGGAACTGAGCGCGGTGAAGAGTTCGAGAGCGCCGGGCAACGGGGTCGCCGCCGAGTGGTCGACTGCCTCGACGACGAGGTCCAGCAACTCCTTCTCCAGTACGTCGGCCCGGCCTGGGTCGCCGAACGCGTCGGCTGCCCGGTCGGCCATCGCCCGTACGGTCCCGCCGATGTAGTGGGGCTTGTCCTCGGGCCTCCAGGGCACCCCGTTGCGGGCGAACAGTTCCGCCAGGGCAGTGCTCCAGCAGGGTTCGGTGTCCATCAGCGTGCCGTCGCAGTCGAAGAGCACCGCGTCGGGTGTCCACTGGGGGCTGCCGTCGGGCAGCAGCGCGAAGGCTGCGGGACCTGCAGGACCTACGGCAACAGAGTGTCGGGCGGGGGTGGTTTCGTCCGTCGTCATGGGGTGCGCCTCCTTGTCGGGTGCGGTCGGGGGGCGGCCGGGCCGGCACCTCGCAGGGCGGCACGCCGGGGAAGAGATGCCGCGGGGTCCGTCGAGGATCAGCTGTTGCAGGTCCGCCAGCACGACGGGCGGCGCGGTGTGCGGAGCGGCAGGCGTGCTGAGGTCGGGCGCCGGTTCCCGGTGCGGGTCTCCCAGGTGGGTGACGACGCGGGAGGCCCCGGTGAAGTCGTGCTCTGCGGAGACGCGGGTGGGCGTCACCAGGCAGTGCATGCGGGCGGCGAGGGCAGCGAGTATCCCGTTACGGGTGCCCTCGACGGCGACGCAGTCGTACGCGGCCACGCCCACGCTCTGCGCCGCGTACCGGTAGACCTCGGGGTCGGGCTTCTTCCTGCTCACCTGCGCCCCGGACACGACGGTGAAGGCGGCGGCCAGGTCGGCCCCCACGGCCATCCGGAGCGCGGCGCTCACGGACTCCTTCGCACCGCTGGATGCCACCGCGAGCCGCCACCCCGCATCGGCGGCCTCGGCGGCGAGACGGCGCACCCCCGGCCGCGCCTGGACCGCGCCCGCGTCGAGCAGGGCCAGATACACACGGGTCTTGTGCCGGTGCCAGGTGCGGACCGTGAGCATCCACGCTTCCCAGCTGAGCGGCGGGGAGACCCGGGCCCGGAAGTCCGCGTCGTGGTACAGGCTGGCCAGGCGTTCCGTGCCGCCGGAGATCCGCAGCTTGTGCGCGTACTGGCCGGCAGTCCACTGCCACGGCACCCCCAGTTCGGCCCACATCTGGTTGAACGCACGGAGATGACCGCTCTGTTCGGCGTCCACCAGAACACCGTCAAATCGAGCTGGCCTGGCGGCAGGGGAAGGTCGGCAGCAGCACGATGCCGCACAAACGCAACCCGGAGACCTGTGAGCAGGTCGTGGTGCTCGCCGAACTCGCCGCCGCCCAGGTGGCCACCGCGATCACCGCCATGGGCGGCGAGCACGAACGTGACGGGCGCTCGCTGCGGCTGGAATGGGCCTGCGTGACCGACGTGTCGCACTACTCCCTGGCAGCAGCGAGCCTCCTGCGCACCATCGTGTCCGGGATGGCCGTGCGTACCGACCGGATGCTCCACAACCTGCGCCTGTTCGACGACGAGGTCTGCACCGAACGCCTGATGTTCGCGCTCGCCCCCCCCCACATGGGCAAGCAGACCGCCTACCAATGGATCTACGAACGAAGCCAGGCCGCCCAGAGCAACAACTGTTCTCTGCTGACGGAGTTGTGCCGGTCCGCCGATGCCTCGCGGTACCTCGGGAGCAACTCCGAACTCGCGGACCTGGTGAATCCCACCACCTACCTCGGCGAATCCGTCGCCCTGGTCGACCAGGTGACCACCAAGGCCCGCCATTGGCTGGCGCACACCAGCGACGCATTGGACGTACTCGCATGACCCGGCCCGTCCGCCCGGAGATCCACATCACCGAAGAGCACCACGCCGCCATCGTCGGCCATGCCCGACGCAAGCTCCTGGGCCACTACGAACCCTCGGAGACGCCCGAGCGCAAAGCCTTCGGTCTCCTGGGCGGTCGCTCCGACGGCCACCGCTTCCGTGTCACCGCCCTCTTTCCGCTCCGGGTCAACCTGCGCGGCAGCGGCCACTACCAAGACGTCATGGACGAGGCCGTCGCCCACTACGCGATCCCCTCGGAGACGCCCGCCGAGCAGCGCGGCTGGGTCGCCGACCCTGCCGAGCTCCTGGAAGCCGAGAACACCTTCGACGCCCTGGAGTCAGTGATGTTCGGGAGCTATCACACCCATCGAGTGCCGTGGCCGGACGACCCCCTGCGTGACACCTGCACGGAACTTGACACCAGGCTGGCGGAGAACAGCGGGATGTGGAGCTTCATCGTCTCGATGGTCGACCCCGAACAGCCTCGCTTGCGCGCCTTCTACGAGGGCCGCAACGACCGCGAAGCCACCATCCGGATCAGCCCGGCCCTGTCCCCCCACCCCAAGGAGACCAGCCGGTGAGCGGGAGCAAAAGCGTCACGATGACGCGCGATCTGAGCGACTACGTCGTGGACCACCGCAGTCCCCCCGATCCAGTGGCCGCCGAACTCATCGCCACCACCGCGCGACTCGGCGACATCTCCAGGATGCAGATCACCCCCGTCCAGGGCTCGCTGCTGACGATGCTGGCGCGACTGATCGGGGCACGCCACGCCGTGGAGATCGGCACCTTCACCGGCTACTCCGGACTGTGCGTCGCCCGCGGTCTCCCCCAGGCCGGCCGCCTGGTCTCGTGCGACCTGAGCGAGGAATGGACCTCCATCGCCCGGACCGCGTGGCAACGCGCGGGTGTCCAACACAAGATCGACCTTCGGCTCGGCAAGGCGCTGTCCACCGTCCGCTCCCTGCCCCATCGGCCCGAACTCGACCTCGTCTTCCTGGATGCCGACAGGAGGAACCACTGGACGTACGTCGAAGAGCTGCTTCCACGGGTCCGCCCGGACGGACTCCTGGTCATCGACAACGTGCTGCGCAAGGGCACCGTGATCGACGAACAGATCCACAGCCCCGACACCACAGCCGTACGGGAGTTCAACGACCGTCTCGCCGCAGACCACCGCCTCGAAGTCGTCATGCTGCCGATCGCCGACGGCATGACGCTGGCACGCAAGCGCGAACTGTGAGCACACGAACAGTGAAGGAGCACAGACCGATGAGCCGGGTGTCCGCCCACGCCGCACTGACCCATGGCGCGAAACTCAGGCCGTTCACCTACGATCCCGGGCCGCCGGCACCCGACGAGGTAGAGATCTCCGTGGAGCACTGCGGTATCTGCCACGCCGATGTCTCGCTGCTCGACGGGGACTGGGGCGGCACCCCGCTTGCCCCGTCGCATCCGTTCGTCCCCGGCCACGAGATCGTCGGTACGGTCTCCTCGACCGGCTCGGACGTCGAACACCTCACGGTCGGCGACCGGGTCGGTCTTGGCTGGAACTCCCGCAGCTGCATGAACTGCGCGCAATGCCTCGCCGGACACCTTCACCTGTGCCCCCGCATCGAGCGGACCGTCGTGGGCAGATACGGCGGACTCGCGGACCGTGTCCGCTGCCAGGCGGTCTGGGCGGTTCCTCTTCCCTCCGACGCAGACGCGGCAGCACTCGCACCGCTGATGTGTGCCGGGATCGCGGTGTACCACCCGCTGCGAAACCTCCCGCGCACAGGCGCCCGCGTCGGCATCGCGGGCATCGGCGGACTGGGGCATCTGGCCGTGCAGTTCGCGCGGGCTCAGGGATGCGAGGTCACCGCGTTCACCTCCAGTGACGGCAAGCAATCGGACGCCATCGATCTCGGAGCCCGGCACGTGGTCGACAGCCGAGACGGCGAGGCCGTCCGAGCCTGCGCCGGCTCCCTCGACCTGATCCTGGTCACGACCGACATGCCACTGGACTGGGCCACCTACCTCACCGCACTCGCGCCCGGAGGCCGTCTACACCTGCTGGGCATCCAGTCCAAGCCGGTCGAGATCCCGGGGCCGCTCCTGGTCATGGGCGAGAAGCTGGTGTCCGGATCGCCTGTGGGCCCACCGGCCGAGATGGCCGAGATGATCCGGTTCGCCACGATGAACAACATCACCCCGCGCATCGACCCCTTCGCCATGGACGACGTCCAGCAGGCGTTCGACGCGGTGCGAGGTGGCACGGCCCGATACCGGGCCGTCGTCAGCCGGTCCGCCCCGACCGCCCCGGGGCAGGAATCCGCCGTCTCTGGTTCAAAGACGCTGGATCCCCTGCGCGTCGAAAAGTTCGCGGGCACGGTCGTCGGCGATCTGTCGACGGCTCTGCACTCGGCCCTCACCTACATCGGCCTGCGCCAGGGCCTGTTCGCCGCGATGGCCCACTCCGGCCCGCAGACACCTACGGAACTGGCCGAGACCAGCGGCAACCATGAACGCTACGTCCAGGAGTGGCTGCTGGCGCAGGCCGCCGCCGGATACGTCGAGTACGACTCCGCGACGGGCGCCTTCAGGCTGCCACCGGAGCATGCGACGCCCCGGATACGCCAGCCACCTGGTGTCCTCCTGGATCCCGGCGCTCACCGGCATCGAGGCGAGGCTCCGCGCCGGAGGCAGCGTCGCGGACGTCGGGTGCGGGCGCGGGAGTTCCACCATCCTGATGGCGCAGGCGTTTCCCGACGCCGTCTTCGTCGGCATCGACTCCCACGGGCCGTCCATCGAGCATGCCCGCCAGGCCGCCGACAAGGCCGGTGTCGCCGATCACGTCGAATTCCGGGGCATCGACGCGACGAAGGACTGGGGCGAGGGCTACGACCTGATCACATTCTTCGACTGCCTCCACGACATGGGCGATCCCGTCGGCGCCCTGCGCGCCGCCCACCACGCCCTGGCACCCGGCGGCGGCAGCGTCATGCTGGTCGAGCCACCGGCCGCCGACGACGTCATGGGCAACATCAATCCCGTCGCCAAAGCCTTCGCCGCGATCTCCACACTGTGCTGCGTACCCAACTCCCTCGCAGCCGAGGGGCCCGCGCTCGGTGCGCTCGTCTCGGAGCCGACGCTGCGCGACACCGCCCGGCGCGCGGGCTTCCGTACGTTCCGCCGGACCGCGGACGCGCCCTTCAACCGGGTATTCGAAGCCAAGACCTAGCTCCGGCCAGCAGCCCACGCGTACACGTCAAGCATGAACTCCCCTGGCTCACAGCGGAGTTGGCGCAGCGACGCCACCCCAAGCCGACCACCCTTTGACCGCGGAAGAGATCGCGCAGACCGGGCCCACGCGTCCTCAACCGCGAACTCTCCTCCTACGCCGGGCACGTCTGCGCCCACGGAAGTGTCCGCGGCGAGATCCGTAACGCCGGCCTCACCGCGATGGCCCGCGAACTGGGCTGGCCCCCGCCCCCTGGCCCGGGCCGCTTCGACCTGCTGCCGCTCCTGATCCAAACCTGCCTCTGGAGATCGGCGGTATCCGCACAGCGCCCGGCAATCGTCCCCCGCACCCCCTGGTGCCACCGATGACCATCGCTCACCGGTACCGACGCCCGGCCTACTGGCAGTAGCGGCTCCGGTTCATTGGCTCCGCTGAGGGGAAGGATCAGGAGCCGGGCCGATGCTACGGCCGGCGCGCGCGTGCGCGCCGTGGCATGGACAAGGGATAGGCGAACATGGCGCAGGGCACCGTGAAATGGTTCAACGGCGAGAAGGGCTTCGGGTTCATCTCGCCGGGCCGACGATGCCCACGGGTGGATCCCCGACCGTGAGCATGCGGATCGCCGGCAACCCGGTCCCAGCCAAGTTCATCGTCGGAGAGCACGAATCCGCCCTGACGGCCGACGTGATGCGTGGAACGTGGCACGCCGACAAGGGCTGCCAACACATGGCATTCGCCGTTGACCTGGATCGCCTGGCCTGGCCTGGCCTATGCCGAACGCCTCGTGCGGGCAGCACAGTTCCGAGGCGCTTCACACCGCGGTGTAGCCGCCGTCGAGAAAGATGACCTGCCCGGTCATGAAGGCAGACGCTTCGCTGGCGAGGAACACCAGCGCGGGGGCGATCTCCTCCGGCAGCGCGCAACGCTGCTGCGGAACGTCATCGATCCACCGGCGCCGAAGCCGCGGCTCATCGACAGCGGCCATCTCGGTACGCACATAGCCGGGGGCCAGCGCGTTGACCCGGATTCCGGCGGGGGCCCACTCCACCGCGAGGGACCGGGTGAGCTGATGCACCGCCGCCTTCGAGGCGTCGTAGGCGGCCTGCGCCTGGGGGCGCAGGGCCACCTGCCCGGCGATCGAGCCGATGTTGACGATGCAGCCGCCGGAGCGGGCCGCCATGTGACGGGCGGCAACCGTGGCGCACCGCCACACGGCGTCAACATTGAGGTCGAACACCCTGCGCCACGCTGTCTCGTCGGCTTCCATCGAAGAGGTGTGCACGCACACTCCGGCGTTGTTCACCAGCACATCGAGGGCTCCGAGCTCTTCGACCGCGCCGTCCAGGGCCTGTTGCAGGTCGTCCTTCACGGTCAGGTCGACCTCCCGGTGCGTCGCGCGGACGCCACGTGTCTGGATTTCCCGGACCACTGCCGCGTTGCGGCTCCCATCGCGGGCGAGCACCGCGACGTCCGCCCCGGCATCGGCCAGGGCAAGCTCGCAGGGGCTGATCGCTGTCACAAATGGATGAACCGGAGCAAGACTAGAAGTACCCTCCGGCGGAACCCATCCGACACGACGAAGCCGTGCCGGAACCCAAGTAGACCGGCACGGCCTTGGCCGCGGCCGGCCACGAGGAGCGGTGCGCACCTCACCGCCGGCCACGACCCCCGCAATCACTCCCATGACCAGCCGGTACCGAGCGCTTGAACTCCATCGTGCGGCCCAGAACAAGGGCAACAAGAGAACGAGGGACATGAGGCGAACATCGCCGTCCACTCGAGGAGGTCGAGACCCGCCAGGCTGCCCACATGGTCACCCAGCCCGCTACGACGCTCAGCGCGCAGGCCGCCCAGTTCGGGCGCCACGCCCCGAGGACGCCGCGGACTCCCGGCACTTCCTCACGAGGGATACCCAACTTACCCAGAGCAGCCTCCAGTTCTCGCCTTCGCGTCCCGGCCCAGCCACGCCGCTGGGATCTCCTGAGCCAGAGTCGGTGGCGGGCCCACAGGCGCACCACCCTCTGTTCCAGGAGCAAGTCGCGCAACTCCAACGTCCAATACCTCAGATACGCAACCCGATGATGCGAGGCCTGAACAGACCAGGCGACGATTCGGGGCGTCGATGGCGCGTGTACGGAGGTGAAACATCAGGGTTGGCCGTGCCGGCGCCCTGTTCGGCGTGAAGGCGGTCGATCAGTGCGAGGTCCTTGCCCTTCGCCGCAATGAGATCCGGGAACAAGCGAAAGAAAGGCGTGAACTGGCCCTGGGGTGCGGGCGTTTGGTGGGGAGCGCGCGGAAAGAGTGGAAGCATGACCTCGCTGACGATCGAACGGGACATCGTCACGCTGAACGAGACGGCGTTCGCTGTTCCATGGCTGCGTTTCAGCTGCCCGTGCGCAACCTGTCGGCACTCCGCCTCATTCCAGAGGATCGCAGACCTCAGTGTGCGGCCGGACTCACTGCCCGAGGCCATCACGATTGAACTCGGCCGGGATGGCGAGCTCCTGCACATCACATGGCGGGAAGACCCGGTCCACCACAGCACCTACCGAGTGGATTGGCTGCTCGACCACGCCTGGAACCGCAGCTCGGAGGGCCAGTTCTCCGGCGAGGTTCTCTGGGACACCGCGGCGCTGGGCATCCGGGACATGCGGTGGCATGACGCGCCCGGCTGTCACGCCGGGCTCGGTTCCTGGACCGACGATCTGTTCACCCACGGCTTCGCCCTGCTCCGCGGCACCACGGAGGCCGAACTCCAGCGCCTGCTGGCCGAGTTCGAGCCCGTTCACCACACCGAGTACGGGCGATACGCCGACGTGCGGGCGGTGCCGGAAGCCGAGGACCTCTCCGAGATGTCCCTCAACCTGACCGCGCACACGGACTACCCCTACCGGACGGTGGGCCCGCTGCTCGAGTTCTGCTATTTCGTCGAGAACCAGGCGACAGGCGGGGAGTTCTTCTTCCTCGACGGGTTCAAGGCGGCCGAGGACTTCCGCACCGAGTATCCGGCGTGGTTCGCCCTGCTGGCCACCACACCCGTGGAGTTCGAGCAGCTCTACTCCAGCCACCGCTATCTGTACCGCCTGCGCCGTCCGGTCATCACTCTTGGCCCCGACGAGCGCGTGCAGGCACTGCACTTCGGCCACTCCCACGCCTGGTCCTGGCAGGTCCCGCCCGAGCGTGCCGCCGATTTCTACCGCGCCTACCACACGTTCCTCAAGCACCTCGCGTGCGAGCAATACCGTGTGACCAGGCGGTTCGAGGCAGGCGAATGCCTGGCCTTCCGCAACACTCGGATCCTGCACGGGCGTCACGCCTTCGACCCGAGCACCGGCACCCGCCGCCTGATCACCGCCTACATCCCGTGGGACCAGCTGGAGGCCCGTATGCGCTTCCACCGCGAAAGCCCGAACTACCTTTCACCGCCCGCCCGGCGAATTCCGTGACTCTCACTCTGAACCCACCAACGCGACGGGACACGACGAGGCGGGAGGGTGCGACCGGCGGCGAGGTGCTATGGCTCCAGCCGTATCCGGACCGGCTGCTCGATGAGCTGCCCGCGGGCGACGCGGACGAGCCGGAGGCCGTCGCCGTCGCCGTCGCGCAGGAGACGATCGAGCTGGCGTACCTGGTCGCAGACCAGCACCTCGCGCCGAGCCCCCGGGCCGTGCTGATCCTGCGGGACGTACTCGGCTGGCCGGCGAAGGACGTCGCGGAGCTCCTGCGGGAGCACCTGCCCGCCGAGCGGCAGGACTGGACCGGCGGCGAACAGGATGCCGGGACGCGCGAGCTGGTGCGCCGCTACACCGAGGCCGGCGTGGCCACGGACGCCGACAGGCTCGCCACACTGCTGCGGGACGACGTCCGCCGTCGCCTTCTACCAGTGGCGGAATCAGGAGGGCGCGTACCTGCCGCTGCCGATCGACGTCCTGCGCGTCACCGGCGGGGCGATCACCGAGATCGTCACGTTCCACGACGACCAGTTCCCGCGGCTCGGGCTGCCGGAGCGCCTGCCGGCGGACGGCACGGAGTAGTCCCGGTCGGGACGCTCGCGCTGCGCGGTAGCGCGCGTGTCGCGGTGGTCGCGGTGGTCGCGGTGATCGCGGTGATCGCGGTGATCGCGGCAGAGTGACGCGAGGCGGTCGGCGTCGCCACCCGCGGGCGGGTGCAGCTGGAGCTGCGCGACGGCGCGCCCTGGCCGGACCTCGGACGAGACGCCGGGCTCTGGCTCCGCAGCACCGGCGTCCGCGCGCTGCGGAACATGTACGGCGTGGATGACGCCGGGGCCGTCGCGGGCCCGGAGTCGGGCCGGACGAGCCCCACCCACCGACTCCGCGGGCTCGCCCGCACCGGCTTCCTTGCCACGCTCGCGCCGTGCTGAGGGTGGTGGCCACAGCCGTGGCAGTTCCAGCACACAAACGAGCTTGGATGACGGCCGGCCCCCACGTCCCACGCCGTTCTGCCAGCGGTGAACACCGGCCCGGCCGGGATCGACGATCACTACGGTCCAGTCTCATGACGACGGTGACAACCCGCACGATCGAGTACCCGGCCGACGGCTTGACGATGATCGGACACCTCGCCCTCCCGGCCGGTGTCGGCCCCAGGCCCGCGGTCCTGGTCGGTCCCGAGGGGACGGGGCTGAACGACTTCCAGCGCCGCCGTGCCGATGCCCTCGCCGAACTGGGGTACGTGGCGCTGGCCTTCGACATCAACGGCGGGCGCTGGTTCACCGATCCCGAGGAAATGCTGGCGCACGCGATGCCCCTGCTCGCCGACCCCGAACGGATGCGGGGCATCGGCCACGCGGCGCTCGACGTGTTGCGCGCCGAACCGCGTACCGACCCCGACCGCATCGCCGCCATCGGCTACGGCACCGGGGGCGCGATCGTGCTGGAGCTCGGGCGCGACGGCGTCGACCTGCGTGCGATCGGGACAGTCAACGCACTGACCACGGGCCGTCCGGGCGAGGCGGCGCGCATACGCTGCCCCGTGTGGGCCGGGGTCGGTTCGGAAGACCCGATCATGCCGCCCGCGCAACGGGAGGCGTTCACCGCCGAGATGCAGGCAGCGGGCGTCGACTGGCGTCTCGTGGTCTACGGCGGTGCCTTGCACGCCTTCCACCACCCACCGGTCGACCAGAACGTGCTCCCCGGCGTCGGCTACCACCCACAGCACGCGGAGCGCGCCTGGCACGACATCGTCGACCTCCTCGCCGAGTGCCTGCCCGTGGCGGAGTGAGCCGGTCGCAACCGTGATTCCCATCCGCGGACCAGGCCGATCCGCGGGCGGGCGGGCGTTGCCGATCGGCGATCGGCGGCGGGTACCGGCTTCGAACAAGACCAGGCCGGCCCTGCACCCGCCCCGCCGAGCGGGATGGTGCGCTCGGCAGCATCTGCGGTGTTCCCCGTCAGCGATGAGCCCCCCTCGCGCTCAACTCTCGCGGGCCTGGGCCAGCTCCCAGCTCATTGCCGCCACCTCAAGACCCGTTCGCACCCCATCGACGACCTCGCCGGGGCTTTCAGGGAGGTTGATACTTCCCTCGCCGCTGGAACCGCCGTCCGCACTAGCGGGGCCGGCCACAGAAAGGGCTGCGGCAGTAAGGGTCAGGGCAACGACTACGCGCTTAGTGTTCCTCATACCCTCCTGAACGATCACGAGACGCTCAGGTTGCGCACTGGTCCGGACGGGCGTCGCCACCTTCATGGTGCTTCGGGACGTCGAAGTCGACGGCCCATCACCTGACGGCCCGGGTGCGGGTGCGGGTGCGGGGGACGGTGGTGCGCCGGGCGAAGGATGTGGCGGCCAACCGCAGGCGACCCGGTGGCAGCTCCGCGGCCCCAGACGTACGTTCAGCCCAAACTGGTGGATTTCGGCAGACGCATCTCCACACACGAGAAAGGCCATTCCGTGAGCGAAGGCATCTGGAGCTACCACCCCAGCTCGGGCCACGAGAAGGGGATCGACCTCAGCGGCTACAAGGTAGAGGCCACCGACGGCCACATCGGCAAGATCGACAAGCACTCGGAGGACGTCGACGCGGCCCACATCGTCGTCGACACCGGAGCATGGATCTTCGGCAAGCACGTCCTCCTTCCGGCCGGGACCATCGACCGCATCGACACGGCCGAGGAAAAGGTCTACGTGAATCGGACGAAGGACCAGATCAAGGACGCCCCGGAATTCGACGAGGCCAAATACAGCACCGAGCCGACCTACCTTGAACAGTTCGCCCGCTACTACAACCAGCCGCACATGTAGCAGTCAATGCGCGTGCGGTACGACGGCCACGGGGCACTCGGCACTGTGCAGCGCCTCGCCGCTCACGGACCCGAGCATCAACCGCCGCAACCCGGTACGCCCGTGGGAACCGACGACCAGCAGGCCGGCACGCCGCGACGCCTCGACCAGAACCGTCGCGGGCCGAACACGCTCGACGTACGCATCCACCTGTACGTCGGGGTACCGGGCGAGGCGCTTGGCGGCCTCCGCCTTCAGCACCTGCCGCGCCTTCTCGTCGAGAGCCGCGAAGTCGGGTGCCGCCATGCCCGGCCCGGTAGGCATCTCGCCGAGGTGAAAGGCGCCGTGCACCATCTGAAGGGCGGCGCCTCGAACCTGGGCCTCGGCGTAGGCGAGGTCCAGGGCCTCGTGGGGAATGTCGCGGACGTCCACGCCGACCACGATCCGGTTCTCCCGGGCGGCACTGGCGCCGGGGCGGATGACGACAACGGGGCAGGAGGCGTGGGTGGCCACCTGCCAGCTCACCGACCCCAGCGGCAGTCGGGGGAATCCACCACTGCCGCGGTGACCGACCACCAGCCATGCCGCTTCGGCGGAACGTTCCACGAGTACACCGGCGGGCTGCCCGGTCACGGCTTCTGCCGTCACCGCGACTTTGGGGAACTCCGTTTCGACCAGCTCCACCATCGGTTGCACGACCCTCGCCACCGCTTGCGTCACCAGGGTCTGGCGTTCCCGTTCGGCTGCGGACCCGGCCGGAGCTGCGGACCCGGCCGGAGGAGTTCCCTCCACGACATGCAGGAGGTGCAGCCGACCGCCGTGGAGCGATGCGTGCCGCGCCGCGTATCGCACGACTGTGTGCTGGTCATCCCCTTGCTCCACCCCTACGAGGACGGATCCCACTGTCTCATCGGCGTTGTTGGACATGAATTCTCCCTGCCTGTCGATTTCCGTGAGCCAGCGACCACTGGGCGTGCCAGGTACCCCGCACGCCCGCGCCAAACCATTTCACGTGGTTTGCCGCTTATATCCAGCACTCGGTAATCATGATCACGGCATAGGACGCGCCGCACGACTTGGCCGACCGTGCGGGAGTGTCATGGAGCGGCGTTGGTGACTCGGCCGAGGCCCTTGAGGAACTCTCGTTGGCCGTCCAGGAATCCGTCCGCGAAGAGCGAGCGGGGGGAGAAGAGTGCGGTGAGCGTGGTCTTGAGGACCGACCGCTCGATGTTCTGCTTGAGGAGTGAGTGGGTCGCGTCCGGGTAGCGATCGACCGTCAGTGCGCCGTCCGCTCCCAGCACCTTGCGGTAGCCGCGCTCCGTGTCGGCCGTGTCGACGTTGACGTCATGGCCCGCGAGCGCCAGCAGCACCGGTACGCCGCGCAGGGAGCGGAGGTCTCGCGTCGCGTCCGCGGTGTGGTTCTTGGAGATGAAGCCCCAGCGATCGGCGGTCATGCCGTCCGCGTCGCCGCCCATCGCCGTGACGTACTCCTCGAAGGTCGCACGGCGTTCGAGGAGTCGGCGGGTGGTGTCGCTCTTGGTGACCTCCACCTTGATGCGGGCCGGCGACGCGCCGTCGGCGCGCAGCTCTGCGAGGAGGTTGTAGCGGCCCTGCCGGCGCCAGTTGATCGCGGGTGAGACGGCGATGACGAAGCTCACGGAGGTCTTGGCGGCGACCTTCGGCAGGACCCATCCCGCCTGGCTGGCGCCCCAGAGCCCGATCCGGTCGCCGTCGATATCCGGGCGAGCGCGCGCCCAGGCGATGGCGGCAGCTGTCTCCTCGGCCCGGTCGTCCATGGACTGTGCGAGCCAGTCGCCGGGGGCGCCCGCGACTCCGGGCTTGTCCCAGGACAGGGAGGCGTACCCGGCCTTGGCGTTCGCTTCCCACATGGGCTTGTAGCCGTCCTCGTGGGTGGCGTCGACGGGGCCGTCGCCATGGACGTACACGACCAGGCCGTGCCGCTTGCGGCCGTCCTTGGGGGTGGCCAGTACGCCGTTGAGGGTGTGGCCGCCGTGGCGGATCGAGACTCGCCGCTCGTCCATGTCGTAGGAGTTCTGCCACAGCACCACACCGACGAGGCCTGCCGCCACGACCAGGGTGGTGACGAGTAACCATGCGGCTATGCGGAGCCCGCGCCGTCGGGGCTGGATCTTGGGAGACATGGGCATCTGACCACCTCTGCTCGGTTTGCGCGCAGCACTGAAACTATCAGCACTGCCACGATCGTAGGCAAGGTGATAGTTTTGAGTTGAGGTCAGAGACGCGATGAGGAGGCACGGCATGGGACTGGACGCGACAAGCGCCGGCACCGGGGCGGTAACGGTCCGGCGGGGCGTTCCGGCCGGGGCGGAACAGCGGGCGGCCGAGCTGTACTGGGACGCGTTCGGGCGCAAACTCGGCCCCGCTCTGAACCCGCCGGAGAAGGCGGTGCCCTTGATCGTCGCCCACCTCAACACCGATCGCGCGGTGTGCGCGCTGCTGGACGGGCAGCTCGTCGGCCTGGCCGGCTACCAGCTCGACGGCCGGGCCCTCACCGGAGGATCGGCCGCCAGCGTGCTGCGCGCGTACGGGCACCTGCGAGGACTGCACCGAGTCCTGCTCCTCGCCCTGTTCGAACGCCACCCGGCCCCCGGCCAGCTCGTCATGGACGGCATAGCCGTGGACCCGGGCATGCGCGGCCGCGGCGTCGGCAGCCTGCTGCTCGAGGAAGTCGCCGCCGTGGCGGCGGAGCAGGACTGCCGGGAGATCAGACTGGACGTGATCGACACCAATCCGCGGGCCAGGGCCCTGTACGAGCGGCGCGGCTTCGCGCCCGTGCGGACCGAGCGGACGCCCTACCTGCGCGGCCTGATGGGGTTCGGCGCGGTGACCACCATGCGCCGCGCCGTCGGAACGGGAGGAACGCATGGACCACATGGACCGGACGGACCGCACGGACCGCACGGACCGCACGGACCGCACGGAGAGAAAGGTATGACAGAGCTGTGAGCGCCGAGCCGGATCACGTCGAGATCCCCACCCGCATGCTCGTCCACGCGCTGATCCGCGAGGACGGAACCGTCGCGGCGGACGAGCTATACACCGTCGCCAACACCCTGGGCATGAGCGACCAGCAGGTGCGGCTGTGCGTCAAACGCCTCGTGGCCGAAGGACGGTTCACCCATGAGGGCCGAGGCCGCAAGGCGCGGCTGCACGCGACCGAGGACACCACGCGTGCCCTCGCCCCCAACGCGGACTTCCTCCGGCACGCATTCCACCAGGACGCCGGCCTCGCGCCCTGGGACGGGGTATGGCACCTGGTCGCTTTCGCGGTGCCCGAGTCGGCGCGCACGGCCCGGGACTCCCTGCGTGAGACGCTCGTCCACCTCGGCGGCGCCCCGCTCCAGGGCGGACTGTACGTCTGCGCCAACACCTGGGAGCCGTACGTCGAAGAAGCGGCCCACCGTCTGGGCGCCCACGACGCGCTCACCCTCCTCACCACGACGGACCTGCGCAGGGGCGAGACCCAGGAGCCCGCCGAACTCGCCCGCCGTCTGTGGCCCCTGCAAGAGATCGCCGACCGCTACCACCGCCTCAGCCGCATCGCACAGCCCCGCCTCGCCCTGCTCACGGGGGCTACCGAACTCTCACCCCCCGCGCTCCTCACCATCGCGGTCGAACTGGCCGCGGAGCTCACGCGCGCCATCGAGCCCGACCCCCTGCTGCCGCCCCAGCTCCTGCCGCAGCCCTGGCCCGGCACCCAGGCCCGGGAGCTCATCGCCCGGTGCTGGGCGGCCCTGCACGAACGAGAACAGGGTGAATCGCGCCCGGCTCTCTTCCGCCTCTACGCCGACATCACCCGGGAAGCGGCAGAGCGGACCGCGCGCTGAGGACGGCACAGACGGGCGGGCCCAGTGGGCCCGGTGGGCCGGGTGCGGGCGACAAGGGTGAACTGCTGGGTCAGAATTGTTCAGAGGAAGACTTCCATCCGCCCCCGCCCGTGTCAGGGGGTCTCCCGTGCTCGATGTGCCGTTCTGGCTCTGGGCGACGTTCGCCGTCACCGTGGTCGTGTCGCTGGCCATTGACCTGCTGGCGCACCGGGAGGCGCATGTCATCGGGTTCAAGGAAGCAGCCGCGTGGAGCGGCGTGTGGATCGGCCTCGCCCTCGTCTTCGGAGCGGTCGTCTTCCTCGTACTCGGCACGACTCCGGGAGTCGAGTACACCACCGCGTGGCTGCTGGAGAAGAGCCTGTCGGTCGACAATCTGTTCGTCTTCGCGCTGATCTTCGCCTACTTCAAGGTGCCTCGCGCCTACCAGCATCGTGTGCTGTTCTTCGGCGTCATGGGCGCGTTGGTGTTCCGAGGGATCTTCCTGGCCGCCGGCGTGGCCGTGGTCAGCCGGTTCACCGCGGTGCTCTTCGCCTTTGCGGCCGTCCTCTTCTACAGCACCTACAAGATCCTCAAAGGGGAAGAGGAAAGCTTCGACCCGGGCAAGAGCTTCGCCGTTCGGCTGCTGCGCAAGGTAATGCCGGTCAGGGACGAGTACGCCGGAATGAAGTTCTTCGTGAGAGAGGCCGGCAAGCGCGTCGCCACTCCTCTGCTCGCGGTCGTCGCCGCGATCGAGGCAGCCGACCTGATCTTCGCCGTGGACAGTGTGCCCGCCGTCCTCGCGGTCAGCGACGAGGCCTTCATCGTCTACACCAGCAACGCGTTCGCCATCCTTGGCCTGCGGGCGCTGTACTTCCTGCTCGCCGGCCTTCTGGATCGGTTCCACTACCTCAGCAAGGGCCTCGCGCTGATCCTCTCCTTCATCGGCGTGAAGCTGATCCTTCAGGCGTCCCACAAACTGATCAGCAGCAGCATCCCGGAGATCCCGTCACCGATCAGCCTCGCGGTGATCGTCACCGTCCTTGCGGCGGCCGTCACGCTGAGCATTCGACGCCCCGTCCCGGCACCGGAGCCGCGGAGCGACCCACCCCAGGAGGAGGACCGGGACACTCCACCTTCGTAAAATTCTGCCCATTTTCTTGCAAATCACCTTATTCTGGTCATATGCGCAGCGACGAGCATGCAAAGACACCGCAGGCCGCGGATGGCGTCTGCCCCGCCTGCCACAATCCCGTGCCCGCGGAAGTCACGCGGCACAAGACGATGGGGATCTACGTCCCCCAGTGGAAGCCGGGTTCCTGCCACAACCCGAGCTGTCCGAAGAACCAGCAAGAGGAGAGCAGCCAGAGCAGCAGCACTGCTAAGCCGTAACAGGGACGCACTGGACTCCGGATTTCGCCAGAGTGAGCTCCTCAGTTCCCCTCGGTTTCGAACGTGCGCAGCAAATCGGCGGCGACGCTCACGGCAATGGTCGCGGGTTCCTTCCCGGTGATGTCCGCGAGGCCGATCGGGGTCTTGATGCGATCGATGGTGGCCTCGTCGTGTCCGCCCTCGGTGGCGAGGCGTTTACGGAAGCGCGCCCACTTGGCCGCCGAGCCGATCAGCCCGATGGAGCCGAGATGGGTCGTGCGCAGGGCGGCGTCGCACAGCGCGGCGTCCTCGGCATGGTCATGGGTCATGATCAGGACGTGGGTGCCGCGCGGCAACTCCGCGAGGACCTCCTCGGGCAGCAGCGGCGTGTGATGCACGTGCACCTGGCCCACCGCGTCCGCCAGCGCACCCAGCCGCCGCTCGGTGAGGAGGTCGGCACGGCTGTCGACCAGGTGGAGGTCGAGGTCCTGGCGTGCCAGGATGCGCGCCAGTTCGAGGCCGACGTGCCCGACGCCGAAGATCGCCACCGCCCGTACCACCGCCAGTGGTTCGAGCAGCACCGAGACCGTGCCGCCGCAGCACTGCACGCCGTGCTGGTTGGTCACCTTGTCGTTCAGGGCGAAATCGATCAGCTCCGGATCCGGCTTGGACGCGATGATCATCTCCCGGGCCCGGTCGATCGCGACGGCCTCGACATTGCCGCCACCGATCGAGCCCCACGTCTCGGTCTGCCCCACGACGAGTTTCGCTCCGGCGTCACGCGGGGCATGGCCGCGCACGGTCGCGACGGTCACGAGCACCCCGGCCTCCCGGCGTGCTCGTAGCCGCGCGACCGCGGCGACCCACGTCATGTCAGGCACCGTTCAGCGCTGACGCTGTCGCGTCGGTTCGGATCTTGCCGGGGTGGCCGTTGGTGGCAAGCCCGTCGTGCGCGGACCCGTTCCGGGAGGCATCGCTCTGGCGAGCCGCCTCTATCGCCCAGAACACCGCCTCCGGCGTTGCGGGAGAAGCCAACTCGACGCTGACCCCGCTCGGCCCGAACGCGGCGGCTGCCTGCCGCAAGGCTTCCCGTACGGAGAAGGCCAGCATCAGCGGGGGCTCGCCCACCGCCTTGGAGCCGTATACGGCGCCCTCTTCGGTGGCGTTCTCAAGGAGCGTGACGTTGAACTCCTCGGGCATCTCCGAGAAGCTCGGCAGCTTGTAGGTGCTCGCGGCCTGGGTGAGGAGGCGACCGCGGTTCGGCCCCTCACTGGAGTCCCAACGCATGTCCTCAAGTGTCAGCCAGCCCGCGCCCTGCACGAAACCACCCTCGACCTGACCGATGTCGATCATCGGGGACAGGCTGTCGCCGACATCGTGCACGATGTCCACCCGCCGAATGCGGTACGCGCCCGTGAAACCGTCCACCTCCACCTCGGCCGCGGCGGCGCCGTGGGAGAAGTACTTGAACGGCGAGCCCCTGAACGTCTTCGCGTCCCAGTGCAGTCCCTCGGTCCGGTAGAAACCGGCCGCCGACAACTGCACCCGCTGGAAGTACGCGGTGCGCACCAGGTCGTCCCAGGCCAGTTCCTTGTCGCTGCCCAGGGTGCGCGCGGCGCCCTCGACGATGCGCACGTCCGCAGCGCTCGAACCCAGCTGCGTGGCGGCCACCTGCAGCAGCCGCTCACGCAGCTGCTCGCAGGCGTTCTTCACCGCCGCGCCGTTGAGATCCGCCCCGGCACTTGCGGCGGTGGCGGAGGTGTTGGGGACCTTGTCGGTGCGCGTCGGGGCCAGCCGGACCTTGTGCAGGGGGATGCCCAGTGTGGTCGCGGCCACCTGCAGCATCTTGGTGTGCAGGCCCTGGCCCATCTCGGTGCCGCCGTGGTTGATCAGGACCGAGCCGTCCTTGTAGATCAGCACCAGCGCGCCGCCCTGGTTGAAGGCGGTGAGGTTGAACGAGATGCCGAACTTCACGCCGGTGATCGCCAGTGCCCGCTTGGTGTGCGGGTGCGCGGCGTTGAAGGCGGCGATCTCACGCCTGCGATCGGCGACACCGGCGTTCTCCTGGACCTTCTGCCAGACAGTGGCGATCCGCTCGTACTGGACGACCTGCTGTCCGTACGGCGTCGCCTGACCCTGCTGGTAGAAGTTGCGCTCCCGCAACTCCATGGGGTCCAGGCCGAGCAGCGGCGCGCATCGGCCCATGATGTCCTCGATCACCAGCATGCCCTGCGGTCCGCCGAAGCCGCGGAAGGCGGTGTTGGAGACCTTGTTGGTCTTGGCGATGCGACCGGCGATGCGCGCGTTGGGAATCCAGTAGGTGTTGTCGATGTGGCACAGCGCACGCGCCACCACCGGCTCGGAGAGGTCCAGGCTCCAGCCGCCGTCCGCGGTCAACGTCGCGGCGAGGGCCCGGATACGTCCGTCGGCGTCGAAGCCGATCTTCCAACTGGCATGGAAACCATGGCGCTTGCCCGACATGGTCAGGTCCTGCGTCCGATTGAGCCGCAGCCGGACCGGCCGGCCTGTCAGCTTGGCGCCGAGCGCGGCGATGGCCGCGAACCCGTGCGGCTGCATCTCCTTGCCGCCGAAGCCGCCACCCATACGCAGACACTGCACCGTCACCTCGTGGCTGTGCAGCCCGAGTACGTGCGCGACGATCTCCTGTGTCTCCGAAGGATGCTGGGTGCTGCTCTGGACGAACACCTGCTCCGCCTCGTCGAGATGGGCCAGCGCCGCGTGCGTCTCGAGGTAGAAGTGCTCCTGATCGGAGAACTGGAACTCACCGCTGAACACGTGCGCGGAGTCGGCGAAGCCCGCGTCGACGTCGCCGGTCAGCATCACGGGCTGAGCTCCGTGAAAACTCTCGGCCGCGATCGCGTCCTGCAACGTGACCAGGGAAGGCCGTTCGTCGATGTCCACCTCGACGGCTTCCGCACCGAGCCGGGCCGCCTCCAGGGTCTCGCCGAGCACCCACGCGACAGCGTGGCCGTAGAACATGACCTCGTCGGGGAACAGCGGCTCGTCGTGCTTCATGCCCGCGTCGTTCACGCCGGGTACGTCGGCTCCGGTCAGCACGCGGACCACTCCGGGCACGGCGAGCGCGGGCCCGGTGCGCAGCGCGGTGATCCTGCCGCAGGCTTTCATGACCTGGACCGGGTACGCGTGCAGCACGTCCTTGGTGCGCTGGACCAGGTCGTCGGTGTAGAGCGCGGTGCCGGTGACGTGCTGGAAGGCACTCTCGTGCGGCATCGACACGCCGACGACGGGCTTTTCGGGGCGTTCGGACAGATGGCTCATGAGGAAACCGCCTCGGTGGTCTGCGCGTACAGCTTCAGGAGGCTCTGGCCGAGCATCGCGGAACGGTAGAGGGAGCTGGCGCGATGATCGCTCATCGGTGTGCCCTCGCCCCGCAGCACCCGGGCAGCGGCCTCGACGGTCTCCGTCGCCCACGGCTTGCCCTCCAGGGCCGCCTCGGTGACGAGGGAACGGATCGGGGTGGCGGCCACGCCGCCCAGACCGATCCGTGCCTTGCGGACGATTCCGTCCTCGATGTCGAGAGCGAAGGCGACCGCCACGCTGGAGATGTCGTCGAAGCGACGCTTGGCGATCTTGTGGAAGCCCACGACCGGCGACAGCGGCAGCGGGACGCGCACCGCCCGGATCAACTCGCCGGGGCGGCGCACGCTCTGCCGGTAGCCGGTGAAGTAGTCGGACAGGGGGACCTCGCGCTCGCCGTCGGCATCGGCGAGCAGCACCGACGCCTCCAGCGCGAGCAGCACCGGCGGGCTGTCACCGATCGGGGAGCCGGTACCGAGATTGCCGCCGAGGGTCGCGCTGTTGCGAATGAGCCGGGACGCGAACTGCGGGAACAGCTCTGCCAGCAGCGGGACTTCGCCGTTCAGACGGCGTTCGATCTCGGTGAGCGTCAGCGCGGCCCCGATCTCGATGTGGCCGGATTCGACCCGCAGTTCCCGCAGTTCGGGCAGCCGGTCGACAGCGATCACGCAATTCTCCCGCCGGGAACGGATGTTCACCTCCACGCCCCAGTCGGTGCTTCCGGCGACCACCGCCGCGTCGGGCCGTTCGCGCAGAAGTTGCAGCACTTCCGCCAGGGTGCTCGGCCGCAGGAACGTCGTGTCGCCCTGGGTGTATTCGGTGGCGACCGGTGCGGGCGGGGATTGCTCGCGGCGCCGCGCAAGGCGGTCCTCGTCGGTGGGCGTACCAACGGCGAACGCGGCATCGCGAATCGGTCGATAGCCGGTGCAGCGGCACAGGTTTCCGCTCAGCGCGTGCAGATCGAAGCCGTTCGGGCCGTGCTCGGCGTCAGTGCTTTGAGTCGAGGCGGTGCTGTCGGCCGGTTCCGCGTGCGCGCAGCGGTCAGGCCGGTAGTACTCAGCGGCCATGCTGCAGATGAATCCCGGTGTGCAGTAACCGCATTGGGAACCTCCGCGGACCGCCATCTCCTCCTGCACCGGGTGCAGCGTGGGCGGCGTGCCGGGCTCGCCTGCGGTGGCGAGGCCTTCGGCGGTGATGATCTCCTGACCGTCGAGGGCAGCGGCCGGGACCAGGCAGGCGTTGACCGCCACCCAGTCGGTGGGCTTGTTCACCCCGGGACGGGCCACCAGGACCGAACACGCGCCGCATTCACCTTCGGCACAGCCCTCCTTGGTGCCGGTGAGACCACGCTCGCGCAGAAAGTCCAGCGTTGTGGTGTGGGGTGCAGCCGGTGAAATCGGTGCTTCTTTCCCGTTGACTGTGATCCGCGCCGCTACCATGCCAGGCCTTCTTTTCGGTACGCGATGGGTCGATTCTTCATGTTCGCCAATTTCAGGCAGCTTTCTGTGCTCAGAGGTGCCAGTGAGAGAAGCGGGCGCAAAACGGCACGCAACAGTTACGTGCCAGGAGGTGGTGACGAGAGGTGGTGACGGGAAACCCGGAATGTGCCACGGACGTGCGGGCGCACATGTGCCACGGACAGGCGACGGGCACATCAGAACGGCGGGCTCAGCAGCCGTTCGGAGCGGCGGGCTCAGCAGCCCGTTCGGAACGGCGGGTTCTGCGGCCCGTTCGGAACGGCGGGCTCAGCAGCCGTGCGCGATCCGACCCGGAACCCAGACCGTGCGCTGGGCGAGGCGACCAAGATCAGAGCTGGTGTTCATCCGCTGGTCGCCCCCTTTCGGTCGTGACAGGTCGACAGCCACCGCAAACTAATGGCTGCGGCGACCAAGGTCAAGAGGTCGGCCTCCCGCCGGGAGGCGAATACGGGCCTGCGCAAGCAGCGCGACTACGCGGCGAAGTGGTCCGAAAGGCGGATGCCGACGTCCAGGAGTGGCTGCGGAACATCGGCACGCCCCGCGGCTGAACCCCGGCACGACACGGCCTGTCGCGCCGCCGCGATTCCGTTGAGTGGGTGTACCGCGGTTGTGCCTGCCCCGAGGACAGCGGATTCTGTAGGGGATGAACGGGGCTGGTGTGGTGCCATGATGGCGTGGAACGCGGAGCAAGGTGCCGACTTTCGTGGTCCCCTCGATGTCACCAGGGCGGCCACGGCGGTCGTCGACGCCCAGGACACGGTCATCGGGTGGAGCCCCGCCGCGGAGCGGCTCCTCGGCTACCCGCCGCAGGAGATCGTCGGCCGGCCCCTTGCCACGTTCCTGTCCCCCGGCCCGAAGCCCCCTGTTCTGCCGCTGCCTCCTGAGTTCCGGGGCAACGAGATCCGTGTCGCCCGGCACCGGGACGGGCATGAGCTGATCGTCGCCACCGCGGTGTGCGCCCTGCCGGGCACCGGCACGGCGGCGCGCGTCCTCGTCGCGACGGAGCTGAAGGATCTCCAGCAGTGGGAATCCCGGCTGGCCCTGCTGCACGGCCTTGCCACCCAGTCACCCGTCGGCCTGGGCATCTACGACGACGACCTGCGGCTGACCTGGTGCAACACGGCGTTCGAACGAGAGATCGGACGGCCGTTCGCCGAGTTCCGGGGCCGTCGGGCCGATGAGCTGTACTCCGACGGAAAATTCGTGACGAAGGGGCACCCGCCCACGCTCGAAGCGGTCATGCGTCACGTACTGGATACCGGAGAACCGTTCCTGGACCTGCACTTCCAGGGCCGGCCCCCCAGCGACCCGGAGACGGTCCACCTCTGGTCCTGCGCCTACTACCGGCTCCAGGACGCCGACGGACGCGTCATCGGAGTCTGCGAGGACGCGTTCGACATCTCCGATCGCTACAAGGCCCAGCGGCGTCTTGCCCTGCTCGTCGAGGCAGGCCGCGGGATCGGGACCGCCCTCGACGTGCGGGTCACCGCCGAGAAGATCACCGAGGTGGCGGTACCGGAGTTCGCCACCACGGTGACGGTCGACCTCGCGCAAGGGGTGCTGGAAGGCGAGGTTCCGGCCACGAGCCGCGCGGCGGCGACGTCTCTGGTGCGGGTCGCCCGCTGCTCGGCCGAGGAGGCCGCGCAGGAGAATCCGGGGCTGGACGCCTCGCCCCCTCGCCCGGCTCCCCCCGCTCCCCCCGCTTCCCCGGCTCCCCCGGTGAACCATTCACGCGTGGAGTACCCACCTGGTTCGCCGCAGTATCGCAGCCTCTCCTCGGGCGGGCTCGTGCTCGACGACACGGTCCTGGTCGTGCCGCTGCGGGCCGGGAACAGCACCCTGGGACTCGTCACCTTCATCCGCGACGGCGCCGGTCCGGCCACCTTCGACGGCGGCGAAGTGGCACTTGCCGACGAGTTGGTCGCCCGTACGGCTGTATCCATCGACAACGCCCGCCGCTTCACCCGTGAGCGCACCGCCTCGCTCGCCCTCCAGCGCCAGCTGCTGCCGCAGCACGTGCCCGAGCAGTCAGCGGTCGAGCTGGCCCACCGCTACCTGCCCACGGACGACGAGACAGGGGTCGGCGGCGACTGGTTCGACGTCATCCCCCTGTCCGGCACCCGGGTCGGGCTCGTGGTCGGGGACGTGGTCGGCCACGGTCTGCAGGCGGCCGCCACCATGGGTCGACTGCGCACGACCGTACGCGCGTTCGCCCAGATGGACATGGATCCCGTCGAGCTCCTTTCGCGGCTCGACGATCTGGTGGCGCAGTCGGCGGAGGAGCAGCGCAGCGAGCTGGGAACACCGGATGGGACCTACGCCGATGTGACCACCGGGGCGACCTGTCTCTACGCGGTCTACGACCCGGTCTCCCGGCGCTGCGTCATGGCCAGGGCCGGTCACCTGCCGCCGGCGGTCGTCGCCGCGGACAGCCGGCCGACCTTCCCCGACCTGCCGGCGGGACCGCCCCTGGGCCTGGGCGGCCTGCCGTTCGAGTCGATGGAGATCGAGCTGCCGGTGGGCAGCCTGCTTGCTCTCTTCACCGACGGCCTGGTCGAGGCGCGCGACCGCGACATCGATCACGGGCTCGACACCTTGGGACGGGTGCTCAGCGACCGGCACGCGTCGCTCGATGAACTCTGCGACCGGGCCGTGGCGGAACTCCTGCCGAGCGGCTCGACGGCCGACGACACCGCCCTGCTGCTCGTCCGTACCCGCGAACTCGACGCCTCGCAGGTCACCGAATGGGAACTGCCCGCGGAACCCGTCGCCGTGGGCCGCGCCCGGGATCTGGCGACCCAGCAGCTTCACCGATGGGGGCTGGAGGAGCTGACGTTCGCGACCGAACTCGTCGTCAGCGAGCTGGTGACCAACGCGGTCCGGTACGCCGAAGGACCGGTCCAAGTACGCCTCATCCGTGACCGCACCCTGCTGTGCGAGGTGGCGGACAGGGGCCACACCTCACCGCACCTGCGCCACAGCGGCGAGGACGACGAAGGCGGGCGCGGCCTGTTCATCGTCGCGCAGCTCGTCCAGAGGTGGGGAACGCGCTACACCCCCTCCGGCAAGACCATCTGGACCGAACAGGCCTTCCCCACGACGGGGTGAGACGGCCCTTGGCCGTTGAAGCGATCAGCCGTTGAACCGGTCCGGGTCCGGGCCGATCCGCTCGTCGCGGTTCAGCGCGGAGATCTCACCGAGGTCGCCCTCGCTGAGCTCGAAGTCGAAGAGGTCGAAGTTCTCCTCGATGCGCTTCTGGGTCGCCGACTTGGGGAAGACGATGTCTCCGCGCTGGATGTGCCAGCGCAGGGTCACCTGGGCCGGCGACTTGCCCACCCGCTGCGCGATGCGGTTGATGGCGGGGTCGTCGAGCACCTTGCCCTGCGCGATGGGCGACCAGGCCTCGGTGGC
This sequence comes from Streptomyces sp. BA2, assembly GCF_009769735.1. NCBI lineage: Bacteria > Bacillati > Actinomycetota > Actinomycetes > Kitasatosporales > Streptomycetaceae > Streptomyces > Streptomyces sp. BA2. The sequence continues at coordinate 958,934 of NZ_WSRO01000002.1, forward strand.
GATGTCGTGCTCGGCGCCGAAGGCCCTGACGTCGTCCTGGGTGAGGTAGGGGTGCACCTCGATCTGGTTGACCGCTGGCACCACGTCGCTGCCCTGCAGCAGCCGGCGCAGGTGGTGGGGCTGGAAGTTGGAGACTCCGATGGCCTTGGACCGCCCTGAGCGGTAGATCTCCTCCAGGGCCTTCCAGGTCTCCACGAAGTCACCCTTGCCGGGCAGCGGCCAGTGGATGAGGAAGAGGTCCAGGTAGTCGAGGCCCAGGTCGTCCATGGTGCGGTCGAACGCCTTGAGGGCGTCGTCGTGCGCGTGGGCGTCGTTGTTGAGCTTGCTGGTCACGAAGATGTCGGCGCGGTCGATGCCGGAGTCACGGACCGCCTGGCCGACCTCCTTCTCGTTGCCGTACATCTCGGCCGTGTCGATGTGCCGGTAGCCGGCTTCCAGCGCGGCCAGTGTCGTCTCCCTGGTCTCCTCCGGCTCGATCTGGAAGGTGCCGAAGCCGAGCTGGGGGATCTGCACTGCGTTGTTGAGGGTGATGTCGGGTACTGCGGTCACGATGGCTCCTTGTATTGCTGGTGGTCAGGGCTTGTCCCGCCGCGGATGTGCGAGACGTGCGGGAGGGCGGGTCGCTCAGCCGGCGATTCCGCTCAACTCCGCGTCGGGCGGCAGGATCCGCACGAGCTTACGGTTCACGAATTCCCGCATGCCGAGCTTCGAGAGCTCGCGCCCGTAGCCGGAGCGCTTGATTCCGCCGAACGGCAGGTCGGGCTGGGTCGAGGTGGGGTGGTTCACCCAGACCATGCCGGTCTCCACGCGCTCCGCCACCCGGCGGCCCCGCTCCACGTCCGCGCAGAACACGGACCCGCCGAGGCCGTACTGGCTGTCGTTGGCGAGGGCGACGGCCTCGTCCTCGTCGGCGACGCGGTAGATGACGGCCGCGGGCCCGAAGAGCTCCTCGGCGTAGGCGCGCATCCCCGGCTTGACGCCGGTGATGATCGTCGGTTCGACGAAGGCGCCCGGACGGTCGATGCGATGCCCGCCGGTGACAAGTTCCGCGCCCTGGTCCACCGTCTCGCGAATCTGGTCGGCGAGGTCCGCAGCCGCCTGCTCGGAGGAGAGCGGGCCCAGGGTGGTCGCCTCGTCCGCGGGGTCGCCCGGCCGCAGCGCCTCGAACTCGCGACGCAGCCCGTCGACGAAGTCGTCGTACACGTCGTCCATCACGATGAACCTCTTCGAGGCCACGCAGCTCTGGCCGGTGTTCGCCATCCGGCCCGCCACCGCGGCCCCGATCGTGCGCTCGAGATTCTCGCCGTCGAGAACGATGAAGACGTCGCTGCCGCCGAGCTCCAGCAGGCTGGGTTTCATGTTCCGCCCGGCCCGTTCGGCGACCTGGGCCCCTGCTCCCTCGCTGCCGGTCAGGGAGGCTCCGCGGACCACCGGGCTGTCGATGATGCGCGAGATCTCCTCGTGGCTCACGAAGAGGTTGGTGTAGACGCCTACGGGGGCCTGGGCGTCGCGGAAGAGGGTCTCCAGGGCGAGTGCGGACTGCGGGCAGATGCCGGCGTGCTTGACCAGCACGGTGTTGCCGAGCACCAGGTTCGGCCCGGCGAAACGGACCACCTGGTAGAGCGGGAAGTTCCACGGCATGACGCCCAGCAGGACGCCGAGGGGGGCGTTGACGAGGTACGCCTCTCCCTCCCCCTCGAAGTCCAGCGGCTCGGGCGCGGCGAAGTCCGGGCCGTGCCGCGCGTAGTACTCCAGGATCGACGCGGCGAGGTCCACCTCTCCGCGCGCTTCCGAGATGAGCTTGCCCATCTCCAGGGTGATGAGCTGAGCCAGCTCTTCCTTGCGTTCCTTCATCAGGTCGGCCGCGCGTCCGACGACGGCAGCGCGCTCCTCGATCGGGCGCTTTTGCCAGGCGTCGAACGCGTGGCCCGCGGTCTCAAGCGTGGCATCGACTTCTTCGCCCTCGATGACCGGGAACTCCACGAGGGTCTCCCCCGTGTACGGGCTCACGGTCGCGAACGAACTCTTGCGCTGATCCGACATGAACTCTCCAGAGCGACGAGTGAGGGCAGCTGGGACACAGGCCGGAACGCCGCGTTCCGGCCCCATCCCGGGGTACCCGACACCACGAGGCGCAAACAGCTGATATGCCAAAAAGAGCTCATATGCCCCTACGGGTGTCAGGTGCCCGGCTGACGTCACCCCCGACTGCCTGCCCGCACCGCAGGTCCCACATGGATGCTCAGGTCACCGAACCGATGGGACGCCCAGCCGCGCGCGTACCCCGGCGGCCCGTCCTCCACCGTGGCGAGGGTGGCCGTCGGCGTGCGCTGTGCGGTCCGAAGGAGGTCCGCCCTGGTGGTGCTGGCGTTGTGCCCCTGGGTCTGCGCGGAGGAGCACCCGGCGTAGAAGGCGATCGGGAGCGCCTCGTGTCCGTTGAGCACACAGGACGGCCGTACGCCGAGTCGGTGAAGCTCGGCTGCCGTGCGGGCCCACTCCTGCCGGCCGGCGGTGGAACGGGCCACGGCGTCCTCAAGTACCGCGTACTGCACGGCCACATGCCCGGCGAAGGCAAGCGCCGCCAACGTCAGCGCCACCGGCCGCCACGCTTGGCGCGCGCTGGTGACCAGGTGAATGAGGGCGTCGGCGACCGGGATGGCCAGCAGCGCGTAGAACGGCAGCAGGAAGCGCGGCGCGGCGTAACCGATCATGAACAGGTACGGGGCGCTCGCCGTCGCGGCGCAGGCCAGCGGCAGGAGCGTGCGCGCGGTGCGTCGGCCCCTGACCGCGACGGCAAGCCCCAGGGCGGCGAGCAGCGGCAGGGCGAACCACCATGCGATCAGCTCCGGGGAGGGGAGCGAGTTGCTGCACGGGCGGCACAGGGTCTGGCCGCCCAGGCTGCGCAGCTGGTCCAGGACGGCGATGTTCCAGCCGAGGCCGCCCTGGATCCGGGAGGCGTCGGCCAGGCGCTCACCCAGGCCGCCGAAACTGACGTACGCCTCGGCCACCCAGCCGACAGCCCCCGTCCCGAGCCCCACGACGAGCGCCGCAAGGAGCCGCGGTCGCCGCCACTGGCGGACGCACACCAGCAGAACGAACAGCGGGATGACCACCCAGACGGCGTCGGTGGGCCGCATCCACGCCAGCAGCGCCGCGCTCGCGCCCGCGCCCCACAGCGCGGCCCGGTCGCGGCGGTCGGCCTGGGCACGCAGGAAGCATCCGACGCAGGCCAGGGCGCCGATCGCGACCCAGTAGTTGGGCATGACCTCCGGGCCGTAGAAGACGGTCACCCACAGCGTCGCGAACAGGACGCCGGCCAGAACCACCACCCGTTGGGGGAAGAGACCACGCCAGACGCGCAGCGCCAGGAAGAGGCCGAGGCCGGACAGCAGAGCCAGATAGATCCGCAGGAGTGAGGTGGACGACGACCACGAGGCGATGGGCGCGACCAGCAGGGAGATGCCTCGGGAACGGGGTGCGCTGAAGAACGCCGCCGGGGCATGGCCGCTGACCTGGCTGACGTACACCGCCTCGTCCCATCCGAGCCCCATTCCGGGCCGTACGAGGACCAGTTGGGCCAGCGTGAAGGCCACCGCCACGGCGGCCGGCCAGCCTTGGCCTCCGGTGCGTCGCGGGGTGCGGACGGCCGGCGTCGGGCCGTGCCTCTCCAGTACGGCGAGCGGGACGCTCAGGGTCTTGACCATCGCCTGCCTTCCCCCTACACGCAGTAGGGCTCCCCTTCCGCCCCACACGGAGCAGGACAGAAGGAGTAAGTCGGAAAAACGTGATCAAACTAACCCGAGTCGCCCGGGAGCGCAGCGCGAAGATCAGGTCCGCTCACGCGGAGGCGGTGGCGGTGGCGGTGGGGCGGTACGGGGCCGGGCCGCGGTTCGGTGAGCTGTCGTCAAAAACACTGCGCACGGCGGCCGAGGAGTCGGCCGCCCCGCGCTGAGCGAGCTCCTGATCCGGTACGGGCTCAGCGGAGCGGCCGCCTCCACTCAGGCCGCTCAGGCTGCCTGGTTCAGCGGCAAAGGGCCTCGTTCACGACCTTGTCGACGCGCTCCCTGCCCGCCTCGTCGTTCAGTTGCATCGTCACCGCGACGTTGGCGGCGCGGCCGTCGTCGGTGGCTCCGCCTCGGGTCTCGTATCCCGGGAAGCTGCCGCCGTGGCCCCAGTAGAGGCCGTCACCGCACGGAAGCGGCTTGCTCACGATTCCCAGGCCGTAGCGGGCGCCGGGGCCGAAGGTGTCCTCGGCGGGGAGGGTCGAACCGCGCATCTCGGCGAGCTGGGCCGGTGCGAGGAGGCGGCCGCGGTCGGACAGAAGCGCGGAGTAGAAACGGTTGAGGTCGGAGTTGGTGGAGACCAAGGCGCCTGCGGCCCACCCCCAGGAAGGGTCGATCTCCGTGACGTCCTGCAGAGGCGCGCCGGCCGAATCCCGGTAGTAGCCGTGAGGGTGGGGGCCTCGGATGGTCGCGTCGCCGGGGGCCGGGAAGTATGTGTGGCGCAGCCCGATGCGCTTGATGATGCGCCGGTCCATCTCCTTGGCGAGGGGGCGGCCTGTGACCTTCTCGACGATCAGACCGGCCAGCACGTAGTTCGTGTTGCTGTACTCCCACTTCTTCCCGGGCTCGAAGCCGGCCTTGTGCCGCAGCGCGATGTCGAGGAGCTCACGGGGTTCGAAGTAACGGACGTCGTCCCCGAGGTAGTTGCTGTAGTTGGGCAGTCCGCTGTTCTGCTGGAGGAGCTGGCGGACCTTGATGCGGCGCCCGTCGATCCCATCGCCTCGTACGAGACCCGGGAGATAGGTCTCGACCGGGGCGTCGAGGCGGATCTTCCCTTCGCCGACCAGTTGCAGCACGACCACCGCGGTGAACGTCTTGGTGTTGCTGCCGATCCGCACCCGCCCGTCCCTGGGCACCTTCGCGCCCGTGGCCAGATCGCCGACCCCCGCGGTGTAGGTGCGGGTGCGGCCCTCGCGGTCCTGGGCGCTGGCCAGCGCGGCGGGCAGGCCAGCGGAGTGCACCAGCGAGTTCACGCCCTGTCGCACGGCGTCCGGCCTGGGGGCGGCGGACGCCGCGGGCGGCGCGAGGGCACCCATCGTCATGACGCCGACGGCCACCACGGCCGCGGCCGGAACGGCTCTGCGCAGACCGCTCTGCCGCCTGGGCGGCAGCCCCCTCTGCCCCCTCTGGGGCCGGGAAGAACGGGACGTCTGCCATACCTGCTCACGCACGAGCCAACTCCTACGGAATGTCGGAAAACCAGCGGCATCTGCCGGTCCCAGCATTTCCGGAGGCCGCTGCCCGGGACGATCCTGCTAGCCGCCCGGCTCCGGGTAGGGCTACCCCCAGGTACGCCCGGCCGGCGCGGCCCCAGTGGCGTGGGCGAGGGTGGCGACCTACATGTAATGAATCCATATAGGACAGCATCTGGCCTATACGCCTCATAGCGTGTTCCTTGACCGGCAGGACAGGAACACCGGAAGGCGGAGACCATGGCTGCGAACGAGCTGAACACCACTCCCGACGTGGCGGAGACCCCGGCCGTCACTGGTGAGCGTGCCGAATGGCTGGAGGCGCTGGCCCATCAGCGGCAATTCCTGCGCTTCACCGCCCGTGATCTCACCGACGAGCAGGCCGGGCTGCGGACCACCGCGAGCGAGCTGTGCATCGGCGGTCTGATCAAGCACGTCGCCGAGGTCGAGCGGTCCTGGGTGGACTTCATCCTGGACGGCCCGTCGACGATGGCGGACTTCACATCCATGACCGAGGCCGACTGGGCCAGCCGGTCCGACGGGTTCCGGATGCTGCCGGGCGAGACGCTGGCCGGCGTACTGGCCGAGTACGCCGAGGTGGCCCGCCGGACCGACCAACTGGTCGCCACTCTGCCCGACTTGGACATCGGGTGGCCGTTGCCGAAGGCCCCGTGGTTCGAGTCCGATGCGCAGTGGTCGGCCCGCCGGGTGCTGATGCACATCGTCAGCGAGACCGCCCAGCACTCCGGTCACGCCGACATCATCCGTGAGTCCTTGGACGGCGCGACGAGCATGGCCTGAGGCGCGCACCGGCCGAGGCGGGCGGCCAGGGTTTTTGACTAGTTTTTCAGTAGCGTAGGGATCTACCGCTCCCGCAGCAGCGCCAGCTCGGCGTCGATGGCACCGCGCATCAGGTCGCGCGCGTGGTCGATCCGCAGTCCGCCGCTGAGCCAGCGCATGCTGAGCCCTTCGAGCAGGGCGGTGAGCCGCTCTGCCGCCGCGGCCAGGGCGGGCGCCGGGGCCGTCGGCCGCACCTGGCCGAGGAGGGCCGCCACCTCCTGCACCCACACCAGGGTCGCCCTGGCGAGGTCCTCCCGCAGCACCTCGTCGAAGACGGCGCTCGCCCGCAGTTCGCCCCAGGCGGTGCTGTTCTCCCTGACCACCTGCGATTCCTGCAGTTCCAGGAGGAGGGTCTCTTCCAGCTCCTCACGCGGAGCCAGCGGTTCGGCGTCCGCCGCGCGGCCGGTGGTGTAGCGCTCGGCGCGGTCGTTGATGAACTCCAGCGTGTGGCGCAGGATCCCGGTGCGGTCCTTGAAGTGGTAGTAGATCAACCCGGTCGAGACGCCGGCCTCGGCGGCGAGCTCTTCGACACGCAGGCCACGGACGCCGCGGCGGGCGATGAGCCGTGCGGCCGCTTCGAGGATCTGAGTAGTGCGGGGCGCCATGGATCCGAACCCTACCCGGCCCTTCGGCCGTACCCGTGATGGGTCCAGGTCTCCATCTTTGACTGAATTTTCAGTTCGTGTCAGAGTCGAGACGGGATAACTGGATCCCCATCACGATGATCGGAGTTCACCGTGACCCCCCTGTCCGCCATGTCTCCCTCCTCCTCCTTCCTCCCGCCTCTCCCCTCTCGCCGCTCGGCCCTCCGCGCGCTCGCCGGTATCGGCACCGCGGTCCTCGGAGCCTCGGCGTGCGGGCCCGGCGACGAGCCGGCCGGGAGCGCCAGGACCGCGGGTGAAGTGGGCACGACGAGCGAGGGGCTGCGTATGGGTGCCGAGTGGGAGAGTCACGCGCGCACCTTCATGTCGTGGCCCGCCCTGGAGTCGGTGTGGGGCGACGACCTCCCCTACGTCCGCGAGGACATCGCGCGCGTCGCCCGCACCATCGCGGAGTACGAGTACGTCGTGATGATGGCCGGGCCCGAGCAGCAGAAGGCCGCCCAGAAGGCCTGCGGGCGCGACGTCGAGGTGATCCCTCTGGTCATCGACGATCTGTGGGCCCGCGACACCGTGCCCGTGTTCGTGGAGCAGGACGGCGGTGTCGTCGGCGTCGACTTCAACTTCAACGGGTGGGGTGACAAGCAGGAGCACACGAACGACGCCCGCGTGGGCCGCACCCTCCTGTCGAAGTACGACATCCCGCGCAGAAAGGCTCCCCTGGTCTCCGAGGGCGGCTCCTTCGAGACCGACGGCGAGGGCACTCTCCTCATCACCGAGAGCTCGATCGTCAACGACAACCGCAACCGCGGAAAGAGCCGGGACCAGATCGAGGCCGAGCTCAAGCGGACGCTGGGCATCAAGAAGGTGATCTGGCTGGCCGGAGTGCGCGGCGAGGACATCACCGACGCGCACGTGGACAGCCTCGTGCGCTTCACCGCGCCCGGTGTGGTGCTCCTCGACCGGGCTTTCCCCGGCACGCCCGCCGACTCCTGGTCGCGCGCGGCCGACCAGGCGAAGGCCGTGCTCAGCGAGGCGACGGACGCCAGGGGACGGTCCTTCGAGGTCATCGATCTGCCGCAGCCCGACCTGGACAGGATTACCGGTGAGGGTGACGACTTCGTGTCGACGTACGCCAATTTCTACGTCGCCAACGACTCCGTGTTCATGCCCAGGTTCGGGGACCGGAAGGCCGACAGCCGCGCCCGGAGCATCCTGCGGGAGCACTTCCCCCAGCGCGACATCGTGCCGGTCCGGATCGACGCCATCGCCTCCGGTGGCGGCGGCATCCACTGCTCCACGCACGATCAGCCCGGCAGGCCGGTCGACTGACGCAGGTCATGGGCGGTGGCGTCAGCACCACCCCTGGCCCGGGCCTCAGACCTCCTGACCCGCGGCCCCCGTCGGCAGGACTTCACCGGCCGCCCGCTGGCCCGCGGCGCCCACCACCCGGCACGTACAGTTGATCGCATGACCCAGCCGCTGTTCCGTGCGAGTGAAGCCGGCGGGAAGTCGATCGACGCCCCCACCGACGACGAAGTGCACGACCTGCTCGCCGACATGAACCTCAGCCACCCGTTCGTCATCATCGAACGCACCGACCGGCTGCCGGACGGCCAGCACTTCATGCAGGTGTACCTCAACGAGGACATCAGCCATCAGGTCGAGTACCGGGAGGGCGGCAACGAGCTGCACTTCCAGGCTCACGTCCCCTCGCGGGGCGATGTGATCGGGGTGCAGCCGGTCGCCGATGTCATCGCGGACTGGATGCGCGACGGCCCTTCATGGCGCACGGCCCTGCCGTGGGCTCCTCTTTTTCCCGGCAGCTGACCGGCGCCGCGGAGTGATCACCGGCAGGTGTCCACCGCGGCGCCTCAATCAGCTCCGCGCGGACCTCAGTTGCCGCCCGCGCCGATCTCCGCCCCGACCGCCGCGAGTGCGGTGGTCACGGGCTGGAAGAAGGTCTCCCCGCCCGCTGTGCAGTCGCCGCTGCCGCCCGAAGTGAGGCCGATCGCGCTTCCGTCGGCGGTGAACAACGAGCCCCCGCTGTCTCCCGGTTCGGCACAGACATCGGTCTGGATGAGCCCGCTGACGGTGCCTTCCGGATAGTTCACCGTGGCGTTGAGGCCGGTCACGGCGCCGGATTGCAGCCCGGTGGTGCTGCCCATGCGGGACACCTCCTGCCCGACCGCCGCCTCGGCGGCCTGCACGATCTCCGTGCTCTGGCCGTCGCCCGTGTTGACCGTGCTCTGGGCCTCCGTCGCCGGATCGTCGTACGTGACAAGGGCGAAGTCGCCGTCCCCCGGGAACGTCGCGGCCTGGACGGTGCCGATGGCCGCGCCGTCCTGGGCGTCCGACCAGCTGTCGGTGGCCACCCCGCAGTGCCCCGCGGTGAGGAAGCCGGGGCTTCCGTCCTCGGTCGTCACGTTGAAGCCGAGCGAGCAGCGTGCGCCGCCTCCGAAGATGGCGTCACCGCCCGCGGCGAAGGGCTTGAACTCTCCCGCGGACTTCTGGATGCGGGCCATTCCTGAGCCGAGTGAGTCGACGGTCGTTTCGAGCCTGTCCCAGCGTTCGCCGGTGACGGTGCGGTCGGCCGTGACCACGATCTGGTTGGTCTTGGGGTCCGTGGCCCACGCGGTTCCCGCCATGGTGGCGCGACTCGCCAACGTCTTTGTGGCGGAGCCCAGTTCGCCCGCACTGTTGTCGACGCTCCGCGCCACCGCTCCAGCTCTCTTCACCTGGACGTTCACCGCGTTGTCGTCGCCCACGACGTTGACGACGAGCTGCTGCTTCGCCTCGTCGTAGTACGCCCCCGCGTAGGCGTCGCCGAGCTGCGAGGCCAACGGCTCGACCAGCTTCGTCGCCGACGCCGCGCTGAGCCTCTTGGCGGCGGCCCCTTCAGCGGTCTCCGACCCGGACTGCGAGGCGTTGGCCTGCTGCAGCAGGACGGCCGTCGCGACCATGCCCAATGCCGCAGCCCCTGCCAGCACAGCCTTTCGCTTGGGTATTCGCTTGTGCCTCAACTCGTCGCCTCCTGTGGGGGATACCGAATGCGGTCACCGGCCGGAGCCGGGGACATGTCCGGTCCTAGATACGGGTGCGACGAGAGTTGCGTTCACCGGCTGCCGATCGTCGGCGCCGATGTCCTGTGTGCCGCCGCGCGGTTGACCGACCCCGCGCGTGCCACTTCCGTCGCCTGACAGCCGTATTCGGGAAGCGCGCGGCCGGGTAGCCTCACGCGGCCATGCCCAAGGACCAGACTGGTGGCGCGAAGCCTGACAGGTCAGCGTTCGACGACGTCTTCTGCGGCCTGCTGCCGTGCGGGACACGTACCGCCGGCTCCGCATGGCGCCGAAGTGGCCGCGGTTCAGGGCTTCTTGGTGTCCGGCGACGGAGGGGCCGTCGCTCCGGCCGACAGCAGTCTCTCCGCCAAGGCGCGGCACCGCTCGCCGAGCTCCGGAGGGTCGAGCACCTCGAAGTCGTGCCCCAGCAGGAGCATGTGCATGAGCACGGCGTCCAGGCGCTCGGCCCCGCTGAGCACTTCACAGAGGTCGCTCCCCCGCGGTCGTACGACCGCCGCCGACGCCGGGATCTGCCCGCGCACCGTATCGGCCGGCGCGTGCACGAGGAAACGCGCCCGGTGCGAGTAGACCCGACTGGCCACCCCCTCCTGTACGTACGCCGCCGCGTCGGGCGCGGCGCGCGGGCGGAAGCGGAAGGTCCGTGCGGACGCGTCGGTCATCCGGTCTACGCGGAAGCTGCGCCAGTCGTCGCGATCGAGGTCGTAGGCGAGGAGGTACCAGCGCCGGTCGGAGGCGACCAGGCGGTAGGGCTCGACCCGCCGCCGTCGCACCTCGCCCCTTGAGGGGTAGTCGAATCCGGCCTCGACCTCGTCGCGGCACGCTCTGGCCAGCGTCATGAGCACTTCGGGGTCGACGGGCGCGCGGCCTCCGCCGAAGAACTCCACCGAGTCGGAGAGCGCGCGCACCTCGTGCCGCAGCCGGGCGGGCAGCACCTGGTCGAGCTTGGTCAGCGCCTGGAGTGCGGCGTCACCTGCGCCGGCCACCGCTCCTCCCGCACCGGCGAGCAGCGAGACCGCGGTGGCGATCGCCTCCTGGTCGTCGAGGAGCAGCGGCGGCAGGTCCCGCCCCGCGCCGAGCCGGTAGCCACCGCCGACGCCCTGGCCCGCGTGCACCGGATAGCCGAGCGTGCGCAGCCGCTCGACGTCACGCCGTACGGTGCGCGGCGTGACCCGGAGCCGGTCGGCGAGTTCGGGGCCGGTCCATACCCGGCGTTGCTGCAGCAGCCCGAGCAGGGTGAGCACCCGCTCCGTCGTACCCAGTTCGTCATCGCGTGCCCCGTCCATGCCGCTCAGCCTGCCAGAGCCGACGGAGCCGGCGGACCGATCCTGTCCGCCAGGGGTGTCACGGTGGCTTCATGAACGCAGCCGAGCGTGCGCCCGCGCGGCGCCTCGGAGACGCTGGGCTGCGTGCGCCGATCGGCAAGAAATGCCCCCGCTTGAATACCGCCACGAACGGAGCAATCCCATGAGCCGCCACATCCAAGTCACCTTCGACGCGCATGACCCGCGGGCGCTGTCGTCCTTCTGGCGCGACGTGTTGGGCTACGTCCACCCCGGCCCGCCCGGGGTGGACCTGCCGGAGGGCGCCGACGCGCTCGCGGCATGGGACGACTTCCTCGCGCGGATCGGCGTACCGGAGGACCAGCGCAACTCGAAGTCGGCCATCGAGGACCCGGCAGGGCAGGGCCCACGCGTGTTCTTCCAGCAGGTCCCGGAGGACAAGGTCGCCAAGAACCGCGTCCACCTCGACGTCCGTGCGGCTCCCGGACTTGAGGGAGAGGAGCGCATGGCTGCCCTTGAGGCCGAGTGCGACCGCCTCGTCGCGCTGGGGGCGAAGCGGGTGCGTCGCGACGAGCCCGCTCCCCCGATGAGTGCGGGCTTCATCGTGATGACCGACCCCGAGGGCAACGAATTCTGCCTGGACTGACCCGGCCCGTGGTGACCGTGTGTGACGGCTGGACGGGCGGGGTGTCCGTGTCCCGCTTACGTTGAACGCAGAGGCCGACACCGTGTGTGAGACCGGTGGGCGCTGTATCGACAAAGGAGTGGTCATGGCTGACAAGGGCGGCATGGACAAGATGAAGGGCAAGGCCAAGGAGATGACCGGCAAGGTCACGGGTGACCGTGGCAAGCAGGCCGAGGGCAAGGTGGACCAGGCGAAGGGCGAGGCCAAGAAGGCCATGGGCGACGCCCGCGACCGCGCCCAGGAAACGCGGGACTCCATGAAGCGCCGCGACACCTGACCGGCTCCGCCGAAGCCGAAGCCCCCGCCCACTCCCGTGCGGGGGCTTCCGCCGTTCTGGACGGCTCTCACACGGCCCGCGGGCAGGTGCTCTAGGCCGCCACGATGAATCGGACCGGCTGCCACAGCGTGTCGGATGCGCGGGTTCCGCCCGCCGGGAAGGTGTGCGGCATCGTCGGCAGAGCTCGTACCCGCGCGGATCACCGCCCCGGTGCGACGACTCGGAGACCGGCGGCCCGCGAAGGAGAGCAGATCTGGTGCGCGGTATGCGCGGAGCGGGACCGGTGGTGCTCGTGGCGGTGCTGCTGGCATCCCTGAGCGGCTGCGGCAGCGTCCAGGAGCGCGAGGACTCCGCATCCGCGGCGGTGCTCCGCTTCCAGGAGAGCCTCCGTACGACGGACACCACGCGGGGCTGCGCGGCGCTCGCCCCCGGGACCCGCGACGAGCTGGAGCAGAACGCCGAACTGCCGTGCCCACGCGCCCTGTCCGACGCGGGGCTGCCCGAGGCGGGCACGGCGGACGAGGCGCGCGTCGTCGATGTGTACGGGCGGCAGGCCCGTGTCGTGACGAACCGCGACACGCTCTTCCTGTCGTCCTTCCCCGGCGGATGGAAGGTCACGGCGGCCGGCTGCACGGAGCGCCCGGCCATGCCGTATCAGTGTCTGATCAAGGGCGGTTGACGGGTGCGGGCGCTGTTCACGCTGTATCTCCTGATGGTGACCGGAGGCCTCGCCTACTGCATCACGCTGGGGCTGATGCAGCGATGACGCGCGTCGGGCGCTTTCTGCGCGACAACGGACTGACCCTGGTGTTCGGCACGGGATTCCTCCTCTCCCTGGCCGGCCAGGCGATCGCCGGGCACGCCGACTTCAACAACCACCTCGTCGCCGAGCAACTGCAGCCGGTGAGCTTCGGCGGCTATCTCCTCACCTCCGACTTCGCCGTGGACGTGACGGAGAACTGGCAGTCCGAGTACCTGCAGTTCTTCCTCTACATCTTCGGCACGGTCTGGCTGCTCCAGCGAGGGTCGCCCGAGTCCAAGGAGCTCGGCAAGGCGGGCGTGGAGGCGGACAAGGACCAGAAGGTCGGCCGGCACGCGAAGCCCGACTCACCGCGCTGGGCATCCGCGGGCGGCGTGCGCCAGGCCTGGTACTCCCGGTCCCTCGGCACCCTTATGTGCACCGTGTTCCTGCTCTCCTGGCTGGCACAGTCGATCACCGGCGTGGCCGCGTACAACGAGGAGCACCTACGCGAACTCCAGGCGCCGATCAGCTGGTTCCAGTACCTGGGCGCCGCGGACTTCTGGAACCGCACGCTGCAGAACTGGCAGTCCGAACTCCTCGCCGTCGGGTCGATGGCCATCTTCTCCGTCTATCTGCGCCAGCGCGGCTCACCGGAGTCGAAGCCGGTCGGTTCGGCACACGACTCGACCGGGGTCGAGGGCGGCTGAGGTCATCGGTGGCGCGTGCCAGGCCGATCAGTGCCGCCCATCCGCTCGTGCGTACGGCGGAATGGCCGCCTCGCCCGCCGCCTCCCGCAGGACGTCCTTGAGCATGTCCGGAGTCAGCCGGCCCGTGAACGTGTTCCGCTGGCTGACGTGGAAGCAGCCGTACAGGGTGACAGGGCCCGGCTCGGACTCCCCGGGTGCGACGGCCTCCGAGCGGCTGCCGGTTGACTGCGCCACTTCGCGCTCCAGCGTCACCCGCGCTCCGTGGGCGAAGCGCGGCCGCGGCTTCGGCACGCGCCACCCCGCCGCCGCGAACGCGGGCAAGGCGGCCTGCCAGCCGAACGCGCCCAGAATCACCGCCGACCGCAGCCGCGGTCCCAGCAGCTCCAGCTCCCGCACGAGCCACGGCCTGCACATGTCGCGCTCGCCGGGGGTCGGTTTGTTCTCGGGCGGTGCGCAGTGCACCGGCGACGTCACCCGCACCCCACGCAGTGTCAGGCCGTCGTCCATGGACACTGCCAGCGGGCTCGACGCGAGGCCCAGTTCGTACATCGCCCGGTAGAGGACGTCTCCGGAACGGTCGCCCGTGAACATCCGGCCCGTCCGGTTCCCGCCGTGCGCCGCGGGCGCGAGCCCGATGACGATCATCGAGGCGTCCGGCGGTCCGAACCCGGGCACCGGCCTTGCCCAGTACGTCCAGTCCATGAAGGCGGCCCGCTTGACCCGCCCCACCTCCTCCCGCCACGCGACCAGCCGGGGGCAGGCGGCGCACCCCGCGATGCGGGCGTCCAGCTCGTCCAGCGGGTTCATTCGGGCCCGAACAGCGCGTCGTCGGTGGAACGGACCAGGCGTGCCTGCATGTTCCGTTCCATCATCTTCAGCGCGGCGGCGGCGAGGTCGCTGTGGATGCTCGCGCAGGCGTCCTCGGCCACGACCACATCCAGGTGTCTGATGTGGGCGTCGAGTGCCGAGTAGAGGATGCACTGCTCGGTCACCTGGCCGCAGAGGAGCACGGAATCGATGTCGCGCTGGCGGAGGAGGTACTCCAGTGGGGTGTCGTAGAAGATCGAGTGCCGGGCCTTCACCACGAAGAGCGAGTCGTTCCTGGGACGGATCGGAGCGACCAGATCGGCATGGGGGCCGCTCAGGACGATGTCCAGGAGCTCGTCATGGTGGGAGCGCCACTGACCGAAGTTGTCGTTGGCGTAGATCACCACGATGTCCTCGGCCCGCGCCCGCTCGATCAACCTGCGGACGTTCGGCAGCACTTCCTCGACCGACCTGCGGAGAATTTCCGCATCGGGGTGGTCGTACATGTTGATCATGTCGACGACGATGAGAGCCTTCACAACCATGCCCCGAGTCCATCACGCGCCTCACTCGTATGCACGGACGCCCCACCCGAGGGCGTGGTCGTGCCTGCCTCGCAGCCTCGCCCGTAAATGGTTGGCGCGGCAGCCGGAATCGGCGGGATGCTCCCGAGTGTCCGGGGCTGCGCGACGCCTCCTGCTCGCGTTCCCGGCTGCCTGGCGAGGGAGTGGTGATGACCGCTGACACGACGGTACACACGGCGGCCGGAGCGCTGCGCGGCACTCGGGAGGCGGGGGTGGCGGTCTTCCGTGGCATCCCGTTCGCCGAGCCGCCGGTCGGCCCGCTGCGTTTCGCCGCGCCGCGGCCGGCGCGGGGATGGGACGGGGTGCGGCCGGCGGAGTCGTACGGGCCGCCGCCCCCTCAGGGCGGCCACTTCGGCATGGACGCGCTGGCGCGGGACGTGGTGGGCGACGACTGGCTGACGGTCAACGTCTGGTCGCCCGAGCCCGGCCCGGGAGCGGGGCTCCCGGTGATGGTGTGGATCCAGGGCGGTGCCTACACGATCGGCATGTCCGGCCTTCCCGAGTACGACGGCGGCCGCCTCGCGCGTGACGGCGGCGTGGTCGTGGTGACGTTCAACTACCGGGTGGGTCTTGAGGGTTTCGGGCAGATCGAGGGGGCGCCCGCCAACCGGGGGCTGCTCGACCAGGTCGCAGCCCTGGAGTGGGTGCGTGACAACATCCGTGCCTTCGGCGGCGACCCGGCCCGCGTCACGGTCTTCGGACAGTCGGCGGGCGCCGGATCGGTCGCCGCGCTCCTTGCTGTGCCGCGCGCGGCCGGGCTCTTCGGCCGGGCCGTGGCGCAGAGTGTGCAGGGCACGTTCTTCTCGCCGCAGCTGGCCGCCGACATCACCGCGGCGTGCGCCACCGAGCTGGGGCTGCGGCCCACGGTGGGCGACCTGTCCGCGGTGGACCCGGCGCGGTTGTCCGCCGCCGGTGACGCGGTCGGCGCCAAGATGGGGCAGTGGGCGGATCGCTGGGGTCAGGTGGCGCACAGGTCGATCGCGTTCTCGCCGGTCGTCGAGGGGGATGCGCTGCCGGTCACTCCGTGGCAGGCGCTGGCCGACGGCGCGGGGCGCGGCATCGAGCTCCTCGTCGGCCACACACGTGACGAGCAGCGGCTGCTCAGCGCCCTCGACGGGCTGCTCGGTCAGGTGACGGAGGAACAGGCGGAGGCCGCGCTGCGGGTCTTTGGCCCCGGACGGGACGGCGCGCGCCGCTACCTCGACGGTTTTCCGGCGGCGGGCCCTGACGAGTTGCACGAAGTGGTCCTGTCCGACTGGCTGTTCCGCATGCCGAGCCTCCACCTCGCCGAGGCCCAGACCACCGGGGGTGGCCGCGCCCACGTCTACGAACTGACCTGGCCGGCCCCGGGCATGGGCGGTGTCCTCGGCGCCTGTCACGGCCTCGACGTGCCGCTCGTCTTCGGCAATCTGGACCGGGGCCAGCCCGCCGCGCTGCTCGGCGAGGAGCCGCCCCCGGAGGCGGCGGAGCTGTCCGCCCGCATGCGCGCCGCGTGGACGGGCTTCGCCACGAACGGTGACCCCGGCTGGCCCGTCTTCGAGACCGCGCAACGCCTGGTGCAAGTCTTCGGCTCCCGGCCGGCTGTCGCCCCCTACCCGGAAGAGGCGTCCCGCCGAATCTGGCAGGACCACACCTTCCCCGTCCTGCCACTGATCGGGGGCCGGCACAGCCGGTAGACGGCTGCGGTCAGCCGGCGACCGCTTCGACGGCGAGCCGGATCTTCATCCGGCGGCCGGTCATGCCCTTCGCCGTGGTCACTCCGAACGCGTACCGGTCGACGATGGCCGTGCCCTCGACGGTCACCCGCCGCCCGTTCAGCACGACCGACCCGACGCTGACGGCGAGGGGCCGCGTGACGCCTCGTACGGTCAACTCCCCCTGCAGCACTGCCGTGTCCGTCGCGGATTCCGTCACCCCTCGGCCGCGGAACTCGATCTCCGGGTGCTTGGCCGCGTCGAGGTAGTCGGCGGACGCGATGTGCCGGTCGCGGCGCTGCAGACCCGAGTCGAACGAGTCCGTCCTGACCGTCACATCCACCGAGGACTCCTCGACGGGATCAGCCACGGTGATCCGCCCCCGGCTGATGCCGAAGGTGCCCCGGACCGGGAACAGGCCGAAGACCGTGCGCGTCCGGAACCGCACCGTCGAAGCCGCCGCGTCGATCTCGTACGTGCCGCTCTCCGGCACATTCTGATCTTGCCGATTCGCCAGGACCATGGCCTCCGCGCCTCCCTCTTCTCCGACGTCCACCACTCGCTTCAGCGTGCCCGCCGAGCGAGGGTGCGGGGCAGATCCGGATGTCGCCGATCCCCCGGTACAAATGTCACCGGGCGCGGACGCTCAGTGGTTGGTGGCGCCCTTCCCGATGTAGATCTCGGCGAACGCGGCCGCGGCGGCCGGAGAGCCGAGGATCCTGCGCAGCCGGGCGGCCGCTGTGCCCGCCTTGAACGGGTCGCCCGACGACGTGCCGTGCAGGAGTTCCGAGAGCCACTGGGAGAACTCCTGGTACTGCCACACACGCGGCAGACTGGCCTCCGAGTAGCCGTTCAGGGCGCTGTCGTCCCCTTCCGCGCAGTAGGTGACGAGGGCGTCGCCGAGCAACAGGGCGTCGTGCAATGCCAGGTTCATGCCCTTCGCCGCGATCGGAGCGGCGAGGTGGGCGGCGTCGCCCGCGAGGTACAGCCGCCCGTAGGACATGGGCTCCACGACGTAGTTGTGCATGTCGAGGACGCGCTTCTCGATCAGTTGCCCCTCGGTGAGCGGCGGCGCCCCCGCCACCGTGAGGCGGGCGTGCAGCTCGGACCAGACACGCTCGTGCGGCCAGTTCCCGGGGTCGTCGCCGGGCGGGCACTCGAGGTAGTAGCGGGTGACCTGGGGGCTTCGGGCCATGTGGGCCGCGAAGCCGCGCGAGTGGATGCCGAAGACGACACAGTCCGAGGACGGCGGCGCCTGTGCGAGGAGGGCGAGCCAGCCGATGCCGTAGTCGTGCCGGGCGATGGTGGCCCGCTCGGCTCCCAGGTAGGTGCGCGTCACACCGCGCGCGCCGTCGCAGCCCGCGATCGCGTCGCAGTCGACGCGTATGCGCTCGCCCGTCGCCGGGTCGGTGTACGACACCGAGGGCCGGTCCGTGTCGATGCCGTGCAGTTCCACGTCGCGTACGCCGAAACGGATGTCGCCGCCCGCCTGATCGGCGTAGGAGCGCACCAGGTCCGTCACCAACAGGGGCTGGGGATAGACGAAATGACGGTGCCCGGAGAGCTCTCCGTACGCGAACCGGCGGCGCTCCCCGGCCCAGCGGAATTCACACTCGCTGTGCGTCTGCGCGTGGGCGAGCAGCCGGTCGGCGAGCCCCCGATCCTCCAGGGCGCGCACCGCCCATTCCTCGATGAAGCCCGCACGGGGCCGCTGTTCGATGAACTCTCTGGTCTCCGTCTCCAGGACCACGCAGTCGACGGAGGCGGCACGGAGGATGTTGGCGACGGTGAGGCCCGCCGGTCCGGCTCCTACGACGACGACGCGGGCACGCCGTGGCGGCGCGGAGGGCTCGGGAGCCGAGACGGGGTTCATCCGGGAATTATGACGGGGACACGACCAGAGGACGATGCCGGACAGCCCTCATCGGATGTGGTGCGACAATCTGCCCGAGACCATGCCCGTGCCCGATCTCCGGAGCGTCGGTCTCGTTGCGGGAGGCGCCGGTCACGGACGTCCCCGGGGCAGCGGCGCCCCGGCGGACCGGCGGTGGGGAGGAATCGATGCTGGTGGAGTGGCGGTACATCGCAAAAGGCGTGCGGGTCGTTCCCGAACCCGTGGCCACGCCCTTCATCTGGACGGGAGCCTACGCCGGCGCCTTCGTGCTGGTGACGGTGCTCGATCTGCTCGGTGCGCTCGACCGCACGGGGCTCGCGCTCGCGGCTCTCTCCGTGCTGGCCGCGCTGCTCGGCGTGCGGGGCCGTTTCGTCGCGGCTCCGGGGACGGCCCTGTTGTGCTGGATGCTGCTGAACGTCTTCGCCACGCATCCCATCGGGGAGATCTCCTGGGCCGGGCACCGGGACCCCGAGTGGATCACGTGCCTGCTGGCTGCCGCCCTCGTCGGCACGACGGCGGGCCGCGTGCTGCACGCGCGCGCCGCGTACCGCCGCGTCAGCCCGTACGACGGGACGGGCTGACCGAGCGGGTCGCGGTCGAGGGCACCTTACGCGGCCGCGGGTACGGGCGCCGAAATCCGTTTCCTGCGCCGCGGTGATGCTTCTACTGTGGCGCGGTGACGACTCAAGTGATCGTGCTCAACGGCGGGTCCAGCTCCGGGAAGTCCGGCATCGCGCGGTGTCTGCAGGCGGTGCTGCCGGACCCGTGGCTGGCCTTCGGCTGCGACACGCTGGTCGACGCGATGCCCGCGTCCATGCGGACCGCGTCGGAGGGAATCGAGTTCGGCGCGGACGGCGAGGTGACCGTCGGCCCCGAGTTCCGGGCGTTGGAAGCTGCGTGGATCGAAGGGGTCGCGACAATGGCCCGCTCCGGCGCGCGGGTCATCGTCGACGAGGTCTTCCTCGGCGGTGCGGCGTCGCAGACGCGGTGGCAGAAGGCCCTCGGTGATCTGCGGGTGTTGTGGGTCGGCGTCCGCTGTGACAGCGCGGTCGCCGCGGGCCGGGAAACGGCGCGGGGCGACCGGGTGGCCGGGATGGCCGCCTCCCAGGCCGAAGTGGTCCACCAGGGTGTGCTCTACGACATGGAGGTGGACACGACGCGTACCGAGTCCCTGGAGTGCGCGCGAGCCATCGCCGCGCGCGTCGGTTGAATCGCGCATTGAATTCGTCCGACAAGAAAAGCTTTGTCAGTCCCCCGGGTGCCGCGATATTCGAGTGACGCGGGGTTCCCTTGCCGAAGTTCCCCGAATACCTGATGGCGCCCGAGGCAATTGGTGCCTCGGACGCCATCGGTGTCATTGGGGCGGCGTTCTCACGCCCCGGTCGATATCTCCGCGAGAGTCAGTGACCCGGGCCCAGACCGCCGTAGTAGCCACCGAGCTGGTCACGGTAGGCGGGGTCGCCCAGGTGCTTCTCCTTGTCGAACTCGGGCGCGTCCTTGATCTGCTCCTTCGTGCGCGAGACCAGGATCTTCCGCGCGTCGTGGTCGATGGCGGTGACGGTGCTCGCAGGCAGCAGCACCTCCTTGCCGAAGATCCACACTCCGGTGTCGACGACGATGTACTGGTTGGCGACGTCGTTCGAGTGCTTGTCGACCTTGCCGATGTGACCGTCGGCGGCCTCGACCTTGTAACCGGTCAGATCGGCGTCCGGGCCGTGACCGGCGGTGGGAGCGTAGCTCCAGATTTCGTCGCTCATAGGGAACTCCTCAGTTGATTTTCCCTGAAACACGGGGATTCATTTAACGGGAGGAGTTGATCAACCTCCAACGCATCGGGTGCCCTGCCGGAAAGAGGCCAAACAGAAACTTCCGGCCGTCTCACCGCGACTGGTTCCACCGCGTGTCACAGCAAGTCGCGAGGCACCGTTTCATTCCAGGTGCGCGAGAAAACCCGCCGGTCACCCTCGTAACCATCGAGGGTGGCGTCCACCCGGAAGTTGTCCTCGTCGCAGCTGAGGACCGTGCGGGTCTCCACCCGTACGTCCCAGTCGTCGCGCCGGAAGGACATCGTCCAGGCCGACTCGCCGGTGGCGGAGGTGAAGTCCTCGGCCATGGAGGTGTAGCGCTCGTAGGCCCGGCGGCCGACGTCGAGGTTGATGTCCTCCAGCCGCACCGTCCCCCGGTCCTTGACGATCTCCAGCTCCGCGGCGTAGTCGACCAGATCGCGCTTGACCTGCCAGCGCTCCTCCGGCGCGACGAGTTGGACGGGAGACCTCGGCCGTGTGCCTTCCGGTTCGTCGAAGGGCTGCTCCGGCAGGGCATCGGGCTCAGCCACCGGGCGGACCGGGAGCGTCAGGTTGCTCGACGTCTCGTACACGGTCAGGAGCACCGGCTTCGGCGGCGGCCAGGCCAGCGGCCAGTACGAGGTGGACAGGGACAGGCGGATGCGGTGGCCGGGCGGGAAGGCCTGGGCGACGCCGTTGAGCGGGATGACCGCACGGTAGCGGCGCCCCGGTTCCAGCGGACGCGGATCGCTGTGCGCCTCGTTGCGGGTGAGGTTGACCAGGCCGTAGCTGACGCGGGTGGCTCTGCCGTCGGGGGCCACGTCGGACAGGCGGGCCGCGACCATGGCGACGGGTTCGCTGACGCTCAGGTCTAGTTCGACGCAGGGCGAGCCGAGGATCTCCGTACGCTCGGTCAGCGGGTCGGTCTCGAAGACCAGCGAGCCGCCGTCCTCCTCACGCTGGTCGTAGGGCAGGTCGGGGGGCGCGTTGTAGGACGCCCACTTCCCGCCGAACTGGCCTACGGACAGCGGTGATTGGACGGAAAGGCCCCCGCCGGTGCCGACGGCGTCGCCCGGAGCCTCATGCTGAGCGACCGGGTCGGAGAGACCGTGGCGCGTAAGGCGCCGCACGACGGGAGTGATGTGCGGGGAGGGCCAGGACGGCTCCCCCACCCAGCGGCCCGGACGTTCCTCGTACGACGTGGAGGGCGGCACGCTGTCCTGCATCCACGTCCGCAGCATCGGTCCTTCCATGACGCCGTTGTCGACGCCCTTCAGCCAGTGGTCCCACCAGCGCACCACTTCCTGGAGGTAGCCGATGGCGGGGCCCGGCTGGCCCAGGTGCGGGAACTTGTGGGACCAGGGGCCGATGAGGCCCTTGCGCGGCACGTCCAGGTTGCCCAGCAGCCGTGTCACGGCGTTCGAGTAGCCGTCCGCCCAGCCGCTCGACGCGAGGACGGGGCAGCGTACGGCCTGGTAGTCCTCGCAGACCGAGGCGTGCCGCCAGTAGTCGTCGCGGCGCTGGTGCCTGAGCCATTCGAGCACCCAGGGGCGGGTGCCCTCCATCCGCTCGTGCCACATGTCGCGCCACCGGTCCCCGACCATGGCCGGGTCCGGGGGCATGGTGCCGTAGGCGAACATGGTGCCCGCTTCGGCCAGGTTGTCCGACAGGAGCGCGCCGCCCATGTAGTGCATGTCGTCGGCGTACCGGTCGTCGGTGAAGGACGCGATGACGATGGCGCGCAGGCTCTCCGGCTGTCGCGCGGCGACCTGGAGCGCGGCGAAGGCGCCCCAGGAGATCCCCATCATGCCGGTGGTGCCGTCGCACCATGGCTGGTCGGCGAGCCAGGCCAGGATGTCCTCGGCGTCGGTCTGCTCCTGCTCCAGGTACTCGTCCTTGAGCACACCTTCGGAGTCGCCGGTGCCGCGCAGGTCGACACGGACGCAGGCGTAGCCGTGCCCGGCGATGTAGGGGTGGTGGATGGAGTCGCGCTCCGCGGTCAGGTCGCGCTGACGGTAGGGGATGTACTCCAGGACCGCGGGGACGGGGTCCTGGTCGGAGGACGTCGGCCGCCAGATGCGGGCCGCGAGGCGGGTTCCGTCCGCCGCGGGGATGGTGACGTTCTCCTCTTCCTTGGTCTCGTACGGAAGGTCGCTCACATAGCGCAAGCCGGGTCGCTCCTTCGTGTCGCGGAGGTGTTCGCGGTTCAGTCGTTCTTCGTGTCGCGGCCGCCCGGTTCGGCCTCGTCGAAGGTGAGGCCGAGGGCGGCCACGCACTGGTCGTACTTGACCCGTATGTCCTCCTCGCTCTCCCCGCCCGTGAAGATGTGGGCCAGCTCGTAGCTGTAGCTGTCCTGTTCGGAGCCGTCCGACAGGCGCTGCCCCTCCTCGACCACCACGTCGATGCGCACTCCGGGGATGCGGCGCTCGATGCTCTCGATGTCCTTGCGGGAGGGGACGTCGTGGACGGTCGCGTCGGCGAACCAGCGGTAGTACCACTTGGCGGCCGTATTGAACTGGCCCTCGCGGTACGGCAGTTCGGGGCCCTTGCCGAGTGCGAGGCTCAGCATGCAGTGGTGGTTGGGTACGCCGTCGACGTACTCGAACATCTCCGCGTGCGACTGGGAGTGACGGGGGTTGATCTCCAGGAGGTTGATCGCGTCGGACCGCGGGTCGTAGAAGTACTCGATGCTGAAGGTCGCCGCGTCCATGCCGATCTGCCGCATCACCCGCTCCGACACGTCCCGCAGCCGCTCGAGCACGGGCTCGGGGAGAGTGGAGGGGTACTGGTGGCGCAGGAAGCACGACGAGTCGGGGTACTGGATCGAGTCGAGGATGCCGTAGACGGTGACCTCGCCTTCGTGGACGTAACCCTCGACCGCGACCTGGATGCCGTTCAGGGCCCCTTCGGCCAGGCACACCTGGCCGCCCACGTCGGCCATCTCCGGGGGCAGCTCGACGCGGTCGAGTATGTCCTCGAACGGCCGCCCGATGCGCCCCATGCCCTCACGGATGCGGTCGGCCGCCTCCGTGAACTCGGCCTGGTCCCCTACCCCGTAGGCCAGTTCCGATGAGTAGGACAGCGCCGGCTTGAGCCACATCGGGAAGTCCATGCCCTCGGGCGGCTTGGGGTCCGGGCTTTCCATGTCGACCCGGCCGAACGGCGGATGCGCGTCGGTGACCCGCTGCTGCTCCAGGCGGCTCCAGTACTTGTGCTCGCACTTGACCACGGAATCCAGACTGGTGCTGCGCGTCCCGTAGCGCTCGGCGAGGATCGGCACGAGCGTGCTGACGGGGAAGTCCCAGTAGCCCACGATCGCGTCGATGTGGCCGTCGAACGCGTCGAGCACCTGCTCGGCATCGGCGAGAAGCCCGGGGACCGACACCTCACCGCTCTGCAGCTCGTCGACGGTGAGCAGGGGGTGGAAGACGTAGTCCTGCGCGTTCGGCACGGCGCGCAAGGTCGGCAGATTGGCCTCGTCGAGGCCGAGTACGAAGATGTTGTACGGCATGGCGCCCTTTCGTGGTGGGGTGCCACAGCTGTTCCGCTGGATGGCAGGGATGGCCGCGTACCCACGGCGCAGTGGCGCAATCACCACCCCTCCTTCCGCATCGGCCCCGCTCCCGTGCCCGGCGCCGCAGGGCGGGCGCCGCACGTGTGCTTCACGGTTCGTCGGGCACCAGGGACGGACGACAGTCGCGGGAGCGAGCCCCGAGCACCAGAAGGAACCCATGAGGCTGGAGAGTCACGCGGTCGGTCCGACTCGTCACCGTGCGTCATCACCCGAGTGGTGGCCGGTGCCGGAACGGCGGAGGGTGGTGAGAGGGCGGAGCAAGGAGGGGTTCCGCCCGGCCGGCCCCGCGATGACCGGAGGTGTGTGATGGTCGCCGACACGGCAGCGGGCGCGGCCCCGGGACGTCTGATGACCCTTCCCGGGGTGTACACGCCCCAGGACGACACGGAGCTGCTCGCCCGCGCACTGTGCCGCGAGGACATCGGTACGGGCACGGATGTACTGGACCTCGGCACCGGCAGTGGCGCGCTCGCCGTCCACGCGGCGCGGCTCGGTGCCCGGGTGACGGCGGTGGACATCGCCTGGCGTGC
Source organism: Streptomyces sp. BA2 (assembly GCF_009769735.1). Taxonomy (NCBI): domain Bacteria; kingdom Bacillati; phylum Actinomycetota; class Actinomycetes; order Kitasatosporales; family Streptomycetaceae; genus Streptomyces; species Streptomyces sp. BA2. The sequence goes on from NZ_WSRO01000002.1 coordinate 983,268, forward strand.
CGTCCTGACCGCCCGCCTCAACGCGGTGGCGGCGCGGCAGCGCATCACCGTCCTGAAGGGCGACCTCACGGCCGCCGTCCCGGGCCGGTCCTACGACTTCGTGGCGAGCAACCCTCCGTACGTGCCCTCTCCCTCCCGCCGGCTGCCGCGGCGCGGCGCGGCCCGTTCCTGGGATGCTGGGCAGGACGGCCGAGCGGTGGTCGACCGCATCTGTGACGCGGCCCCCGAAGCGCTGCGCCCCGGGGGCGTGTTGCTCATGGTCCACTCGGCCCTGTGCGGCACCGAGGACACGTTGCGGCGTCTGTCGAAGGCCGGCCTGGAGACGTCGGTCGCCGACCGCGCCCTGATTCCGCTCGGCCCGGTCCTGCGCTCGCGCCTGGCCTTCCTGCGCGGGCAGGGGCTGTTGGGGGACGAGGACATGGAAGAACTGGTGGTCATCCGTGCCGAACGCACCTGAAAGCACACCTGAGAACACAGTTGAGAACGCAGCTGAGAGCGCACCTGACCCCGTGCCGGCCGCACGGGACCCGCGGCCCCGCCGCGTCACGATCGACCCCGAGGGCCCGCTGCTCGTCGAGGGTCCTGTCGAAGTGGTCGCGGACGACGGCAGCGTCATCGCTTCCCGGCGCTTCACCGCCGCGATCTGCACCTGCCGCCGCAGCCGGACCTACCCGTGGTGCGACACCAGTCACCGCCGCCGCGTGAAGACCCAGGACACCGAGCACGCCGAACACGCCGAGGGGGAGGAAGCACCCGATGTCCGCTGAGTACCAGGCGCTCTCCGACGGTCCTCGCGAGTCGCGCCGCACGAGCCCTGCCCTGCCCGAGCCCCGCGGCGTACTGTCCGAGCTCGTGGTCACCACCCTGCGGGAGGGCGGGAGTCCGGGTCCGCTGCCCCTCGACACGCACGACGCCGACCCCTACGGCGAGGACCTCCAGCTCGCGCTCTATACGCTCTACGAGCTGCACTACCAAGGCTTCGACGGAGTCCGCGACGACCTCGAATGGGACCCCGAACTCCTCGGACTGCGCCGCGCGTTCGAAGGGCGCTTCCTGGGCGCCCTGCGCGCCAACTGCCGTTCGACGGACAGCGCCGAACGCGCCCTGGCCGACCTGCTCGTGGAGCCCGTCGGCCACAGCCGCACCAGTGTCAGCCACCATCTCCAACGCGACGGCGAACTGTGGCAGTTGCGGGAGTACGCGGCGGCGCGCTCGCTGTACCACCTCAAGGAGGCCGACCCGCACGCCTGGGTCATCCCCCGGCTGCACGGCCGGGCCAAGGCGGGCATGGTGGCGGTCGAGTTCGACGAGTTCGGAGCCGGGCGCGCCGAGGACATCCATGCCCGCCTCTTCGCCGACCTCATGGAGGACCTCTCGCTGGAGACGGCGTACGGGCACTACCTCGACGCCTCCCCGGGCGAGGCGCTCGCGACGGTCAATCTGATGTCCCTGCTCGGCCTGCACCGGGCGCTGCGCGGCGCGCTGGTCGGGCACTTCGCCGCCGTCGAGGTGACCTCATCCCCGGGCTCGCGGCGGCTTGCCAAGGCCATGCGCAGGAGCGGCGCCGGGCGGGCGGCCGAGCGGTTCTACGACGAGCACGTGGAAGCCGATGCCGTCCATGAGCAGGTGGTGCGCCGCGAGGTGATCGGCGGCCTCCTCGCGAGCGAACCGGGTCTGGAGTCCGACGTGGTCTTCGGCATCGAGGCCACGGGCTTTCTCGAAGGCCGCCTGGGCGCACGGCTTCTGTCCGCCTGGCGCGACGAACGCAGCGCGCTGCGCACGGCGTTGACGGTGGCGGGCTGACGGCGCCGGTCACCTTGCGCGGTCGGTCCCGTTCTCGGCGCGCACCCTGCCGATCTGGGTCAGCGCCTCACGCAGGCTGGTGGGCCGCAGAGCACCGCGCACCGCCGGGCCCGCCCACCCGGGCCCGCCGAGCATGACCACGGGACGGCCGCGGGCGCCGCGCACGCCCCATCGGGTGTCGGCGATGTGCCGGGCCAGGGGGACGCTCGCGGTGGAGCGGGCCTGTGCCCACAGCACGACGACGGCCGGACCCGTCCTGCGCACGGCGGCCGAGACCGCCTCGACCGGCACGGCCGCGCCGAACATGCGCTGCGGGACGCCGAGTTCACCAAGGGCCGCGCTGAGCGCCTCCAGCGGGAGGGAGTGCTGTTCACCCGGTACGCAGGCAAGGACGAGGGGTGCGTGCGCGGCGGGCGCGTTCGGCGGCGCCGGAGCGGTCGGGGCCATGGAGCAGCGGTGCAGGGTGCGGGAGACGTGCCAGGACAGCAGGTGCTCGACCTCCACATAACGGTCGCCTGCTTCTTCCCACTTGCGGCCCACCGCGTGCAGCGTCGGCACCATCACCTCCTGCCACGCGGTGACCAGGCTGTGGCTCTCCACCGCGTCGGCCAGCAGGTCCTGGAGGGTGGGGGCGTCGAGCCGTACGGCGGCACGCGAGAGGCCGCGTCGGCGGCGGACGAACGTGTCGGGTGACTGCGTCGGGGCAGGGCCTGCGGTGCTTCGCTGTCGCGGCACGGTGGTGTGGCCGGGGGCGGGCTCGGCTCCGGTCCCGGGGTCGAGCAGCTTGCGCGCCTCGTGGGCGGCCTCGGCCGGCGGCATCCCTGAGGAGGTGAGCCGACCCATCTCCTCCACCATGGCGACGTCCCGCTCGGACCAGCGGCGGTGGTGACCGGGATCGCGCCGGGCAGGGCCGAGACCGTACCTGCGGTCCCAGGTCCGCAGCGTCGTCGGTGACACTCCAAGGCGCCGTGCCAGGGCGCCGGTGGTGACTCCGGTGATCGCCGCATCGTCACCCTGACCACGGCGTTGCCCCTCGCTCATCCGGCCACGATACGACGCACAACCGATGCGGTTTGCCGAGCGCGAGCGGTTGTTTCCAGGATGACCGGATCGCGGCCACGGCGACGGCGCGGCTGCCCGTTTCCGTTCGGTCGTACGGCGATTGCGATCGCGGGGAGGAGGTGACGAGACGCCTATGAGCGCAGTGGTGGCAGCACAGCCGGTGCGAGCCCCCGCCAGGGAGGCCAGGGAGGCCAGGGAGGCCAGGGAGGCCAGGGAGCGGACCACAGATCTGGGCGGGGGTCTCGCCGGTGGGGACGAGGCGAGCCTCGCGGCGGTGTACCGCCGGTGGGGTCCGCTGGTGCACGCCCTGGCCCAGCGCGCGCTCGGCGACAGCCGTGAGGCGGAGGACATCACGCAGCAGGTGTTCCTCGCCGCATGGTGTGGCCGGGCCGGCTACCGCCCCGAATTCGGCAGCCTGGCCGCATGGTTGACGGGGATCACACGGCACAGGATCGCGGACGCGCTCAACGCGCGCGCCCGACGGGAGGCGCTCGTCGAGGGTGCGGTCGCGCAGTACGCCACCATGGATCACCGCGCCCACGAAGGCATGGACTCGACGGTCGACCGGACGCTGATGACACAGGAGCTGGCGAGGCTGCCGGAGCCGCAGCGGACGGTGTTGCGCCTGGCGTTCTACGAGGATCTGACCCACCCGCAGATCGCCGAGCGCACCGGGTGGCCGCTGGGCACGGTCAAGAGCCATGCCCGGCGCGGCATCCGCAGTCTGCGCCTCCGCCTGGAGGACGTACAGGACGGCCGCTGAGAAATTCCGGGCGCCGGTGCATCCATGCACCTGGTTTCGACGGAAGCAAGAAGTAGCTCGTCGTGACCGTCATTGAGCTTGAGGCCGGCAGGTCCGCCCAGACCCTGCTTCCTGTTCGGCCTCAGCGGAGTCGGCGCCGCTGAGGCTGTCGTCGTTACCCCCCCGGAACGACGACCGTGCGGCTGTGGGTGGCGCTTGTGTCTTGGCGCCACCCACAGCCGGCGACGTACGGCTCACGGCTGACGACTCACCGCTCTCCGCTCTCCGCTCAGGCGGCGTACCCCTTCGGCGGGATCAGGGTGGCGAGTTGGTCGAAGGAGAGCCAGTAGATCTGGTTGCCGCCGAAGGAGGCGGGGTCGGCGATGAGGACGGTGCGGTTCGCGTCGTCGTAGCCGATGACCGTGAAGTAGTGGTAGATCGTCTGGTCCGGCGGGTAGCCGGGCGGCTGGTTGCCGGGCGGCGCCACGATGTTGGTCACCAGCGGGTAGTTGTTGTCGATGTCCAGGACGATGTCGTTCCACAGCAGGTCCTTCTGGGCCTGGGTGGGCGGATCGTTCGGCATCTCCTTGGTCTCGTACCAGCCGGTGCCGAGGTTGGCGTTGAGCACGCCGGTGACCTGGCTGATGTGATCGGTGCCCGCCTCGGTGGTGCCGAGCTGCGCGGCCAGAGCGCCCTGGCTCGGCGGGGCGATCCGTGCGGACAGGGCGATGCGGGTGGCGGCGGGTCCGCACCAGTAGCCGGTCTCCTGGACCTGGTAGTCGACCGGGAGCGTGTGCGCGCTCTCGGTCCGCGCACCGCCGACGCGCAGCCGGGTGCCGGGCTCGTTCTGTCCGCTGACGACCGCGGTGCCGGACTTCGAACCGTGCCCGAGGACGGACACGCTGTGCGGGTGTGCGGGTTCCGCCTGGGCGGCGGCCGGGGTGACGAGCGCGCCGACGGCTGCCACGGCGATCGCTGTGGAGACAAGTCTCTTGCGCATACGGGCTCCTGGAGTGAGGGGTGTGGGGGGGGAGGGTCGCCGGTGGGTCTCGTGGCTCAGGGGATCGGCGGGACCGTGGGCCCTTCCTGGGCGAGCAGGTCGCGGGCGAACTGCTCCCACTGCGCGTAGCGGTCGGGATAGGCCGAGACCTGGACGGCCTGGCACACGTCGCCCGGGGGCATGGTCTGCCAGCCGTCGATCTGGATCAGCCCCGGATTGCTGCCGAAGGGGGCCACTCCGTAGAAGGACTTCGACGAGGTGGCGACGTCGGTGATCTGCTCGGGAGTGCCCCAGCCAGTGCTCGGGCGCTGCTGGAAGATCCCCAGCGAGTCATGGTCCACGGGCGTCAGGTAGTTGACGAACTTCGACTCCTGCATGGCGGTCATCAGCGCGATGACGAGGCCCTGTTCGGGGATCTGTGCGCCCTTGCCGACACCGATGACGGTGCGTGCGTTGGCGAGTTCCTCGGGCCCGAGGTCGGCCGCCGTCCGGAAGGTCTGGTGCAGTTCGGCATCGGACGCCTGCCGCAGGGCTCTCGCGGTCGCGCCGTCGACCGAGCCGGTCCTTGGCAGGCCGTGACGCTCCTGGAACCACTTCAGGCCGTGCCCGGAGGAGGCCATGGAGGCCGTGGGGGGCGTGGGGGGCGCGGGGGGCGTGGGGGGCGCGGAGGCCTGCGCGATGCCGGGCACGGCGCAGAGAGTGCCGGTCATGGCGAGCGAGGCGGCCACGGCGGCACGGCGGGTGAGAGTACGAGTAGTGCGCAACGCCACTCCTTCATCGGATCGTCGATGCGTCGCCTCGTGCCGTGCGCGGGAGTTCACACGTCGACGCGCGTTGAACGGCGCGCGCAGGGCGGGGTGTCGGGACGCAACACGGTGGGGGGATGCGTGTGCAACAGCCGAGCCAGCTTCCTTGCATGCCCATGCCAGACGCAATCAATGAAAGCCCAGACTTACGGCCGGAGGCGGCTCACGCCCCGCAACTGCGCAGCAGCGCGCGGCCTTCCGCGGTCGCGACATGGAGCGACCGCCCCGCCCTGCGGACCGTGGTCAGCAGGCCGGCCGCGCGCAACACCTTCACGTGCTGGCTTATGGCCGGGTGGGTGACCGCCAGGAGACGGGCGAGCTCGACCGTGGACGAGCCGGTGCGTGCCGCCTTGAGGACGGCGGCGCGCGTGTGTCCGATGAGCGGCCCCAGGGCGCCGTCGTCCGGACGCTCGGAGGGCGTGGGGTGGGTCCAGTCCATCGCGTGGTCTATGGGATACACCAGGACAGGCGGCAGTTCACCGTCGGCGAGCGTGACGGGCGTGGGCCAGCAGAAGAACGAGGGCTGCAGGGTGAGCCCTCTCCCGTCGAGACGCAGCTCCTGGTCCACCGGATAGTCGACCTCCAACACCGGGGGCAGCCAGCGCAGTTGAGGCCCGAGGCCCCCGAGGAGCCCGTCGGTCCCGCCGCCTAGGAGGCTGTGCAGACGGATGATGCGGTCGGCGTCGATCTGGGCGTGGATGCGCGGCCAGAACGGCGCGAGCGCCTCCAGGTGATACGTGTGGAGTGCTTGCCCCAACTGCCGGAGAGCGGCGGCGTCGCCTCGCGCCAGCGACTCGGTCCAGCCCGGGAGCGGACGCGATGCGGCCACCCGAGTCAGATCGGTGCGCAGCCGCGGCAGAGGGGTGCGCACGAGGGTGTCGACCGCCGCGTGGAGTGTCTCGCCTTCTCCGTGGGTGGGGGTGAGGAAGTCCGGGGAGCAGCCGTGCGGCGGCAGCAGGGGCGACAGGAGCCGGCAGCTGTCGGAGAGACGCGGCCTCGCCCACCGCCGCCATTCCCCGAACACCCTTGCCCCGTCCCGCCGTTGCAGCGTCTGTACGCTGTTGCTGATCTCCCAGAGGAAGTCAGGTCCCGAGGCGACCCGCACCCGCGCCAGATCCTCGGCCGTGAAGTACACCCGCAACATGGCCCGCCTCTCCCCCGTGTGTCCCACCGCCACCACGCGGCAGGCCTCCAGGCGATCTCCGCAAGGCAGTTGCTGTCAAGACGCCCGGGGCTGACGGAGGGGGTGCGGGGCCGCGTGACAGGGGCGCACTCATGGGGCCGGAACCCTCAAGTTTTGCTCTGAAGCGGCGAAGGAGAGGGATGTGCGCTCCCGGCGTCGGGCACCACAGCCGAAAGGCGGGGTGTCCGAAGGGGGTGGGGGCATTCAGGGCTTCGCGCGTACGCGCCGATGGTGGGGAGTTGCCCGAGCACCCGGTCGAGATCGCCCTGGTCACGGCGTGCCCTGACAGCCGCAGCGCGGCGTCCGTGTGCGCGGACCTGCGGGAGGCCCCGGAGGTTGCGGAGATCGGTGACCGGCTCGCGGACTGGGGCCTGGTGACCAGGGCCCGGCGCCAGCTGAAACGTGTTCGGCGGCCCCGAGGTTCTCCCCAAGGGGACGGTCCGGCGCGCTGTCATGGAGGCGCAGTTGATTCCGTCCGGCCTCGGCCGGGCCATGATCCGTATGGGCAACGCCCTGGACCATGCCTTGGAGTCCGACGACTCGGGCTCCGGATTCGGCTGCGGAGGGGGCGGCGGCGGGGGCGACTGAGGTCGCCCTCAGCCCCAGCCCCAGCCCCCCGGCCTGCCCGCAGTCAGCGCTGCTGCGGCACGTTCAGGACGAAGTCGAAGTCCGCCTCCTTCGCGTTTCCGACGGTGCGTACGTTCATGAGCAGCCGGGCGTCGAAGATCGGGTCCGTGTTGTTGCGCGGCTCGCCGGGGAAGTACAGCTGGGTCGTGAGGACCGGACGCCCCGGGGCCTGCACCTTGACGTGCAGGTGCCGGGTGCGGCCCGGATAGAGGCCGGGCACGATCGTGGTGAGCCTGAACGCGCCGTTCGCGTCGGTGAATTGGTGCCCTCGGAAACGGAACCCCGTGTTGTCGTACGTCCCGTAAGTGTCGGCCTGCCAGAAGTCCATCAGGACCCGGGACATCGGCCGGCAGGCGAGCCCGAAGACGTAGCCGGTGACGGTGAGCCGCACGCCCGGCGTGCCGGGCTGGAGGAGCGAAGTGCGCCGGGGCGAGTTGGGTTTGAAGTACGGCCCCTCCATCTGCGGCGGCGTCGGGTCGTCACCGTCGTCGCAGGCCGGGGTCGCCTCCGGCACCGCACCCCGTTCGCCTGCGGTCCTGGCCAGTGCGGGGACGCCCATGAGGGCCACGGGCAGGGACATGCCCACTGCGGCGGCCGCTCTCAGGACGGTCTTGCGGCTGGGGCCGCTGCCGTCGCTGCCGTCGCTGCCGTCTCCGGTCGTACCGATCTCGCGCTCCATCGCTCCTCCTGAAGGGGTGGGGTGGGTTCCGGATCGGCTCCGAAGCTATGCCGGGGACTGTGCGCGGGCGATGGACTCAAGTCGGTGGTCGTGGTGAATATCGCCACCGCCGCGCCGGAAGTCCCCGGGGCTCGCTCCGGTCTCGCGGCGGAAGAAGCGGCAGAAGTAGGCGGGGTCCCCGAAGCCGACCCGGTCCGCAATCTGTCGGACCGACAACTCCGTACGCAGGAGAAGGCGTTTGGCTTCGTGCACGCGCGTCTGCCGGATCAGTTCACCGGGCGTGCGGCCGGTGGAGGCCTTCACCGCCTCGCTGAGGTAGCTCTCGGAGACGCTCAGGTGCCTCGCGCACGCGCGCACGGACCGCAGGGGCCCCTCCTGAGTGCCGAGCTCCGGGGTGCCGAGCAGGGTCACGAATTCCGCGGCGACGGAGCCGGGCCGCGTGCGGGGAGTGGGCGGGGCCGCCGCCGACTGGTGTGCGGGCAGCCGCGCCGCCCGTACCACGAGGACGTGCAGCAGGGCCCGCAGCACACTCTGGAAACCCTCGGCCCCCGCGCGGTACTCACCGTCGAGATCGGCGACGAGGCGCGCGGTCCGGTCGGCCGCCTCGTCGTGGAGTTCGAGCCAGGAGTGCCGTCCGAGCCCTCTCAGTGCCTGGCGGTCCGCGGGGTGGTCAAGGAGAAAGTCGTCGGTGAAGAGGATGACGCTCCCCTCCAGGCCGGTGACGTTCTCCCAGTGGTGGACCTGGCCGGGGGCGATGAAGCACAGGTTCGGCGGACTCAGCGCGAAGCGGGTCAGGTCGACGACGTGCCCGCCGGTGCCTCCCGTGACGTGGACGATCTCGTGGAAGGTGTGCCGGTGCGGGAACGACGCGCGCGACATCGGCCCGATGGTGTCGAACGTGCCGATGGCGAACGGCAGCGCGTTGGGCATGGGAACTTCCAGGCGGTGCGTCGGCATGCCCTCCTCTCCCGGTAATCCGCTGTTCCCCTCGCCGGGCAAGACCGTTGTGCCGCGCATGCGTACGCTCCTCAACACGACCGGAACCACGACCGGAACCACGACCGAAAGCTGGTCCAGACCAGCTGACTCTCCCACCATGGCACGCGCAGTCACCGACGGGCAGAGGGTGGCCACGGTCCGCCACTGAGCCGGGAGCGGCTCCCGGCGCGACAATGGTGGTGCGGAACACGCCCGCCGTTGCGGAGAGGCGGCCCACGGATGCCGTACATAACAGTCACCGCGCTGAGCCACCCCGGACTCGTACGCGATCACAACGAGGACAGCCTGGCCGTCGGCCCATGGACGCTGTGCGCGACGATGACCGAGAACCCGCAGACCCTCGGGTTCCCGCTCGGCAACCCCCTCGTCGTCGCGGTCGCCGACGGCATAGGCGGCCAGCCTGGCGGCGAGGTGGCCAGCGGCCTCGTCGTACGGCAGCTGGCATCGATCGGGCCCTCGCTGGACAGCGAGCAGGCCGTGCATGACGCGCTGAACGCCTGCAACCACGCCGTGTACGCGGCCGCCGAGGAGAATCCCGAGCTGACGACCATGGGGACGACGGTCGCGGGTGTCGTGCTCCTCGGGAAAGAACTGCTGGTGTTCAACGTCGGCGACAGCAGGGTGCTGGACGTGGGCCGCGGCGGCGCGGACGGCGCGCTCCGCCAGGTGAGCGTCGACGACAGCCCGCCGCCCGCGCCCGGCCGGCGCACCACGTCGATCGTCACGCAGGCGCTCGGCGGCGCGCTCCGGTTCAGCGCGATCACGCCGCACGTCAGCACGTCGCCGCTGGTCGGGGGTGAACGCTTCCTGGTGTGCAGCGACGGCCTGACCGACCCCGTGCCCGAGGACACCCTCGCCGAGCTGCTCGCGGCCCACGACGGCGGCCGGGCGGTCTTCGAACTGTGGAAGGCCGCCATCGACGCGGGCGGCCCCGACAACATCACGCTCGCGCTGATCACGGTCGTCGACGACGACTAGCCCGCGTGGTTCGGCTGGGCCCGAGTGGTTTCGGCTGGGCCCAAGTGGTTCGGCTGGGCCCGGTGAGTAACCCGGGTCCGCTGATGCGATCACGTACGCTCGGCGGATGGCGAAGTATTTTGACGTGCACCCCGAGAACCCCCAGCAGCGCAGCATCAGCACCGTGGCCGACAGCATCCGCTCCGGTGCGCTGATCGCGTATCCGACGGACTCCTGTTTCGCGCTCGGCTGCCAGCTGGGCAACCGCGACGGCCTCGACCGGATCCGGAAGATCCGGAACCTCGACGATCGCCACCACTTCACCCTGGTGTGCGAGAACTTCGCGCAGCTGGGCCAGTTCGTGCACGTCGACAACGACGTGTTCCGTGCGATCAAGGCGGCCACGCCGGGCAGTTACACCTTCATCCTGCCCGCGACGAAGGAGGTGCCGCGCCAGCTCCTGCACCCGAAGAAGAAGACGGTCGGTGTCCGGATTCCCGACCACGTCGTCACGCAGGCCCTGCTCGCCGAGCTCGGTGAGCCGCTGCTCTCCAGCACTCTGCTCCTGCCCGACGAGGAGGAGCCGCTGACCCAGGGCTGGGAGATCAAGGAACGCCTCGACCATGTGGTGGACGCCGTGGTCGACTCGGGCGACTGCGGTACGAGCCCGACCACGGTCATCGACTTCTCCGGCGGCGAGGCCGAGATCGTGCGCCGGGGTGCGGGCGACACCTCGCGGTTCGAGTAGTCGCCGGGGTCAGTCGGTGAGGCCGGTGACCCGCATCGTGATGTTCAGGCGGCCCGAGGTCAGGCCGGTGGCGGGGTCCGCGGTGCCTTCGTGGACCTTGGGCACGCCGTGGAAGATGTAGCGCGAGGGACCGCCGAAGACGAACAGGTCGCCCGAGGCCAGTTCGATGTCGGTGTACGGCTTGGTCCGGGTCTCCGTGTTGCCCACGCGGAACACGCAGCTGTCGCCGATGGACAGCGAGACCACCGGGGCCGATGACCGCTCGTCCTTGTCCTGGTGCATGCCCATCTTGGCCTGCCCGTCATAGAAGTTGATCAGGGCCGTGTCCGGGGTGTAGTCGGCCGCGGCCGCCGGGTCGCCGTCGCCGTACGCCGCCGTGAGCGCACGGCGGCCGAGGTCGACCATCCAGTCCGGGAACGCGGCGACCCGGCGGCCGTTCACGTCACCGGCGGTGCGCGTGTACTGGTACGGCTGCCAGTGCCAGCCCACGCACACCGTCCGCACGGACATGACCCCGCCGCGCGGCAGTTCGGTGTGGCGGATCGGCACCGGCCCTGTGGCCCACTCGCGGCACACGGTGACGAGTTCGCGCTGCTGGGCCAGGGTGAGCCACTCGGGCACGTGCACCGCGCCGGGGGCGATCTCCGTGGTGGGGCGGGGAATCAGGGCGCTCACGAGGTCGCCTCCGCGGGCGGGTGGGTGGTGACCCAGCGGTGGCGTACGTCCCAGGTGGCGCCGCCGGCGGTGACGCCACGCAAGCCGTGCAGGACGTCGTCCCCGGCGAGCGCGGGGACGCGGGAGTCCTGGAGGGATGCGAACGCGTAGGTGCGGGCCGGGTCCCAGCGGGTGGAGTGGCGCAGACGGCGGGCCAGCTGGGCGAGGCCGAGGGGCGCCGCGGCCACGACCCAGGCGTCCGGGATCTCCGCGGTCAGCCGGTGCGCGGGGCGCAGCCAGGACGCGGCGGTCTCGGGCCAGCTCACTGCGGTGAGGACCGTGCCACCCCGATCCGTCCACGCGGCGGCGAAGGCTTCGGCGGCGGCGCGGGAGGCTGTGTCGCGGCTGTGCCCGATGGTGACGGTCTCGATCCGCGCCTTCGGGAGAGTCAACACCCCGATGAGGGCGGCGAGTTCGGCTTCGGTGTGCGGGGCGGGCGCGGGCAGGTCCGCGTAGGCGGCCCGCTCGGCGGCGCTGATGAGGGGCGAGCGGGAGGACTCCCGCTCCTTGAGGATGCTCATGGTGTGCCGGTGCTTTCTGGGTCTGCTTTCCAGCGAGCGTACTGAGCGGGCAGGCAGACCGCACAGGGTCGGTGTCCGGCCGCGATCGCGGTGGCCTCGTCGGGGAAGAACACCCGGTGGGTGGCGTAGGGGCCGCGGGCGACGGCCCGCAGCGCGGAGGGGCAGTCGAGGCGGCCATACAGGCGCCCGCGGCGGTGCCCGCCCAGGGCGCCCGGTGTGCCGCTGGGGTACGGCTTTCCGTCGGGGCCGCACAGCGTGTACGTACGCGGGTCCGGCTCCCCCGCCCGGGAGGGGTTCACGCCGCGTCGTGGAAGACCAGGCCGAGTGTGTGCCTGCGCCCGGAGCGGACGGTGCTGACGCCGTGCCGCATCGGTCCGGTCGACCAGCCCCGCTTGGAGGCCGCAGGACGGTCGCGGGTCGTGAAGATGAGCCCGTGGCCCTGCGGCAGGGTCGTGGACGATCCGCGCGACTGGGCGCGGGGGCGCTGCTCGGTCATGATGAACTCGCCGCCGGTGAAGTCGGCCCCCGGGGCGTCGAGCCCGATGACGACCTGGAGCGGGAAGAGCATGTCGCCGAAGACGTCGCGGTGCAGGGCGTTCCAGTCGCCGGGTCCGTAACGGAGCAGGATCTGCGCGGACTTGGCCTGCCCGGCCGCGTGGCACATCTCCACCCACTCCCCCAGGGTGTCGGGCCAGGGGGCGGGCTTGTCGAGCCTCGCGGCCCAGTCGCGGGCGATGGGCAGCAGCCGGGGGTAGAACGCCTCGCGCAACTCCCTTACGACATCAGGGAGTTCGTGGGTGAAGTAGCGGTACTGGCCGGAGCCGAAGCGGTAGCGGGCCATGTCGATGGTGGCGCGGAAGCGGTCGGTCTCGTCGTACAGGGCGGCGATGTCGCGGCAGGCTTTGGGGGTAAGGATCCTGCCGGTGAGGGCATGGCCGTGCTCGTCGAGCTCGGCGGCGAGCGCGTCCCAGTCCCCCGCCTGGACGCGTTCGCCGACGCGGGCGGCCGCCGGGTGCATGGTGTCGATCATGATGTGGGTCCTTCGAGGTGCTGCCGTGCGGGTCAGAGGAGGGTGGGCTGCAGGGCGCCTTCGAGGGTGAGGAGACGCACCTTGCGCTCCACGCCGCCCGCGTAGCCGCGCATGGAGCCGTCGGCGCCGATCACGCGGTGGCACGGGCGCACGAGAAGCAGCGGGTTCGCGCCGATCGCGGCGCCGAGGGCCTGGATCCGCCCACGGTCCACGCCGATGCGCGCGGCGAGTGCGCCGTAGGTGGTGGTTGTGCCGTACGGGATTTCCTCCAGGGCGCTCCAGACGCGCCGCTGGAAGTCCGTGCTGCTCGGGGTGAACTCGATGTCGAACGCGGTGGGTTCACCGCCAAAGTAGGCGGCCAGCTGCCGTGCGATCCCCGAGAACCGGTCCGGGTCGCGGACCCAACTGCCCTGCACGGCGGGCGCGTTCCCCTGACCGGGCATGGACAGTGACGCCAGCGAGACGCCGTCCGGCGTAGGTTCGCCCACAAGCAGCAACTCGCCGAGTGGGCTGCCGACGGTGGCGTAGACGGTCATGATGACCTCCCTCTTCTTTCCTGCCTTGCTTCTCTTCGCTTCCCTTCACCCTCAACAGTGGGACGGTGGGGGCGCGGATGCTGGCGGAAATCGGACGTCGCGCTGACTTCGGCAGGTTCTAGCCCGGCCCCCGTGGCCGCAGGACAGCCGCTGTCTCCTGTTGCGAGCAGGGGGCCGCAGCCATGGGGGGTAATTGGGCAGGGGCGGCAGGACCGCGACGCCCACTAGGCGCGCTCGTTGCCCCCCGGCTCGACGACCTCGTCCAGGACCTTTCGGACCGCTTCGTACGCGGAGGCGAAGATCTCCGCTCTCAGCGCTTCGTTCGGGTCGTCCGTCTGGGATTTGTCGGACTCTGCCTTCCATCGTCCCTCCTCCTGCTGGGCCCAGTCCCGGGCCCGCTGGATTCGGCGCAGCAGTTCGTCGGCATCCACGACATCAGTCATGCGGGGAATCTACCCGCGGACGCCGCGCCCCAGCCGTACGACCCGAGGCTTCCGGGGTTTCCATCGGCGGTGAAACCGGAATCCGCTTCTGGCGGCGCGTCATGCCCACTCCGACGAGTACGACCACCATCCCCGCTGCCACCCGGAAGCTGAACGCCTCGTCGAGCACGACGGCGCCCAGGGCCACGGAGACCACCGGCAGCAGGTACCCGACGGTCGCGGCGTTGGTCGCGCCCTCGTCCGCGATGATCCGGTAGGTGAGGTGGAAAGTGACGCCGGTGGCGAAGATCCCCAGGATGACGACGGCGATCAGGGCCGTGGCATCGACATGGATCGTCTCCAGGCCGCCGACCGGCAGGGCCAGCGCCGTCAGGCCCGTCGCCGCCATGAGCTGGGCGGCGGAGAGGGACAGGGTGGGCATGCCCTTCCCGACGAGGTGACGTCCCATGTAGGCGAAGCCGACGGCGTAGCTCGCCGCCGCTCCCACGATCGCGAGGGCGCCCCAACTCGCCAGCCCTGACTGCTGCCACGGGGCGAAGATCAGCGACGTACCCGCGAAACCGAGGAGGAGTCCGGCTAGGCGGACGGGGCGCAGTCCCCGTTCCGTACCGATCGCGAGGCCGATCAGGACGGACCACAGCGGAGTCGTCGCGTTCAGCGCGCCTGCCACCCCGGAGTCGACCGTCTGCTGCCCGACGCTGAAGAGTCCGAAGGGCAGGGCGTTGCAGAAGAAGGCGGCGACGAAGATGTGCTTCCACGTCGTGCGGGCCCGCGGGAGTCGGTTGCGCGTACTGAAGAGCAGGACCGTCAAGGTCGCCGCCCCGAGTGCGCAGCGCAAGAGGGTGACCTGTACGGGAGACAGGCCGTCCAGGGCCAGTTCGATCCACAGGAAGGTCGATCCCCAGAGGAGGGCGAGTACGCCCACCCTTGCCGCTGCCCACGTTCTTCCGGGGACGCCGTTCACTGTTGTTCTCCCTGTCCTGTCCTGTTCGGGCCGTTGGCAGTGAACGATGCCGCCGCCGACCTGAAAGGACAAGCAAAGAGTTTTGAATCGTCGTTAAGCTCAGCTTCATTCGCAAGGGCGGCTGACCGTTGTCGTCTCGGGACTACTTCAGGACGCTGACCCCGTTCGCCGTCACGATCGCCGCGATAGCCAGCCACTCCACCCAGTCCAGGGACTGCCCCAGGACCACCATGCCCACGAGGGCCGCGAGGACCGGGTTGACGCTCATGAAGATCCCGAAGAAGCGGGCGTCGACCCGGCGCAGGGCGAGCAGGTCGGCGAGGAACGGGACCGCGGAGGACAGGATCCCGGCGGCGGCCGCGCACGCCAGGGCGGTGACTGTCGGCGTGTGGTGGGCGAGCACCACGATGCCGACCGGCAGGTAGAGGAGCCCGGAGATTCCCGCGGCGGCGGCCGACCCCTCGACGCCCGGGAGGCGTGCTCCGACCGTGCGGTTGAGCAGGATGTACGAGGCCCAGCAGGCGGCGGCGAGCAGGCCGAGCGCGATGCCGACGTAGTCCGTGCTGGGTTGCGGGCGGGCCAGCGCGACCACCGCTGCCCCGGCCACGACAGCGCAGCCGAGGTCCACCGCACGGCGGGACGCGGTCAGCGCGACCGTCAGCGGGCCCAGGAACTCCAGGGTCACCGCGAGGCCGAGACCCACGCGGTCGATCGCGGTGTAAAGGGAGAGGTTCATGGTGGCGAAGACCGCCGCCAGGCACAGCAGCGGCCACCACTGGCGCCAGGTGAAGGTGCGCACCTTGGGCCTGCCCACCGCCAGGAGCACGGCTCCCGCGACCCATTGCCGTACGGCCACGACACCGGCAGGGCCGATGACGCCGAACGCCAAGGCGCCTGTGGCGGCGCCGACTTGGTTGGACAGGCCACTGCCGAACATCATCGCCATGCCCGAAAGGCGGCCCCGTGAACTCTGCGCCGGATCACTCGAACATTCCTGGACACCCTGGACCGCGGCGGGCACGGCTTCGCTCTGAGACGTTCGCATGCACCGCAGAATGCGTCACTCGCGCGCATACGAAAAATGCATACGAGTGCTCATCCATACGCTCTGGTTATCCATGCGCTCCGGTCACCCATAGACTGAGGTCATGGATCTGGAGCTGCGGCATCTGCGCTGCCTGGTCGCCATCGTCGACGCCGGCGGCTTCACCGATGCCGCCGCCGAGTTGGGTGTCTCCCAGGCGGCCGTCTCCCGCACCCTCGGCGGACTGGAGGAGGTGCTCGGGGTGCGCCTGCTGCACCGCACAAGCCGGAGCATCACGCCCACGACCGCGGGAGTACAGGTGCTCGCCCGGGCCCGGCACCTGCTCGCGGAGGCCGACGACCTCATCCGTGAGGCGACCACCGGACACACCCGGCTGCGCATCGGCCACGCCTGGTCGGCGATGGGCCGGCACACGGCGGAGTTCCAGCGCCGCTGGGCCGCCGGGCACCCCGACGTCGAGCTGTACTTGATCCGGACGAACTCCGCGACCGGCGGCCTCGCCGAGGGTCTGTGCGACCTCGCGGTCGTCCGCACGGCCTTCGACGAGACCCGTTTCGCCAGCACTGTCGTCGGTCACGAGCGCCGCTTCTGCGCCCTGGCGAGCGACGACCCGTGGGCCAGGCGGCGCTCCGTTCCCCTGGCCGACATACGGGACCGGACCCTCCTCATCGACCGGCGCACCGGCACCACCACCGCCGAACTGTGGCCCGAAGAGGCGCGCCCTCCGGTGGAGCACACCCAGGACATCGACGACTGGCTGGCCATCATCGCGTCCGGCCGCTGCGTCGGCCTCACCCCGGAGAGCACCGCCAACCAGTACCGCCGCGACGGCGTCGTGTTCCGCCCGCTGCGCGACGCCGACCCCATCGCCGTCCATCTCATCTGGCGCCGCCACGACCCGCATCCCATGACGCACGCCGCCGTGGCGCTCCTGACCGATCTCTACCGCAAGTGAGGCGGCGGGCCGTCCGTGCCGAGCTGTAGACCGGGGCCTCCCGCCACCGCCTCGCTGCCGGGTCCCTTGAAGGCCAGCTTGGGACCGCTGCCCGCGAGGATCCGTTTCCCCGCGGCTCCGTACACGTGCTTGACGTGCAGCCGTATCACCAGGCGCCGCTCCCGCACCATCGCGGCGCGGAACCCCTCCCAGTCGGGGTGCTCACCCTGGAACCCCCGGAAGACCAGGGCCAGTTCGTCGGCTACCGCGTCATGCGGGTCGGTCACGACCGGCGTCAGTTCGGCGTCGCCCTCGGCGATCATGTAGGAGAAGCCGGTGCCGTCGGTGACGAGGAAACTCGCGCGCGGATCACGGCGCAGATTACGGGTCTTGGCGCGGCTGTCGGTGACCATGAGACGGATGAGGCGGTCGTCGGGGTCGTAGGCATAGCCGACGTTGGAGAGTTGCGGGCGGCCGTCGCGTTTGAGGGTGACGAGCGTGCCGATGCGCTGCTCCTGAAGGAGATCGAGCAGGGCGCTTTCGTCGACTTTCCCTAAATGCTCAGTCATACGGGCGAGAATACGAGAGACGGTGGCTGTCCAGTTGAACCAATTTGGGCATACTGCGGAAACAAGCGACGCACAGAGCGATGCCCTCGTCGCCCGCGGGGGATTTGGGCTGACGAAGGCACCGCGTCCATGGGGTAGTCCATGGAGTAACTGCCGTATGGGGTCACGTCTTTATGGGGTCACGTCGTGGCAAGCGCCTCCGTCGGAGGCAGCCGCGCTGCGCGGACCGCGGGATAGAAGCCGGCGAGCCCGCCGATGACCAGGGTCGCGCCGACACCGCCCGCCATCGCCCAGACCGGCACCACCGAGGGCCACCCCTGGTAGGTGGAGTAGCCGGAGGTGACGGCGATGCCGAGCAGGACCCCGCCCAGGCCGCCGAGCGCCGAGAGCAGCAGGGCCTCGCAGAGGAACTGCGTACGGATCTGGCCCCGGGTGGCGCCGAGGGAGCGGCGCAGGCCTATCTCGGAGCGGCGTTCCAGGACCGAGATGACCATGGTGTTGGCGACGCCGACCCCGCCGACGAGCAGGGCGACCGCGCCCAGGCCGAGCAGCAGGCCGCTGAGGGTGTCGTCGGTGGCTTCCTTGGCCTCCAGGACGTCGGAGGGGCGCGAGACGTTGGCCTCGCTGGGGTTCTCCGGGTTGGCGGTGGCGCCGAGCACGGACTGGACGTCGCTCACGGCGGATTCGTCGGCGCGGGTGTAGACCGTCGTCGGGTAGCCGTCGAAGTCCAGCTCCTTCTCCGCGACGGGCCAGCCGACCAGCGCGGCCGAGTCCAGGTCGGGGACGAGTTCGTTGGGAGCGAGGATCCCCACGACGGTGAACCACTGACCGCCCAGCCACACCCTCGTGTCGGGTCCGGCCCGGAAGACGCCCAGCTGTTCGGCGGCCTTGGGGCCGAGCACGACGGCCGGGTAGCGCTGGTTCGCGGCGTTCAGCCAGCGGCCGTCGACGACCTGCGCGCCCGCCGTCTTCGGCAGGTCCGTACGGGCCGCGTAGACGTTGAGGCCCCCGGTCTCCTCCTTCTTGATGTGGTCGTTGCGGTAGACCTTGGCGCTCGTCTTGCCGATGGCGGAGACCGAATCGACGTCCTTGATGTTGCCGATCATGTCGACGGACGAGTCGGGCAGATGGGCCGCGTCACCGGCGAACGACTGGCCCGGCGAGACGGTCAGAAGGTTCGTGCCGAGGGCGGCGAGGCGCCGGTTGAGGTCCTCGCTGCTGGATGTGGAGATGCCCACCACGCCGACCATCGCCGCGATGCCGATGGCGATGCCGAGCGCCGAGAGGAACACCCGCATGGGGCGCGAGCGCAGGCCCGACCCGCCGACCCGCAGCACGTCGGCCGGGCCCATCCGGGCCGGCTTGGGGCGCGGCGGTGGCGCGGGACGGGGCAGTTCGCGGGCCGTGCCCCGCTCCCCTGTCGTACTCAACTCCTTGGTCGGGTTCATCGCAGGGCCTCCTCGGGGAGGAGTGCCGCGGCGTCGGCTTCGATGCGGCCGTCCTTGATCCGGACCTCGCGCGGCAGTGAGCCCGCGATGTCCCGGTCATGGGTGATGACCACGACCGTGGTCCCCGCCCGGTGCAGTTCGTGCAGGAGCTCGATCACCACCGCCCCTGAACGGGAGTCGAGGGCGCCCGTCGGCTCGTCCGCGAGGAGCAGCGGCGGGTCGCCCAGGACCGCACGTGCGATGGCGACGCGCTGCTTCTCACCGCCGGAGAGCTGATGCGGCTCGTGGTAGAGCCGGTGGCCGAGGCCGACCCGGCGCAGGGCCCGCTCGGCGAGTCTGCGCCGCTCGGCGCGCGGCCTGCCGCTGTAGAGCAGCCCGTTCGCGACGCTGTCCAACGCCGGTACTCCGGGGGCGAGATGGAACTGCTGGAAGACGAAGCCGATCGTCCCGGCGCGAAGCGCGGAGAGCTCCCGGTCGCTGAGGCGGTCGATGTCGTGCCCGTCGATGTGCACGGTGCCGGTGGTGGGGCGGTCGAGGGTGCCCATGATGTTGAGCATCGTGGACTTGCCGGAGCCGGAAGGGCCGACGACGGCGAGCAGCTCCCCGCGCCCGATGACGAGGTCGGCGCCCTTGAGCGCCTCGACCTCTCCGTACGTCTTGGAGACTCCGGCCAGTTCGACCACCGGGTGGGCCGCAGTGGTCACTTGGGGACCCCCACGACCGTGCCGTCGGTGATGCCGGCGCCGGACACCTCGACCATGCTGTCGGCGAACATGCCGACCTTGACCGCCCGCGGCTTCACCTCGCCGTCGGCCCCGGCGACCTCCACGGCGTAGCCGCCGCCCTTCTGCGCCACCAGGGCGTTGACGGGGACCACGAGCACGTCCTTGCGGGTCTCCGCCTTGAGGGAGATCTCCACGGCTGCCGCCTGGTAGCGGCCGAGGCCCTTCTGGTCCCCGACCTTCAGCTCCACGGGCAGGGTGGGTTTGTCGTCGCCGCCCGACTGGCCGCCCGAGTCCTCGGAGCCGCCGTCCTGGGACGGCGTGGAGGGGGTGCCTACGTCGGTCACCTCGGCCTGCACGGTGGTGTCGTCGGGCAGGGTGACGGTGGCCTTGGTGCCCTTCTCGACCATGTCCTCGTACTGCACGTCGAGGTCGACGGTGACGGTGCGTTCGGTGCCGGTCCAGGTGAGGACGGGCCCGTTCGACGGGGCTCCTGCCATGGCCTTCACCTCGGCTACGCGCCTGGCGCCGGGGGCGACCACGGCGTCCGACGGCTGCACGGTCCCGGTCTCCTCGCGGCCCAGGTCGTCCTGCCAGTCCCGCACGGCCTCGGCGGTTCCGGCGTCGTACGTGTCGTCGACGGTGAAGCCGGTGTAGCCGAGGGCGGAGAGGTTCCTCTCCAGGATCTCGACGTCCCTGCCCTCGGTGCCCGTCTCCAGCGGGCGGTAGAAGGGGGTGGAGCCGTAGAGCAGCGGGACTTGTCGCTCCTCCACCCTGTAGGCGGCCTCACCTCGCTTGACGGTGTCGCCGTCGCCCGGCACCCAGGTGATGATCCCGGCGCCCGCCTTGGCGGCGGCCGGGGCCTGTACGGCTGTCGCGTCGCCGTAGCCGAGGTTTCCGTCCACGGTCTCCGTACGCGTCAGCGTGGTGCGCTCCACCTCGGCGGTCTTCGGTGGCGCGGAGGGGGCGTCGCCCGCCGATCCGGAGCCGTCGTCGCCGAAGACGCCGGTGGTGGCGGCGCCCGCCGCCGCGACCACGGCGATCGCGACGACGACGATCAGCGACATCCGCAGTGGGCGGCGCCTGCGGCGGTTCGCCGGAGGGGGCGGGGTGCCTTCGCCGCCGTCGCCGCCGTCGTCGTCGCCGTCGCCCGCACCGGGGGCGGTCTCTTCGGAGGCGGTACCGACGGCGTCGGGGGTCCGCTCGGACACCTCTCCGGGCGTGTGCAGCTCCAGGGCTCCGGCGCCGCGGGCCGAGGTCTCATGGAGCTCGGCCTCCTCGAACTCCCCTGCCTCTTCGTCCCGTTCCCTCTCACGGGTCTCGTCCGGCGCGGTCATCAGGCGCCGCCGCCGGAGCCGGTGAGGCCGCCGCCGGGCCACTTGTCCTGGCAGGCGATCCTGGCCTTCTGGAACTCGTCGCTGCCGGGGTCGATGCCGCTCGCGCCGAAGTCGAGCGACATGTTGCCGCCGTTGATCTCCGGGTCGGGCAGCTTGGGCAGACCGTTCTCGCGCATGCACTTCGCCCACGCCGCGACCTTGGCCGAGTCCAGCGGTTCACCGCCGCCTCCGCCTCCGCCGAGCTGGCCGCCCTGGGGCATCTTGTCGCGGCAGGCCTCCGTGGCGGACTGGAACTCCGGCGAGTTGGGGTCGACGTCGCCGCCCGGCGTGAGCGCGATGCCGCCGCCCGCGTCCTTCTGCGGGTCGGGGAAGCCGGACACGCCGTTCTCGCGCATGCACTGGGAGAAGGCGAGGGCCTGGTCGAAGGGGCTTGTGGGTGAGGCGTCCGCCTTCTTCGGGTCGTCGGACGACGACGCCGACGAGTCTTCGGAGCAGCCGCTGAGGAGCACGCCGGCCACGAGGGCCGATGCCGCGAGCAGTGTCTGTGCGGTTCGCCTGTGCGTGTTTCGCTTGTGTGTGGTGGACATGGGGCCAAGTTCTACGCGGGGACCGGTCACACGGCGGATACAAGCGGCTCCGTCCGTACAGCCTCGTCCGGTCACCGGGCGCAGGCGCCGAGAGCACCCCAACTCACCTGCGAAGACGGCGACTTCACCGCGGAGGGCAAGGCACGGGCCGTCCAGGGCGGGGCTCGTCCAGTTCCCCCATCCCGGCCACGCCACGGTCGAGGAGGTCCACCAGGGTGTGCCTGCTCTTGCCGGAGAGCTCCTGCCCCCGCTCGCGGTCGGCGAGGTCGTACAGGGCGGCTACGACGCTGGAGAGGTCCTCCTGGAGCCGGGTGAGGATGTCGGCGACCGCCGCCGCGTTGGACTCGACGATGTCGCTCCACAGCCGGGAGTCGCCGCGGGCGATCCTGGTGGTGTCGCGCAGCCCCTGCCCCGCCAGATGGGCCGCCTCCGCCGGGCCCTCCCGCAGGCGGGCCGCCATCAGGCTGGCCACCAGATGCGGTGCGTGGGAGGTCAGCGCCACCGCGTCGTCGTGGGCGCGGGCCCGCATCACGCGGGGTACGGCGCCGCACAGGGCGATCAGGTCCAGGGCGCGGCCGAAGGCGGCCCGGGAGGTGAGGCGGGTGGGGGTGAGCACCCAGGCCCTGTCCCGGAACAGCTCCGCGCGGGCGGCGAGAGGGCCCGAACGCTCGCGTCCTGCCAGGGGGTGGCCGCCGATGTAGCGGGACGGGTCGGGGGCGGTGTCCAGGATCTCCCGCTCCGCGTGCGCCTTCACGCTCGCCACGTCGGTGTAGCTCAACGCGAGGCCCCGTCCCTGGAGTTCGGCAAGGACCGGGGCGATCTGGCTGGGCGGCACCGCGAGCACGGCCAGGTCGACGGGGCTCGGCGGGGGCTCCGGCCGTCCGGCGCCGAGTACCGCGGCGGCGCGGACGGCGGACTCGTCGCGATCGGAGAGGTAGACGCTCACGCCGCGCAGGCGGGCCGCGAGGGCCACGGAGGTGCCGATCAGACCGGTGCCGACGACGGCCATGGTGCGGATCGTCACGCGACCTCACCGTCCAGACGCTCGCGGATCAGCGCGGCGAGCCGGTCGAGGCCCTGCTCGATCCGGTCGTACGTCAACGTGCTGATCGACAGGCGGAGTTGGCGGAACCCGTCCGACGCGCCGTAGAAGTGGTGCATGGGCGTGAACAGCACGCCGTGGCGGCGCGCAGCGTGCTCCAGGAGGGTGTCGTCGACGGTGAAGGGCACGGTGAGCACGATGAAGAAGCCGCCGGTCGGTGCGTTCCAGGTGACGTCGGGAAGGCTCCCGAGGCGCCGGTCGAGTCCGTCGAGCACCTGGTGCAGGTTGTGGCGGTAGACCTCCGTCTCCTGGCGGTTGGCGGCGACCAGACTGCAGTCGTGGGCGAGGAGCTTGCCGCCGATCACGGCCTGGGCGATCGGTGAGGTGTTCACGGTGAGCATGCTCTTGAGCTTCGACAGCTCATCGGCGAGCAGGACGTCACCGCCGCTGTGGCCGGTCACGCGCTGGTCGGCCACCACGTAACCCACGCGGGCGCCCGGCATCCCGGTCTTGGCGAACGAGCCCAGATAGACGACGCGTTGACGGCGGTCGAGTGCCTTCAGCGTGGGCGGCCGGTCCGCGGCGCTGTTCAGAAGGCCGTACGCGTTGTCCTCCAGGAGCAGGAGGTCCTCGTCGGCGGCGATCTCCAGGAGCCGGTGCCGGTCGGCGAGCGGCAGACTGACGCCCACCGGGTTGGCGAAGTCGGGCGTCACGTAGCAGGCGCGAACCCGCCGCCCATCGGCGCGTGCCCGGCGCAGCTGGGCCAGCAGGTCGTCGAGGTCGATGCCGTGCGCTGCGGTGCGCACCGGGAGCACGGGCATGTCGGCGAGCAACGCGGCTCCCGTCAGGCCGACATAGGTGGGGCTCGGGGCGAGTACGGCATCGCGGTCGTCGGCGCGCAGCGCGCGCAGCAGCAGGAACATCGCCTCCTGGCAGCCGACCGTGACGACCACGGATGCGGGGTCGGCGTCGATGCCCTCGTCCACGGCGAGACTGCGCGCCACGAGGTCGCCGATGATCCCCTTCGTCGCGCCGTACTGGAACAGCGTGCGTGCGGTCTCCGCCTCGCTCAGACCGAGCCGGGTACGGAGGTGGTCGCAGAAGACCTGGAGGTATTCGTGGAGTTGGGTCACGTCGTAGAAGCCCTCGTACGGGCGGCCCGCCGCGAACGAGATCGCGTCCGGATAGGTGTCGGCGACCTGGTTGAGGAGGTTCATGGACTCCATCGACACATCGGCGAGCGACGCGTGCAGTGTGGCCGCGTTCAACTCGGCGAGGGCGATTTCCGTTTGCAGGATTTCCATCGCTTCAGCGTCTCCTGACAACAGATCCACATCAATGGCTTGACAGGTGCGGAAACAAAAAGGCAGTCGTAGCATAGGCCCGCAAAGAAAATTCTGCCTCGCGCTTTCTGCTGTTCCGGCATTCCGCGAACCGACGCGAGAGCAAGAATCCGCATTCTTCTTCCCACGAGGACTCCGATGACGGATTTACCCGCAACGGCCCCTAACCATGACCTCGCAGATCTCACGGATCTCACGGATCTCGCGATCGACTATGTCGAGATGTATGTCGACGGCCTGGAGGCGGCGGTGTTCGCCTGGGTCGACGAGTACGCCTTCACGGTCGTCGGCACCGGCGGATCCGCCGAGCACCGCAGCATCGCCTTGCGCCAGGGCCGGATGACCCTGGTGCTCACCGAGGCGACCGCGGGGCGCCACCCCGCCACCACGTACGTCACCACGCACGGCCACGGCGTGGCCGACATCGCCCTGCGCACTGCGGATGTGTCCGCGGCCTTCGCCGCCGCGGTGGCGGGCGGCGCACGTCCCGTGCGGCAGCCGACACGGCACGCGGGCGAGGGCCCTGCGGTCACGGCCACCGTCGCGGGCTTCGGCGACGTCGTGCACACGCTGGTCCAGCGGACCCCGGAGGAAGGCCCCGGGCTCCCGGCCGGCTTCGTTCCCGCGCTCGGCTCGCGCGAGGCGCGCACCAGTGAGGTGGGGCTCCTCGACATCGACCACATCGCGGTGTGCCTGAACGCCGGCGACCTCGAATCGACGGCACGCTTCTATCAACAGGCACTCGGTTTCCGTGAGGTCTTCAAGGAGCACATCGTCGTCGGCGCCCAGGCGATGGACTCCAAGGTCGTGCAGAGCGCGACCGGGGCGGTGACGCTGACGCTCATAGAGCCCGATCCGCTGGCGCAGCCCGGTCAGATAGACGAATTCCTCAAGAGCCACCACGGCGCCGGGGTCCAGCATCTGGCCTTCTCCAGCAAGGACGCCGTCCGCTCCGTGCGCACGCTGTCCGCGCGCGGTGTCGCGTTCCTCCAGACCCCGTCGACGTACTACGAACTGCTCTCCGAACGGATCGGGCTCAAGTCCCACACCCTGAACGAACTGCGCGCGACGAACCTCCTCGTCGACGAGGACCACGACGGTCAGCTGTTCCAGATCTTCACCGCGTCGACGCACCCGCGCGGCACGATCTTCTTCGAGGTCATCGAGCGCCAGGGCGCCCGGACCTTCGGCAGCTCCAACATCAAGGCGCTGTACGAGGCCGTGGAGCTGGAACGGACCGGGCAGCGTGTGGCGCGCTGACCCCGCGGCCGTGCGCGATCTGAGCGACGTCGAGCGCGCCGCGGCCGCGGCCCTGCCACCCGAGGTGTGGGACTTCGTCGCGGGTGGCAGCGGCCGTGAGCGGTCCCTCGACGCGAACCGGGAGGCGTTCGACCGCATCTTCGTCGCCTCCCGGGTGCTCAGGGACGTCTCGGGGTGCACCACGGAGGCGGCGCTCCTGAAGCGTCCGGTGCGGATGCCGGTGGCGGTCGCCCCGGTCGCGTACCACCGACTGGCGCATCCCGAGGGCGAGTTGGCCACCGCCCGGGCGGCGAAGACGGCGGGTGTGCCGTTCACGGTGGCCATGCTGAGCAGCGTCCCCGTCGAGGAGGTCACGGCGGTCGGCGGCACGGTGTGGTTCCAGCTCTACTGGCTCCGCGAGCGGCAGCGCACCCTGGACCTGGCGCGCCGGGCCGAGGACGCGGGCTGCGAGGCGTTGATGCTCACCGTCGACGTGCCCTGGATGGGCCGGCGTCTGCGGGACGTGCGCAACGGCTTCGCGCTGCCCGGCCATGTGCGGGCGGCGCATCTCGACGGCGGTGCGGCCTCTTCGGCGCACCGCTCATCGGCGGACGGCTCGGCGGTGGCCGCCCATACGGCCGAGGCGTTCTCACCCGCGGTGACCTGGCGTTGTGTGGAGGAGCTGCGGGCTGCCAGCCGTCTCCCGCTCGTGCTGAAGGGTGTCCTTGCACCCGAGGACGCGGTGCGGGCGGCCGAACTGGGCGCGGACGCCGTCGTGGTGTCGAACCACGGTGGCCGTCAGCTCGACGGCGCGCTGCCCGGCATCGACGCCCTTCCCGAGGTGGTCGAGGCCGTCGGCGGCACGTGCGAGGTCATGGTGGACGGCGGTATCCGCAGCGGGACCGACGTGCTCAAGGCGCTCGCGTCGGGGGCGGACGGGGTCCTGGTGGGGCGACCGCCGGTGTGGGGGCTCGCCGCGGCCGGAGAGGCCGGTGTCCGTCAGGTCCTCGATCTGCTGGCCGACGAGCTGCGTGACGCGCTGGGCCTCGCGGGCTGCGCAGGGGTCGAGGCGGCCGGGGAGCTGCGTACGGTGCGCTTGCCGCAGGGCGGCCGCGTCTGAGAGAGCGTCAGTGGCCGGCGGTGTCGTGTTCGTGCAGCGTGATCGCGCCGGACGGGCACCGCGCGGCCGCCGCGCGCACGGCCCCTGCCACCGCGGGGCCCGGGTCCTGTGCGTTCAGCAGGACCTTGCCGTCCTCGTCGGACTGGTCGAAGACAGCGGGCACTTGGGCCATGCAGAGCCCGGAACCCGCGCATCGGTTGCGATCGACCCGTATGTCCATCTGTTCCTCCTTGGCCTTGTCCTTCACCAGGTGACCGGCAGCCGCTGCACACCGTGGGCGAGCGCGTGCACGCGGAACGGCACCTCGTGCTCGGGCACGGCGAGGCGCAGGCCGGGGAAGCGCCGCAACAGCGCCGGGTAGGCGATCCGCAGTTCCATGCGGGCCAGTGCCGCGCCCAGGCAGTGGTGGATGCCGTGGCCGAAGGCGACATGGGCCCCCGGCGCCCGTGCGATGTCGAAGCGGTCCGGCTCGGCGAGCAGCGCGGGGTCTCGGTTGGCCATCGGCAGCGAGCACAGAACGTGCTCCCCCGCCTTGATGAGCTGGTCCCCGACGGTGACGTCCTCCAGGGCTGTCCGGGGCGTCGGGGCGTGCGGAACCGAGAGGTAGCGCAGCAACTCCTCGACCGCGCCGTCCACGGCTCCGGGGTCGTCGCGCACGGCGGCGAGCTGGTCGGGGTGACCGAGCAGCAGGAGGGTGCCGAGGCCCAGCATGCCGGAGATGTTGTCGAGGCCGGCGAGCACCAACAGGACGCACACACCTCGCAGTTCCTTGTCCGTGACCTCGTCGCCGTGGTCGCGGATCAGCATGCCCAGGAAGCCTTCGTCGGGGTCGGTGCGCTGCCGGGCCACCATCGCGGCGACGTACCGCGAGAGCAGTTCCCCTGCCGCCGCCCGGCGCTGCCGCCCCCGGCCGGGCGCGAGGAAGGCGTGGCAGCGGCGCAGGAAGTCGCCGCGGTCGTCGCGGGGCACTCCGATCAGCTCGCACAGGGCCGCGCCGGGGACGGGCGAGGCGAAGGCCCCGACCAGTTCGGCGGGCGGCCCCGTGCGTTCCATGGCGTCGAGGTGCTCGGTGACGATGCCGGTGATGCCCGGCTCGATCCTGCGCATCCGGCGCAGCGTGAACTCGGGCGTGAGGAACTGCCGGAGCCTTGTGTGCTCGGGCGGGTCGTAGTCCATGAGCTGCCCGATCAGCTCGTCGGGCCGCGGGCCCTCGTCCCGTCCCTCCGGTGAGCGCGGTCCGAAGCGGCGCCGGGTGGAGAACCTCCGGTGGTCGCCGAGGACTTGGCGTACTTCCGCGTGGCCCGTGACGAGCCAGACGGGCACTCCGTCGGTCCCCGGGCCCACGTCGATCCGGGTGACGGGACGGCCCTCTGACAGCCTGCGCAGCTGTACGGCCGGGCCGAAGCCTTCGCGGCGGACGTACACGGGTCCGGACTCGGTCGTCTCGGTCGTCTCGGTCGTCTCAGTCGTCTCAGTCGTCGATGTCATGGCTCCCCTACCAGGTGACCGGCAGTGTCTCCACGCCGTACGGCGCCTGTGTCCGGAAGCGGATCTCCTTTGGCGGTACGGCCAAACGCAGTTCGGGAAAGCGGCGAAGCACCGCCAGGTAGGCGCTCCTGAGCTCCATCCGCACCAGCGACGCCCCGATGCAGTAGTGGATGCCGTGGCCGAGCCCGACATGGGCGGTGGCCTCACGGGTGATGTCGAGGACGTCCGGCGGCGCGCCGGGCGGCCGGACGCGGTTGGCCGCGAACAGCGAACAGGCCACCTGGTCCCCGGCCTTGATCACCTTGCCCGCGAGGGGTACGTCCTCGCGGGCGGTCCGCGGCGACGCCGTCGGGATGATCGAGAGGTAGCGGATGAACTCCTCCACCGCCTGGTCGATCAGGTGCGGGCACCGCCTCAACAGGCTGAGCTGATCGGGGTGTTCGAGCAGCGCGAGGATGCCGAGGCCCAGCATGCTGGCCATGTTCTCGACGCCGGAGCCCATGACGAACGCGGTGAGGCCGACGAGTTCGTCGTCGTCGATGTCGTCGCCGTGCCGGCGCACCAGCCTGCCGAGCAGGTCGTCGCCGGGTGCGCGCCGGTTGCGGGCGACGAGTTGGTCGACGTACGCGAGATAGGCGGCGCCCGCGGTCATCTGCAGCTGTCGGCCGCGGAAGGCGGGGCGGCTGACCTTGAGCAGCCGCGCGAGCTCCGCCCGGTCGTCGCGCTCGACGCCGAACAGCTCGCACATGACGAGGCCGGGGACGGGCCAGGCGACGTGCCGCATGAAGTCGGCGGGCTGCCCTGCCTTCTCCAGGGAGTCCAGGCAGTCCGCCACGACGGATTCGACGGCGGGCTCAAGGCCGCGCATCCGGCGGACCGTGAACTCCGGTGTGAGCAGCAGCCTCAGCCGGGAGTGGTCGGGCGGGTCGTACTGGATGAGGTTGCCCGCCTGGACAGGGCGGGTGCCGCCCGCGGGCGGGGCCGTGCTGAACCGCTCCGCGTCGCCGAGGACCGCGCGCACCTCGTCGTGGCCCGTGACGAGCCAGCCCGTCGAGGAGCTTGGCCCGTCGCCGAGCTCGACCTCGGACAGCGGTGCCCGCGCGCTGAGTTCGCTCAGCTCGGGCAGCGGGTCGAGACGGTCCCTGCGGTTGTGCATGGAGAGGTCTGACGGCCGCGCCATGCGCGGACCTCCTTCGCTTCGATTGCTATGCGGGCGGGCTCTGGGCGGGCACGGGCTGCTGCCAGAACATGCCGTCGGGTGACGGCACCAGGCCTCCGCTGAACAAGGGGGCCTCCGCTTCGGCGTCATCGCCGAGCAGGGCGCGCATCTGGACCTGGCCGCCCTCCTGCATGACTTCGCGCACCACCGAGGACTTGAACAGCGGCACCATGCTTCCGTCCTCGCTGCCCGCCAGTTCGTCGACCGCGGCGGCGAACTCCTGCGACCCCGAGGAGAACCGCTTGGCGAGGATCTCGGCGTCGGTCAGGACGCGCTCGCCGGAGGAGACTCCGCCGATGAGTTCGACGAAGGACTGGAGTTCGGGCCGCTCGGTCCTGGTGACCTTCTTTGCCTGCCAGAAGTAGGAGTCCTCGTCGTGGTGCATGTCGTAGAAGGACAGGAGGAATTCGTAGAACACGCCGTACTCGCGCCGGTAGCGGGCCTCGAACTCCTTCAACGCCCGTTCCTCGTCGACGCGTTCGGACAGGACGCTGTTGATGGAGCGGGCCGCGAGCAGCGCGCTGTACGTCGCCAGATGGACGCCCGACGAGAACACCGGGTCGACGAAGCACGCCGCGTCGCCGATGAGGACGAGGCCGGGGCGGGAGAAGGTCGTCTGGTGGTACGAGTAGTCCTTGCGGACGCGCAGTTGTCCGTACTGGCCGGTGGTGACCCGCTTGGCGTCCGCGAGGTACTCGCCGATCAGGGGGCACTCGTCGACGAGCGCCATGAGCGCCTTCTCCTGGTCGCCCCGGATCTTCTCGGCCATCTCGCGCCGCACCACGGCGCCGACGCTCGTCAGGGTGTCGCTGAGCGGGATGTACCAGAACCAGCCGCTCGGGAACGCCACCGACAGGATGTTGCCGGAGTTGGGCTCCGGGAGCCGCTTGCCGCCTTCGAAGTAGCCGAACAGGGCGAGGCTGCGGAAGAACTCCGAGTATTCGCGTTTGCCGCCCACACGCTGGTACACGCGGCTCTTGTTGCCCGACGCGTCCACGACGAACGTGGCGAGCGCCCGGCGTACGTTGCCGTCGGCGTCGGTGTACGTGACGCCCCTGACCCGCTCGGCGTCGTCGATGACGTCGAGCACCGCGCAGCCTTCGCGTACCTCGGCGCCCACCTTGCGGGCGTGTTTGAGCAGGATGTCGTCGAACTTGGAACGCTCCACCTGGTAGGCGAACGACGTCGGTCCGCTCATGCGCGGGGAGACCGAGAAGGAGAAGGTCCAGGGGTCCGGGTTGGCGCCCCACCTGAAGGTGCCGCCGCGCTTGCGCGGGAACCCCGCCTTGGCCAGTTCGTCCGCGACGCCGGTCAGCCTGCAGACGCCGTGCACGGTGGACGGCAGCAGCGACTCGCCGATCTGGTGGCGCGGGAAGAACTCCTTCTCCAGGACAAGGACCCGCCGCCCCTGCATGGCCACGAGTGCGGCAAGTGTCGACCCGGCGGGCCCTCCGCCGACCACCACCACGTCGAATTCCTCGGAATCCGGCAAGGTCATCCCCCCTCTTTTCTCCCGGACGGGAAAACAGCAAATTCTCATGCTCAGTCGAGTCTGAAATCGCCCTGCCCGGGCGTCAAGGCTGTCCATCCGTCAGCGCGGGAACGGCCTTCTTTTCCGGACGGTGCGGGATTTTCCGTTCATGCCTGCGCCGTGCGAGAGAGAGCAAAGGCCCCGTCATGAAGGTGGTGACCAATGCCATGAGTACGAGAACGGTGAAAAGCGCAGGGCCGATGATCCCCGCGTCCAACGCGACGTTCAGGACGATCAGTTCCGTGAGACCGCGGGTGTTCACCAGCGCGGCGACGGTCGCCGAACGGTACGTGTCCATGCCGCTGATCCGCGATGCCGCGTACGCAGGTCCGAGCTTGCCCAGGACCGCCACGGCGAGGATCAGCAGGAGCAGGAGGCCGCCGTTCCCGTCCAGCGAGCCGATGTTGAAGGAAAGGCCCGTCGTCACGAAGAACAGCGGGAGCAGCAGGTCGGAGGTCTGCTCCATCGGCCGCAGCACATCGGCGTCCGGCACGCCGTCCCTGCGGGGCATCGTGAGGCCGGCGAGCAGCCCGCCGAACACGGGGTGCAGACCGAGCTCGGCGGTCACCCAGGCGCTGCCGAGCGCGAGGCCGAGCGCGATCGTGAGCTGGTTGGCGAGGACCACCCTGGAGCGCCGGAGCCACCACCCGAGCACCGGGCGCACCAGCAGGAACAGGGCCGCCACGAACAGGGCGATCAGGAGCAGCGTCAGCTGCCACGACCGGCCGGTGGCGTGCCCGGTGCCGGCGAGCGCGGCGGCGAGGACCAGCCACGCCACCACGTCCATGAGCCCGGCGGCAGTGGTGGCCACGGTGCCCTCGGGGGTGCCCGCGAGCCCCCGCTCGCGGACGATGGCCGCGAGCACGGGCAGCGCGGTGACGGAGACCGCCACGGCCATGAACAGCCAGAACGCCCTGCCGTCCGCGTGCCCCGGCTGGACCGCGTCGAACGCCCCGTGGAACACCCCCACCGCGCCCACGCCCAGACCGGCCGGGACCAGGAACGCGCACAGCGCCACGGTGGCCGCCGCTCTGCCTCCCTGGCGCAGCTGCCGCCAGTCCATCTCGTACCCCACGACGAACATGAAGATCACGATGGCGATCTGCGAGAGCACCGTCAGGAACGGCAGTACCTCCGGCGGGAAGAGCCGCGATGTCGGATCTCCGGGCAGGCGGCCGAGGAGCGTGGGGCCGAGGGCGATACCGGCGACGATCTGTCCGATGACCACCGGCTGGCCGCAGCGGCGGGCCAGCGCTCCGAGGAGGCGGGAGACGATGACGATGACGGCGACATCGCCGATCGCCACGGTCACCAGCGATTCCGTGTCCACCTACGGCGCCGCCGTCTCGTTCCTGCTCATGTCCGCGATGAGGCTCTTCGGCCGCATGTCCGTCCAGTTCTCCTCTATGTACGCGAGGCATTCCTGCCGGGTGCCCTCGCCGTGGGCCGTGGTCCAGCCTTCGGGGATCTCGGCGAAAGCGGGCCACAGGGAGTGCTGTCCCTCGTCGTTGACGAGAACCAGGAAGGTGCCGTTTTCGTTGTCGAACGGATTGGTCATCGTTCAGTCCTTTTCGGTTGCTGGGGTTGATGTCCGCTGTTCCGGATTTTTGTCGGCGAGTTTCCGCGCGACAACCCGCGTGATGCGCGAAAGAGCTTCGGGTTTGAGCATGTCGTAATGGCCGACGGGCACTTCGTGCGTTTCGATGTCGCCCTCGACGAAGGGACGCCAGCTCGCGACGGCTTCCGCGACGGGCCGCTCCTCTGTCCGGTCGGCTGCCGCCACGAAGAGCAGCAGGTCGCCGTGGGAGGGGCGGGGCGTGTGGTCCGGTGCGAAGCCCGACATGTTGCGGACGACCGTCTCCAGGTTGGAGAGGGCCTGCTCGCTCATGCCCGACGAGCGGTAGAGGGAGGCCACGTCGGCGCCCTCCCCTTGTCGCAGCACGCCGTAGCCTTCCGACTCCCGCCCCTCCTCGCCGCGGAACCGCGACTTGGCGGCGCCGCTGCCGGGATAGGCGTCGAGCAGCGCCAGGAGCGCCACTTCTTCGCCCAGTTCCTCCAGGCGGGCGGCGACGGCCTGGGCGATGGTTCCGCCGATGGACCAGCCCAGGAGGTGGTAGGGGCCGACGGGTTGGACGGTGCGGATCTCGTCCGCGTAGTCGGCCGCCATCTCCTCGATGCTGCCCGGCAGTTGCTCGGACCGCGCGATCCCGCGCGCCTGGACGCCGTACACGGGCTGGTCCTGGGGCAGGTGCGGCAGGAGAGCGGCGTAGGTCCAGCTCAGGCCCATACCGGTGTGCAGGCAGAACAGCGGAGGGCGGCTGCCTTCCGGCCGCAGTGGCAGCAGGACACCCAGGTCGCCGCGGTTCCTGCCCATGCGCCGCCCCGCGCCGGTGTCCCGCTTCCACCCCTGGTCCTCGGGCTGTACGGCGATGCGGCCCTCGTTCGTCCGCTTCGCCCGTTCGCCGGTACGGAACATGCGCTCACCCGCGCCGCCGAAGGGGCACGCGACGAACCGATCGCCCGTGCGTCCCGGGGCGCGCGCGTAGCCACGGGCCAGCGTGGTGCCCGAAAGGTAGAGGTCGCCCGTGACACCCGGCGGTACCGGACGCAGGCGTTCGTCGAGCACGAAGGCGCGGGTGTTCTGGACCGGGCTGCCGGTGCGGGGCTCCCAGGCGCCGGCCGTCTCGGGGCCCGTCCGGTGCTCCAGCCAGGCCCCTCCCGTTTCCGGCACTCCGTAGCCGCACACCAGCGGCGTCGAGGGGTGCCGTTCCCGCCAGCCGCGCACCTGGTCCACGGCCGGCGACTCGCCCGCCGGACCCACGGTTCGCGCCTCGCCCGCCAGGTCCACGACCAGGGCCTCGGGGGCGGCCTCAAGCTGCTCGGGGGTGGTGACCACCAGGGTCCCGGTCTCCCCCGCTCCGAGGTCCTGACCGGGTATGCCGAGCCGCACGCTCCCTCCCGCACAGAGCGCCGCGAGCAGCGGCGACACGAGCGCCGCGAACGGGGCCCTGGCATCCAGCAACGGTGCCGCGCCCAACGCCGGGGAGGCATGCATGTGGTACGCCGTGTGGGAGGCGAGCGTGCGGTGTTCTACGACGGCGCCCGCGAGGACCAGCGCCGGATGCCCCGGAAGGGCAGGCTGGGCACAACCGGCCTTCTCCGCCGCCCAGTTGGTCTCGTCCGGTATCGGGACGTCGGCGACCGTGAGATCGACACCCTTCCGTGGGCGTGCGGGGTCTTCGGCAAAGGAGGCGGCCGCACCGGATTTCAGCACCCCGAGCAGCGCGACGACCAAGGCGTTGCCGGTCGGCTGCGCCACGTCGACGACGCTCTCCGGGCCCGCACCCTGCTCGATCAGCCGACGGGCGAGCCGCTGCGCCGCAGCGTCCAGCGCCTCGTACGTCAGGGCGCCGTGCGGATCCGTGACGGCGACCGCGTGGGGCGTACGTGCCGTCTGCTCGGCCAGCATCTCCACCACGGTGCGCGCGGGACTCTCCGCGGTGGTGTCGTTCCCGCCCGCCACGAGGCGACGGGCCTCGTCGGCGTCGAGCAGTACGTCGACCTCGCTCAGGCGCCGCTCCGGATCGGCCGTCACCTGGTCGAGCACGCGGACGAAGCGCTGCGCGATCGTCTGCGCTGTCCGCTGGTCGAACAGCTCTGTGGCGTAACGGAGTTGACCGTCTATGCCGCCGAGGTCACCGTCAGGCTCGTACCGTTCGGTGAGGCTGAACGCCAGGTCCAGCTCGGTGGCTTCCGTGCCGAGCTCCAGGCGCGTGGTGCGCAGGCCGGGCAGCTCCCAGGGGTCCCAGGGCTCGGCGACGCTGTCGTCGACTTCAAGGAGCACCTGGAACACCGGGTGGTGTGCGAGCGAGGGCGGCAGTTCCAGGGCGTCCACGAGGCGTTCGAACGGTACGTCCTGGTGTTCGCGTGCCTCTTGGTTCGCCGTCAGGACCCGGCCGAGCAACTCGCGGAACGTGGGGTCGCCGGACGCGTCCGTACGCAACGCGAGCGCCCCGGCGAAGGGGCC
This sequence comes from Streptomyces sp. BA2, assembly GCF_009769735.1. Classification (NCBI taxonomy): domain Bacteria; kingdom Bacillati; phylum Actinomycetota; class Actinomycetes; order Kitasatosporales; family Streptomycetaceae; genus Streptomyces; species Streptomyces sp. BA2. The sequence goes on from NZ_WSRO01000002.1 coordinate 1,017,733, forward strand.
CACCAGCGATTCGAGACCGGACTCGTCCCGACGCGGGATCCGTGTGCCGATGGTGACGTCGGTGCCCGCGCCGAGCCGGGCGAGCAGCAGCACGAGGGCCGCCTGCACCACCATGAACGTCGTCGTCCCGTCGTCATCGGCCAGGTCGGCGAGACGGCCGTGCGCCTCGGTGTCGAGGTGCAGCGGGACCATCCCGGCCCGGTGCGAGGCGATGGTCGGGCGCGGCCGGTCTGCGGGCAGCTCGATCTCGGCGTCGATGCCCGCCAAGGTGTCCTGCCAGTAGGCGAGTTGGTCGTTGAACAGGCTCTCGGGTTCCTGCTCGCCTTGGAGGAGCTGCCGCTCCCAGAGCGCGTAGTCGGCGAACTGCAGGGGCAGCGGGGCCCGTTCCGGCACCCGGCCCTCGCGGCGCGCCCCGTACGCGGTCGCCAGGTCACGGACCAGGACGTCCAGCGAGGCGTCGTCGGCGGCTATCCGGTGCACCACAAGCAGCAGCATGTACTCGGTGTCCGAGAGGCGGAAGAGTGCCTGCGTCCACGGTACTTCCTGCCCGAGGTCGAACGCGTGCCTGGCGCGGGCGGCGAGCAGCTCCGGCAGCTCCGCCTCGGTCGCCCGCACCAGGGCCGGCGCGGGACGGGACACGGCGGCGTCCAGGACGCGCTGCCGCACAGCGCCACCGCGGGCCCCGTCGAAGGTGGTGCGCAGGATCTCGTGCCGCGCGGCGACATCGCCGAGGGCCGCCCGCAACGCGTCCTGGTCAAGGTCGCCACTGAGCCGCAGCGCCACCGGGATGCGGTCGGTTCCCGCCTCCTCGTCGAGCCCCGACATCAGCCAGGTGCGGAACTGCCCTGCCGTGACCGGGACTTCGTCTCGGTTCTCGACCGCTTGCAGCACGGGCCGCGCCTTCGTGGCGAGCAGCCGGGCCACCCCCACCGGCGTCGGCGAGCCGAAGAACTGCCGGATGCCGAGATCGGCGTCGAACTCCTCGCGGATCCGTCCGGCGAGGCGCATCGCGAGGCCCGAGTCGCCGCCCAGGTCGAAGAAGCTGTCGTCGGGCCCGACCCGCTCCAGGTCGAGCACCTCGGCGAACAGGCGGCACAGCGTCTCCTCGGCCGCGGTCCGGGGCTTGCGGCCGGAGGAGGCGCGCTCGGCGAAGTCGGGGGCGGGCAGGGCCTCGCGGTCGACCTTGCCGTTGCGGGTCACGGGCAGGGCGCCCAGGGCAAGGACGGCGGCCGGGACCATGTAGTCGGGCAGGCTCTCGGCGGCATGGGCGCGGACGAGTTGGGGGTCGATGGTCTCCGTCCCCTCGGGTACGACGTAGCCGGCCAGGCGCCGCTCACCCGGACCGTCCTCACGGGCGACCACCACGGCCTGAGCCACGGCGGGGTGATCGGCGAGGGCCGCCTCCACCTCGCCCAGCTCGACGCGGAAGCCACGGATCTTCACCTGCGCGTCGGCGCGCCCGACGAAGAGCAGCTCCCCACCCTCGGTCCATCGCACCAGGTCGCCGGTGCGGTACATCCGCTCACCGCTGACGTACGGGCACGCCACGAACCGCTCCGCGGTCAGGCCCTGGCCGTTCCAGTAGCCCTGCGCCAACCCGGCGCCGGCCAAGTAGAGTTCGCCGGTCACGCCCGGCGGCAAGGGCCGCAGGAAGGCGTCCAGGACGTAGGCCCGGCGGTGGGGCAGAGGACTCCCGATCGGGAGTACGGGAGCCATCGCGTCGCCCGGCCTCAGCACGTGCCAGGTCGCGCAGAGCGTCGTCTCCGTCGGCCCGTACAGGTGGCGGACGACGACGTCCGGGCAGACCTCGCGCACACGGGCCACCGACGCGGCCGGGACCACGTCGCCACCGGTCAGTACCTCACGCAGTCCCGCGAAACAGTCGGGCCACTCCTCGGCGAGGACACGGAACGAACCGGCGGTCAGATGCACCGCCGTGACACCGCCCTTCACGACCTCACGCACCTGCTGGGCATCCACCACACCGGGCTCGGCGACCACCACACGGCCACCCGCGACCAGCGGGACCCACAGCTCGAAGAGCGACGCGTCGAAGGCGTGCGGGGCATGCATCAGGACCGCGTCCGCCGCACCCACATCCCAGCCCCGCTCCCCCACCAGCGACGCCACACTGCCGTGGGGCACGGCCACGCCCTTGGGTGTGCCGGTCGAGCCCGACGTGTACATCACGTACGCCACGTCCTGCGCGGCCACCACCGGCACGATCGGCTTGACGGTTCCGCACGCCGCCAGTGCCGCCCGCACCTGAGGGTCGTCGAGGACCACCAGCCGCGCGGCGGCCCGCTCCGGCACCACGCCACGGCTCCCCGACGTGCACACCACTCGTGCCGGAGCCGCGTCCTCCAGAACGAACGCCACCCGCTCCGTCGGCCAGCCCGCGTCCACCGGCACATAGGCGGCGCCTGCTCGCCAGATTCCCAGGAGCAGCGCCACCAGGTCCGGCGACCTCTCCATCACCACCGCGACACGGTCGCCGCGCCGCACCCCCGTGCCCGCCAGGTACTGGGCCCAGCGACCGGACTCAGCCCACAACTCCCCGTACGACAGCGTCCGTTCGCTTTGGACGGCCACCGAGCCCGGCGACGAGACCACGCGCCCGGCGATCAACTCGGGCACCACCCCGCGCCGAGGCTGAACCACCGCCTCACGTTCGGCGGCCGCCATCGCGCCGACGCGTCCCACGACCACCGTGGGATCGGCGGCCACGTTTCCAAGGACCCGCACCAGCGATGCGAGCGCCGCCGCGGCGACACCTCGGCCGAACAGGTCCGGCCGGTACTCGAGCTTCAGGTGCATGCGTTCGCCGGGGCCGACGACCAGGGCCAGCGGATAGTGCGCCGCCTCACGGGTGAACCCCGCCGGCCTGAGGGAGAGACGCTCACTGTCCGGCGAGGCGGACGCAGACGCGGAGTCGGAGGCAGCCGGAGGCTGGGGGAAGCTCTCGTACACCAGGAGCGTGTCGAAGCCCGCTCCCGGGCCCGCGGCCTTCTGGATCTGCGGGAGGCCCAGGTGCTGATGCGCCATCAGCACCGACTGGCGCTCCTGTAACGCACGGAGCATCTCCAACACGGGTTGTGTGCCGTCCAGTTGAACCCTGACGGGCAGCGTGTTGATGAGCAGCCCCACCATCGACTCCACGCCCGGCAGCTCGGCGGGACGGCCAGCCACCGTCGCGCCGAAAACCACATCCGTGCGCCCGGCGAGCCGCGCGAGGACCAGCGCCCACGCGCCCTGGACCACGGTGTTCACCGTCAGGCCGTTGGCGCGGGCCAGCTCCACCACGTCCCGCGTGGTCTCCTCGGTGAGGTCTTCGCTCACGTTCTCGGGGAAGACGGGGAGCCGGTCCGGTACGGCCGGTGCCACCAGCGTCGGTTCGTCCGCGCCCGCGAGTTCCGACTGCCAGGCGTCCCGCGCGGCCTCCCTGTCCTGGCGGCCGAGCCACTTCAGGTACTCGCCGTAGGAGGTCGTGCGGCCGAGCCGGGAGGCGTCGCCGCCCGCCGCGTAGATCTCGGAGAGTTCACCGATGAGGATCGGGGCCGACCAGCCGTCCATCAGGATGTGGTGGCTGGTGACGACCAGGCGGCTTTGGTGCTCGCCGATGCGGATCAGGAGGAGGCGCAGCAGCGGAGGCACCGCCAGGTCGAAGGGCTCCGCCCGCTCGCTCTCCGCCAGGCGCTCCAGCGCGGCGGGCTGTTCGGACGCGGCGAGGGACGACACGTCATCCGTACGCCAGGGCAGCGCCACGTCTCGCGCGATGACCTGCACCATCTGCGCCCCGCTCACCTGACGGAAGCAGGCGCGCAGTGCGGCGTGCCGGGTGAGGAGCGCCTCCCACGATGCCCGTAACCGGCCCGCGTCCACGGGTCCGTCGATGTCGAGCGCGGACTGCACGGTGTATACGTCCGGTCCCTGGTCGTCGAAGGCGGCATGGAAGAGCAGCCCTTCCTGGAGCGGCGACAGCGGCCACACGTCCTCGACCGGTGATCGGGTCATCTCTTCTCTCCTTGGAGCTTTCGGATCCACAGGGCTTCAGCGCGGGTCGAATCCGGCTTCGAGCTCCTCGATCTGGCTCTGCGCGAGGCCGAGGAGGGGGAAGTCGGAAGGTGTGTGTCCACCGGCCGTGGGATCGGTGGTGTGGGCGGCGAGGCCGCCGAGCAGGTCCAGCCAGAGCCGTCCGATGCGTTCGGCCGCCGCGCTGTCGACGGCGCGGCCCGCCCAGCTGAGCGAGAGGGTCAGCTCGGGCCCGTCAGCAGTGTCCACGATGGCCGCGCCCGCTTCCAGGGCGTGCGTGGACGGCATGTCCGGGTCGGCCGAGCCGCCGATCGCCGTGTCCCCGGCCATCTGCCAGGCCGCGACCGTGCGGCTGTCGGAAGGGTCACCGGCGGTGAACCGGCCCAGGTAGTTGAAGCCGATCTGCGGGCCGGGCAAGGCGGCGAGCACCGGTCCCGTCCCGGGGTTCAGGTGGCGCAGCAAGCCGTATCCGAGGCCGTCGCCCGGCACCGCCCGCGCCTGTTCCTTGACCGCCTTCAGGAGTGCGCCGACGGCCGGACCGCCGTCCGCCGCTTCGGTGAGGTCCACGTCCGCGACGGCGAGACGGAGCGGATGTGTGCTGGTGAACCAGCCCATGGTGCGGGAGAGTTCGGTGCCTTCGACCGGCTCACGGCCGTGGCCCTCCACGTCGAGCAGTACGGGCCCGGCCTCGCCGCGCCAGTGCGTGACAGCTCCCGCGAGGGTGGCCAGGAGGACCTCGTGGACCCCGCAGTGGAACAGCGCGGGGGTCCGGCCCGCGAGGGTGGCCGCTTGCTCCCGTGGGACCTGCCAGGACGCGCGGCGTGTGCTCTCGGCCGTGTCGACCGCCGGGTCGAGCGCACGTCGGCCGATCAGCGGTTCCGTGCCGTCCAGGAGAGCCGTCCACGCGGCGAGTTCCGCCACGCGGTCCGGTTCTTTCGCCTGTGCGGACAGGAGGTTCGCCCAGCGCCTGAAGGAGGTCCCCACCGGGTCGAGCACGGGCTCCTGTCCCGCCGCCGCGGCCTCGCAGGCCTGGGCCAGGTCGGGCACCAGGATCCGCCAGGACATTCCGTCCACGGCCAGGTGGTGGACCATCAAGGCCAGTCGGCCGACCCGCGCCGGGCCCGCGTCCACCCACACGGCCTGGAACATCACGCCGCCTGATGGATCGAGACGGCCGACGGCCTCCTTCGCCGCGCGTTCCGCGATCTCGTCCAGTGCTTCGGGCGCCGCGTCCTCGGCTGCCACTCGGGTCACCAGGGCCGCCGGGTCCACGGTCCCTCGTTCGCCGACGACGAGATGCGGTTCGGTGCCGTCGCCGTCCGTGCCGTCGTGCTTCTCCGTGACCACGCGTGCGCGCAGCATGTCGTGGGTGTCGAGGACCGCGGCCACCCCGGTCAGGAGTACGTCGTGCGCGAGGCCGGCCGGAGCGCCGATGACGGCCCACTGCGCGAACCTCGGCCCGCGTGCGGGCTCACCCAGCTCCCGCATCACCGGGGTCCAGGGCACCACGCCGACGCCGATGTCCTCGACGGCTGTGTGCCCGCCGCCGTCGGCCGTCTCCGCCACGGTCGCGAGGCGCTCGGGGGTCTTCTCCTCGAAGACCTGCCGGGGTGTCACCACGATGCCGGAGCGGCGGGCGCGGGAGGCCAGTTGCATCGAGGAGATCGAGTCGCCGCCCAGCTCGAAGAAGCTGTCCGTGACACCGACCCGTTCCAGGTTGAGCACCTCGGCGAACAGCGCGCACAGCAGCGCCTCGGTCTCCGTGCGCGGCTCCTGTCCCGAGACCTTCCCCGCGAAGTCGGGGGCGGGCAGAGCACGCCGGTCCACCTTCCCGTTCGCGGTGAGGGGCAGGCGCTCCAGGGGGACGTACGCCGACGGGATCATGGAGGCGGGGAGCCGCGCGGCCGCGGTATCGCGCAAGGCGGCGAGGAGTTGTCCGGTGCGCCCTGCCTCCGTCGGGTCGGCGACGACGTACGCCACCAGCTGATGCTCGCCCGCCCGCCGGTCGTCGCGTGCCACGACCACGGCCTGGGCGACCCCGGGATGCGCGGCGATGACCGCTTCGACCTCGCCCGGTTCGATCCGGTGGCCCCGCACCTTCACCTGCGCGTCCGCGCGCCCGATGAAGACGAGTTCGCCGTCGTCGGTCCAGCGCACCACGTCCCCGGTGCGGTACATCCGCTCTCCGGGCTCGTACGGGCATGCCACGAACCGCTCGGCGGTCAGACCGGGCCGCGCCCAGTAGCCGCGGGCCACTCCCGCGCCCGCGACGTACAGCTCGCCCGGCGTTCCCGGCGGGACGGGCTGGAGGAAGCGGTCCAGGACGAACACCTTGACGTTGGCCATCGGGCGGCCGATCGGCACCGCTTCCCGGCCTGTCTCCTCGGCCGCGGTCAAGGGTGCGCTCATGGCCGCGCACACGGTCAGCTCGGTGGGTCCGTACGCGTTCACCATGCGCCGGCCGGCGGACCACCGGTCCACGAGCGCCGGGGGGCACGCCTCTCCGGCGACCACCAACGTCCTTAACGCCAAGGGCAGTTCCTCCTCCACGGCGAGCACGCTCGGAGGCACCGTCACGTGTGTCGCCCCCCAGTCGCGGACCGTTTGCCCCAGCGGTACGTGCGGCGGCAGGGCGTCCGCGCCCGCCACCACGAGCGCGCCTCCCGAGAGGAGCGCCATGCACAGTTCGGAGACCGACGCGTCGAAGCTCGGCGAGGCGAACTGGAGCACCCGCGCGTCCGGACCCACCGCGAACCGCTCGATCTGCGCCCGCGCCAGGTTGGCGAGCCCCGCATGCGGCACGACCACGCCCTTCGGTGTGCCGGTGGACCCCGAGGTGTAGATCACGTAGGCCGCGTTGTCCGCGCCGAGCGGACCGGTCCGCTCCCCGTGGCCGACGGGTCCGGCAGCCTGCGCGGCGACGGCCGCTGTGACCTCCGGATCGTCGAGGACGATCAGGCGGCCCGCGAATCCCTCCGGCACCAAGGCCCTTGTCTCCCGCGTGCACAGCACCACCGCCGGGTCGGTGTCCGCGAGGACGAACGCCACCCGCTCCGGCGGGTGTCCCGGGTCCACCGGAACGAAGGCCCCGCCCGCCATGGACACCGCGAGGACGGACACCACCGTCGCCGCCGAGCCCGGCGCGAGGACGGCCACCCGGCACTCCGGCCCCACGCCCGCCTCGATCAGCCGGCGGGCCCAGCGTCCTGCCTCCGCCTCCAGCTCTCCGTACGACAGTGTCCGCTCGCCCGACACCAGGGCGGCGGCGTCCCGCGACCGCTCCACCTGTCGCCGGAACAGCTCGGGCAGCGTCTCCGCGGCCACCGGGACCTGCGTGCGGTTCCACTCGCCCACGACGCGCTCGCGGCGCGCCCCGCCCAGGACGCCCACCCGTGCCACGGGCGCCGAAGGATCGGCGGCCATCCCTTCGAGCACGCAGCCCAGTGACGCCACCATCTCCTCGGCCCAGGCACGGTGGAACACGCCGGGCCGGTAGATGAACTCACCGTGCAGGCGCTCGCCGGGCACCGCGATCAGCGTCAGCGGGTAGTGGCCCGTGTCCTCCGGAGTGCCGCCGGGGCGAATGGAAAGGGTGTCGGGCGCGGGCTCCTGGAGGAGCGGGCGCGGATAGTTCTCGTACACGACGAGCGTGTCGAAGGCGGCGCCAGGGCCTGCGATCCTGCGGATCTCGGAGAGGCCGATGTGCTGGTGGGACATGAGCGCGACCTGCCGCTCCTGGAGGCCGGTCAGCATCGCGGCGACCGGCTGCTCCGCCGGCAGATCGGCCCGTACGGGAAGCGTGTTGATGAACAGGCCGACCATCGACTCCACGCGGGGCAGCTCGGCGGGGCGTCCCGCCGCCGTCGCGCCGAACACCACGTCCGTACGTCCGACGATCCGGGCGAGGAGCAGCGCCCACGCGCCCTGCACGACCGTGTTCACCGTCAGGCCGTGGCCGCGCGCCAACTCGACGACGCTGCGGGTGAGTTCCTCGCCGAACTCGAAGGGCACGCGTTCCGGCACGGCGGGCGCGGCGGACGGATCCTCCGGCACCGTCAGCGTCGGTTCGTCCGCTCCCGCGAACTCCGCGCGCCAGGCCTCGCGTGCCGCGTCCTTGTCCTGGCGTTCCAGCCATGCCAGATACTCCCGGTACGAGGTCGCGGCGGGCAGGGCGCGCCCGTCACCGCCCGCCGCGTAGATCGCGGACATCTCGGCGATGAGGACCGGCAACGACCAGCCGTCGGTGACGATGTGGTGGTTGATGACCACCTGGGCATGACGGTTCTCGCCGAGACGGATCAGCAGCAGGCGCAGCAGCGGAGCCACGGTCACGTCAAGTCGGCGGGCGCGCTCCTCCTCGACGACGCGGTCGAGTTCGGCGCGCGCGTCAGCGGCCGAAAGTGCCGACAAGTCGACCTCGTCCCAAGGGAGTTCCACTTCCCTCGCGATGACCTGCACCGCCTGGCCCGACGCACGCCGATGGAAACTCGCCCGCAGAATCGGGTGCCGGGCGATGATCGCCTTCCATGAGGCCCGCAGCCGGTCCACGTCCAGCGGGCCGTCCAGGTCGAGTACGCGCAGCCCTTCGTAGAGGTCCGGCCCCTGCTCGTCGAACCCCGCGTGGAACAGCAGCCCTTCCTGCAACGGCGAGAGCGGCCATACGTCCACCAACTCGGGCACGGCTGCTTCGAGCTCGTCCACCTCGTGCTGCGCGAGGTCGAGAAGAGCGAAGTCGGAAGGGGTGTGTCCGCCCGCGGTGAAGCCCGTGGCGGGGTCGGGGTCGGCGGTGTGGGCGGCGAGACCGGCGAGCAGGTCGAGCCAGATCCGCGCGAGGTGTTCTGCCTCCTTCTCCTCCATCACGCCGGTGGGCCACGTCAGCGTGACCGTCAGCTCCGGCCCTTCAGGGGTGTCCTGCACCGCCGCCCCCGCCTCCAAGGTGTGCAGGGCGGGCATGTCCGGGTCGACCGAGCCGCCGATCGCCTCGCCGCCGGCCAGCTGCCAGGGGGCGACCGGGCCCGCGTTCGTGTCCGCCGTGAATCGACCCAGGTAGTTGAAGCCGATCCGCGGGGTCGGCAGAGCCGCCAGAGTGGGTGCGGTGTCGGGGTTGATGTGGCGCAGGAGTCCGAAGCCGAGCCCGTCGCCGGGTACCGCCCTCGCCTGCTCCTTGACCGCCTTCAGGAGTGCTCCGGCCGCCGGGCCGCCGTTCCGCGCTTCGTCGAGGTCGATCCCGGTCGCGTCCAGGCGGACAGGGTGTGTGGTGGTGAACCAGCCGATCGTGCGCGACAGTTCGGCGCCGTCGAGGGGTTCCCTGCCGTGGCCCTCCACGTCGAGGAGTACGTGCCCGTGCTCGCCGCGCCGCCAGTGCGTGACCGCGCCCGCGAGCGTCGACAGGAGCACCTCGTGCACCCCGCAGTGGAACAGCGACGGGGTCCGGCCCGCCAGCGTGGCCGCGAGGTGCGTCGGCACGGCCCAGGAGCGACGGCGCATGGTGGCCGCGGTGTCCAGCGCCGGGTCCAGTTCCCGCTTGCCGAGCGGGGGTTCGGCCGAGGCGCTGACGAGAGCGGCCCAGTCCGTGAGCTCGGCGGTCCGGCTCTCGCTGGTGGCCTGCTCGGCCAGGACGTCCGTCCACTGCTTGAACGACGTGCCCACCGCGTCGAGCTCCGGCCGCTGTCCGGCTGCCAGCGCCTCGCACGCGGCGCGCAGATCGGGTACGAGGATGCGCCACGACAACCCGTCGACCACCAAGTGGTGTACGACGAGGGCCAGTCGACCGGTCCGTTCCGGACCGGCGTCCACCCAGACGGCCTGGAACAGCACACCCGCCGTGGGGTCGAGGCGCTCGGTGGCCTCGCGGGCCGCCTCGTCAGCGAGATCATCCACTGAGTCGGCCAGGGTGTCGGTCGCGTCGACGCGCGTGACAAGCGCCGCGGCATCGACCGAGCCGCGCGGCCTCACGGACAGCTTGGGCCCGTCGCCGCCTGCCACCGCATGGGCCCGCAGCATGTCGTGCGTATCGAGTACGGCCCCCACACCGCCCACCAGCACATCCCGGCCGAGACCCGCCGGGGCGCCGACGATCGTCCACTGCGCGAACCTGCCGCGCAGGCCGCGCTCGCCGAGCGCCCGCATCACGGGCGTCAAGGGCACGTTGCCGATGCCGGATTCCGCGGTGGCCGTCTCCGCGACCACATGCCGGGCCACGGCGGCGAGGCGCGCGGGCGTCTCGTGCTCGAAGACGTCCTGCGCCTTGAGGAGCAGGTTCGCGCGGCGGGCACGCGCGACCAGTTGCATCGACATGATCGAGTCGCCGCCCAGCTCGAAGAAGCTGTCGTCGGGCCCGACCCGCTCCAGGCCGAGCAACTCGGCTGTCAGCGCGCACAGAACCGCCTCGGCCTCCGTGCGCGGCGCGCGCCCGCCGGCCTTCCCCGCGAAGTCGGGGGCGGGCAGGGCGTCGCGGTCGACCTTGCCGTTGCGGGTCACCGGGAGGGTTTCCAGGGTGAGTACGGCCGTGGGGACCATGTAGTCGGGCAGCGTCCTGGCGGCGTGGGCGCGGACGAGTCGGGGGTCGATGGTCTCCGTCCCCTCGGGTACGACGTAGCCGACCAGGCGGCGCTCCGCCTGCCGGTCCTCGCGGGCGACGACGACCGCCTGGGCCACGGCGGGGTGGTCGGCAAGGGCCGCCTCCACCTCGCCCAGCTCGACGCGGAAGCCACGGATCTTCACCTGCGCGTCGGCGCGCCCGACGAAGAGCAGCTCCCCACCCTCGGTCCATCGCACCAGGTCGCCTGTGCGGTACATCCGCTCACCGGGGACGTACGGGCATGCCACGAACCGCTCCGCGGTCAGACCCTGGCGGCTCCAGTAGCCCTGCGCCAACCCGGCGCCAGCTATGTACAGTTCGCCGGTCACACCCGGCGACACCGGCCGCAGGAACGCGTCCAGGACGTAGGTCCGCCGACTGCTCATAGGGCGCCCGATCGGCAGCAGCGAGCCCATCGCGTCGCCCGGCCTCAGCACGTGCCAGGTCGCGCAGAGGGTCACCTCGGTCGGCCCGTACATGTGGCGGACGGTGACGTCCGGGCAGACCTCCCGCAGCCGGGCCACCGACCCGGCGGGGACGACGTCACCGCCGGTCAGCACCTCACGCAGCCCGGCGAAGCAGTCGGGTGTCTCCTCCGTCAGCGCCCGGAACTGACCGGCCGTGGCATGGACGGACGTCACCCCGCGCTTCACGTGCTCACGCATCCGCTGGGCGTCCACCACACCGCGCTCGGCCATCACCACACGGCCACCGGCGGACAGGGGGACCCACATCTCGTAGAGCGACACGTCGAAGGCGTGCGGGGCGTGCATCAGAACCGCGTCGTCCGAGCCGACGCACCAGCCACGGTCGCCCACCAGGGCCGCAACACTGCCGTGCGGCACAGCCACGCCCTTCGGTACGCCCGTCGAGCCCGACGTGTACATCACGTACGCCACGTCCTGCGTCGCCACCGGCACGATCGGCCGTTCGGCATCGCGCTCGGCCCGCGCCGCCCGCACCCGAGGGTCGTCAAGGACCACGACGGGGGCGGCAGTTCCGTCCGGCACCGCACCTCGGCTCTCCGACGTGCACACCACCGCCGCCGGAGCCGCGTCGCCCACGACGAAGGCGACCCGTTCCAGCGGCCACCCGACGTCCACCGGCACGTAGGCGGCGCCCGCCCGCCAGATCCCCAGAAGCAGTGACGGCAAGTCGGGCGACCGCTCCATCACCACCGCCACACGGTCGCCCCGGGCCACGCCGAGACCGGCCAGACAACCGGCCCACCGTCCCGACTCCGCCCACAACTCCGCGTACGACAGCGCCTGTTCGCCCTCGACGGCCACGGCGTCCGGCGACGACGCCACGCGCCCGGCGATCAGTTCGGGCACGGTGCCCTGAAGGGCCTGCGTCCCCGTGGTGTTCCACGCCTCCACGACCGACGCGCGATCCGCGGTGTCCAGCGCGTCCACCCGTGCCACCAACAGCGCGGGGTCGGAGACCAGTTGCTCCAGGACCCGTACGACCTGACGTGCCGTCCGGAGAGAGGTCTCCTGGCTGATCAGGTCGGGCCTGTAGGTCACCAGGACACGGAGCCGGTCGGCGGGGACGGCCCCGACCGCCAGCGGGTAGTGCGTCCCGGCCAGGGTGTGCAGCTGCGTGATCGTGACCTCGTCGGCCGCGGCGCCGTCGGCCGGGCCGGACAGGGTGGCCGAGTTCCGCGGGTAGTTCTCGAACATCAGCATGGTGTCGAAGGCCGCGCCGGAACCGGCGAGTTGCTGGATCTCCGACAGGCCGAGGTGCTGGTGGGCGATGAGCGCGGACTGGTGCTCCTGGAGCTCGGCGAGCATCTTCAGGACGGGCCTGTCGGCGTCGAGCCGCACACGTACGGGCAGGGTGTTGATGAAGAGGCCGATCATCGACTCGGCGTCGGGCAGCTCCGGGGGCCGCCCGGCCACGGTCCCGCCGAACACGACGTCCGTGCGCCCGGCGAGGCGTGCGAGGACCAGCGCCCACGCGCCCTGCACCACGGTGTTCAGCGTCAGGCCGTGGGCGCGGGCCAGTTCGGCAACGGCCTGGGTCTTCTCCTCGGGGAGCTCGGCCGTGCTGACTTCGGGCATCACCGGCGGGCGGCCCGGATCCGCGGGCGCCACCAGCGTCGGTTCGTCAATCCCGGCAAGCTCCGTCCGCCAGGCCGCACGTGCTGCCTCCTTGTCCTGCTGTTCCAGCCAGGCCAGATAGTCGCGGTAGGAGGCGGTCGGCTTCAGACGCGCGGGGCCGCCGCTCGCCACGTCGCCCCCAGCGCCGCCGCCCGCCGCGTACAGCGCGGACACCTCGTTGAGGATGACCGGCATGGACCAGCCGTCCACCAGGATGTGGTGGCTGGTGACGGCGAGGCGGTACCGGTTCTCACCGAAGCGGATGAGCAGCAGACGCAGCAGCGGCGCTCGCGTCAGGTCGAAGCGCTCCGCCATCTCGCGCTCGGCCAGGCGCTCGGCCTCTGCCTGCGCGTCGGCCTCCGCCAGCCCCGACACATCGGCCTCGCGCCAGGGGAGCTCCACTCGCCGCGCGACGACCTGTACCGCTTCTCCCGACTCGGGCCGGTGGAAGCTCGCCCGCAGTGCCGCGTGCCGGGCGAGGAGCGCCTCCCACGAGGCGCGCAGCCTGTCCACGTCCAACGGTCCGTCCAGCGCCATGAGCCGCTGGCTCTGGTAGACGTCCGGCCCCTCCTCGTCGAACGTGGCGTGGAACAGCATCCCCTCCTGCAACGGTGACAACGGCCATACGTCCACTAACTGCGCGGCCGCTGCCTCCAGTTCCGTCACGTTCCGCTGCGTGAGGTCGAGGAGGGGGAAGTCGGACGGGGTGTGTCCGCCTGCGGCCGGATCGTCGGTGTGGGCGGCCAGACCGCCCAGGACCCGCTCCCACGCAAGCCCGAGCTCTGCCGCATCCGCATCGTCGAGGAGCCCGCTCGGCCAGCTCAACGTGACGGTCAGCTCCGGCCCTTCAGGGGTGTCCTGTACGACGGCGCTCGCTTCCAGGGTGTGCTGGGCCGGTGTGCCGGGGTCGATCGAGCCGCCGATCGCATCGCTTCCGGCCAGTTGCCAGGGAGCCACTGTGTCCGTGCCTGAGGCGTCGTGGGTGAAGCGGCCCAGGTAGTTGAAGCCGATCTGCGGGCGCGGCAAGGCCGCCAGGACCTGTGCGGTCGCGGGGTTGAGGTGACGCAGCAGTCCGAAGCCGAGCCCGTCACCCGGAACAGCCCGCACCTGCTCCTTGACCGACTTCAGCAACGCCCCGGCCGCCGGACCACCGGCCACCACCTGACTCACATCGACGTTGCCCACATCCAGCCTGACCGGATGCACGCTCGTGAACCAACCCACCGTGCGCGACAGATCCAGGTCTCCGGCCGACCGGCGTCCGTGCCCCTCCACGTCCACCAGCACTCCGGGAGCTGCCTCCCGCCGCCAATGGACCACGGCCCCCGCCAGGGCCGACAGGAGCACCTCGTGCACACCGCAGTGGAAGACCATCGGCGTCCGGCCCACCAAAGTGGCTGCGCGCTCCGCCGCCACTGTCCACGACCGGCGGCGCATGGTCCCGGCAGTGTCGCGCTCCGGCACCAACTCCCCTGCGCCCAGCGGTTGTTCCTTCACACTGCCGAGCAGGTCGGTCCACTCAGTGAGCTCCGCCGCCCTGGCCTCGCCGCTCGCGTCCTCCGCCAGCTGATCGGCCCAGCGTTTGAACGGAGTACCTTCCGGGCCGAGTTGCGGCTCCCGGCCTTCGGCGACCGCCTCGCACGCGGCTCGTAGATCCGGCAGCAGAATCCGCCACGAAACGCCGTCCACCACCAAGTGATGCACCACGAGGACCAGTCGCCCGGTACGCCCCGGCCCCGCATCCACCCACACGGCCTGCACCATCACACCCGCTGCCGGGTCGAGCCTCTCCACCGCCTCGCGCGCCGCCCGTACCGCGACCTCATCCAGCGAGTCCCCCGGCGTTTCCTCCGCACCGACACGCACGACAAGGCCCTCGGCAGAAACCGAGCCCCTCTGCCCCACGGTCAGCTTGGGCCCACCCTCATCTGCCGTAACCCGCGCCCGCAGCATGGCGTGCGCATCGAGGACGGCACGCACACCACCCACCAGCACATCCCGGCCGACACCAGCAGGAGCGCCGACGATCATCCACTGCGCGAACCTGCCGCGCAGGCCCCGCTCGCCAAGCTCCCGCATGACCGGCGTCCAGGGCACATCTCCCACACCCGCGTCCTGATGCGTCCCCGCGCCACGCGGACCCTCGGCCGCCTCCGCCACCATCGCCAGCCGCTCCGGAGTCTTCTCGTCGAAGACCTGCCGGGGCGTCACCACCAGGCGGGCGCGGCGGGCTCGCGCGACCAGTTGCATCGACATGATCGAGTCGCCGCCGAGCTCGAAGAAGCTGTCCTCGACGCCGACCCGCTCCAGGCCGAGCACCTCGGCGAACAGACCGCAGAGGGCCGCCTCGGTCTCCGTACGCGGCGCGCGCCCTGTGGCCCGTGCCGCGAAGTCGGGGGCGGGCAGGGCCTTGTGATCGACCTTGCCGTTGCGGGTGACGGGGAGCGCGCTCAGGGGAAGCACGGCGGCCGGGACCATGTAGTCGGGCAGCGTCCTGGCCACGTGCGCGCGGACGAGGGCGGGGTCCACACCCTCCGGGCCCTCGGGAACGACGTACCCGACCAGACGGCGTTCGCCCGGACCGTCCTCACGGGCGACCACCACCGCCTGCGCCACCTCCGGATGCGCGGCGAGTGCCGCCTCCACCTCGCCGAGCTCCACCCGGAAGCCGCGCACCTTGACCTGCGCGTCCGCACGGCCGACGAAGAGGAGTTCACCGGTGTCGGACCAGCGCACCAGGTCCCCGGTGCGGTACATCCGCCCGCCCGGGACGAACGGGCAGGCCACGAAGCGTTCCGCCGTCAGCTCGGCGCGGCGCCAGTACCCCCGCGCGAGGCCCTCGCCCGCCACGTACAGCTCGCCGGTCACGCCCGACGGCACCGGCTGGAGGAACGCGTCGAGGACGAACACCCGCCGGTTGCCCAAGGGGCGGCCGATGGGCAGTACCGAGCCCACGGCGTCATGCGGCCCCCAGAGCCGCCAGGTCGCGCACAGGGTCACCTCGGTCGGCCCGTACAGATGCCGTACGACCACATCGGGGCAGGCCTCGCGCACCCGCTCCACCGCCCCGACAGGGACCACGTCCCCGCCTGTCAGGACCTCGCGCAGACCGGTGAAGCACTCGGGCGTCTCCGCTGCCAGGACGCGGAACGAACCGGCGGTCAGATGCACCGATGTGACCCCGCGGGACACGTGCTCCCGCACCTGCTCGGCATCGACCGCGCCCGGCCCGGCGACGACCACGCGGCCACCTGCGGCCAGCGGGACCCACACCTCGAAGAGCGATACGTCGAAGGCGTGCGGGGCGTGCATCAGGACCGTGTCATCCGGACCGACGGACCAGCCGCGCTCCCCCACCAGCGCCGCGACGCTGCCGTGCGACACGGCCACGCCCTTCGGCACGCCCGTGGAACCCGAGGTGTACATCACGTACGCCCCGTCGTCCGCGCCTACGAGCACAGGCGAATCGTCGGCTGCGGCTGCTGTAGCTTCGGCTTGCACGGCCCCCCGCACACGTGGGTCGTCGACCACGAGCAGCTCGGCACCGTCCGGCACGACGGCCCGGGTCTTCTCCGTGCACAGGACGACGACCGGGGCCGAGTCCTCAAGGACGAAGCCCACGCGCTCCAGAGGCGAACCCGCGTCGACCGGCACATAGGCGGCGCCCGCCCGCCACACTCCGAGCAGCAGCGGCAGCAGATCAGCAGACCGCTCCATCACGACCGCGACGCGGTCGCCGCGCCGCACCCCCGTGTCCGCCAGGTACCGGGCCCAGCTGCCGGACTCCGCCCACAACTCCCCGTACGAGAGCGTCCGTTCGCCCTCAACGGCTCGCGTGCCCGGCGCCGCTTCCACGCGCCCGGCGATCAGCTCAGGGACCGGGCCGGCCGTGGCCTCACCGGCCGTGCCACCCCATCCCTCCACGACCAGGCCGTGCTCGGGCGCCGCGAGCACCCCGATCCGGCCCACGAGGACCGACGGGTCCGTCACCAGCTGTTCGAGCACCCGCACCAGCCACGCGAACACCGACTCCGCGGTCTCGCGGTCGAACAGGTCAGGACGGTAGTCGAGCTTGCAGAGCATCCGTGCGCCGTCGGGCGCCACCACCAGCGTGAACGGATAGTGCGCGGTCTCCTGGCCTGCGGCGAGACGCACGGTGAAGGTGTCCGGCGACGGGGGCTCGGCGGGCGGGTTCGGATAGTTCTCGTACACCACGAGGGTGTCGAAGACCGCGCCTCCGGAATCGGCGAGCCCCTGCACCTCGGGCAGCCCCAGGTGCTGATGTGCCATCAGGGACGATTGCCGTTCCTGTAGTTCGGCCAGCATCCGGGCCGCCGGCTGTTCGGCGTCGAGCCGGACGCGTACCGGCAGTGTGTTGATGAACAGGCCGACCATCGACTCCACGCCCGGCAGTTCCATCGGCCGTCCCGCCACGGTGGCGCCGAACACCACGTCCGTGCGCCCTGCGAGCCGCGCGAGAACGAGCGCCCACGCGCCCTGCACGACGGTGTTGACCGTCAGACCATGGCCACGGGCGAACCGCACCAGGCCCTCGGTCAGTTGCGCGGGGAGTTCGTCGATCAGGCTCTCCGGGGGCAGCGGCGTCCGGCCCGGATCCGCGGGCGCGACCAGTGTCGGCTCGTCCGCCCCCGCCAGTTCCGCCTGCCAGGCTGCCCGCGCCGCCTCCTTGTCCTGGCGGCCGATCCAGGCCAGGTACTCGCGGTAGGACGTCACCGGTGGGAGCCCCGAGGTGTCGCCGCCCGCCTTGTAGGCCGCCGAGAGTTCGTCGAGCAGCACCGGCATGGACCAGCCGTCCATCAGGACGTGGTGGCTCGTGACCACCAGGCGGTGCCGCTCCGCGCCGATCCGGATCAGCAGGAGCCGAAGCAGCGGCGCCGTCGTCAGGTCGAAGCGCTCGGCACGTTCGCGGCCCGCGAGCAGGTCCGCCTCGGCCAGCGCGTCCGCTTCCGCGAGCCCGGAGAGGTCGGCCGCACGCCACGGCAACTCCGCGTCACGGGCGATCACTTGCACTGCCTCGCCCGTCTTGCGCCGGCGGAAGCTCGCCCGCAGGGCGGCGTGCCGGGCGATGAGCGCCTGCCATGACGCCCGCAGCCGGTCCGCGTCCAGGGGGCCGGTCAGTTCGAGCAGCCGCTGCCCTTGGTAGACGTCGGGACCCTCGCTGTCGAAGGCGGCGTGGAAGAGCAGCCCTTCCTGCAGTGGCGAAAGCGGCCACACGTCCTCGACAAGGGATCGGGTCATCGCTTCTCTCCTCAGGGCGGGTTGCTTGCTTCGAGCGGATTCAGGACGGGTTCAGGCCTACGAGATGCCGTCGGTGAAGCCGGCTTCGAGCTCGTCGACCTCGTCCTGCGCGAGGTCGAGGAGGGGGAAGTCGGAGGACGTGTGTCCGCCCGCGGTGGGATCGGCCGTGTGGGCGGCCAGACCGCCGAGCAGGTCGAGCCAGAGCAGGCCGAGGCGTTCCGTCGCCGCCTCGTCGAGGAGCGCGGCGGCCCAGCTCAGCGTGAGCGTCAGCCTGGGTCCCGCGGCCGTGTCGACGACGACCGCGCCCGCCTCGATCGCGTGGGTGGCGGGCATGGCGGGGTCGAGCGAACCGCCGATCGAGGTGCCGGAGGCGTCGGCGGTGAAGCGGCCCAGGTAGTTGAAGCCGATCTGCGGGCGCGGCAAGGCCGCGAGGACCGGCGCGGTCGCGGGGTTGAGGTGACGAAGGAGTCCGAAGCCGAGCCCGTCACCCGGTATCGCCCGCACCTGCTCCTTGACCGACTTCAGCAGCGCCCCGGCCGCCGGACCACCGGCCACCACCTGACCCACGTCGACGGCGCCGACATCCAGCCTGACCGGATGCACGCTGGTGAACCAACCCACCGTGCGCGACAGATCCACACCTTCGGCCGACACCCGTCCGTGCCCCTCCACGTCCACCAGGACCCCGGGCGCCGCCTCCTGCCGCCAGTGGGCGACCGCTCCCGCAAGGGCCGACAGGAGCACCTCGTGCACACCGCAGTGGAAGACCGTCGGCGTCCTGCTCGTCAGCGTTTCGGCTTGGCGGGACGGCACGGTCCACGTGCGACGGCGCACGGTCGCCGCGGTGTCACGGTCCGGGTCCAGCTCCCGCCCCCGCTTCCTGATCGGGGGTTCCGCCGACCCCAACAGAGCCGACCACTCCGCTAGTTCGGCCACTCGTGTCTCCTCCGCGGCCTGCTCGACCAGCAGCCTCGACCAGTGCCTGAAGGATGTGCCCACCGGGTCGAGCTGAGGCTCCCGCCCTGCCGCCACCGCTTCGCACGCGGTCTTCAGGTCCGGTACCAGAATCCGCCAGGAGACCCCGTCGACCGCCAAGTGGTGCACCACAAAGGCCAGTCGGCCGACGCGCCCCGGCCCGGCGTCCACCCACGCCACCTGAAGCATCACGCCCGCCGCCGGGTCGAGACGCTCCGCGGCCTCCTGTGCCGCCTCGTCGGCGATGTCGTCGAGGGTGCCGGCCACCGCGTAGGTCGCGTTCACGCGGGTGATCAGCGCATCGGCAGCCAGGGAGCCCTGCTCGCGGACGAGGAGCCTCGGACCCGCGTCGTCAGCGACCACCTGGGAGCGGAGTACGTCATGGGTGTCCATGACCGCGCTCAACGCGGCCACCAGGACGTGCCGTTCGAGGCCGGACGGAGCGCCGACGATCGCCCACTGGGCGAACTTCGGGCGGACGGCCGACTCGCCCAGGTCCCGCATCACGGGCGTCCAGGGCGCATCTCCCACGCCCACGTCCGGCGGCGCCGCCACCTCGCCCGCGGTCCGGCAGGCGGCCGCGAGTCCGGCAGGTGTTTCATGCTCGAAGACGTCCTGTGCCTTGAAGAGCAGGTCCGCGCGGCGGGCCCGCGCGGCCAGCTGCATCGACATGATCGAGTCGCCGCCCAGCTCGAAGAAGCTGTCCTCGACGCCGACCCGTTCAAGACCGAGCACCTCGGCGAACAGGCCGCACAACGTCTCCTCGGCCTCACTCCGCGGCTCGCGGCCCGAGACACGCTCGGCGAAGTCGGGGGCGGGCAGAGCCGCGCGGTCGACCTTGCCGTTGCGGGTCACCGGCAGGGCGTCCAGGACGAGCACGACGGCGGGCACCATGTAGTCGGGCAGCGCACGGGCGACGTCCTCGCGGACGAGCCGGGGGTCCAGCGTCCGGTCGTCCGGGACGGCATAGCCGATCAGCCGACGCTCGCCGGGGCCGTCCTCACGGGCGACGACGACGGCCTGCGCCACGGCGGGGTGGGCGGCCAGGGCCGCCTCCACTTCCCCCAACTCCACGCGGAACCCGCGTACTTTGACCTGCTGGTCCGCGCGTCCCACGAACAGGAGCTCGCCGGTTTCGGTCGCGCGCACCAGGTCGCCGGTACGGTACATCCGCTCGCCGGGCGTGTACGGGCAGGCCACGAAGCGGTCAGCGGTCGCACCCGGACTGCCCCAGTAGCTCTGCGCCAACCCGTCTCCCGCCACGTACAGTTCACCGGTCACGCCCGGCGGCAGTGGCTGGAGGAACGCGTCAAGGACCAGTGTCCGGCGGCGGGGCAGCGGGCTTCCGATCGGGAGTACGGAATCCATCGCGTCGCCCGGCTTCAGAACGTGCCAGGTGGCGCACAGGGTCGTCTCCGTCGGACCGTACATGTGCCGGACCGTGACCTCGGGGCACGACTCCCGGACCCGCGCCACCGACGCGGCCGGGACGACGTCCCCTCCGGTCAGCACCTCTCGCAGCCCCTCGAAGCTGCCCGGGGACTCCTCCGCGAGCACCCGGAACGAACCTGCGGTCAGATGCACCGCCGTCACGCCACGCTTCACGTGCTTGCGCACCTGCTGGGCATCGACCACACCGGGCTCGGCCATCACCACGCGGGCGCCCACGGACAGGGGGACCCACATCTCGTAGAGCGACACGTCGAAGGCGTGCGGGGCGTGCATCAGGACCGCGTCCGCCGGGCCCACGCCCCAACTCCGCTCCCCCACCAGTGATGTGACGCTCCCGTGCGGCACCGCCACGCCCTTGGGCGTGCCGGTCGAGCCCGACGTGTACATCACGTACGCCACGTCCTGCGCGGTCACGGGCGGGGGGAACTCGGCTGTGGCCGGGGCCTCTGTGAGCTGCGGGTCATCCGCCACCAGCACACGCGGGAGAGCGTCCTCCGGCAGCACGCTGCGGCTCTCCGACGTGCACACCACCACGGCAGGAGCCGCATCCGCCAGCACGAAGGCCACCCGCTCCCTCGGCGAGCTCACCTCCACCGGCACGTAAGCGGCGCCCGCCCGCCACACGCCCAGTAGCACGGCCACCAGGTCCGGCGTCCGTTCCATCACCACCGCGACCCGGTCACCCCGCTGAACCCCCAGGGAGGCAAGGCGCGCCGCCCAGCGCCCCGCGCGGCCCCACAACTCCCCGTACGACAAGCCCTGTTCGCCTTGGACGGCCACCGCACCCGGCGACTTCGCCACTCGGCTCGCGATCAGCTGGGGCACCGACTCACCCGCCGAAGGGGCCGACGTCCCTCGCGCGGGCAGCGGGTTCGCGACACCGATGTGCCCCACCGCCGCCGACGGTTCCGCCACTATGCGTCGCAGCACCCGTATCAACAGCCCGCCCAGCGCGTCACCCAACGCTTCGTCGACCAGCTCGGGTTGGTACGTCACGTCCACCCGGAGGCGCTCGCCGGGGGCGATGCCGATCGACAGCGGGTAGTGGGTCGCCTGGCGCGACTCCACCGTGGTGAGGGAGAGCGCGTCCGGTGCGGGGGCTGCTTCGGGCGGCCGAGGGTAGTTCTCGTACACGAGAAGTGTGTCGAACCCCGCGCCCGGACCGGCGAGTTGCTGGATCTCCGGGAGGCCCAGGTGCTGGTGGGCCATGAGCGCGGACTGGCGGTCCTGCAGCTCATGCAGCATGTCGAGCAGCGGCCGCGAACCGTCGAGCCTGACCCGTACCGGCAGCGTGTTGATGAAGAGGCCGATCATCGAATCGGCGCCCGGCAGCTCCGGGGGGCGTCCCGCCACCGTCGCGCCGAACACCACGTCCGTACGCCCGGCGAGGCGTGCGAGCACCAGCGCCCACGCGCCCTGCACGAGGGTGTTCATCGTCAGGCCGTGCGTGCGGGCCAGGGCGGCGAGTGCCTCGGTCGTCTCCTCGGTGAGGTGGGCGGAGCGTTTCTGCGGAGGTGTGTCGCCCTCACCGCCCCTACCGCCCTCGCCCTCGCCGCCCGCGATGCGAGCCGCGCGTGCCGGGTTCGTGGGGCCCACGACGTGCGTCGGCTCGTCGGCTCCGGCAAGCTCCGCCTTCCAGGCGGCTCGCGCGGCTTCCTTGTCCTGGCGGGAGAGCCAGGCCAGGTACTCCCGGTAGGACGTGGCGGGTGCGAGGCGCGAGGCGTCGCCGCCCGCCGCGTAGATTTCGGCGAGTTCGTCGAGCAGGATCGGGGCCGACCAGCCGTCCATCAGGATGTGGTGGCTCGTCATCACCAGGCGGTGCCTGCGCTCGCCGACGCGGATCAGGAGCAGGCGCATCAGTGGCGCGGAAGCCGGATCGATCCGGTGCGCGCGTTCGCGTTCGGCCAGGCGTCGCGTCTCGGCCTTCGCCGCGGTCTCGGGAAGGTCGGAGACGTCGGCCTCGCCCCACGGCAGGACGACCTCGCGGGTGATGATCTGCACGGCCTCGCCCGTCTTGCGCCGCTGGAAACTCGCCCGCAGCGCCGCGTGCCGGGTCAGCAGCGCCTCCCAGGAGGCACGGAAGCGGCCCGCGTCCAGGGGTCCTTCGACCGCCAGGATGTTCTGCACGGTGTAGATGTCGGGCCCCTGGCCGTTGAAGTCGGCGTGGAACAGGAGCCCTTCCTGGAGGGGAGACAGCGGCCAGACCTCCGCGAGCGCGGAGCCCTTGGCCTGAGGCGCCGGCTGATGGGCGGCGGGCGCGTGCCCCGTGGCGGGAGTGGGAGTCTTCACAGCGAACGCCCTCCTTCGAGCTCTGCTGCCATCGCTTCGAACTGCTCGACCTCGTCCTGGGCGAGCTCGACGAGGGGGAAGTCGGACGGGGTGTGGCCGCCCGCCGTGGGGTCCGTGGTGTGCGCGGCCAGGCCCGCGAGCAGGGCGAGCCACCGGTGGGCGACGCGTTCCGCCACCGCCTCGTCGAGGAGCGCGCCGTGCCAGCTCAGCGAGAGGGTGAGCTCGGGCCCTTCGGCGGCGTCGCGGATGGTCGCACCCGCCTCCAGGGTGTGGGTGGCGGGCATGGCATCGTCGGTGGAGCTTCCTATCGCCTCTTCGCCCGCCATCTGCCAGGGTCCGACGGTGTCTGCCCCGTCGGCCGCGGGGAAACGGCCCATGTAGTTGAAGCCGATCTGCGGGTGCGGCAGTGCGGCGAGCACCGGACCCGTCTCCGGGTTCAGGTGGCGCAGCAAGCCGTATCCGAGGCCGTCGCCGGGCACCGCCCGCGCCTGCTCCTTGACCGCCTTCAGGAGCGAGCCGACGGCGGGGCCGCCGTCTGCCGCCCTGATCGTGTCGATGCCGGACAGATCGATGCCGGACAGGTCCAGGCGGATGGGATGCACGCTGGTGAACCACCCGACGGTGCGGAGCAGATCCGCGTCGCCCACCGGCTTGCGCCCATGTCCCTCGACGTCGACCAGGACCGTGCCGTCACTGCCCCGACGGCTTTGGACGACCGCTCCGGCCAGCGTGGCGAGGAGCACCTCGTGCACGCCGCAGTGGAAGAGCGCCGGTGTCGGTCCCGCGAGCGTGGCCGTCTGCTGGGGCGGCACCGTCCAGGTCCGGTGGCGCATGTCTGCCGCCGTGTCCCGTGCCGGGTCGAGTACCCGGTCGCCGAGCGGTCGTTCCGCCCGGCCGCCGAGGAGGGCGGTCCACTCGTCGAGCTCCGCGACACGGTTGCTGCCGGTCGCTTCCTCGACGAGAAGCCTGGACCAGCGCCTGAAGGACGTTCCCACAGGGTCGAGCTCCGGCTTTTGCCCGGTGGCCACCGCCTCGCACGCGGCGCGCAGGTCCGGGGCCAGGATCCGCCACGAGACGCCGTCGACCGCCAAGTGGTGCACCACCAGGGCCAGTCGGCCGACATGCTGCGGGCCCGCGTCCAGCCACACGGCCTGGACCATCACTCCGGCGAAGGGGTCGAGGCGCAGGACCGCCTCCCGCGCGGCGCGCCCCGCGAGCTCGTCCAGGTCGTCCGGCGCGACCTCCGTCGCGTCGATGCGGGTGATCAGGTGGGTCGCGTCAACGGATCCGCGCTCGCCCACCACCAGGCGCGGCCCGTCGCCCAGGCGTGGCCGGTCGTCGCCGCCCGCCACGGCACGGGCCCGCAGCATGTCGTGCGTGTCGAGTACGGCGCCCATCCCCGCCGCGAGGGCTTCGCCGCCGAGACCCGCGGGAGTCCCCATCACCACCCACTGGGTGAAGCCGCCGCCGAGGGCCCGCTCGCCCAGGGCCCGCATCACGGGCGTCCAGGCCAGCTCGCCCTCGCCCACATCCGGCTCCGACACCCCTCCGGCGCCGAGCCTGACCACCCGGGCGAGGCCTTCCGGTGACCCGTGCTCGAACACGTCCTGGGCGCTGAAGAAGACGCCCGCCCGGCGGGCGCGGCTCACGAGCTGCATCGAGCTGATCGAATCCCCGCCGAGCCGGAAGAAGTTGTCGTCGGCGCCGATCCGCTCCAGGCCGAGTACCTCCGCGAACAGGGCGCAGAGGATCTTCTCCGCCTCGCTGCGCGGCGCCCGGCCGGACACGCGGTCGGCGAAGTCGGGGGCGGGCAGCGCGGGGACGTCGAGCTTGCCGTTCGGGGTGACCGGCAGGGCGTCGAGGGCGAGCACGGCCGCGGGCACCATGTAGTCCGGCAGCGCCTTTGCCGCGTACTCGCGTACTGATGGCCCGTCCACCGTCCGCATGCCGGCTTCGGTGCCGTCCCGGGTGTCGGTGCCCACCACATAGCCGACAAGGCGGCGATCCCCGCGCCCGTCCTGCTTGAGGATCACCACGGCCCGGTCGACGGCGGGGTGCCCGGCGAGTACCGCCTCGATCTCGCCCAGTTCCACCCGGAACCCGCGCACCTTCACCTGTGCGTCGGCCCTCCCGGCGTAGACGAGGTCGCCGGCGCCCGTCCTGCGCACCAGGTCCCCTGTCCGGTACATGCGCTCGCCGTGCGCGAACGGACTGGCCACGAAGCGCCGCGCCGTCAGCTCCGTCCGCCGCAGGTAGCCGCGCGCCAGACCCGCGCCCGCCACATACAGCTCGCCCACCGTGCCCGAGGGCACCGGCCGCAGGAACCCGTCGAGGACGTGGGCGGAGGTGTTGGCGACCGGGCGGCCGATCGAAGGCTCCTCATGTGCGCCGAGAGCACGGCTGACCGTCGAGGCGACCGTCGCCTCGGTGACCCCGTACTCGCTGTAGATCTCGCGGTTCACCGACCACTGAGCGCGCAGTTCGTCGGAGACGGGTTCGCCGCCGATGACCAGGACGCGCAGCGCGGGCAGCTCCTCAGGCGGCAGCTGCGCCAGGAGCGTCGGAGTCATCGCGACGTGCGTCACCCGCTCCTTGCGCATCAGGTCGACCAACTCCTCGCCGCTCGCGCGGCGCCGCGCGGGCGGTGCGAGGACCAGCCGGCCGCCCGCGCACAGGACCGGCCAGATGTCCGACATGGAGACGTCGAAGCTCGGCGAGACGAGTTGGAGCACCGCACTGTCCGCGCCGATCCGGTAGCGCTCGATGCGGTCGGCGACGAGGTTGCGCAGGCCCCCGTGGGGGACGACCGCGCCCTTCGGGGTGCCGGTCGATCCGGATGTGTAGATGACGTACGCCGCGTTGGACGCGGTCAGCGGTGTGAGCGGCTCTCCGTCCCTCAACTGGCCACCCGTGTGGCTCGCCACGCACCGGGATGTCAACGGATCGTCCAGGACCACCAGTTGGCCGCTGTACTCCGCCGGCACCGCGTCGCGGGTCTCCCCCACGCAGACCAGGACCGGCGGGGCCACGTCGTCGAGCAGCGTACGCAGCCGTGTGGCGGGAAGCCCCGGATCCACGGGGACGTAGACACCGCCCGCGGTCGACACCGCGAGGAGCGCGGTCACCAGTTCCGCCGAGCGGTCCGCCAGAACGGCCACCCTCGTCTCCGGCGCCACTCCCCTGTCCCTCAAGTACCGCGCCAGACCCATGGCTCGGTCGGCCAGTTCGCGGTAGGTCAGCGAACGCTCGCCGTCCACCACCGCCACCGCGGCGGGGGTGGCCGCCGCCTGCGCGGCGAAGAGTTCCGGGGCTGTCACGTCGGGCGCGAGCCCGGGTTGGGGTTGGGGTTGGGGTTGGGGTTCGAGTTCAGGTTCGGCTGCGAGGAGGGCTTCGGGGAGGACGTCGAGCCGTCCCACCGGCGTCGACGGGTCAGCCACCATCTGCTCAAGGACGCGGTTCAGCGAGGAGATCACGGCCTCGGCGCGGTCTCGTCCCACCATATCCGGGCGGTGCACGAGGAGCCCACGCAGCCGGGTGTCAGGGACCACGATGAGCGCCATCGGGTAGTGGCCCCTGTCCTCAGGCTCCCCGACCGTACGGATGGCCAGGTCGGCGCCAGTGCCGGTGCCGGTCCCGTCCGGTGTCCGTGGAAGGTTCTCGAACACCACGAGCGTGTCGAACACCGCGCCGGGGCCGACCAGTTGACGGATCTCACGCAGGCCCAGGTGCTGCCCGGCCATCAGCCCGACCTGCCGCTTCCGCAGCTCCGCGAGCATCCCGGCGACCGACTGGTCCGCCGCGAGGCTCACGCGTACCGGCACGGTGTTGATGAACAAGCCGACCGCCGACTCGACCCCGGGCAACTCCGCGGGCCGCCCCGCCACCGGGGTGCCGAAGACCACGTCCGTGCGCCCCACGAGCCGGGCGAGGATCTGGGCCCACGCACCCTGCACGACCGTGTTGACGGTGACGCCCCGGGAGCGGGCCAACTCCGCGATACCGGAGGTGAGTTCCTCGCTGAGCTCGAACGGCACCGGTTCCGGCACGACCTGTTCCCCGGCAGCATCCTCGGGCGCCACCAGCGTCGGCTGGTCCGCCCCGGCGAACGCCGCGCGCCAGGCCTCACGGGCCGCTTCCTTGTCCTGCCGGTCGAGCCAGGCCAGGTACTCCTGGTACGACGCCGTGGTGGGCAGCGCCCGGCCGTCGCCGCCCGCCGCGTACACCTCGGAGAGCTCCGCGAAGACGACGTCGGTGGACCAGCCGTCCACGAGCGAGTGGTGGACGGTGACGATCTGGCGGTGCCGGTCGGCGCCCAGACGTACGAGGAGCAGCCGCAGCAACGGCGCTGCCCGGAGGTCGAAGTTCTCCTCCCGTTCGGCCTGGGCGAGGCATGCCACCTCGGCGGGCACGTCGTCCTCCGGCAGCTCCGACAGATCGACCTGACGCCAGGGCAACTCGGCCGTGGCTGCGACGACTTGCACCGCCTGGCCCGAGTCACGCTGGTGGAAGCTCGCGCGCAGTACCGCGTGCCGGGCGAGCAGTGTCTGCCACGACGCGCGCAGCCGGTCCACGTCGAGGGGACCGTCCAGGGCCAGCGTCCGCTGGCTCGCGTACACGTCCTGCCCGCCGTCGGCGAAGGTCGCGTGGAAGAGAATCCCCTCCTGCAACGGCGACAGCGGCCATACGTCCACCATGCCGGGCACCGCGGCCCGCAGCCGGTCGCTCTCGCCTTCCCGGAGCACACCCATGAGCGAACCGGCGGAACGTTCACGGACGGTTGCCTCCGCCGGTTCTCCGCATCGGGCGATCGCGGCCAGGGACGCCGGTGTCGCGTGCTCGAAGACGTCCTCCGCCCTGAAGAACAGGTGGGCGCGGCGGGCCCGTGCGGTCAGTTGCATCGACATGATCGAGTCGCCGCCCAGCTCGAAGAAGCTGTCCTCGGCGCCGACGCGCTCCAGGCCGAGCAGTTCCGCCATCAGGTCGCACAGGAGCGCTTCGGCTTCGGTGCGCGGCGCGCGCCCGGTGACCTTCGCCGCGAAGTCGGGTGCGGGCAGGGCGTCGAGGTCGACCTTGCCGTTGCGGGTCACGGGGAGGCTGTCCAGGGTGAGCACGGCGGCGGGGACCATGTACTCGGGCAGGGTCTTGGCGACGCTGTCGCGTACGTGGCGGGGGTCGAGGCCTTCCGGGCCCCCGGGGACGGCGTAGCCGACCAGGCGGCGCTCGCCCTGCCGGTCCTCGCGGGCGACGACGACCGCCTGGGCCACGGCGGGGTGAGCGGCGATGGCCGCCTCCACCTCAGCCAACTCCACGCGGAATCCCCGCACTTTGACCTGGGTGTCCGCGCGGCCGACGAAGAGCAGCTCACCGGCGTCGGTCTCGCGCACCAGGTCGCCGGTGCGGTACATCCGCTCCCCCGGTGCGTGCGGGCCCGTTGCGTACGGGCCCGTTGTGTACGGGCAGGCCACGAAGCGCTCCGCGGTCGGTCCCGGCCGGTTCAAGTAGCCCTGCGCCAGGCTCGATCCCGCCACGTACAGCTCCCCGACCGTGCCCGCCGGCACCGGCCGGAGATCCGCGTCCAGGACGAAGGCCTGCCGGTGGGGCAGCGGGCGCCCGATCGGGAGTACGGAATCCGCCTCGTCGCCGGGCCTCAGCACATGCCAGGTCGCGCACAGGGTCGTCTCGGTCGGCCCGTACAGGTGGCGGACCGTCACGTCCGGGCAGGCCTCGCGCACACGGGCCACCGATCCCGGCGGCACCACGTCCCCACCGGTGAGCACCTCGCGCAGTCCGGTGAAGCACTCCGGGGACTCCTCGGCCATGACGCGGAACGAACCCGCGGTCACGTGCACGGCGCTCACGCCGCTCTTCACGTGCTCGCGCACCTTCCGGCCGTCCACCGCGCCCGGCTCGGCGAGCACCACGCGGCCACCGGCGGCGAGCGGCACCCACACCTCGAACAGCGTGACGTCGAAGGCGTGCGGGGCGTGCATGAGGACCGCGTCGTCCGGGCCGACCGCCCAGCCGTCCTCGCCCACCAGTGCCGCCACGCTTCCGTGCGGTACAGCGACGCCTTTCGGTGCCCCGGTCGAACCCGAGGTGTACATCACGTACGCCACGTCCCGCCCGTCCACCGGCGTGCGGACGTCCCGGCCGTCGCGGGCGGCCACCGCCGCCCGCACCCGCGGGTCGTCCACCACCCGCACGGCGATGCTCTCCGGGAGCACGTCCCGGCTCTCCTCCGTGCACAGCACCACAGCGGGAGCCGCGTCCTCGATGACGAAGGCGATGCGTGCCGCCGGGGAACCCGGGTCGACGGGGACGTAGGCGGCGCCCGCCCGCCACACGCCCAGAAGCAGCGCCACCAGGTCGGGGGACCGCTCCATCACCACCGCGACCCGGTCGCCGCGGCCGACACCCAGCGCGGTGAGATAGGCCGCCCACTGCCCGGACTCCGCCCACAACTCCCCGTACGACAGCGTCCGTTCACCCTCGACCGCCACCGCGCCGGGCGACGACTCCACCTGTGCGGCGATCAGCTCCGCCACCATCGACGACTCCACCACTTCCCCCTTCAGGCCGGCGCTCAGCGCTCGTCCGGATCGGCACCGAGGCGCAGGATGTGCTCGCCGCCGACCGCCGGCGGGGGTCCGCTGCCGCCGAGCACCGGTCCGCTGCCGCCCAGGACGGGGCCGCCGCCGAGGACCGGGCCGTGCAGCACCCGCTCCTTGTGGGCGTCCGGACCCGCTCCGTTGGTGCTGGGGCGGTTGAACTGCGTGTGGTAGAGCTCGGCGTAGAGCCCTCCTGCCGCGAGGAGTTCGTCGTGCGTGCCGCTCTCGCGGACCTCGCCCTCATCGATGACGAGGATCTGGTCCGCCTCGCGGATGGTGGAGAGCCGGTGGGCGATCACCAGGGATGTCCGGTCCCGTAACGCGGTGGTCAGCGCCTGCTGGATGGCCGCCTCGGACTCGGAGTCCAGGTGTGCGGTGGCCTCGTCGAGCACGACGACCGAGGGTGCCTTCAGGAGCAGCCTTGCGAGGGCGAGGCGTTGCTTCTCGCCGCCGGAGAGCCGGTAGCCGCGGTCGCCGACCACGGTGTCGAGGCCGCTGGGCAGTGAGCGGATCAGGTCCCCGATCTGGGCCGCGTCGCAGGCTCGGAGCAGATCGCGCTGCGTGGCATCGGGGCGTGCGTAGGAGAGGTTCACGCGGATCGTGTCGTGGTAGAAGTGCGCGTCCTGGCTGACCACGCCGACGACGTCACGCAGCGAGTCGAGGCTGACGTCGCGCAGGTCGTGGCCGTCGATGCGGACGCTTCCCGACGTCGGGTCGTAGAGGCGGGACACCAGATGGGTGGTGGTGGTCTTGCCGCCGCCCGACGGGCCGACGAGGGCCGTGAGTTTGCCCGCGGGCACCCGGAACGTCATCCCGTGGAGCACTTCCGCCGTCTCCTTGGCCCGCTCGACCGCCGACAGCGCGTTGGACTCCAGCGAGGCCAGGGACACGTCGCTGGCGCGCGGGTACCGGAAGGACACCTGGTCGAACTCGATCTCCGGCGCGGGGCCGTTGCCCGGGGCGGTGAGGGCGACGGGGTCCGGCTTCTCCTCGATGAGGGGCTTGAGGTCGAGGACCTCGAAGATCCGGTCGAAGCTGACCATCGCGGTCAGCGCGTTGGACTGCAGGGCGGACAGCTGTGTGATGGGCCCGTAGAGCCGGCCGAGCAGCGCGGCAAGGGCCACCAGCGTGCCGATGCGGAACACGTCGTCGAGCACCAGACGGCCGCCGACGCCGTAGACGAGGGCGGTCGCCAGTGACGCGATGAGCGCCATGAAGATGAAGGAGAGCCTGCTGTACACCGTCCAGATGACGCCGACCTGGCGCACCTCGCCCGCTCGGGCCTCGAACGCCGCCGCCTCCTCGCGCGGGCGCCCGAAGAGCTTGGCGAGCATCGCACCGCCCACGTTGAAGCGCTCGTTGATGATGCCGCCCAGCTCGCCGTTGGCCTGCATCTGCGCCCTGGAGTAGTGCTGCAGGCGCCGCCCCACATAGATGCCGGGGGCGATGAACAGGGGCAGCATGGCGATGGCGACCAGGCTGATGAGCCAGGACAGATAGAACATCTCGGCGAGGACCAGGAGCACGGTCAGCACGCTGGTCACGGAGACCAGCATGGTGGTGAGGGCCTGCTGGGCGAGCATGACGTCGCCGTTGAGGCGGCTTGCGAGCAGCCCCGTCTGGGTCCGGGTGAAGAACGCCATCGGCTGCCGCTGCACGTGCTTGAAGGCCTCGACCCGCAGATCGTGGCTCACGCCCTGTCCGATGCGCCCGGAGAAATAGCTCTGCACGAGCTGTGCCACCGCGTCGACGAGGGCGAGTCCCGCCACGACGAGCGCGACGGTCACGATGACACCCGAGTCGTCCTTGAGAATTCCGTCATCGATGATCGTCTTGAGCAGCAGGGGCGTCGACACGATGATGAGGGAATCCACCACGGTGGTGAGCAGCAGAAAGACGAACGCGAGCTTGTGCGGCTTCATGTAGGACATCGCCCGGCGCACTGATCCCGGCCGGAGCGATTGTTTCTGGGCCCCGGATTGCGGCCCTCCGACGGTAGGTCCACCAGGTC
The DNA here is from genome assembly GCF_009769735.1 of Streptomyces sp. BA2. Lineage (NCBI taxonomy): Bacteria > Bacillati > Actinomycetota > Actinomycetes > Kitasatosporales > Streptomycetaceae > Streptomyces > Streptomyces sp. BA2. The sequence continues at coordinate 1,049,041 of NZ_WSRO01000002.1, forward strand.
CTTGGGTGATCAACACGCGACGGAATCCTCCTGCCTCGGCATTACGGAATGGGACTCGCTGATATGTCGTGCAATTTACTCACCGGCAGGACGATACCTTTCTGCTTTCCCGCCATCAAAGCCCTGAATCGGGCACGGGAATACCAGCGATCGGGCAGAGTGGCGCCCACCAGGAAATGCCCATGGTTCATCGAAACGTTCGCGCTTCGCGCTTCGTGCTTCATGCAGTCGGCGTCCAACCGGGCGATCCGCTCAGTTGGACGCCCAGTTGGACGCCCAGGGCGTCCTACGCCGTCTCGGCGACCTTGCGCTGGACGCGCACCGCGACCTCCGCCCACATCTCCGCGCACTCGTTGGCCAGGTAGGCCACGATCCGGCCGCAGTGCGGCGGGGCCTTGTCGATGATCTCGTCCCATTCCTCCGCGCTGATCGTATGGATGTTGAGCAGCCGCAGCAGGGTGCGGCCGGTCTCGCTGAAGCGCAGCGCCGGGTCCGCGTTCAGGCGCTTGAGGACCGCGGCACGGTCCTGGCCCGCGTCACGGTCGGGCACCGCGGTGGGTCCGCCACCGCTCCTCGGGGCGCTCGCCATGCCCTCGCCGCCGCCCCGTTTCCCGCGCTGCGGCAGCGGGTCCTCGCCGCGCATCATCCGGTTGCGTACGTCGCGGACCGTCTCCGGGGAGATCGAAGCGACGCGCGCGACCTGACGTAGGGACAACTGCGGGTTCTCGGCGATGAGTTCGCTCGCCAACCTGCGTCCCTCGGTCCCGTTGACGGGGCGCACCCGGCCGTCGTGGCCGATCCTGCTCGCTTCGCCGGCCTGCTCGGCCGGGGCCCGTCTGCGGATCTCCGCGACGGTTCCCGGGGCGATGCCGCTGACGGAGGCGATCATCCGGTCGGACCACTGCGGGTGCGAGGCGATGATGCGCCCGGCGGCGCGTTTCCTGTCCGCCGTGGTCAGCGGCAGACCGTGCGTGACGTTGGACTCGACGGCGAGCACGAAGGCGTCGGCCGCGTCCCCTTCGAAGTACTTCACCGCGATCTTGCGCTGTCCCCGCAGTTCGGCGGCCCGCAAACGGTGCAGTCCGTCGATGACGCGCATGGTCGAGCGGTGCACGGTGATCGGCGGCAGCGGACTCTGCACCACTGCGAGCGCCTGCACGTGTTCCTGGTCTGTTCCGGAGATTCGCGGTGAGTCGGCCGTCGACAGTGAACTGATCTCCACTTCGACGACCATGAGTTGGTCGATCTGCGCATGCCCAGGTATTGCCAACTGAAATCCCCCTAGTGATCTGATGTCTCCCGTGCGCGATTGACCACCCGCCGGTCAGGATCGGCGCGGTACCCGGGAGAGATCGACCATGAAGTGAAAGCTGAGGCGCGCTCAGAAGAATGGTTCGCCCGGTGTCCGGGCGAAGAACGAGGTGCGCGGAAATAAATCACCGCCACTGCGGTGATGAGCCCGAGCCGCACATCTCTCGTCGAATCGCAGAACTACACCCGCACTCGGCGCCACTTCCCTCCGTCGGGATTCCGATCCGTTCCTGAAATGGAGCGGAATCCCGCTGGCCGAACCACGCTCACCCTAACAACGCGCTTATCTGCCTGGTACCCCTCACTAGCAGAATTGATCTAGCGCCGGAAACCCCTATTCACCCCTATCGGGTGCCGGGACCGGCCCCGGCTCGTGCCGGCGGCCGTGTGAGGGTGCGGCCCATCAGCGGTGACAGGACCGCGGCGATGTTCGCGAGCTCACCGATCTCCGCCCGCGTCACGGCCTGATTGCCGTCGCACAGTGCCGTACTGGGGTCGGGATGTACGTCGATCATGACGCCGTCGGCCCCTACGGCGAGGGCGGCGCGGGTGAGGGGGGCGACGAGGTCGCGGCGGCCGCCCGAGTGCGAGGGGTCCACGATCACCGGCAGGTGGGAGAGGCGCTGGACGACCGGCACGGCGCTGATGTCCAGGGTGTTGCGGGTGGCGGTCTCGAAGGTACGGATGCCGCGCTCGCAGAGCACGATGTCGAGGTTGCCCCGCTGCGCGATGTACTCCGCTGCCATCAGCCACTCCTCGATCGTGGCGCCGAAGCCGCGCTTGAGCAGAACGGGCCGTCCGGCGGCGCCGACCGCCTGTAGGAGCGCGAAGTTGTGCATGTTGCGGGTGCCGATCTGCAGCATGTCCGCGTAGGGGGCGACCAGTTCGACGCTGGCCGGGTCGATGACCTCGGTGACCACCGGGAGCCCCGTCTCGTCCCTGACGTCGGCGAGTATCCGCAGCCCGGTCTCGCCGAGCCCCTGGTAGGCGTACGGGGAGGTGCGGGGTTTGAACGCCCCGCCGCGCAGCAGCGCGGCCCCCGCCGCCTTGGCCATGTGCGCGGCGGCCAGGGTCTGTTCGGGGCTCTCCACCGCGCACGGTCCCGCGATCACGGTCAGGGTGTCGGGGCCGATGGGGACGCCTCCCACCCTGATCACCGACCGGTCGGGGTGATGCTCCCGGCTGACCAGTTTGTACGGCACCGAGATCCGTACGACGTCCAGGACGCCGCTGCGGTTGGACAGATTGAGGGCGTCGAACGCCTCCACGTCCCCCACGAGGCCGACGATGGTGCGGGTCACGCCGCGGCTGACGAACGCGTCACCGCCCGCCGCCCTGACCAGTTCCACGACCGCGTCCACGTCCTGCTGCGTGGCCTCGGGGGCCATCACGACGACCATTGGGGTTCCTCCCGTTGCTTGGGACGGCTTCGCCATGTCCGGCGGCACCTGCGGACGGGGGGATCCATCAAGCGCCGCACCAACGGTAGGAGTTCACGGTCCACCTCTCAACGGATGCCCGGCGCATCGTCCAACTGCTCAATTTCCAGGGCGGGTTGGGCACGGCCCGTCCGGGGCGGGAAGGAGACCTCCACCACGAGTCCTCCTCCGGGGCGGGCATGAGCGCTGATCCCGGCGTCGTGGGCGGTGGCGATGGCGCGGACGATGGAGAGGCCGAGCCCGTGATGTCCGTCGCCCGCGGTGCGGCCGAGCCGCTGGAAGGGTTCGAAGAGCCGCTCCACCTGCTCCGGCGGCACCTCGGGGCCGGAGTTGGCCACGGCGACCACGGCCCGCCCGGCGTCGGTGCGGGTGGTGACCTCCACGTGCCCGCCTGGGGTGTTGTAGCCGGTCGCGTTGTCGACGAGGTTGGCCACCAGGCGTTGGACGAGCGCCGAGTCGCCCGACGCTTCGGCGGGCCCGATCATGGTCTCGACGCGCAGCCCCCGCCGCCCGGTCTCCGCGCGCGAGGCGTCCACGACCTCCTCGGCGATGACCGCGAGGTCGAGCGGCTCGCGGTGGTCGAGGCCGCGCTCGCTGCTGGACAGGGTGAGCAGCGACTCCAGGAGGCGGGCCTGCTGCTTGCTGATCTCCAGGAGCCGTTCGAAGTTCGACCGGAACGATTCGCGGGTGGCGTCGCGGTCGATGAGGGACTCCTCCAGGAGCGCGTGCTCCAGGGTGAGCGGCGTCCGCAGCTCGTGCGCGGCGTTGGCGACGAAGCGTTTGTGGGAGTCGAGGGCCGTCTCCAGGCGGCCCAGGAGTCCGTCGACGGTGTCGGCCAGGTCCTTCAGCTCGTCGGCCGGGCCGACGACGGCGAGACGCTCGTGCATGTTGCGGGCCGAGATGCGCTGGATGGTGCCCGTCATCGTGCGCAGCGGGCGCAGGACGCGCCCGGCGACCAGCCACCCGAGCCCGATCGCGATCACGGCCATGATCGCGAGGGCGATGCCCGACTGGACCTGCAAGTGGTCCATCTCGATCTCGTGCTGGCGGATCGCCTGGTCGCGCAGCTGCTGGGTGATGTCGTTGAGCTGGACGGAGGAGTTGGCCTCGGGATAGCCGAGGTAGAGGCGACCGTCGGCGCCCGGCGCGAGCACGGGTTCGCCGCCCCGGTTCTTGACGAGGACGAGGTTCGCAGGGGAGCGGGCGACGAGCAGATTGGTGATGGCGAGCAGGACCACGCCCGAGGCGACGAACAGCACTCCGTACAGGAGTGTCAGGCGGACACGGACGCGCCGTGGCAGCAGTCGGCGGGCGAGTCCCGGTGCCAGGGCGATGAGCGTGGGCAGGCGCATGGGCATCTCAAATCCGGTAGCCGCCACGGGGAACGGTCTCGATCACGGGCGGGTCGCCCAGCTTGGGGCGCAGCCGGTTGATGGTCGCCTTGACCGTCGTGGTGAACGGATCGGCCGCCTCGTCCCACACCCGCTCCAGGAGTTCCTCCGCCGACACCACCCGGCCCTGGGCGGCGAGCAGGTACTCGAGTACGGCGAATTCCTTGGGCGTCAGCGCGAGCCGTACCCCGGCACGGGAGGCGATGCGCTGCGCGGGATCGAGCCGCAGGTCGCCCTGGACGAGGATCGGCGGCAGCGCCGGCTGCGAGCGCCGGGCGAGCGCGCGGATGCGGGCGACGAGTTCGGCGTACGCGAAGGGCTTGGGGAGGTAGTCGTCCGCGCCGAGGCTGAACCCCTCAACCCGGTGGGCGATCGTGCCGGACGCGGTGAGCATGAGCACCCGGGCGTGCATCGGCTGGGCGGCCAGTGCGACGCAGACCTGGTCCCCGTGGACGCCGGGGAGGTCGCGGTCGAGCACGACCACGTCGTAGTCGACGACCGTCGTGCGTTCCAGCGCGTCCGAGCCGTCATAGACGACGTCGACCGCCATCCCCTCGCGGCGGAGCACCCGCGCCACCGAATGCGCGAGCTCGGCGTGGTCCTCGACCACCAATACCCTCATCGCCCACTCCTCGCACGGCACGTCACGAACGGAGGGGAGGGTTCACGGGGAAGGCGGCGACAGTGGCTGCTCATGCGGCACCACGTTGCCCGATCCCACGTCACACACCGGTCACAGCTCCGGCGACGGCCCCCCGTCAACGCGCTCTCGTGTCCGACCTGCTGCTGCCGAAAGCGTACCGCCGCGGTGGCGGCTCCTCCGGTCACAGATTCGCGGACCGCAGTGTGACCGGCCGCCGCGTAGAAACGGAAAACGCATCGCGGAGAAACGCAGACGCATGCGGAACGAGCCCACTCGGTCCGGGAGAGGAGATGCAGGCCGTGGTCACCAACCCGCGCGGCGACCTGCACCTCCCGCACCGTCTAGACCACGCGCAGACGGTCGCGGGCCTCGCCGTCCTTCCGCCCGTCGCGGCGCCCTTCGCGGTGCCCCTCCCGCCTGCCGGGGCCCGCGACGGGTACGGGAACGGGGCTGAGTTTCGCCGCCAGGTCCGCCCGGCGCTGGACGGCGAGCTTGCGGTAGGCGCGCGTGAGGTGCTGCTCGACGGTGCTGATCGTGATGAACAGCTTGTCGGCGATCTGCCGGTTGGTGTGGCCGCGTGCCGCGAGCGTCGCCACGCGCAGCTCCGCGCCGCTGAGGTCGTCGGCCTTGCGGCGGGCTCCGGACGGCCACGGCTGCTCGGCAGGAAGGGCGTTGCCGGTGTCGGCGACCGGCAACGCCCTGGGGACGGGAACCCCGCACTCCCGCCCCAGCTGCTGCGCCTTGCGGGCCAGAGCCCGTGCCTGACCGCCGTTGCCCAGCTCGCGGTGGGCGCGGGCCAGCTCGTCCGTCGCGCGGGCCAGTTCCACGCGGTGACCGCGCTCCCGCAGGATCTCGATGGCTTCGCCCAGGAGCACGGGCCTGCGTCCGGGGTGGAGAGCGCTCGCGAGGACCCGCAGCGAGACGCCACGCGTCCAGGCGTGCCCGGCGCCTCCCCCGTCGGCCAGGGCCAGTTGCTCCTGCGCGAGAGTCCTGGCCCGGGCTGCCTCGCCGAGCAGCAGATGGGCCTCGGCCGCGTCCGTCCGCCACGGAACCAGCGCGGGCAGGTCGAACTCCCAGCGGGTCATGAGGTCGCCGCACGTGTGGAAGTCGTCGAGCGCGGCATAGGGGCGCCCGGCGGCGAGGTAGTAGTGACCGCGCGCCCGGAGGTAGAGCAGCCCGTCGGGGGTGTGGAACGCCGTCTCCGGTATGGGGACGCTCAGTTGGGCCGCGGCCTCCTCCAGACGGCCCATGGCGGTCTTGGTGAGGACCGAGGTGGCGACCGGCGATGCGACGGCCACACCCCAGCCCTCGGGCGGGACGAGCGTGATCGCCAGGTGCGCCGCCTCCTCCGCCGCGGCGAGAGAGCCGAGCCTGAGTTCGATGCGTGCGTTGGTCGCGGCGAGCAGGGCCTGCCACATGGGTGCGTGGCGCTCGGCGGCTTCCTTGCGGAGGGTCTCGCACCAGAAGGCCGCGGTGTCCAGGCGGTCGGCCAGGACAAGGGAGTTCAGGGCCACGACGAGCGCGGTCAGCGTGCCGTCGTCGAGGCGGGTGCTCTGCAGGATCTGCTCCGCCCGGACCACCACGTCATCGCCCGCCCCCTCCAGTACGGCCTTCATCAGGGTGGCCGCGCGCTGTTGGGGGCTGCGGGCGGGCGGGCGCACACGCCGTGCGGCGTCGGAGTGGCGGGCGCGGGTTCGCGCGGAGCCGGGGAGCCCGGGATATTCGTACGCCATCCAGGAGCGCACGCAGTCGAGCCGGTGCGAGGCTTCCGCGCCGGGGTGCTCGCAGGGCTCGGTGCCGCCCCGCTCGACGGCATCCAGTATCTCCAGGGCCGGGCCGGCCTGCCCGAACCACAGCAGGTGGCCGACGAGTTCACCGGCCTGCCGGTCGCCGAGTCCGCCGTCGAGCGCGTCCGCGGTGAGCTCGGGCAGGTGCCGGGCCGCGGTGGCCGGGTTGAGCCGCCAGCCGGCCCTGATCAGTGCCTCCCTGATGGCCACGGACTGCCGGGCGTCGGTGCAGGTGTCGCGGGCGGCGCGCAGGCAGGTGAGGGCCAGTTCGACCTCGTCGTCGGCGAGCGCGCGCTCGGCGGCTTCGAAGAGCGTGCCGAGCGCCCACGCGGCGTCGATGGGCTCGGCCGCGATCAGATGCTGCACCACCACGGTCGCCGCCTCGCCGTGCTCGTGCAGCACTTGGGCGACGCGGGCCTCGAGGCGGGCGCGATGTGCGGGCTCCATGCTCCGCAGGACCGCGGCCCTGCCCGCTTCGTGGCGGAACCAGCCGGAGTCGAGCAGTCCCGCGTCGTTCAGGGCGCGCAGGCTGCGGTGGACCGACTCCCGGCTGGTTCCCAGGACTTCCACCAGCTCGGCGAGCGGCACGTCCTGGCCGACCACCGCAAGGGCCCACGCCGTGCGCCGCGTCGACACGTCACTGCGGTACAGGCCCGTGGCGACGGCCTGTGCGAAGGCTTCGCCCGGCACCAGAGCCGCGGAGCCGCATCCGCCGCCTCCCGCCGCACGGCGGTCCTCGATCAACGCCCGGGTGAGGAGCGGGTTCCCGCCGCCCGTCCGGTGAAGGTCCGAGACGAGCTGGCGCGTCCCCCACCCCTCGTCCCCGAATCCGGAGATCATTTCGGCCACTCCCTGCCGCTCCAGTGGTCCGAGCCTGATATTGCGGCAGCCCGGCAGACGCAGCAAGTCGACGTGTAATCGCGTATTTCCGGCCAGAAATCCGCTGTTCTCTCCCAGGACCACCAGAATGCGGCTGGCGTCGAGCCTGCGGGCCAGGTACAGGACGCATTCCAGGGAGTGGCCGTCGGCATGGTGCACGTCGTCGATGCTGAGCACCACCGGCCTTTCCCTGGACTGTTCAAGGACAATCCCGCAGAGCTTGGGAACCTCATTCATCACGACGGCCGGCACCACCCCCTCGGCCCGCCGAATCTGCGCGGCCACCGCCATCAGGTCCACAAGGCGAGCCGCCCGCTTGGCGTCGGCCCCCGGCAGATCCGCGCCGAGCAGCAACTGCCCCATCACGCCAAGAGGCAGGTCGCTCTCCGCCTCCGACGCTGTGGCCTGCAGAAACAACGCCCCGGCAGCGGTTGCGCGTTCACCGAAAGCCCGCAGCAACGCGGTTTTCCCGCTGGCCACCGCGCCGCTTACCAATAGCACTCCGCCATGCCCCGCCATACAGGCGTTGAGCATGCCGTCCATGATCGAGAACTCTTCCTCACGGTCCACCAAGTTCATGAGCCGACTTCTCCCCCGCGCCTGACGGCTGATCCTAGAGCGGCCGGACGGTCAGCCGGATCCCACCTTTCGACTTGCCCGGCCACTTGCTTGAAGACTCTGCCATATCTGAAAATCAACCACCAGCGTCATTTGACTCAATGATGTCGAATAACCGTCGCGAACGCGCCACTTGGCCGATGACCGGACTTCCCTGTTCCATATCGACGGGAAACTCCTGCGGTATTGCCGATGATGCGGAAACCAATGGAATTTCGGAAGGCTCACCCGGGTCCGCGCGAAGGGACAGCAGAGGCGGCGGAGAACACCCGTGACGGCTGAACCGAGGGGACGATTGGCGCGATCGGCACGGCCCGGTCGCACGGGGTGTGACTGATTCATCGCCCTCGCGCACCCGCCTTCATGGACTGGCACACCCACCTTCATGGACTGGCGCACCCGCCGACTGGTCAGCAGCCCCGAGGGGATGACCGACTACATCCAGGCGGATGTCCGTGAGCCGCTGGAGATCCTCGGACACGCCCGCGGTCTCCTCGACTTCGACTGCCCGATCGCCCTCTCCCTCATCGCTCTCATGCACTTCCTGCCCGACAACTAGGACCCGTACGGCATCGTGAGCACGCTCCTGGACGCCCTGCCCTCCGGCATCTACGCGGCGGTGGCGCGCATCCCCTGACCGGCAGTCGACGCCCCAGGTCCCGCCCCGGTGTCCAGCTCCCGCGCGAGCCGACGCATGGTCACGCTGCCCAGGCCCTCGGCGCGCACGATCTCCACCGCGGGTGTCATACGACCAGAGGCGGCGTCCCCACTGCCAGGAGCTTGATTGACGATCAGCGAGGGCGGGCATCACGGTGGGGCAGGATCGGCCGCGCAAGACATGCCGCGGCCCCGGTGAGCGGAATGTCGTCGCGAGCACGCCGGTTGTCCCAGGGGAGGGAAGTGAGTCGCCATGCGTGCGCACAAGCGCGCCCATCGGCACGTCGCCCGCGTTGAGTACGTACTGCCACAGGAAGCCGCATCGGCCGGCCGGGCGCGGAAGTTGACCTCCGCGTTCCTCACCCGGCCACGTCGGCATCTGACAGAAGTGGACTCGGAGCGGGTGGACGACGCCACGCTGATCGTGTCGGAACTCGTCGCCAATGCCACCCAGCACGGCCAGAGTCCCTGCCGTCTGCGCCTTGAGGTGTCCGACGACAAGGTGACGGTCGAGGTCCACGACGCGAGTCCCGTCGGCCCGCGCGTGCTCAAGCCGAGCACCGAGCGGGACAGCGGACGGGGCCTGGCGATGGTGCGTCACCTCTCCGCGCGCCTGGAGGTCGTCGGCAGCGGGCGACGCGGCAAGGCCGTTCGGGCGGTGCTCGCCTGAGGCCATTCGGGGGGGGTGCGCCCGACGGCCCTGAGCGTCGCGGCCTCGGCTGCAACCTCCTCGCAACCTTGCCCGGAGTTGGATGGGCCCATGACCGATACTCCATGCGTGGAGCTGACCCCTGCCGCCGCCGATCTGCTGCGGCGGCTGCGCGAGGCCCACGGCCCGCTGATGTTCCATCAGTCCGGCGGATGCTGCGACGGCAGCGCGCCCATGTGCTATCCGGAGGGTGAGTTCCGCACCGGCGGCTCCGATGTGCGCCTGGCGTCGCTGACCGTGGAGGGGGTGGCGGAACCGGTCGCCTTCTGGATGTCGAAGAGCCAGTACGACGTGTGGAGCCACACCCGGCTGATCGTGGACGTGGTGCCGGGCCGTGGCAGCGGCTTCTCCCTCGAAGCCCCGGAAGGCGTACGTTTCCTCATCCGTTCCCGGTTGGTCGGTACCTAGCCACCGGTCCTGCACCCGTCCGGCGCTCCCCTCTGGTGCACTTTCTGACCGACCCTCAGACTGAGGCGGTCGGCTGGCCAGGAAGACTTCAGGGGGCATGCGTGACATCACGGCGCAAGCACATCTTGGGACGGTTCAGAACGGCGAGAGCGGCGCTCTCGATAGTGACGGCATTCGGCACGCTGGCCGGTGCGGCTCTGATGGGAGCGGCACCGGCCGGCGGCGTGGAGGCGGACGGGAAGACGGCCGCGTCGCGGATCGCACCGGGCGTGCAGTACCGGCACTTCGACATCCCGGCCTCTCACGGCATGGCCCGCGCGCATCTGCTCGACGTCGACCTGAGTGATCCGCGCACGGGCGTCGACCTGCTCTATCCGGGTGCGGTGGGCGCCCGCTCCGTCGTCTCCGCGCTCGCGGACGGTGCGGGGGCGGTCGGCGGGATCAACGGCGACTTCTTCAACATCTCCGAGACCCAGCATCCGGGCGTCGAGCCCACCGGCGCGCCCGTCGGCCCCGCGGTCGCACGCGGCCGGGCCCTCAAGGCGGCGGTGCCGAACGGTCAGCGCTTCGGGCCCGCGATGCCTCCGGGCGTGACGACCCAAGCCGTGCTCGGCGTGGGCTTCGACCGCCGGGCCCGCATGGACAACCTCCGCCTCGACGGTGAAGTACGGACCCCGCAGACACGGTTGCCGCTCGGCGGGCTCAATCAGTACGCCCTCCCGGTGGGTTCCGTCGGCGCGTTCACCAGCGACTGGGGCAGCACATCGCGGGTGCGCTCCACCTGCGGCACCGACACCAACCGCGGCGCTCCCTGCAGCACGGACACCCACGAGGTGGCGGTGCGCGGCGGCCGTGTCGTGGACTCCGCCGGCACACCCGGCAGCGGTCCGGTCGCCCGCGGCACGACGGTCCTCGTGGGACGCGAGGCGGGCGCTCAGGAGTTGCGCAAGCTCGCGATCGGTGACCGGGTGCTGGTCAGGCACCGCCTGGTGGCGGCCGAGTCGCGCGTCGCGTTCCGCTTCGCGCTCGGCGGCTTCCCCGTCCTGCGCGACGGCGCCCCGCTGCCGGGCCTCGACTCCGTCACATCGGCCGTGCGGACGGCCGCGGGCATCTCCGACGACGGCCGACGCCTCCTGCTGCTCTCCCTGGACGGCTCCCCCGAGTTCCGTACGGGGCTGACCATCGCCGAAGTCGCGGACACCCTGCGGGGGTTGGGCGCGCGGGACGGCTTCAGCCTGGACGGCGGCGGCTCCTCCACCCTGGCCTCGTCCACCACCCTGGTCGCGAGGGCCCCGGGCGCGGAATCAGTCACCGTACGCAACAACCCGAGCGGCGGCGTGGAACGCGCGGTACCGAACGGGATCGGCGTGTTCTCCGGGGGCTGATCACGGCTGCAGGCCGCTGACGATGTCCGCGGCGGCCGTGACCCCGTTGTGGATGGTCGGCGCCATGCTCGAACTCGCCAGATAGAAGCCGAGCAGCGCACAGACCAGGGCGTGCGAGAACTTCAGCGCGCCGTTGCGCAGAAAGACCACTGCCAGGATCACGAGCAGCAGCACCACAGAGACCGAAATGGCCATGGGGACAACCTCCTCCGCCACGTCAACACCGCGGCTTTCGGCCGAGTGTGGCGTAGCGGAGGGACCGTCCGGGCGACCGGCATGTCCTCCGAACGGGTGTTATGTGCCGGGGCGTTGCTTCAGCCGCGCCGGGCCCTACTGCCCGTGGGCGTCGAGGAACGCCTCGAGCCCCGCAAGGTCATCCGTGTTCAAGTGGTCGACGCCGGCGGCGAGGAGCTCACCCCATACCGCGTCACGTGCCGGGCCCGCCAGATCGGGCGTCGCCCAGAAGCGGACGCGCTGCCCGCGTTTGTGGGCGGCTCCGACGATGGAGCGCAGCTTGTCGCGCTCGGCCGCGGGGATCGCGCCGACGCCCCGCCAGCTGAAGTTGAGCGTCCAGTTGTCGCTGATCAGCGGGATGAACGAGGCGGGCGCCGGGCCGCCCAGATCGGCGAGACGGCCGTCGTAGAAGGCGCGGCGCACGCGCTGGGCCTCCATCGGCGCGCGGGCGGCCCGGTCGCCGGAGATCACCGCGGTCACGGGTCCGCGGCGCACCTTGCCGTGGGAGTACGTGGTGAACAGGTGCCGGTAGCGCCGCAGATGCCGGTCGAGTTCCAGGTACGTCGCCGCGCCCTCGGTCTTGATGTCGATCAGGAGCTGGAAGGGGGTGCGGTGGTAACCCCGGTACACGGAGCCGTGGTTGGCGCGCACGCGGGCCGCCAGGGGGTCCAGGTAGAGGGATTCGAGAGTGCGGGCGGGATCGAGGTCGATCGGGTCGTGCGCGACCAGGAGCTGCCCGTCGACGAGGTAGATGTCGGCCTCGACGCTGCCGAAGCGGTGGTCGAGCGCGTCGAACAGGGGCCGGGGGTGCTCGTAGTCGTTGTGCGCGTGGGCGCGGATGAGGGGACGGGGATGGTGCCCTCGCTCGGTGGCCTGGGCGTACGCGGGGACGGCGGCGGTGCCGGCGAGTGCGGCGCCGATGGTCAGGGCTCTACGACGGGTGATGAGTGCCACAAAGACTCCCGGGAAGGGGCGATGACGACGGGCGGGCCTCAGTGAGTATGAGGCCATGCTCGCGTCAAGAAACCCCTTCGCTCCGGGAGTTGGCGCTATCGACGCCCTTCGTTCATTCCCGGAGCCGCGGGGCGACGCATGGCCGCCTCACACCACGTCACGGCGTCTCCTCCCGCTGCGCCGCCGCTTGCCGTCGGCGCCCCGTAAGGGGCGCGGGGAGCTGCGCGACCAGCCCCCACCGGCCCGCGGTTCCGTCACCGCACCTCCAGCGGAGCGCTTAGCTCGGCCCAGTGGACGGTCCGCTCGCACCACCGCTCCAGGAGCACCCGGTCGTGCCCGACCGCGAGCAGTCCTGCGCCGCTCTCGCGCCGGTACTCCTCCACGGCGTGCACGAGTGCCGCCGTCGTCGAGGCGTCGAGCATCGCCGTCATCTCGTCGCAGATCAGCCAGCGCGGGCGGAGCACCAGGGCGCGGGCCAGGCAGGCGCGCTGGAGCTGGCCGTCACTGACCTCGTGCGGCCTGCGGCCCAGGAGGTCCTCGCCGAGGCCGACCGTGGCCGCCAGCTTCCGTACGCGCTCGGCGGCTTCGCTGCCGCGTCCGGTCGCACGGAGCGGCTCGGCGATCAGGTCCGTGAGGGTGAGGCGCGGGTCGGCGGAGAGGCGCGGCTGCTGGAAGACGACGCCGAAGGCGGTGCGCTGGGTGCGGGGGGCGCGGTGCCGCCAGCCGCGGGCGGGCGTGCCGTCGATGACGACGCGGCCCGCGTCGGGCTTGTGAAGCAGGGCCGCGACCCGGGCCAGGGTCGACTTGCCGCAGCCGCTGGGGCCGAGAAGGCCGACGGAGGCGCCGGGCGCGAGCGTGAGGTCCACGCCGCGCATGACGGGGGCGCGGCGGTCGTATCCGGCGGTGATGGAACGGAGTTCAAGCACGGGGTGCCTCCAGCACGGCCGCCGTATGAGGGTGGTGGCAGGCGACCCCGGCCACGGCCTGCGGCACGATCCCGCAGGCCTCGTCCGCTGCGCCACAGCGTGCCGCGAACGCGCATCCGCTCGGCAGCGCGGAGAGTTCGGGCGGCATGCCGGGGATGGGTGTGAACTCCCGCTCCGGGAGGGCGTTCAGGAGGCCGCGCGCGTAGGGGTGGCGGGGGCCGGGGGCGCCGAAGAAGTCCTCGGCGTCGGCGAGTTCGACGATGCGGCTCGCGTACATCACGGCGACGCGGTCCGCGATGCGCTCGGCGGCCGCCAGGTCGTGGGTGATCAGGAGCAGCGCCCTGTCGTCGCCGACGTGCTTGCGCAGCTCGTCCACGGTGCGGTCGACGAGGTCGCGGTCGAGGCCTGTCGTCGGCTCGTCGGCGAGCAGCAGGGGCGCGTCGCCGATGAGCGCGAGCGCGGTGGCGGCACGTTGGGCAAGGCCGCCGGAGAGCTCGTGCGGGTAGCGGTCGAGGTGCCCTGAGGGGAACGCGGCGCGCTCGGCGGCGGCCTCGGCGGCCTTGCGCAGCTGCGGGCGGCGCACGTCCGCAAGCTCCCGCAGGGTCTCCTCCAGCTGGGCGCGGACCGTGCGTACCGGCGTCAGGTGCGCGGCCGGGCTCTGCGGTACGAGTCCGACGCGACGCCCGCGGACCGTGCGGGCCAGGGTGCGCTCGTCGGCGGACAGGAGGTCCACGTCGCCGATGAGCGCGGACCCGGCCGTCTCCGCGTTCTGCGGAAGCAGCCCGAGCAGCGCGGAGGCGAGCACGGACTTGCCGCAGCCGCTCTCGCCTACGAGGGCCAGACACTCCCCCGCCGCCAGGTCGAAGTGGGCGTCGGTGACGGCGGAGACGAAGGTGTCGCCGCGCATGCGGAAACGTACAGAAAGGCCCTGCACGGACAGCACGGGGGTCACAGCATCAGCTCCGATCGGCGCCGGGGATTGATCCGTTCCCGCCAGGCACCCGCGAGGCCCGCGATCGCCAGGGTGGGCACGATGATGAACAGGCCGGGGAAGAGCGTCGGCCACCAGTCCCCGGCGAGGAGCGAGCCGCGCGCGCTCTGCACGAGGGTGCCGAGGCTCGCCTGGTGTGTGGGGAGTCCGAGGCCGAGGAAGGACAGCGCGGACTCGTGCCAGATGGCGTGCGGCACCATCAGGACGGCGGCGAGTCCAGCCTGCGGAAGCACTCCGGGCAGCAGATGGCGCACTGTCACGCGCATCCGCGAGGCACCCCCGGAGATGGCCGCGTCGACGTACGGACGTGACCTCAGTGAAAGCACCTCGGCGCGCACGATGCGGGCCGTGGACAGCCAGTGCGTGAGCGCGACCGAGACGACGACGGGCCATACGCCAGGCCGGAACATCGCCACGATGAAGATGCCGAGCAGCAGGTGCGGGACGGACGAGAAGACGTCCACGAGCCGCATCACGACCCGGTCGACCCAGCCGCCCGACGCGGCGGCGAGCGCACCCACCGCCGTGCCGATGACGGTGGCGACGACGGCCGCCACCACACCCACGAGGAGTGAGACCCGCAGCCCGTACACGCACCGCAGGAGCAGATCGCGTCCTACGTCGTCGGTGCCGAAGGGGTGGTCCCAGGACGGCGGCTGGAGCTTGGCGGCGAGGTCCACGGCCTGTTCGTCGAGGTTCACGAGCGGCGGTACGACGAGGACGGCGAGAACGACCGCCGCGACGATCACCGCCGAGGAACGGACCCGCCACACGCGCGTGGAGCGGCTTTTGGAGGCGCTCCCGAGGGAGGCACGCCAAGTCGTCGTCTCAGCCATCGAATCCCACCCTCGGGTCGGCGAGGCCGTACAGCAGGTCGGCCAGGAGGTTGCCCAGGAGCACCGCGGCCGTGGCGAGGACGGTGAGCGCGGCCAGCAGCGGGAAGTCCACGGCGGTCGCCGCCGACACGGTGGCCGCCGCGATGCCGGGCCAGCTGAAGACGGTCTCCACCATGAGCGCCCCGGTGATCAGTTCGGGCACGCGGGAGCCGATCAGCGTGAGCACCGGCAGCATGCCCGAGCGCAGGGCGTGCCCGAGCAGGACGGTGCGTTCGGCGAGGCCACGCGCGCGTGCGCCACGGACGGGGTCGTCGCCCAGTGCGTCGCCGACCCCTTGGCGTACGTAGAGCACGAACCACGGAAGCTGCGAGATCGCCAGGACGGCGGCGGGCAGCACGAGGTGGCTCGCGACCTGCCCGGCGGTCACGGCCGAGCTCGCGGTGTCCGTGAGCCCGCCCGATGGCAGCACCCCGAGCTTCAGGGCGAACAGCCAGACAGCGAGGAGGCCGATCCAGAACGGCGGGGCGGCTTCGAGCGTGTACGCGAGCGAGGTCACGGCACGGTCGAGCCAGCCGCCGGGGCGGCGCGCGGCGAGGACGCCGAGCGCGGTGCCGACGAGGATCGCGAGCAGGAACGCGGTGGCGGCGAGCAGCACGGACCAGCCGATGCGCTCACCGATGACGTCCGAGACGGGCTGGCGCAGGGTGCTCGAATCCCCGAGGTCGCCGTGCACGGCCGACGTCAGCCAGTCCCACCAGCGCTGCACGAGCGGCTGGTCGACGCCGAGGTTGCGACGCAGCTGGTCGAGGTTCTCCTGCGACGCGGTGAGGCCCGCCGTGCCCGCGTACGCCTTGACGGGGTCGAAGGGGGACGCGGCGGCGATCGCGAAGACGCCGAAGGTCACGGCGAGCAGGACCGGGACGGCGAACAGGGCCCGCCGTCCCGTCATGCGCGCCATCGGCCCCCAGGGGAGCTTTTGGAGCGCGGACTTCACTGCTTCGGCTGCCAGTCCTCGACGTTCCACCACGGGCCCGACGCGAGGCCGTGGTCGTGCGGCTCGGTCTGGGTGGTCAGGTCACCGAAGCGCTTGTCGACGACGTAGAGGTGGTCGATGTGGGTGAGGAAGGTGTAGCCCGGGTTCTTCACCAGCTCGCGCTGGATGGTGTCGTACGCGGCCTGCCGCTTGGCGTGGTCGCCGCTCTCGCGGGCCTCGTCGAGCGCCTTGTCGACCTTGGGGTTGTCGTAGTGGGCCATGTTGTTGAAGCCGTCACCGGCGAGGGAGGACTTCAGGAGCGTGTACTGGTCGAAGTCCGGGTCGGCCGGGGAGCCGCCGCCCGCCAGGACCGCGTCCTTGGGCATGCGCGGCTCGATGACCTCCCACGTACCTGCCTGCACCTCCACCTTGATGCCGAGCTTCTTGGCGTCGGATGCGTAGGCGAGGGCGTGGTCCTGGCGGAGCTTGTCGCCGGAGAGGTACCAGAGCGGGAACGTCGCCTGGACGCCGTCCTTCTCGCGGATGCCGTCCTTGCCCGGCTTCCAGCCCGCCTTGTCGAGGATCTTCTTGGCGGCAGCAAGGTCGTGCTTGCGCTCAGTCCCCTTCGTGAACCAGGGGCTGTCGGTCGGGACGGGCCCGTAGGCCTCCTTGCCCGCGCCGTCCAGGATCGAGTCGACCATGGCCTTGCGGTCCACGCCGGTGTCGAGAGCGCGCCGGATGCCGGTGTCGCCCGTGACCTTGTTGCCGGTGGGCAGGGTCACCACGCGGTAGTCGAAGGTCTTGGCGGCGTACGACTTCTTGTTGCCGTCACTCTCGTACTTCTTCGCGAGGTTGGGAGGCAGGATCGCGCCGTCGAGCTCACCGGCGTCGAGCCGGGTGGCGCGGATGTCGTCGTCCTTGATGATCGCCATGGTGAAGTTCTTGACCTTCGGTGCGCCGCCCCAGTACCCGGGGTTGGCCTTGAAGGTGAGCTTCTCGCCCTTGGACCACTTCACGAGCTTGTACGGGCCCGTGCCGACCGGCTTGGTGGTGAACTGGCCGGTGTTCACGTCCTGCTTGCCGGCTATGTGCTCGGGCGCGATCGGCAGGACGGTGCGCTCGGCGAACGGCGCGTAGGGGTACTTGAGGTGGAAGACGACGGTGTCGTCGCCCTTCGCCTCGACGTCTCTGACGGCGTCGAGCTCGGTCTTGGCGGCGTTGTTGGTCTTCTTGTCGAGGATCGTCTCGTACGTGAAGACGACGTCCTTGGACGTGAAGGGCTTGCCGTCGCTGAACTTGACGCCCTTGCGCAGTTTGAACGTGTACGTCTTGCCGTCGTCGCCGACCTTGGGCAGCTCGGCCGCGAGTGCGGGCTTGAGCTTCATCTCGGCGTCGTGCGTGAGCAGACCGTCGAAGATCTTGGAGTTGCCGTCCTTGCCGTAGCCGAGGAGCGGGCTCAGGGTGTCCGGTTCGTAGGCGATGCCGACGACCGCGGAGTCCTTGGCGCCGCCCGCGTTCTTGCCGTCGCCCGGCGCCGAACAGGCCGATGCGGCGACCGCCAGTGAGGCGGCCGCCGCTACCGCGCCCGTACCCCGTATCGATCGGGCCCTCATGCTCCACACCCCTACTGAAGATCAAACGTTATTGCGAACGGGTCGCAATTATGCCTCATGTAATGGGTGGGTAAATCGTGCGGGCCGTACCAAGTGGATCACAGTGTCCGGGGCCGACGGCCGGGGTCAGGGAGCCGGCAGATTCACGCGTGCGGCCAGCTCCTCCCGGTGCCGCCCCACCGTGCCGAGCGCGATCGAGTCGGCCTTGGCCCGCTTCAGGTAGAGATGGACGGGGTGCTCCCACGTCATGCCGATGCCGCCGTGCAGCTGGAGCGCCTCCTCGGCGATGTGCACCGTGGCGGGTGACGCGTAGGCCTGCGCGAGAGCCGCCGCGACATCGGCGTCCTCGCTACCGGCGGCGAGGGTGTCCGCGGCGTTGCGGGCGGCGGCGCGGATGTTCACGACCTCCAGCCAGAGCTGGGCGAGGCGGTGCTTGAGCGCCTGGAAGGAGCCGACGGGCCGGTTGAACTGGTGCCGTTCCTTCGTGTACCGGACAGTCTCCGTCAAACACCAGTCGGCGAGGCCCAGTTGCTCGGACGCCAGGAGCCCCGCCCCCGCCCGCAGACCACGCCGTACAGCGGGTCCGGATTCTGGACCGACCGCACGCGCGCGTGCCCCCTCGAAGCTGACCGTGGCGAGCGGCCGCGTCTGGTCGAGCGAGGTCTGCGGCACGGCGGTCACGCCGGTGTCTTCCGCGTCCACCGCGTACAGCCCCGCACCCGTCGGGACGAGGAACACATCGGCGGCGACCGCGTCGGCGACACCGGTGACGCTGCCGTGCAGGGCACCGTCCTCCGCGCGTACGTCGGGCAGCACGCCGCCCGGAGCGGTGACGTGCGGCACGGCGAGCACGCCGACCTTGCGTCCCGAGGCGAGCGCGCCGATGAGTTCCCTGGCCGCGTCACTGTCGCAGGCCAGCAGCGTCTCGGTCGCGATGACGGCACTGGTCAGATAGGGCACGGGCGCCACCGCTCGGCCCAGCTCCTCAAGGACGACGGCGGCTTCGCGGTGCGTGGCACCCTGGCCGCCGAGTTCCTCGGGCACGAGCAGGCCCGCGAGGCCCATGCCGTCCGTGAGCGCCTTCCACAGGTCGCGGTCGTGCGGCTCGGCGGACTCGGTGCGGGCGAGCACGGCGGTGGCGTCGCAGTGGTCGGCGAGGAGGCCGCGCACGACCGAGCGCAGCGCCTCTTCCTCTTCGGAGTACAGCAGGTCGCGCGGCGGGGGCTGCGGGATCTGGGTGGTCTGCGTACTCATCGGGCGAGGTCCTTCCAGGCGACGTCCTTGTCGGTGCGCGGCTCGGAGGGCAGTCCGAGTACGCGCTCGGCGACGATGTTGAGCAGCACTTCGTTCGTGCCGCCCTCGATGCTGTTGCCCTTGGCGCGCAGATAGCGGTAGCCCGCGTCACGGCCGACGAAGTCGACGGTCGCGGGCCGCCGCATCGTCCAGTCCTCGTACAACAGACCTTCCCCGCCCAGGAGTTCCACCTCCAGGCCGCTGATCTCCTGGTTGAGGCGGGCGAACCCGAGCTTCATGCCCGAGCCCTCGGGCCCCGGCTGTCCCGCGACGAGCTGCTGGCGCAGGCGCTCCCCGGTGAGCCGGGCGATCTCGGCCTCGACCCACAGCTTGAGCAGCCGCTGATGCAGATCGTGCGTGCGCAGCTCGGGGCGATCCCGCCACGCCTCGGCGACCAGGCCGATCATGCCTCCCTCGCGCGGGATGCGGGCACCGCCGATGGACACGCGCTCGTTCATGAGGGTGGTCTGCGCGACCTTCCAGCCGTCGCCGATCTCACCGAGGCGGTGCGCGTCCGGGATACGTACGTCGGTGAGGAAGACCTCGTTGAACTCGGCCTCGCCGGTGATCTGCCGCAACGGCCGTACCTCGACGCCCGGATCGGTCATGTCGCAGACGAAGTACGTGATGCCGCGGTGCTTGGGCACCTCCGGGTCGGTGCGGGCGATGAGGATGGCCCAGCGGGCGGCGTGCGCTCCGGAGGTCCACACCTTCTGCCCGTTGACCACCCAGGTGTCGCCGTCACGGACCGCGCGCGTGCCCAGGGCGGCGAGGTCGGAGCCGGCACCCGGCTCGCTGAAGAGCTGGCACCACACCTCGTCGCCGACCCACAGCGGCCGCAGGAAGCTCCGCTTCTGCTCCTCGGTGCCGAAGCGCAGGATGGTCGGCGCGGCCATGCCGAGGCCGATGCCGATGCGGCGCGGTTCGTTGTCGGGCGCGCCCGCGGCCTCCAACTCGGCGTCCACGACGGCCTGCAGGGACCGCGGAGCGCCGAGCCCGCCGAGCCCCTCCGGGTAGTGCACCCAGGCGAGTCCGGCGTCGAAGCGGGCCTTGAGGAAGGCCGCGCGTTCCGTCGCCGCCGGTGGGTGCGCGGCGAGGAACTCCTGGGTGCGGCGGCGCAGTTCGGCGGCGTCCGTCATACGTCGACTCCCTCGGGGACCACGGCGACCCGCCCCGTGGTGACGCCGTCGGCGACGCGCTGGACGGCGGCGGGCGCCTCGCTCAGCGGGACGCGCTCGCTGATGAGCGGCTTGATCGCGCCCTTGGCCGCGAGCTGGGTGAGCTCCTCGTGGCAGCGCAGGACCGCCTGCGGGTCCTTGGTGTTGTAGAGGCCCCAGTGCAGGCCGAGGACCGCGTAGTTCTTCACCAGGGCGTGGTTGAGCGCGGGCGTCGGGATGACACCGCTCGCGAAGCCGACGACGATGATCCGCCCCTCGAAGGCGACGCACTTCGTGGACTGCGTGTACGCGTCGCCGCCCACGGGGTCGTAGACGACATCGGCGCCACGGCCGCCGGTGGCTTCCTTGACCGCGCCGATCACGTTCTCCGTACGCCGGTCGATGACGACATCGCAGCCGAGCTCACGCGCGACCTCGGCCTTCGCGGCGCCGCCGACGACGCCGATGACCTTGGCGCCCGCCGCCTTGCCGAGCTGGACGGCCGCGCTGCCGACTCCCCCGGCGGCCGCGTGCACCAGAAGGGTCTCGCCCTCCTGGAGGTGCGCGCGGCGGTGCAGGCCGAACCAGCCCGTCTGGTAGCCGATGTGCAGCGCGGCGGCCTCTGCGTCGTCCAGGGCCTCGGGCGCGGGCAGCACGGCCGCCGCGTCCGCGATCGCGTACTCGGCGAAACCCCCGTACGGAAGAGCGGGGTTGGCGATCACGCGCCGCCCGTCCTCGGTCTCGCCGCAGATCTCCACGCCGGGAGTGAACGGCAGCGGGGGTGTGACCTGGTACTGCCCGCGGCAGAGCAGGGCGTCGGGGAAGTTGATGTTGGCTGCGCGGACCTTGAGGAGCAGCTGTCCGTCGCCGGGCACCGGCCGGTCCACGTCTTCGAGGCGCATCACCGCGCTCGGCTCGCCGTTCTGGTGCACTTGCCATGCCTGCATGCGGGGCCTCCACGGGGCTTTCGTAGACCAAGCTCCGTCGCATACTAAGCGGTCGCTTGCAGCCAGGGGAACCGTCTCGTCAGTCCGTTTTGCGCTACTCCCCTCTGGGCTTCCGCTGAGACGGCCGCGCCCGTACGTGCATCCGCTCACCCTGCGGCCCGAACAGGCTGAGGAATTCCGCGGGCCCCTCCCCGGTGGACCCGAACCAGTGCGGGAGGCGCGTGTCGAACTCCGCGGCCTCGCCGGCCGTGAGGACCACGTCGTGATCGGCGAGCACGAGCCGCAGCCGCCCGGACAGGACGTACAGCCACTCGTACCCCTCGTGGGTCTGCGGGTCGGGCTGGACGGACCGGGAGGGCTCGAACACCTTGTACGCCTGGAGGCCGCCGGGCTGGCGGGTCAGCGGGACCATCGTGCGGCCGTGCCGGACGATCGGCTTGGCCCGCACCCTCGGGTCGCCGACGGGCGGGGCGCCGACCAGTTCGTCCAGGGGGACCTGGTGGGCACGGGCGATGGGGAGCAGGAGTTCGAGGCTGGGCTTGCGGTTGCCGGACTCCAGGCGGGAGAGGGTGCTCACGGAGATGCCGGTGGCGGCGGCGAGGCCCGCGAGCGTCGCACCGCGCTCCTTGCGGATCCTGCGCAGGCGGGGGCCGACCTCGGCAAGGACTCCGTCCAGATTCGCGCCGTCGTCGTCGCCCTCCGCCGCGTCGGCCGCCTTGCTCGCTGCCCTGTTCTCTGTCCTGTTCTCCGCCATGCGTCAATTGCAATATCGGCAATGCCATTTGTCAATAGAGCACCTTCGGGCCGGACGGAGTTCCGCACGGGCATGGAGCTTTGGTGCGTTACGCGGTATCGATGCGGCCATGACGGACGACCTGAGCGAAGGTGCGCCGCCGGGGCTCCCTGCCCCCGCCCCGCCCGGCACGAGCGCCCTGCCCGAGGGGACGTACGAGGGAGCGGTCGTCCTCGTGACCGGCGGCGGCAGTGGCCTCGGCAAGGCGATCGCCGCGGAATTCGCGCGGCTCGGGGCGGATCTGGTGATCGCCGCCCGCAAGGAGGAACGGCTGAAGGCGGCGCGGGACGAACTCGCGGGCCTCGGCGGGCGGGTGGCGGCCACCCCGTGCGACATCCGGGACCCGGACCGTGTCGCCGAGGTCTTCGACGCGGCGCAGGAGGCGTACGGCCTGCCGGACGTCCTGGTCAACAACGCGGCGGCGAACTTCCCCGTGCCCGCCGAGGACATGTCCCCGAACGCGTGGCGCTCCGTCGTGGACATCACGCTGAACGGCACGTTCTTCATGACGCGGGAGTTCGCCCGCCGCCATCTCGCGGCGGGCACGCCCGGCTCCGTCATCAACATCGGGGCGTCCTACGCGTGGACGGGCGGCCCTGGTTTCGCGCACAGCGCGGCGGCCAAGGCAGGCGTGAAGAGCCTCGTCGAGAGCCTGGCGGTGGAGTGGGGCCCGTACGGGATCCAGGTCAACGGTCTGGTGCCGGGTCTGATGCCGCACGAGGACATGACCGCCGACATCCGCGGCAACCTCGACCGGGCGGCTCCCTCACAAGCCTCGCAGAGCGGGCAGTTGGGCGCTCGCCAGCCCGCCCTGCGCGTCGGCGCCCCGCGCGAACTGGGCTGGGCGGCAACCTTCCTCGCCTCGCCCTACGCCCGCTACATCACCGGGCACACGCTCGTGGTCGACGGCGCGAACTGGCAGCGGCGAGGCCTGGTGAGCCCGGAGGTGGTGACGGTGCGCGAGCAGATGGGGCGAGGGCGGTTCGAGGGGTAGCCGCTCCCGGAGCAGGGCTACTTCCCCTCGAAGGTGGCCGCCCTCCGCTCCCCCTTCGCCGCGTACCCGGCACGTGAGTCCTCCGACGTCAGTGTGATCGCCGCGTTCAGCGCGACCCGGTCCAGGGCCGCGTCCATCCCCGCGTCCGCGTACGCGTCGATGCCCCGCTTGATGCCCTGGACGGCCAGCGGGGCGTTCGCCGCGATCTCCGCGGCGACCTCACGAGCCGTTTTCGTCAACTCGTCCACCGGCGTGACGAGTTGGACAAGACGCAGGCGCTCGGCCGTGGCCGCGTCGATGCGTCGCCCGGTGAGCGAGAGCAGCTTCGCCCAGCCGGCGCCCGCCTCACGTGCGATGCGCAGATCACCGCCCGCGTCCACCGCGACGCCGATCTGCGCCTCGGGCAGCGCGAACACCGCGTCGTCCGCCACGATCCGCACGTCCGCCATCAGGGCGAGCTCGAAGCCGAAACCGAGGCAGTACCCCTGCGCGGCGGCGACGACCGGCTGCGGGAGGCGCGCGAACGTGCGGAAGCGTTCATGGACCCAGCGCATGCCCTCGTAGTAGTTGCGGGTGCGCTCGGAGACCGAACGGCCTTCGATCGCACCGCCGTTGAGGTCCGTGATGTCGATGCCGGCACAGAACGCCCGCCCCTCCGCACGCAGCAGCACCGCCCTGATCGAGTCGTCGAACCGGATCCGGTCGGCGAAGATGCCGAGCTGGCGCGTGGACTCCCAGCTCCACGCGTTGAGCTTGCGCGGGTGGCAGAGGGTGAGGATGCCGAGGCCGTCCTCGATGTCGAGGCGCAGCCGCTCCTCACCCTCCGGGATGTCCGTGCCGATGGTGTCGATCATCAAGCACCAGCTCCTGCCTACGTTTCTGACGTCGCGTCAGGTATTTGACGTGACGTCAGCGTAGTGGCGGTGGCTCAGCGGCTGAAGACCTCGAAGGCCACTGCGGGCTTCCCGCCGAAGCGCGGTGCCAGCTGCTGGGCGTAGCCGATCAGGAACTCACGGCAGTACTTCTCGGGGTCCTGCGTCGTCAACGCCTCGATGTATGTGCGGTGTTCGAGAAGTGAGGCCACGGAACGCTCGAGCCCGGCCGTCGCGTCCACCGCGTGGGTGGGCGAGGACGAACCGGCGACGGCCACCCAGCGCACGCCGTCCCACGGCTCCAGCGCGTCCTCCTCGATCAGCTCGGGGAAGATCCAGCGGTTGCCCGCGTCCGCGACGGCGTCCAGGGTGGCGCGGCCGACGGCGACGTGGTCCGGGGTGTTCCAGGCGACGCCGCCCCAGGTGTCACGGTGGTTGAGGGTGATCACGAGCTCGGGCCGGTGCCTGCGGACCGCTGCGGCGATGTCGCGGCGCAGCGCCGTCCCGTACTCGATCACACCGTCCTTGTGGTCGAGGAACTCCACGGCCGACACACCGACGACGGCCGCGCTCGCCCGCTGCTCGCGCTCGCGCAGCGGGCCGCACGTGGCGGGGTCGAGGGTGTCGATGCCCGCCTCACCGCGGCTGGCAAGGAGGTAGGCGACCTCACGCCCGCCGTCCGTCCATCCGGCGATCGCGGCCGAGCAGCCGTACTCCAGGTCGTCGGGGTGGGCGACGACGGCGAGGGCCCGCTGCCAGTCCTCGGGCATGGGGGTGAGCTGGTCGTTCTCGTTCAACGGCTCTGTCATGTCCGCAGCCTAGCTTCGCGGGCCCCTCTCAAGGATGGCCGTCAGGCCTCTCCCCTGGCGAGGGCGAGGAGCCGGTCGAGGACGCGCGGCGAACCCACCCGAAGACCGTCGTGCTCGTACTCGTCGGTGACCCAGGTGCGCAGGCCGCGGATGGAGCGGGCGGTGCGCAACGAGTGCTCGGTGTCGACGTACATGTCGTCGTGGTAGATCGCGGCGGCGGCCGGCACCTCGTTCGCGGCGAGGCGCGCCGTGTCGTACAGGGCTGCCCAGCCGGTGCGTGCGGCGAGGTGGTCGGCGGTCTCGCGCAGCGGCCGCAGGGCGGGGTCGCAGTCGAACTGCCAGCGCTGGACGGCTTCCCCGGTGAAGAGGAGCGGCGCGTCCCCGGCGAGCGCCTTGCCCGGGTCGAACTGCGGGAACTCGCCGCGCAGCCGCTGCGCCGACCAGTCGGTGGGCCGCTCGCCCTGGCCGTAGATGGACTCGTGCAGGAGCGCGAAGAGCGGGTGGCTCCAGTGCGAGAGGGCGGCCTGTACGCCTTCCTGGAAGGCGTCGGAGAGCTGGTGCCCCGCCGGGGTCCGCACGAAGGCGTCTTCGAGGAGGTAGTGGAGGCGGTGGCTGCCGTCGCCGGTGCCGAGCAGCATGCCGAGGGACTGGAACGCCTCGACGGTGAGGCGGTAGCCGCCGTTGAGGACCGGCTCGTGCTCGGCGAGGTGCGCGGCGATGCGGCGGGCGCGCTCGACGTCCTGGGGGTAGCGGGCGTAGTGGGCGCGGGTCTTGCGCTCCATGCGCGGGTAGGCGGCGCGGTAGACGTCGTCCGCGTGGCCGTCGAGCATGGGCAGGCCGCCGGTGATGATGGCGGTGTGCAGCCCCTCGGGGGCCGCCGACAGGTAGTGGGTCGCGCAGAAGCCGCCGAAGCTCTGGCCGAGGACGGTCCAGGGGGCGCCGCCGGTCAGCTCGCGCCGGATCAGCTCGCAGTCGCGGACGATGGAGTCGGCGCGGAAGTGCGTGAGGTAGTCGGCCTGTTCGCGGGGGCCGCCGCGCAGCGGGAGCGTCTGGCGCGTGGCCGGAGTGGAGCTGCCTGTTCCGCGCTGGTCGATGAGCAGCACCCGGTAGTCCTGCAAGGCCCTGCCGAGCCACGCCTCCTTGCCTACGAACCGGTTGGCCCCGAAGCCTGGGCCGCCCTGGAGATACACCAGCCACGGCAGGTCGGCGCCCCCGTGGCCCCCGTGCGCCTTCGCCACGGCCTCGCGGGCGAAGACCTCGATCCGCTCCCCCGCCGGGTCGTCGTGGTCGAGGGGCACGGAGAAGCGGTGGTCGGTGAGGACGACTCCGGGCTGGCGGTAGGAGGCAGTGGCGGTCAAGGGGGCTCCTGGGCGACTACGGAACGGGACACTTCGCCCCAGTCCAGCACACCCGCCTCGGGGGCGGTCAGCGGGGCGCCAGGCTGGAGCGGCGAACCACGAGTTCCGGCTGGAGCACCACACGCCGGTGATCGTGTTCGTCCGTGTCCGACTCGGTCTCCTCCAGGAGAAGTTCCGCGGCCATCGCACCCATCTTGATGGCGGGCTGGCGCACCGAGGTGAGGGGGACGACGGCCGCCGCTGCGAACTCGATGTCGTCGTAGCCGACGATGGAGATCTCCTCGGGCACGCTCACCCCGGCCGCGTACATCGCCTGGAGCACGCCGAGCGCGAGCAGGTCGTTGGCGCAGAAGACGGCGGTCGGCCGCTCGGCGAGGCCGAGGACGCGGGCGCCCGCGTCGCGTCCGGCGGCCACGTCGAGGCGTTCGGTGGGCAGCTCCCGCAGCGCCGACGCGGGCAGACCGGCCTCGGCGAGCGCCTGCAGCGCCCCCTCCCTGCGGTCCTTGACCTGGTTGAGCCCGGGCGGGCCGCTCACGTACGCGATGCTGCGGTGCCCCGTGTCGACGAGATGGCGCACCGCGAGCGCCCCGCCGAGGACGTCGTCCACGGAGACGGAGCACTCGGTGGCGCCCTCGGCGACCCGGTCGACCAGGACGAACGGGATGGCGTGTCTGCGGAACGCCTCGATGTTCCGTCCCGTGGCGTCCGCCGGCGTCAGCAGGACGCCGCGTACCCGCTGTTCGGCGAAGAGCGCCAGATATTCGGCCTCTTCGGAGGGGCTCTGTCCGCTGTTGCACATCATGACGCGGAGCCCGGCGTCGCGCGCGGCCCGCTCGGCACCGCGCGCGACGTCTACGAAGAAGGGGTTGCCCATGTCCAGCACGAGCAGCGCCATGATGCGGCTCTGCCCGGCGCGCAGCTGCCGTGCGGACTCGCTGCGGACGTAGCCGAGCCGGTCGATCACGGACTGCACCCGGTGGCGTGTCTCTTCGGAGACGACGTCCGGGCGGTTGATCACGTTCGACACGGTGCCCACCGACACGCCGGCGTGCTTCGCCACGTCTTTGATGCCGACCATGCGTCCCCTTGTTCCGTTGCGCGTGCGGTGCCTTGTGCGCCGCCGCGTGCGATCCCCTCAGAATTTGTACTGGTCGATGTTCTTCTTGTCGAAGACGGTCGGCTCGCCGAGATCGACCACGCCCTTGTCGCCGATGGTGAAGCTGCCGAGGTCGCCCGCCTCGAACTTCTCGCCCTTCTTGCCGGTGATCTGGCCGGACTTCAGGGCCACGGCGGTGTGCGCGGCGAGCGCGCCGAGCTTGGCCGGGTCCCACAGCTCGAAGCCCTCGACGGTGCCGTTCTTCACGTACTGGCGCATGTCGTTGGGCGTGCCGAGGCCGGTGAGCTTCACCTTGCCCTTGTACTTCGATCCCGAAAGGTACTGGGCGGCCGCCTTGATGCCGACGGTCGTCGGCGAGATGATCCCGGCCAGCTTCGGGTGCTCCTGGAGGAGTCCCTGGGTCTGCTGGAAGGACTGCTGGGCGTCGTCGTTGCCGTAGGCGGTCTTGACCAGCTTCATGTTCTTGTACTTGGGCTTCTTCAACTCGTCCTTCATGTAGCGGATCCAGGTGTTCTGGTTCGTCGCTGTCTGGGCGGCGGAGAGGATCGCGATGTCGCCCTTGTAGCCGAGCTGCTTGCCGAGCAGTTCCACCTGGGTGCGGCCGAGCGCCTCGGCGCTGGACTGCGAGACGAAGACGTCACGGCATCCCGGGTTGGTGTCCGAGTCGTACGTCACGACCTTGATGTCGTTCTTCATGGCCTGCTTGAGTGCGGTGCACAGGGCGCCCGGATCCTGCGCGGAGACGGCCATGGCGTCGACCTGCTGCTGGGTGAGCGTGTTGACGTAAGAGACCTGCCCGCTGGTGTCGGTGGCGCTGTTGGGGCCCGTCTCCTTGTACGTCGATCCGAGCTCCTTGAGCGCCTTCTCGCCGCCCTTGTCGGCGACGGTGAAGTACGGGTTGTTGACCTGCTTGGGCAGGAAGGCGACCGTGAGCCCCTTCTTGGTCGGCGCGTCCGGGTCGGCCTTGGCGTTCGAGGCCTTGGCGGCGTCGTCGTTCTTCGAGGACTCCTTGGTGGTGCCGCCGCAGGCGGTGGCGGTCAGTACGAGCGAGGTGACGGCCATGAGGGTCACGCAGGCGCGGGTGAGGGCCGGGCGGCGGACGGAGCGGCGGGGAGATCGGCGGGGAGAGAGCATCGTTGGTCCCTTTCGGACGTGCGGAGGGTACGAGGGGTCAGCGGGCAGGGGCGGCGGCGCGACGGCCCGCTCTGGCGACGGCGATCTGGCGGGCCACGCGCGGGCCGAGCACGGACACCACGAGCAGCACGCCGGTGACGACGATCTGCGACTGCGCGGAGACGTTGAGCAGGCTCATCGCGTTCTGCAGGGCGCCGAGCAGGAAGACTCCGGCGATCGCGCCGCCGAGGGTGCCCTTGCCGCCGTCGAAGTCGATGCCGCCGAGCAGGACGGCCGCGACGACGGACAGTTCGAGGCCGGTGGCGTTGTCGTAGCGGGCGCTCGCGTAGTGCAGGGCCCAGAAGACGCCTGTGAGGGAGGCCATGAGCCCCGTGAAGACGAACAGCCACAGCTTGTGCCGCTTGACGCGGACACCGGCGAAGCGCGCCGCCTCCCCGTTGGCGCCGATCGCGAACAGCGAGCGTCCGAAGGGCGTGGCGTGCAGGACGACGACGGCGATCGCGAGCAGCGCGAGGAAGGGCAGGAACGCGTACGGCAGGAAGGTGTCGCCGATGCGTCCGGCGGCGAAGTCCAGGTACTGCGAGGGGAAGTCGGTCACGGCGTCGGAACCGAGGACGATCTGCGCGATGCCGCGGTAGGCGGCCATGGTGCCGATGGTCACGGCGAGCGAGGGAAGGCCGAGGCGGGTCACCAGGAGGCCGTTGACGAGGCCGCAGAGGACTCCGATGAGGAGCACCAGCGGAATGATCGTCTCGATGGCCATACCGGCGTTCCAGAGCGCGCCCATCACGGCTCCGGAGAGCCCCGCCGTCGAGGCGACCGACAGATCGATCTCTCCGGAGACGACGAGAAGCGTCATCGGGAGGGCGATCAGCGCGATGGGCAGCGTGTTGCCGATGAGGAACGACAGGTTGAGGGCGTTCCCGAAACCGTCGACAAAGGAGAACGACATCAGCAGGAGGACGACAAGGAGAGCGCCGACAACGGTGTCCCAGCGCACGGCGCGCGTGAGCGTGAGCCGGTTGGAGTCAGCCATGGCGGGCAGCCCTTCTGTTCGATGCGGCCCTCTTCGTCAGGGCCTTGGCGACGCGCAGGGCGACGATCCGGTCGACGGCGATGGCCAGGACGAGCAGCACGCCGTTGATGGCGAGCACCCACACGGAGCTGACGCCGAGCGCGGGAAGCACGCTGTTGATGGAGGTCAGGAGCAGCGCGCCGAGTGCCGCGCCGTAGACGCTGCCGGAGCCGCCGGTGAAGACGACGCCGCCGACCACGACGGCGCTGACGACGGTGAGTTCGTAGCCGTTGCCGGTGGCGGAGTCGACGTTGCCGAAGCGGGCCAGGTAGAGCGCACCGGCGAGCCCGGCGAGCGCCCCACAGGCGGTGTAGGCGGCGAGGATGCGTTTGCGTACCGGGATGCCTGCGAGGCGCGCGGCTTCGGGGTTGGAGCCGAGGGCGTAGAGCTCGCGTCCGCCGCCGAAGTGCCGCAGGTAGTACGCGACCGCGACCAGGACGGCGAGCGCGATAAGACCCAGGTAGGGCACCGCCGAGATCCCGCCGGAGCCGAAGTCGACGAAGCCGTCCGGCAGGTCGGACGCGGTGATCTGCCGGGAGCCGACCCAGATGGAGTCGACGCCCCGGATGACGTACAGGGTGCCGAGCGTCACGACGAGCGCGGGCACCTGGCCGAGGCTGACGAGCGCCCCGTTGAGCAGACCACACCCCACGCCGAGCGCGACCGCAAGGAGGATCGCGACCGTCGAGTTGCCGCCGCCCTGGAGGTAGTTGCCGGCGGCGAAGGCACTGATCCCGAGCGTCGAGCCGACCGACAGGTCGACGTTGCGGGTGATGACGACGAGGGCCTGTCCGGTCGCGACGAGGACGAGGATGGTCGCGTTCAAGAGCAGGTCCTTGATGCCCTGCTCGGACAGGAACTCGCTGTTGCCCGCCTGCGTGATGCCGATCATCACCAGGAAGACCAGCAGGATGGCCAGTTCGCGCATCTTGAAGACGCGGTCGACGAGGCGGGTGGCCCCGGCCTTCTCCGGGTCCACGGCGGGGGCCGGGCTCTGGGTGGTCACGCTCATGCCGTCCTCCCTGTGGCTGCCGCCATCACGGACTCCTCGGTCGCCTGCGCGCGCGGGATCTCGGCGGTGAGCCGTCCTTCGTGCATGACGAGGACCCGGTCGGCCATGCCGAGGATCTCGGGCAGGTCGGAGGAGATCATCAGGACCGCGACCCCGTCGGCGGCGAGTTGGGAAAGCAAACGGTGCACTTCGGCCTTGGTGCCGACGTCGATGCCCCGGGTCGGTTCGTCCACGATCAGCACTTGGGGCCGGGTGGCGAGCCACTTGGCGAGGACGACCTTCTGCTGGTTGCCGCCGGACAGGGTGCCGACGGCGTCGGCTATGCGCGCGTACTTCACCTGGAGCCGCACCGCCCAGTCGAGCGAGCGGCTGCGCTCGGCACCGCGGTCCATGAGGCCCGCGCGCACCGTCGTACGCAGCCCCGTGAGCCCGATGTTGCGCTCGATCGACATGTCCATCACGAGGCCCTGGGCGCGCCGGTCCTCGGGGACGAGCGCGAGCCCGGCCGCCATGGCGGTGCTGGGGGCTCCGTTGACCAGGGCCTTCCCTTGTACCTCGACGGTTCCGGCGTCCCACCGGTCGACGCCGAACACGGCCCGCGCGACTTCGCTGCGCCCGGCCCCTACGAGCCCCGCGAGCCCGACGATCTCCCCGCGCCGCACGTCGAACGACACATCGGTGAAGACACCCTCCCGGGTCAGCCGACGGACGCTGAGCGCGACTTCGCCGACCCGCGTGTCCTGCTTCGGGTAGAGCTCGTCGAGGTCGCGGCCCACCATGCGGCGTACGAGATCGTCCTCGGTCAGGCCTTCGAGCGGCTCGCTCGCGATCAGACCGCCGTCGCGCAGCGTGGTGACGCGCTGGCACAGCTCGAAGATCTCCTCCAGGCGGTGCGAGATGAACAGCACCGCGGCGCCCTGTTCGCGCAGGGCGCGCACGACTCCGAAGAGGCGGGCCACTTCGCTGCCGGTGAGCGCCGCGGTCGGCTCGTCCATGATCAGGACCCGGGCGTCGAAGGAGAGCGCCTTGGCGATCTCGACGATCTGCTGGTCCGCGATGGAGAGCCCGCGCGCGGGCTGTTCGGGGTCGAGGTCCACGGCCAGGCGCTTGAAGAGCGCGTCGGCCGCGGCATGCACGGCCTTGTGGTCGACGCGGCCGAGGGAGCGGCGCGGCTGGCGCCCCATGAAGATGTTCTCCGCGACGGAGAGGTCGGGGAAGAGCGTCGGCTCCTGGTAGATGACGGCGACGCCCGCGTCCCTGGCGTCTCCCGGGCCGTGGAAGACGACCGGGGACCCGTCGAGCGACAGCTCCCCCGCGTCCGGCCTGTGGACCCCGGCGAGGGTCTTGATGAGGGTGGATTTCCCTGCGCCGTTCTCGCCCGCGAGGGCGTGCGCCTCACCGGCGTACAGGTCCAGGGAGACGTCGCGCAGGGCGCGCACGGCCCCGAAGGACTTGCTCAGGCCCTGCACGGCAAGGACGGGGGGCTCTCTCATAGGCAGCACCGATCGGTCACGAAGGGCATGCGGCTTCCGGCATTCATGAAAGGTTTCAATCAATTTTCAGGGAAGCTAAACCCGCGCCAACTACGGCGTCAATGGGCAGGACTTGAAAATCCTGTCGCCACTTGATGCACCAAGGGGCAAGCACTCCAAGGCTCTTGACAGCGGGCGGCGCTCTCCCTAGCTTCGCCTCTCGTGAAACGATTCATCGTCGAGTCGTTACGGAGTCGAGTTGTGATCAGTAGAAGACGACTGCTCAGCACCACCGCCACGGCCGCCCTGGGAACGGCGGTGGCCACCGGGGCCGTTCCGACGGCCCACGCCGCCCCCTCCGCAGGGGGCAGGGCCCTGCGCGTCACCAGACCGACCGTCGAGTACGTGAGGCACCCGCTCGGTCTCGACGTGCCGCGCCCGAGGCTGAGTTGGCCCCTGACGTCAGCCAAGGAGGGGCAGGCGCAGACCGCCTACCAGGTGCGCGTGGCCACCGCCCCCGGCCGCCTCACCAAGCCGGACGTCTGGGACAGCGGCAAGGTCGCCTCCAGCGACTCCGTCCTGGTCCCGTACGCGGGCCCCGGCCTCAAGTCCCGTACGCGCTACTACTGGTCGGTCCGGGTCTGGGACACCGCGGGCACGGCCTCCGACTGGAGTGAGGCCTCCTGGTGGGAGACCGGGCTCTCCTCGGCGAAGGACTGGACGGCGCGGTGGATCGGCGCACCCGCCTCCCTCGTCGGAGCGCCCTCCCTGGCAGGCGCCTCGTGGATCTGGTTCCCCGAGGGCGACCCCGCGAACAGCGCTCCGGCCGCCACCCGCTGGTTCCGGGGCCGCGTCGACGTCCCCGGAGGGGTCACCCGCGCGCGACTGGTCATGACGGCCGACGACGGCTACACCGCGTACGTGAACGGCACGCGAGTGTCGCACGCCGAAGCGGACAGCACCGCGGACAACTGGCGCCGCCCCGCGGTCGTCGACGTGACCGGCCAGCTCCGCGCCGGCGCCGGGGTCATCGCCGTCTCGGCCACCAACGCCACGACCGGGCCCGCCGGCCTGCTCGGCCTGCTCGAAGTGACGACCTCCGAGGGCGTACGCACCCTCAGCACCGACGGCACGTGGAAAACCATCGACAAGGAGCCCGCGGGCGACTGGCAGTCGACGGGGTACGACGACGGCTCCTGGACGGCGGCCAAAGTCCTCGCACCCTGGGGTTCGGGCCCCTGGGGGAAGGTCGCACCCAACCACTGCCCCGCCGCCCAGTTGCGCCAC
Source organism: Streptomyces sp. BA2 (assembly GCF_009769735.1). Taxonomy (NCBI): domain Bacteria; kingdom Bacillati; phylum Actinomycetota; class Actinomycetes; order Kitasatosporales; family Streptomycetaceae; genus Streptomyces; species Streptomyces sp. BA2. Next base: position 1,082,115 of record NZ_WSRO01000002.1, read on the forward strand.
GAGTTCCGCCTCCGTCCGGGGAAGAAGGTCGCGCGGGCCCGGCTTTACTCCACGGCCCTCGGTCTCTACGACGCCTGGCTGAACGGCGAGCGCGTCGGCGACGACCGCCTGGCACCCGGCTGGACCGACTACGACAAGCGCGTCCAGTACCAGACGTACGACGTGACGAAGCAGCTCAGGTCCGGCGCCAACGCGCTCGGCGTGACGGTCGCGGTCGGCTGGTACGCGGGCAACGTCGGCATGTTCGGTCCGCATCAGTACGGCGAACGGCCGGCGTTCCTGGCCCAGTTGGAGGTCACGTACACCGACGGCTCCTCCGACCGTGTGCTGTCCGGCACCGACTGGCGCGCCGCCACAGGTCCGGTCACCGCCGCCGACCTCCTGTCGGGCGAGGACTACGACGCGCGCCTGGAGACCGCGGGTTGGACGCGCCCCGGTTTCGACGACTCGAAGTGGATCGCGGCGGACGCCGTCGACAAGGCCGAGGCCGCCGTCGTGGCCCAGATCGACGGGCACGCGCGCGTGGAGAGCGAGATCTCCGCCCTGAAGATGAGCGAGCCGAAGCCCGGCGTCTTCGTCTTCGACCTCGGTCAGAACATGGTCGGCGCGGTCCGCCTCACCGTCTCCGGGAAGGCCGGTACGAAGGTCCGGTTGCGCCACGCGGAGGTCCTCAACCCCGACGGCACGATCTACACCACCAATCTGCGGTCCGCGCGTGCCACCGACACCTACACGCTCAAGGGCGGCGGCAAGGAGACGTACGAGCCGCGGTTCACCTTCCACGGCTTCCGCTACGTGGAGGTGACGGGCTACCCGGGCAAGCCACCGCTCGACGCCGTGGTGGGCCGCGTGATCCACACGGCGGCGCCGTTCACGATGGACTTCAAGACGAACGTGCCCATGCTCAACCAGCTGCACAGCAACATCACATGGGGCCAGCGCGGCAACTTCCTCTCCATCCCCACGGACACCCCCGCACGTGACGAACGGCTCGGCTGGACCGGCGACATCAACGTCTTCGCGCCGACCGCCGCCTACACGATGGAGTCGGCGCGCTTCCTCACCAAGTGGCTCGACGACCTGCGCGACGGCCAGTCCGGCGACGGCGCCTTCCCGGATGTCGCCCCGTCCATCGGGTCGCTCGGCAAGGGCGTGGCCGGCTGGGGCGACGCCGGAGTGACCGTCCCCTGGGCGCTGTACCAGGCGTACGGGGACAAGCGCGTCCTGGAGCAGTCCTGGTCCTCGATGCTGAAGTGGCTCGACTACCTGGAGAAGCACAGCACCGGGTATCTGCGCCCCGCCGAAGGCTACGGAGACTGGCTCAACATCCAGGACGAGACTCCCAAGGACGTCATCGGAACCGCCTACTTCGCGCACAGCGCCGACCTCGTGGCGCGGACCGCCGAAGCACTGGGCAAGGACCCGGCCCCGTACAAGAAGCTCTTCGGGAGCGTCCGTGACGCCTTCCGCACGGCGTACGTGACCGGCGCCGGGCGTGTGAAGGGCGACACGCAGACCGCGTACGTGCTGGCCCTGTCCATGGACCTGCTCGCCGACAGCGACCGCGCACCGGCGGCAGCCCGCCTGGTGGAGCTCATCAAGTCCAAGGAATGGCACCTGTCGACAGGCTTCCTGGGCACCCCGCGACTGCTCCCCGTCCTGACGTCCACCGGCCACACGGACGTCGCCTACCGCCTCCTCGTCCAGCGGTCCTTCCCCAGCTGGGGCTACCAGATCGACAAGGGCGCCACGACGATGTGGGAGCGCTGGGACTCCATCAAGCCGGACGGCAGCTTCCAGGACGCCGGCATGAACTCCTTCAACCACTACGCCTACGGATCGGTGGGCGAGTGGATGTACGCCAACATCGCGGGCATCGCCCCGGCCGACCCGGGCTTCCGCAAGATCCTCGTCCGCCCCCGCCCGGGCGGCGGCGTGACCGAGGCGGAGAGCAGCTTCGACGCGCTCTACGGCCCGGTCAGCACCCACTGGAAGACGGACTCGGACGGATTCCGTCTGACCCTGACCCTGCCCGCGAACACCACTGCCGAGGTGTGGATCCCCGCCGACAAGCGCTCTCAAGTAGCGCATGGTTCGGCGGAGTTCCTGCGCGTGGAGGACGGCTGCGCCGTCTTCGCCGCCGCCTCCGGCACGCACCGATTCTCCAACTGACCCACCTCGACCGCACTTTCGGAAGGCTGCGCGATGACCGCCGGAACCAGCAAGGACGCCGTGAAAGCGGCACTCAGTACCCAGGCCCTGGAGACCCCGTCCTGGGCGTACGGCAACTCCGGTACGCGCTTCAAGGTCTTCGCGCAGCCAGGTGTCCCACGCACGACCCGCGAAAAGCTCGACGACGCCGCCCGGGTGCACGCCCACACGGGCGTGGCGCCCAAGGTGGCCCTGCACATCCCCTGGGACAAGGTCGACGACTACGCGGCGCTCGCGGAGTACGCCACCGAGCGCGGCGTGACGCTCGGCGCGATCAACGCGAACGTCTTCCAGGACGACGACTACAAACTCGGTTCGGTCACCAACCCGGACCCGACGGTCCGGCGCAAGGCGCTCGACCACCTCCTGGAGTGCGTGGACATCATGGACGCGACGGGTTCACGCGACCTGAAGCTGTGGTTCTCCGACGGCACCAACTACCCCGGCCAGGACGACATCCGCAGCCGCCAGGACCGCCTGTCGGAGGCCTTGCGGACCACCTACGACCGCCTCGGCGACGACCAGCGCATGCTCATCGAGTACAAGCTCTTCGAGCCCGCCTTCTACGCGACGGACATCCCGGACTGGGGCACGGCCTACGCGCACTGCCTGAAGCTCGGGCCGAAGGCGCAGGTCGTCGTCGACACCGGCCACCACGCGCCCGGCACCAACATCGAGTTCATCGTCGCGACGCTCCTGCGCGAGGGGCGCCTGGGCGGCTTCGACTTCAACTCGCGCTTCTACGCCGACGACGACCTGATGGCGGGCGCCGCGGACCCCTTCCAGCTCTTCCGGATCATGTACGAGGTCGTCCGGGGCGACGGCCTGGACTCGGACATCGCGTTCATGCTCGACCAGTGCCACAACATCGAGGCGAAGATCCCCGCGATCATCCGCTCGGTGATGAACGTGCAGGAGGCCACGGCGAAGGCGCTCCTCGTCGACGCGGAAGCACTGGCCGGGGCTCAGCGGACCGGCGACGTGCTGGCCGCCAATGCCGCCCTGATGGACGCCTTCAACACCGACGTCCGCCCCCTACTGGCAGAAGTCAGGGAGGACTCGGGGCTCGACCCTGATCCCATGAGGGCCTATCAGGAGTCAGGCTGGCAGGAGCAGATCGTCAAGGACCGCGTGGGCGGCGAGCAGGCCGGATGGGGGGCATGAGCGACATGACACAGCACGCACAGACCGCACAGACCACACAGCACGCACGGATCAAGGAACTTCTCGACCGCGCCCACCGCTTGGGCGCGGACCCGTGCAACACCAACTACGCGGGCGGCAACGCGTCGGCGAAGGGCACGGCCGCCGACCCGGTCACGGGCGCGGACACCGACCTGATGTGGGTCAAGGGCTCGGGCGGCGACCTGGGCACCCTCACCGAGGACGGCCTGGCGGTCCTTCGCCTGGACCGCCTCCACGCACTCAAGGAGGTGTACGGGGGCGCGGACCGCGAGGACGAGATGGTCGCCGCCTTCGATTACTGCCTGCACGGCAAGGGCGGCGCGGCACCTTCCATCGACACGGCCATGCACGCCCTGGTGGACGCGCCCCACGTGGACCACCTCCACCCGGACTCGGGCATCGCCCTGGCCTGTGCCGCGGACGGCGAGAAGCTGACGGCACAGTGCTTCGGCTCCACGGTGGCCTGGGTGCCCTGGCGCCGCCCCGGATTCCAACTGGGCCTGGATATCGCCGCGGTGAAGTCCGCCAACCCCGACGCCATCGGCTGCGTCCTGGGCGGTCACGGCATCACGGCCTGGGGCGCCACGGCGGACGAGTGCGAGCGCAACTCGCTGCACATCATCCGCACGGCGGAGGCGTTCCTCTCCGGACACGGAAAGCCAGCCCCCTTCGGCCCGGCCCTGGACGGGTACGGCCCCCTCCCCACCGCCGAACGCCACCACCGTGCGGCCGAACTGGCCCCGCACATCCGCTCGCTGGCCTCGCAGGACCGCCCCCAGATCGGCCACTTCACCGACACGGACACTGTCCTCGACTTCCTGACCGGCACGGAACACCCGCGCCTGGCGGCCCTGGGCACCTCCTGCCCCGACCACTTCCTCCGCACGAAGATCAGGCCCCTGGTCCTCGACCTGCCGCCCACCGCACCACTCCAGGAGGCCATCACCCGCCTCAAGGAGCTGCACGCGGCCTACCGAGAGGAGTACGCGGCCTACTACACCCGCCACGCCGACCCGGCCTCCCCGGCGATGCGCGGCGCGGACCCGGCCATCGTCCTCGTTCCGGGCGTAGGGATGTTCTCCTTCGGCAAGGACAAACAGACCGCACGCGTGGCAGGCGAGTTCTACGTGAACGCCATCAACGTCATGCGAGGCGCCGAAGCGGTCTCCACCTACGCGCCCATCGACGAGTCGGAGAAGTTCCGCATCGAGTACTGGCCGCTGGAGGAGGCCAAGCTCCAGCGCATGCCCAAGCCCAAACCCCTGGCCACCCGCGTCGCCCTCGTGACCGGCGCGGGCAGCGGCATCGGCAAGGCGATAGCGCACCGCCTGGTGGCGGAGGGCGCGTGCGTCGCGGTGGCGGACCTCAACGCGGAGAACGCCACGGCCGTGGCGCAGGAGCTGGGCGGCCCCGACAAGGCGGTCGCCATCCCCATGGACGTCACATCAGAGGAGCAGATCACGGCGGCGTTCGCCACTGCTGCGCTGGCCTTCGGCGGAGTCGACCTGGTGGTGAACAACGCGGGCATCTCCATCTCCAAGCCCCTGCTCGACACCACGGCCCGCGACTGGGACCTCCAGCACGACATCATGGCCCGCGGCTCGTTCCTCGTCTCCCGCGAGGCTGCCCGCATCATGCGAGACCAGGCGCTGGGCGGCGACATCATCTACATCACGTCCAAGAACGCGGTGTTCGCGGGCCCGAACAACATCGCGTACTCCGCGACGAAGGCGGACCAGGCCCACCAAGTCCGCCTACTGGCAGCGGAATTGGGCGAGCACGGCATTCGGGTGAACGGCATCAACCCGGACGGCGTGGTCCGCGGATCGGGGATCTTCGCGGGCGGCTGGGGCGCGCAGCGCGCGGCGACGTACGGGATCGAGGAGGAGAACCTGGGCGCGTTCTACGCCCAGCGGACCCTCCTCAAGCGCGAGGTGCTCCCCGAGCACGTGGCCAACGCGGTCTTCGCCCTGACAGCAGGCGACCTGACCCACACGACGGGCCTGCACATACCGGTGGACGCGGGCGTCGCAGCGGCGTTCCTCAGGTAGCCACCAGCCCCTCTCCTGCCCGCGCATCGGGCCGGAGAGGCACGCACCGAGGGCGCATGTCGGACGACAGACGGGTCCACCGGCCCGCAGCCGCGCATCCGGCCGGAGGGGACGTGCCGGTATGTCTGCCCGGAGCACGGCACGCGGCGCTCCGGTGCCGAAGTAGCCGCGCGTGCAAACCGAGATGGCGAGGACGGACATACCGGCGCGGCCCCGCCCCCATGAGCCACGACGCGACCACCCACTACCCGCACTCGCCCGCGCACCTGAACCCGCACCCGACCCCTGCGAGCCACCATGCCCAACCCCCGCTCACCCCACCGCTTCGCCGCCATCGACCTCGGCGCCTCCAGCGGCCGCGTCATGGTGGCGAAGGCCGGCCGCGACACCCTCACCCTCCACGAGGCGCACCGCTTCCCCAACCACCCCGTCCGCACCTCCGGCACCCTGCACTGGGACATCCTCTCCCTCTACAACGGAATCCTGGACGGCCTCCGCGCCGCAGGTTCTGCCGGCCCCCTCACCTCCATCGGGATCGACGGCTGGGCAGTCGACTACGGCCTGCTTGACACTGACGGCGCCCTCCTCGGCAACCCGGTTCACTACCGCGACACCCGCACCGAAGGCATCGCGGCCAAGGCATGGACGACCGTCCCTCCCACCGACCTTTACGCCGCGACAGGCATCCAGTACGCCCCCTTCAACACCCTGTACCAACTACTGGCCGCCCAAGGATCCGCCCAACTCGCCACCGCCGAACGCCTGTTGCTCATCCCGGACCTGCTGACCTACTGGCTGACAGGCGAACTCGGCACGGAGCTGACCAACGCCTCCACCACGCAGCTCATGGATCCCGGAACAGGCGACTGGTCGCACGAGGTAGCGACGCGCCTCGGCATCGACCCAGGTCTGTTCCCGCCCTTGCGGCACCCCGGCGATCCAGCGGGCCAACTGCTCCCCCAGGTCCTCGACGACACCGGCCTGACCTCGCCCACCCCCGTGACGACGGTCGCCTCGCACGACACCGCGTCAGCCGTCGCCGCCGTCCCCGCCACCACCGACGACTTCGCCTACATCTGCACCGGCACCTGGTCGCTGGCGGGGCTGGAGCTGACCACCCCCATCCGCACGGAGGAGAGCCGCAAAGCCAATTTCACCAATGAGCTGGGCATAGACGGCACGGTCCGCTACCTGCGCAACATCATGGGCCTCTGGCTGCTCCAGGAGTGCCTACGCACCTGGAACACCGGCGTCAGCGCCCCCACCCTGGAAGCACTGCTGATCGAAGCCGCCGCCGCCCCCGCCCTCCGCTCCCTCGTCGACGCCGCGGACCCCGCTTTCCTTCCCCCCGGCAACATGCCCCACCGCATCGCCCAAGCCTGCGAGGCCACGGGGCAGCCGGCCCCCGGCACCCCCGCCGAGACGACACGCTGCATCCTCGACTCCCTGGCCCTGGCCCACCGCCGGGCCATCGAGGACGCTCAACGCCTCGCGGACCGAGCCGTGGACGTGGTGCACATAGTCGGCGGCGGTGCCCGCAACGCGCTCCTGTGCCAACTGACCGCTGACGCCTGCGGGCTGCCCGTCGTCGCGGGGCCCGCGGAGGCGGCGGCGCTGGGCAACGTACTCGTGCAGGCCAGGGCGCACGGCCTGATAAGCGAAGGCCGCCACGAAATGCGGGCCTTGCTGGCCCGCACCCAGCGGCTGACTCGCTACGAGCCGACCCGCGACCCGGCAAGCCGGGCAGCATGGAAGGAGGCGTCCCAACGCGTCCTTCCATGACGCTTCCCCGCATGACGTGCCCGCACCATGACTCCCGCGAAGCGCGCGCAGCGCATACGCTGCACCCATCCGATGACCGACGAGGAGGAACCCGCGATGCGTGTCGCTCTGTTCCTGACCTGTGTCAACGACACGTTGTATCCCGACACAGGCCGAGCAGTGGTGAAACTGCTGACCAGACTGGGAGTTGACGTCGACTTCCCGATGGCGCAGACCTGCTGCGGGCAGGCGCACTACAACACGGGTTACCGCCACCAGGCAGAGCCCCTCGCCCGTCATTTCTCCGATGTATTCAGCTCGGACGAGTACGACGCGATCGTGACACCGTCCGGATCGTGCGGCGCGATGGTCCGCGAGCTCTACCCCCGCATGGGAGAACGAGCCCGTTCGGAGGGCCGCGGTGACGGCCTGGCGGCGACGCTGGCGCCCGTCGTTCCCAAGACGTACGAACTCACCGAGTTCCTGGTGGACGTTCTTGGTGTGACCGACGTCGGGGCGTACTACCCGCACACGGTGACGTACCACCCGACCTGCCACGGCCTGCGCAGTCTCGGTCTGGGCGACCGGCCCACGCGACTGCTCCAGGCGGTCAAGGGCCTTGAACTGCGGGCGCTCCCCGGCGCGGACGAGTGCTGCGGCTTCGGCGGCACCTTCGCGATGAAGAACTCCGATGTCTCGTCGGCGATGGGCACGGACAAGGTGCGCAACGCCGAGTCGACCGGCGCCGACGCCCTGTGCGCGGCGGACAACTCCTGTCTGATGCACATCGGGGGCACGATGTCCCGCCTCAGGAGCGGCCTGCGCCCGGTCCACATCGCGGAGATCCTGGCGAGCACGGAAGAGGAGCCCCTGTCATGAGCGGCACGAGCAGCGTGAACGGCACGAGCGGCACGTTCGTGGGCATGCCCGCCTTTCCCGCCTTCCCCACCGCGGCCCGCGAGGCCGTGGGCAACAAAACCCTGCGCGCCAATCTCCGCCACGCCACGCACACCATCCGCGACAAACGGGCCCGCGCCGTCGCCGAACTGGACGACTGGGCACAGCTGCGCGAGGCCGGAAAGCGGATCAAGGACCACACCCTCTCCCGACTCGACCACTATCTGGTCCAGTTGGAGGAGTCGGTCACGGCAGCGGGCGGCACCGTGCACTGGGCGGCCGACGCCGACGAGGCCAACCGCATCGTGACCCGCCTCGTCCAGGAGACCGGAGAGTCGGAGGTCGTCAAGGTCAAGTCGATGGCCACGCAGGAGATCGGCCTCAACGAAGCCCTCGAAGAGGCGGGCATCCACGCCTACGAGACCGACCTCGCCGAACTCATCGTCCAGCTGGGCAAGGACCGCCCCTCGCACATCCTCGTTCCCGCCATCCACCGCAACCGCGGCGAAATCCGCGAGATCTTCGCGCGCGAGATGAGCGAGTGGGGCCGCCCCGCCCCGGACAACCTCACCGACACCCCCGCCGAACTCGCCGAGGCCGCCCGTCTCCACCTCCGTGAGAAGTTCCTGCGCGCCAAGGTCGGCGTCTCCGGAGCGAACTTCATGGTCGCAGAGACGGGCACCCTGGTCGTCGTCGAGTCGGAGGGCAACGGCCGCATGTGCCTGACGCTCCCCGAGACGCTGATCTCGGTCGTCGGGATCGAGAAGATCGTGCCCACCTGGCGGGACCTCGAGGTCTTCCTCCAGACGCTCCCCCGCTCCTCGACGGCCGAGCGGATGAACCCGTACACGTCGATGTGGACCGGCACCACCGACGAGGACGGGCCGCGCGACTTCCACCTCGTGCTCCTCGACAACGGCCGCAGCGACACGCTCGCCGACGAGGTGGGCCGCCAGGCACTGCGCTGCATCCGCTGCTCGGCCTGCCTCAATGTCTGCCCCGTGTACGAACGGGCCGGCGGCCACGCGTACGGCTCGGTCTACCCCGGCCCCATCGGAGCGATCCTCAGCCCCCAACTCCGCGGCACCCAGAGCGAGATCGACGCCTCACTCCCCTACGCGTCCTCACTCTGCGGCGCCTGCTACGAGGTGTGCCCGGTGGCCATCGACATCCCCGAAGTCCTCGTCCACCTGCGGGAGCGGGTGGTCCAGGGCGGCGAAGTGACGCGGCACGGCTCGAAGGTGACCCTGCGGCCGGCGAAGGGGCACGCCGCGGAGCGGGCCGCGATGCGCGCGGCGGGCTGGGCGTTCGGCCGCCCGGCAGCGCTCCGGGCCGGACAGAAGCTGGCGTCCGGCACTCGGCGCATCCATCCGCGCACGCTTCCCGGACCGGGGCGGGCGTGGAGCGGGACGCGGGATCTGCCGAAGGTGCCCGCGGAGCCGTTCCGTGACTGGTGGCAGCGGACGAATGGCGGCCGGTCGGAGAACCCGCGGAAGGGCGGCAAGAAGTGAGCAGCAGGGACCAGATCCTGGGCCGCGTCCGGCGAGCGCTTGCCGACGTACGCGACGGCGAGGATCCCGATGGCCAGAAGGGCGACACCCACGACGCCCACGACACCTACGCGTCAGCCGTCCCCCGCGATTACCTGCGCGAGCACGGCACCCGCACCACCGACCAGACCGTCGACCTGCTCGCGGAGAACCTCGCCGACTATCGCGCGCTCGTGCACCGCTGCGCGGACACGGAGCTGGCGGATGTGCTCATGCGTCTGCTCGCGGAACGCGGCGCGCGCACCGTGCTCGTGCCGCCCGGTCTCCCGCCGTACTGGCTCAAGGCCTCCGACGCGACCCGTGTCGATGACCGTGCCACGAGCACTCCGCGTGAGCTCGACGCGGTCGACAGCGTCGTCACCGGCTGCGCGGTCGCCGTAGCCGAGACCGGCACGATCGTCCTGGACGGCGGCCCCGACCAGGGCCGGCGGCGGATCACGCTCGTCCCCGATCACCACATCTGTGTCGTACGGGTCCCGGACCAGGTGGTCTCCTCCGTGCCGCAGGCACTCGAACGGCTCGACCCGGCATGCCCGCTGACCTGGATCTCGGGACCGTCCGCCACCAGCGACATCGAACTGGACCGGGTGGAGGGCGTGCACGGCCCCCGCACCCTGGAGGTGGTGCTGGTGAGCGGAGTCCGAGGGCCGCGGTTAGCGTGAGTGCATGATCCGGTTCGAGCAGGTGAGCAAGCGCTACCCGGACGGCACGATGGCCGTGGACGACCTGTCCTTCGAGGTCGCTCAGGGGGAACTGGTCACGCTCGTCGGGCCTTCCGGGTGCGGCAAGACGACCACGATGATGATGGTGAACCGCCTCATCGAACCGACCGCGGGCCGCATCTTCGTGAACGACGAGAACATCGCGGACGTCGACCCGGTCCGCCTGCGCCGCCGTATCGGCTATGTCATCCAGCAGGTGGGGCTCTTCCCGCACCGGACGATCCTCGACAACACGGCGACCGTCCCCGCGCTGATCGGCTGGAAGAAGGCGAAGGCGCGGGCTCGGGCGGCCGAGCTGCTCGACCTGGTGGGCCTCGACCCGAAGACGTACGGCTCCCGCTATCCCGAGCAGCTGTCGGGCGGGCAGCGCCAGCGCGTCGGCGTGGCACGTGCGCTGGCCGCCGATCCGCCCGTGCTCCTCATGGACGAGCCTTTCGGGGCGGTCGACCCGGTGGTGCGCGAGCAGTTGCAGGACGAGTTCCTGCGGATGCAGGCGACGGTCCGCAAGACGGTTCTCCTGGTCACGCACGACATCGAGGAGGCGGTCAGGCTCGGTGACCGGATCGCGGTGTACGGGCAGGGGCGCATCGAGCAGTACGACACGCCCGGTGCCGTGCTCGGCACTCCGGCGACGCCGTACGTCGCCGGGTTCGTGGGCTCCGACCGTGGCCTGAAGCGGCTCTCGGTCACCGACATCCAGCCGGACGACCTGGAGCAGCCGACGGTGGTGAGGTTCGACGAGCCCGCCGCGCACGCCGCGGCCCGGCTGCGCGAGGAGGACGCCCGCTGGGCCGTCGTCCTGGACACGGACGGAGATCTGCACGGCTGGGTCGGCATCGACGAGGTGGCCCTCGCCGGCGAGGGCGGCAGGGTCGGCGATCTGGCCCACCGTATGAAGGCGTGGGTCCCTGTGGGCGCCCCGCTCAAGCAGGCGTTCGGTGTGATGCTGCAGCACGACGCGGGCTGGGTCGCGGTCCTCGACGGTGCTCGCTTCCTCGGCGTGCTGACCCCGGCCAAGCTGCACGAGGCGCTGCGCCGCTCGGTGGACGCGGACGCGCAGGGCGTGGCTCGGGACGAGGTGGAGTTCGACTCGGTGGCCGACGCGTAGGCCTCTGCCCCTCAGACCGCACCGCCTACAGCAGCCCCTTCTCCTCCAGGTAGGTCCGTGCCACGTCCTGCGGCAGCCGTCGCCAGCTGTCCACCTGTTCGTTCATGGACGCCAGGTCCGCCGTCGTCAGTACGGAGTTGAGGCGGCCGAGTGCTTTCGAGACGCCCTCGCTGCCCGCGCGGGAGCGGTTGACGACCGGGACGATGTAGTCGGCGTTCTGGAGTTTCTTGTCGTCCTTCAGCAGGACGAGGCCGAAGTTGTCGAGCGTGGCGTCCGTCGACGTGGTCAGGACCATCTGGTCCTGCCCGCTCTGCACGGCCTTCTTGGCCTGTGTCGTGCCCACGCCCTTGGGGTCGACGGAGGTGATGTCGATGCCGTAGACCTTCTTCAGGCCGGGTTCGCAGTACGGGCGTTGCACGCATTCGTCGCCCGCGGCGAGGCGTACCTTCAGGCCGGACTTGCCGAGGTCGCTCAGTGTTTTCAGGCGGTGCTGCTCGGCGAAGGACGCCGTGACCGCGAAGGCGTTCTGGTCCACGGCCTTGCCCGGGTCGAGGACGGTGAGGCCGCGCGGCGTTGCGAGGCCGCGCAGGGCCTTCATGGTGGCGTCCAGGTCGGGCGAGCCGACCGGCTTCGCGTCAGCGCCGTTCTTCTTGGCGTTCAGCCAGTCCGCGAACGTCGCCGCGTACTCGGGGACGACGTCGATCTGCCCGGACTCCAGGGCGGGTTCGTACAGCTCGCGGTTGGCCACGGAGAGGACCTCCGCCCCGTATCCGGCCTTCTGCAGGAGCAGCGAGTACATCTGGGCGAGCAGGTCGCTCTCGGTGAATCCCGCGGAACCGACGACCAGGTGATGACTGTCGCCGGGCGGGGCGGTCACCTCGCCCTGGGTCTCCAGGGACGGGCCCGAGGAGCAGCCGGACAGGAGCAGCGCCGTCCCCGCCGCGGCGACCCGTACCCCGCGCCGCCTCATCCCGTCCGCCCTCTCCCCCGCGCCCCGCCGGGAGCGAGCCGTTCGCCGATCTCGAAGAGCCCCTCGACGATCAGGGCGAACACGGCGACCAGCACGGCGCCCGCCACCACCTGCGGGGTGCTCGCGAGGTTGAAGCCGGCCGTGATGATCCGGCCGAGACCTCCGCCGCCGGCGAGTGCCGCGATCGTGGCGGTGGCCACGAGCTGCACGGCCGCGATCCGCACCCCGCTGAGGACCAGCGGCATCGCGAGCGGCAGTTCGACCCGCCACAGCATCTGCCGCCCCGTCATTCCCATGCCGCGCGCGGCCTGTACGACGCTGCGGTCGACGCCGCGCATCCCGACGTACGCGTTGGTGAGCAGCGGCGGCACGGCGAACAGGACGAGCGCGACGACGGTCGGGCCCTCGCTCCACCGTCCAATGGGGGTGAGGAGCAGCAGGACGAGAACCGCGAAGGTCGGTACCGCGCGGCCGACGTTGGAGATGTTGACCGCGAGGGCACCGCCCTTGCCGAGATGGCCGAGGACGAGCGCGACCGGCAGCGCGATCAGACAGCTCAGGATCAGGCAGACCACGGTGAGGACGAGGTGCTGGGTGAGCCGGTGCCAGATGCCGTCGTCGCCCGCCCAGTGCGCGGAGTCGGTGAGCCACTGCCAGGCGTCGCTGATGGTGTTCATGAGCGGGCCGCCCTCGTCCACGGAGTGAGGATCCGCTGCACGCCGAGGAGCAGCAGATCGGCCAGTACGGCGATGACGACGCACAGCACGGAGGCGGTCAGGACCTGCGCCTTGAAGTAGGTGTTCATGCCCGTGTAGATCAGGTTGCCGAGCCCGCCGAAGCCGACGATCGCGCCGACCGTGACGAGGGAGACCGCGGAGACGGTGGCGATGCGCAGGCCGGCCATGGCGGCGGGCAGCGCGAGCGGCAGTTCGACGGTAAGGAGGAGCCGGATCGGTCCGTAGCCCATGCCGCGGGCGGCCTGCCGGGTGTCCTCGGGGACGGCGCGCAGTCCGGCCAGGATGTTGCGGACGAGCAGCGTCAGGGAGTACAGGACGAGTCCCGCGACGACGAGGGACGCGGAGAGGCCGTACACGGGAAGCAGCAGCGAGAACATCGCGAGCGAGGGGATCGTGTAGAGGATCGTGGTCAGCGCCAGGACGGGCCCTGCCGCCAGGGCCCATCGGCGGGCGACGACGGCCAGCGGTACGGCGATGACGAGCGCGATGAGGATGGAGACGGCGGTCAGCTCCAGATGCTGGAGGACCGCGTCGACGATGATCTGGCGGCGGGTGCTCAGATACTCACCGCAGATCCACTCGTTGCGCGCTAGGCAGTCGTCCGGGGGCGCGGTCACGTGTTCATTCCAGCGGCCGGGGCGTGGGACGGCGCGTTCTGGTCCCCCGTACGGGCGGCGGCCTGAGAGCCGCTGATCGGCCACGAGTACGCATAAAGAAAAAATAAGAGCAGAATGGATATGTGCGACATTCCGCCGCGCGAGGTCATCAGGCCTGCACCAAGCAGAGGAGACGAGTCTCATGGCCGACGTCTCACACAGGGGAGACATAGCCGCTCACCCTGACGTATCCGAAATGCGGGATCGATACGCCCGCGTACTCGGTGGTAAAGATGTGGCGCTCGTGGATGGACCTGTGTTCCTCACGGGTCTCTTCTGTGCCATCTCCCCGTGGGTGGTCCACTTCACCACCAGCCAGCCAGTCCTCACGACGCACAACCTCATCATGGGCATCGCGATCGGCCTGCTGGGCCTCGGATTCACCGTCGCGCCTGCCAGGATGTACGGCCTGAGCTGGGCCATGTGCGCCATGGGCGTATGGATGATCGTGTCGCCGTGGGTCGTCGGCACGAACCCTGACGCGGGCGTCATCCTCACCAACATCATCATCGGCGGCCTCACCCTCCTGTTGGGCCTCGTATGCATCGGCGCGGCGGCGAAGGAGGGCCGCAGGGTGAACACGACCTGACACGGGAAGGCGGAGCCACACAAGCGCGGCGGCCCCCGGATCGGCGGAGAGCCGGGAGCCGCCGTCAGTCGTGCGAACGCGTCAGGCGGCGCGGACCGCTGCCGTCCTAGGGCCGGTCCGCGTGGAGGTGGGTGCGGCCTTCGGGCCGTTCGGCGTCGACCCGCTCGGCCTCGGCACGCGGGTGGTCGTCGGCGGTTGCGGCCTGCCCGAGGAGGGTCACCGCTTCCCTCGACGGTGAGCCGGGCTCCGTGACGGCGAGGACCAGGTGCTGGTCCTCCGCCTGCGGAAGGTGGAGGCTCTGCTGGGTGACGGTGAGGGTGCCGACGAGGGGGTGGCGCATCTCGTAACGGGCGAAGTCGCAGGGGTGCACCCGGTGGCCGGTCCACATGGCGGCGAACTCGGGGCTCTTGACGGTGAGTTCACCGATGAGCGAGGTCAGCAGCGTGTCGTCGGGGTGGCGTCCTGCGACCATCCGCAGATTCTCGACGACGGCCTTGGCCTTCGCCGTCCAGTCGGCGTACAGCGCACGGGTGTGGGGGTCGAGGAAGAGCATCCTGGCGAGGTTGGGTCGCTCGGCGGCCCGCTGGGGGCTTTCGGGGCTCAGGTGCGCCGCGAACAGCGCGTGGCCCAGACGGTTCCAGGCGAGCACGTCGGTGCGACGGCCGCTGACCAGCGCCGGAACACTCTCCAGGGTGCTCAGCAGATGGAGCGTGGTGGCCCCCGCCTGCTCGGCCCGCGGTCGGCGGGCCGAGGTCCGCCTCCTGCCCGCGTCGGCGAGGTCGTGCAGATGCCTGCGCTCCGCCTCGTCGAGGCAGAGGGCCCGCGCGACGGCATCCAGGATCTCCGGGGAGGCCCCGACCGACTGGCCCTGCTCCAGTCTCGTGTAGTACGAGGCGCTGACGCCGGCGAGCAGTGCGAGTTCTTCCCTGCGCAGCCCTGCCACGCGCCGCCGGTCGCCGTAGTCCTTCAGGCCGACGTCCGCGGGACGCAGCTGGGAACGTCGCGCGTACAGGAAGTCGCCGAGCCTGCCTCGTTCGCTCATGTCCCCCAGTCTGCATCGGCCCGCGCGCGGCAGCCTGACCCTGTCCGGGGTAGGCAGCGGCGGGTCTGGCTGACCTGCGCGGACACGACGACGGTGGTGATCCGAAGCCCGTCCCCCGGCCATGGAGCACCCCGATGGAACAGATCGAACCGCTGGAACAGATCGAACTCGGCGACGTTACCGTCACCCGCGTCAAGGAGTACTACGGCCCCGTCGGCATGACGCCCGGCCAATTCCTCCCCACCGCCCCGGAGGGCGCCTGGCGCGACAACGACGCCTGGCACGCGCCCCACTTCCTCGACCCGCGGACGAACATCGTCAACTCCGCGGTCCAGAGCTGGATCCTGCGCAGCGAAGGGAAGACCATCCTCGTCGACACCGGCGTCGGCAACCACAAGGAG
Source organism: Streptomyces sp. BA2 (assembly GCF_009769735.1). Taxonomy (NCBI): domain Bacteria; kingdom Bacillati; phylum Actinomycetota; class Actinomycetes; order Kitasatosporales; family Streptomycetaceae; genus Streptomyces; species Streptomyces sp. BA2. Next base: position 1,097,995 of record NZ_WSRO01000002.1, read on the forward strand.
CGCCCGTACTCCCCGGTGTGGAGCCACTTGCGCACCGGTTTCCTGGCCGACTTGGGGCGTGCCGGTGTCGCCCCTGAGGACGTCGACATCGTGATCAACACGCATCTGCACGTCGACCACGTCGGCTGGAACACCCGCCTGGAGGGCAGGGACTGGGTCCCCACCTTCCCGAACGCCACCTATCTGCTGCCCAAGGACGACTACGACTTCTGGAACCCCGAGAACGGTCACAAGCCGCTGCTCGGCCGCGGCAACCAGAACGTCTTCGAGGACAGCGTCGCCCCCGTGCATCAGGCGGGACAGGTGCACCTGTGGCATGGAGACCACCGGATCGACGCCAACCTGCGCCTCGAAGCGGCCCCCGGACACACCCCCGGATCCAGCGTGCTCACCCTCGCCGGCGGGACCGACCGGGCGGTCTTCGTCGGCGACATGCTGCATAGTCCCGTCCAGCTCGTCGATCCGGACCACAACAGCTGCTTCTGCGAGGACCCCGTCGGCGCCCGCGCCACGCGCCGTCGCATCCTGGGCTGGGCCGCGGACCACAACGCGCTCGTCGTTCCCGCGCACCTGGGAGGCCACGGCGCCGCCGAGGTCGAGCGCTCGGGCAGTGCGTTCGCCATCAAGGGGTGGGCTCCCTTCACTCCGTACGTGCGCGACGGGCTGGTGGCGAAGGCATGACCGCCGAGAACCGCACCGTGACCACGGCGCAGGGCATGGTCGCCGGCGCCCGGCACGCGGGCGTCACCGTCTTCCGCGGCATCCCGTACGCCGCGCCCCCGGCCCTCACCGGACGCTTCGCCGCGCCTCAGCCGCACGCCCCGTGGCACGGCGTCCGGGACGCGACCGCGGCGGGGCCGACCGCACCGCAGGCCGAGCGGAACCTGGGCGGCATCGACATGTCGCCCTACTTCGGCCCCGGTTGGGTCCCCGGGGAGGACTACCTCACCCTCGACATCTGGGCCCCCGACCACCCCGAGCACCAAGATCCAAAGGAGGCCCTGCCCGTCATGGCCTTCGTGCACGGCGGAGGATTCGTGGCGGGTTCGACCAGGGCGAGCCTGTACGACGGCACCGCCTTCGCGCGAAGCGGCGTCGTACTGGTGACGGTCAACTACCGCCTCGGCATGGCCGGTTTCCTCGACCTGCCCGGAGCGCCGCGCAACCGCGGTCTCCTCGACGTCATCGCCGCCCTGCACTGGGTACGGGAGAACATCGCGGCGTTCGGAGGCGACCCCGGCCAGGTCACGCTGTTCGGTCAGTCCGCCGGCGCCACCCTCACCGGTGCCGTCATCGCCGTGCCGCAGAGCAGGGGCCTCGTGCGCCGCGCCATCGTGCAGAGCGGCAGCGGCCTGGGCGTCTTCTCGCCCGAACAGGCAGCCCGGGTGACGAAGGCGGCAGCGGCCGCCCTGGGCATCGCGCCACGCGCCGACGCCTTCGAGGCCGTCCCCGACGTGCGCCTGGTCGAGGCCACGGCCCGGCTCGGCGGGATCGACCTGCGGACCACGACCGCGTACGACCCGCTGATCGGGCTCAGTCCCTTCAGCGTGGTCGCGGACCGCCAGCCCGCCGACGCCGTCGCGGCCGGGCTCGGCAGCACCGGCATCGATCTCCTCATCGGTACCAATGCCGAGGAAGGCAACCTCTATCTCGTCCCCTCCGGTGCCTACGCCACCTCGACGATGGCCGACGTCCGGGCCGCGGCCGAACGCTCCCACTCCGAACCGGACTTGCTCGTCGACACCTACCGCGCGGCGCACCCCGGGGCCGCCCCCGGACAGCTGCGCTCCGCCGTCATGGGCGACGCGCTGTTCGGCAAGGGCAGCTGGGCCCTGGCCGATGCTCACGCCGAGCGGTCCTCCGGCGCCACGTACAGCTATCTGTTCGACTGGCGCTCCGGCGCCTTCGACGGGCTGCTCGGCGCCACCCACACGATGGAACTCCCCTTCGTCTTCGGCCTCGACCCGGCCCGACTGCGCGGTCCCGCCGCGCTGTTCGGTCCCGGCAGCCCTCCTGCCGACCTGGCTCCCCGCATGCACGCCGCGTGGATCCGCTTCGCGCGCGCCGGCGATCCCGGCTGGGCTCCGTACGACACTCATCGCCGGGCCGCGATGGTCATCGGCCGCCGCTGGGCGGTGCGTGAGGATCTCCGCGGCGACGTGCGCCGGGCCTGGAGGCGGTGAGGTGAACGGCAGGCACGGGCGGGTCGGGCGACGGGCCGTGCCTGCCGAAGAAACGGTATGAACTCATTGCTCGACCGGGCGGCCGTCCGCCTCTTCCCCGGCACCGAGGGCCATCACGGCGTACTGCCTCCGCTCCTCGTCGTGCTGACCTTCGTCACCGGCCTTGTCGACGCCGTCAGTTATCTCGGCCTCGACCGTGTATTCGTCGCCAACATGACCGGCAACGTGGTCTTCCTGGGGTTCGCGCTCGCGGGCGACGTGCAGCTGTCCGCGACGGCCTCGCTCCTCGCGGTCGGCGCGTTCGTGGCGGGCGCGTGGGCGGGCGGGCGGATCGCGCCGCGGGTCGCGCGGCCGCTGTGGCTCTTCGCGCTCCTCGTCGGGGCGCATGCCGTGCTGGTGGCGGCGGCCCTGCTGCTCGACCTCGCCGCCGACGCCAAACACGTTCTGATCGTGCTGCTCGCGCTCGGCATGGGCGTGCAGAACGCCGTGGTCGGCAAGCTCGCCGTACCCGATCTGACCACCACCGTCCTCACGCGCACCCTGACGGGCCTCGCCTCCGACCGGCTCGGCCCGGCGTCCGTGCGCAGGTCCGTGTCCGTCGCCGCGATGTTCACCGGCGCCCTCGCGGGCGGGCTGCTCCAGCTCAACCACGGCACGGCCGCCGCGCTCGCGCCCGCGCTTCTGCTGCTCGCCGCCGTCACGCTGGCGGCGGCCCTGCGCGGCAGGTCCGAGGCCCGCGCGAGCTGAGGCGCCTTACCGCTGCGCGGCGCCTACCGCGTCTCCTCGACGAGCCGGGCAAGATTCGCCAGCGCCATGCGCGTCCCCGTCTCGTTGTCGGCGGCGGGCACGCTGTCGGGGATCCCTTCGTGCAGGACCAGGACGTCGGTTCCGCCGTCCGCGTCGGTGAGCGTGGTCGTCATGGTCATGGTGCCGCGCAGGGCGGGATCCGCGGTCTCGAACGCGAGCACTTCGACCACCTGCTCGTCCGGTACGAGCTTCGCGAAGTGGCCGTGGTACGTGTCGGTGTGCGAGGCCGACTTGCCGGCGCCGGACGCTGCGTCGTAGGTCAGCGAGACGCGGAACCGACCGCCTTCGCGGGCGTCGAAGGTGTGCACATGGCTGCTCATGCCGTCCGGCACGCGCCAGCGCGCGATCGCGTCCGCGTCCAGAAGCGCCTGGTAGACGGCCGAACGCGGGGCGTTCACATGTCCGGACACCTGGGTCGAGTACATGAGAACCAATCTAGGACGCCGGCCGCTCGCGCGGGACGTCGTCCTCTTCCGGAAGCCGGTCGCCCAGGCGCGCCAGCGGGGAACGGGCCATGAACAGCGGGGACAGTGCCAGACAGGCGGCGGTCAGCAGCAGGCTCGTGCGCAGGCCCCACGCGCCGGCCAGCACGCCACCGAGCAGCGATCCGACGGGCGTGAGGCCCATGCCGGCGAAGTTGACGGTCGCGACGACCCGTCCCTGCATCGGCACGGGTGTGATGGCCTGGCGGACGGCCATGAGCGTGACGTTGACCAACTGGCCGAAGACGCCGAAGACGAAGTTGACCGCCATGAGCGCGCCGATGGTGACGGCCGCGGACCCGTGCAGGGCGGGCACGCAGAGCATCACGCCGTCGGCGATGACCGCCGAGGCCACCACCACCCTGCCGTAGCCGAACCTCTCCGGCAGCCTCGCCGCGAGCAGGGAACCCACCACCGCGCCCGGACCCATGGCGGCGAGCGCCAGACCGACCGCCATGCCGGACAGGTGCAGTTCGCGCGGCAGGAAGAGCAGGTAGACGGTCATCACCGCCGCGAACGAGAACTGGAAGAGGGCCGAGGCAAGACCGACGGCCCGCAACGACGCATTGCCGGCGACGAAGCGAAGGCCTTGCTGTACCTGTCGCCAGATGCCCGGAAGCCGCTCGGCCCGCGCAGCCCGCTCGGGCAGCGACTCGCGGCGGCGGATGCGCCGGATGGAGAGGAAGGACAGCGCGAAGAAGAACGCGCCGACGACAGCGGCGGCCGGAGCGGAGAACAGCGACACCATCGCGCCACCGAGCGCGGGCCCGCCGATCTGTGCCGCGGATCTGCTGCCTTCGAGCGCGCTGTTGCCCGCCGGCAAACGGTCGCGGTCCAACAGCCGTACCAGCGAGGCCTGGTAGGCGACGTCGAAGAACACACTGAGGACACCGATGAGGAAGGCGACCACGAGCAGCGCCGGAATCCCGAGCACTCCGAGCACGTACGCGAGAGGGATCGCGCCCAGTGCGAGAGCGCGCCCGAGGTCCGCGACCACCATCACGTCGCGGGAGCGCCGACGGTCCACCCACGCGCCCACGAAGAGCGAGAAGAGCAGGATCGGCGCCTGCTCCACCGCGCGCAGGGCGCCGAGTTGGCCGGCGCCGACGTCGAGTGCCACCACGGCGATGAGCGGCAGGGTGACTTGGCTTGCCTGCGCCCCGAGCTGCGAGGCGGTCTGCCCCAGCCAGAGTCTGCGGAAGTCGGCGTCCCGCCACAGGCCCGACGGAGGGCGGGCGGGAACGGCAGGAGAAGCGGACGGCACAGGGACCCCTTGAGGCAGCGAAAGGTTCGCCGTGCCGCAGCTCATGGGCAGCACGCGATGACAGGCCGATGGCGGCCTACGACGTCAACGCGCGCTTCAGCGACCGGGCATCTCACTCAACTCCTCGCGGGACACGTGGTGTTGGCAAACTATCTTCCGGTCACGCTGCCACGTAAGTGCTTTTCGCCGGAGCGTCAGGCAGCGGCGGGCGCGGCCTGCTCGGTGAGGCGGGTGACGACCTCGGTGAGGGCCGTGGCCACCTCCACGTCGTCGGCCGGGTGGGTCTCGGCGAAACGCGTCAGGGAGGCGGGGATGGACAGCTTGACGTCCTCGATGACCGCGCCGCCTGCGATGCCCGCGGCCTTGCGGGCCTCGTCCTGCGCCCACACGCCGCCGTACTGACCGAACGCGGTGCCGACGACGGCGACCGGCTTGCCGGAGATCGCACCGGCGCCGAACGGCCGGGACAGCCAGTCGATCGCGTTCTTGAGGACCGCCGGCATGGTGCCGTTGTACTCGGGCGAGAAGAGCAGGAAGGCGTCGGTGCTGCCCGCTGCCTCGCGCAGGCGGGCCGCTGCGGCCGGGACGCTGTCCTCGGCGTCGATGTCCTCGTTGTAGAAGGGCACGTCCGCGAGGCCCTCGAACAGCTCGATGTCCACATCGGCGGGCGCGTGCTTCGCGGCGGCCTCGGCGAGCTGGCGGTTGTGCGAGCCGGCGCGGAGGCTGCCGACGAGGGCGAGGATGCGTACAGACATGGCGGAACTCCTGAGAAGTGCGGACGGAACGGAACTCACATACGGGAAACGAATCAAGCGGACCGGGGTCCGTTTAAAGTTGTACCACCTATCCGGACCGCGGTCCACTTAGCTGTTCGGAGCGCTACGCTGGACCCATGACCGGCTCCGTTCCCCCGCCACTCCCCTCGCCCGGCACACCGGGCGGGGCGGCTGAGCTCACCCTCACGCCGGCCGGCGAACCGCCGTCGCTCAGGGCCGACGCGGCGCGCAACCGCACGCGGCTCCTTGAAGCCGCCTCAGAGCTGATGGCGGGGTGTGGAGCCGCCCAGCTGACCATGGACGCGGTGGCCGCGGCGGCCGGAGTCGGCAAGGGGACCGTCTTCCGGCGCTTCGGCGACCGCACCGGACTCCTCGTCGCCCTGCTCGACCACCGCGAGCAGCAGCTCCAGGCCGCCTTCCTCTCCGGCCCGGCCCCGCTGGGCCCCGACGCCCCGCCCCGGGAGCGCCTGCACGCGTTCGGGCCCGCCCTGATCCGCCACGAACGCGACCACCACGAACTGATCCTGTCCTCACGGACCGATCCGCTGCGCACCTACGCCGTCCCGGCGAACCGGCTGCGGCTCACGCACGTCACGATGCTGCTGCGCCAGGCGGGCGTCGCGGGCGATGCCGAGCTGCTCGCCCACACCCTGCTCGGCTCCATCGACAGCGTCCTCGTGCACCACCTGACTGTCGAGCTCGGCATGCCGCTCGCCCGCGTGGACGCCGGGTGGCACGACCTCGTCACCCGGCTGGTGCCCGCGTCCTAGCCTCGGCGCGACGTCAGCCGGGCATGCCGCGATAGGTACGCCGGTAGGCGGCCGGAGTCGTGCCGAGCAGGCGGTGGAAGTGCTGGCGCAGGCCGTCGCCCGTGCCCAGACCGGCACGTTCGGCGACGGTGTCGACGGGCAGGTCGGTGGTCTCCAGGAGCGCGCGTGCGTGGGTGACCCTCTGCTGGTTGAGCCACTTCAAAGGGGTGGTGCCCACCTCGCGGGCGAAGTGCCGTTCGAAGGTGCGTACGCTCATGCCCGCGCGGGCGGCGAGTTCGGCGAGGGGCAGCGGCCGATGCAGCCGCGTCAGGGCCCAGTCGAGCACCGGGGCAAGACCGGCGGAGGCCGCGGCGGCCTGCCCCGCCGGCACCTTGGGCCGGGCGTACTGCGCCTGATCACCTTCCCGGTGCGGGGCCACGACCATCCGGCGGCCCACCTCCGCGGCGGCGGCCGCGCCGTGGTCGCCGCGCACGATGTGCAGGCACAGGTCGAGCGCGGCGGCCGTGCCCGCGCTGGTCAGGATCGATCCGTCGTCGATGTAGAGGGCGTGGTCGTTGACCCTGACCCCCGGGTGGCGGCGGCGCAGTTCGTCGGCGTACATCCAGTGCGTCGCCACCTCACGGCCCTCGAGGAGCCCGGCCGCCGCCAGCACGAACGCGCCCGAGCAGAGGGAAGCGATCTTGGCCCCGCGGTCGTGGGCCTCGCGCAGCGCGTCGAGAAGCGCGGGAGGCGGTTCGTATCCGTCCATCACGCAGGCGGGGACGATCACCAAGTCCGCCGAGCCGAGGGCCTCCAGGCCGTGCGGACTCTCCAGCAGCAGCCCGCCCACCGCGTGGTGCGCGCCCGGCACGGTCTGGCACAGCACCAACTCATAACCCGGGGAGGGGATCTCACCTCGGTCCTGGCCGAACACCGCGCACGGCACGGCGAGTTCGAAGAGCGAGGACGGCGAGAGCAGGGTGATGGCCACGCGCAACGGGGACGCCGAAGCGGCGGGGCGGGCGGGACGCGGGGAAGGCATGACGTAAATCTAGTGGAACCTGGCGTTTACGTCACTGGTCCTGTGTCGCCGCAGGCCACAGGCTCGGTACTGCCGGTGCACACAGCGACTGGCGCTACACACGACGGAAGGTGGCTGGCGTGGGACGAGGACAGCGGGGCGCCCTCCGCGGCGTGCCCGTGCAGTGGCAGGTCAGCGTCGCGGGGATGGCGGCGGTCGGCGTCACTTTCGGCTTCGCGCGCTACGGCTACGGACTGTTCCTGCCCGAGTTCCGGCGCGCGTTCGACCTACCGGTCGCGCTGGTGGGCCTGATCGCGAGCGCGAGCTACGTGGGATACATCGTCGCCCTGCTGTCGGTCGGCATGCTCGTCACCCGGCTCGGACCACGCCCCTTGGTCGTGATCGGCGGCCTCTCCGCGGCGGGCGGCATGGGCCTGGTGGCCTGTGCCCGTGGGCCGGTCACGCTGACCGCAGGCCTGGTCCTGGCCGGCACGAGCCCGGGGTGGGTGTGGGCGCCCTACTCCGACGCGGTGGACCGCATGCTCGCGCCGCACCTGCGGGAGCGGGCCATGGGCGCCATCGCCACGGGCACCGCCTTCGCGGTCACCGTCGCGGGCCCACTGGCCCTGGTCGCCCAGGGGCCGCGCTGGCGCCACGCCTGGCTGGCCTTCACGGCCGCCGCGCTCCTTGCCACGCTGTACAACGCCCGGGTCCTGCCCGGCGGAGCCCGGCGAGCCCGCGGAGCCGGGCGGGACGCCCCCACCGCTGGGCCTCTCCCCGCGCGCCGGCCCGGCCTCAGGCGTTTCGCCCGCGCCGCGGCCATCCCCCTCTACGCGACCGCCCTGTCCTACGGCCTTGTCGGCGCCGTCTACTGGGCCTTCGCCGTCGAGGCCGTCTCCGAGCACGCGGAGGCGGGTTCCGATGTCGTCGCGCCGCTGTTCTGGACGCTGATGGGGCTTTCGGGCACCGCGGGTGTCCTGACGGGGCACGCCATCTCCCGGTACGGGCTGCGCCGCGTGCACCGGGGAATCTTCATCGGGCTCGGCGGCGCCGCGGGCCTGGTGGCCGTTGCCGGGCTGCCCGGCATGGCACTGCCGGGCGCGCTGCTCTCCGCGCTCGTCTACGGGCCGTGCTTCATGGCCGGTTCAGGTCTCCTCGCGGTGTGGAGCTACCGCGTCTTCCCGGACCGGCCCACCCCGGGCTTCACCGCCACCGTCCTCTTCCTCGGCCTGGGCACCGTGGCCGGCCCCGCGCTTCTCGGGGCCCTCGCCGAACACCGCGGTCTCCCGGCCGCCTTCGCCGCGACCGCTCTCACCGCGGCGCTCACCGCGCTGATTCAGCCGCCCCGTGGAGAGCGTGCGGCGCGCCCGTCGCCAGGGCCCAGTAGCGGTCGCCGTACGGCCAATGCCGCCACTTGGTCGGGGAGTTGATCAGAGGCGTCGATGCTGACCACGGCGCCCTCGACGCCGTAGTCATCTGCGGGCGGGCGGAGGCCGTCACCGTCTATACGCCTATCGCGCCGTCGATCCGCTCACGGAGCAGGTCGGCGTGGCCGTTGTGCCGGGCGTACTCCTCGATCATGTGGATGAGCACCCAGCGCAGCGACACCGTTCCGCGCCAGCCGTCGTCGCCCTCGATGTCGAGGTCCGGCGCTTCGGCGACGAGGCGGTCGGCGAACGCCACTTCGGAACGCCAGGCCTCCCACGCGGCGGCGATGACGGCCGGTTCGGGCAAGGCGCCGTCGAAGTCCTGGTCGGGGTCCGTGTCCGAGCCGAAGAGGGGCGGCGCGCCCTGACCGGCGAGGACGCGCCGGAACCAGCGGCGCTCCACATCGGCGAGGTGCCGGACGAGGCCGAGCAGCGAGAGCGTGGAGGGTTTCACGGACCGCCTGGCCAACTCGGCGTCCAGGCCTGCGCACTTCAGCTCGAGCGTCGTGCGCTGGGCCGCGAGGAAGTCGACGAGCATGGCCCGCTCGTCGCCGGTGGTGCGCGCGGCGAGCCGCCCGTCCCGCTCCTCGTCGACGAACAGCTCGGCTCGCCTGCGTCCACTGGTCATGCCCGCCATCCAACCCTGAGTGTCATGTCCGGGACCAGCCCTTGCCAGCGGCTCGGCGATCATGCCGACGTCGCGAGGAACTGCGTCGCCGCCAGCTCCCCGTACAGGGGATCGGCCGCCACCAACTCCTCATGGGTGCCGGACGCACGGACCCGCCCGCCGTCCATCACCACGATCCGGTCGGCCAGCGTCACCGTCGAGAGGCGGTGCGCCACCACGAGGACCGTCACCTCCCGTGAGACCTCGGCGACGACGTCGCGCAGGGCCAGTTCGTTCACCGCGTCGAGTTGCGACGTCGCCTCGTCGAGGAGCAGGAGGCGCGGCTTGCGCAGGAGCGCCCTCGCTATCGCCACGCGTTGGCGTTCGCCGCCGGACAGCTGGGAGCCGCGGTGTCCGACCAGCGTCTGAAGACCGTCCGGCAGCCGGTCGACGAGGGTGTCGAGCCGGGCGCGTACGAGTACGTCCTGGATCTCGTCGTCGGTCGCGCCGGGCGCCCCGAAGAGGAGGTTCTCGCGCACGGTGCCGGCGAGGACGGGCGCGTCCTGTTCCACGTAGCCGATGACGGAGCGCAGTTCGGCGAGCGGCCACTCCCGCACGTCGCGGCCGTCGACCAGGACGCGTCCGCCGGTCGCGTCGTAGAAGCGCTCGATGAGGCCGAAGACAGTGGTCTTGCCCGCGCCCGAAGGGCCGACGAAGGCCGTCATGCCGGGGCCCGGGATGTCGAAGCTCACGCCGTGGTGGACGTACGGAAGGGCGTCGCGGTAGCGGAAGGTCACGTCCTCGAAGGCGACGGCGGCGGGGCCGTCGTGTCCCGTGTGCTCCGCGGTCTCGGTGACGTCCTCCGTCTCCAGACGTTCGGCCCGTACGATCCGCGCGATGGCCGCGGAGCCGACCTGGTACTGCGAGACGCCCTCGACGAGACGGGAAACCGGGTCGATCAGATAGAAGAGGAAGAGCAGGAAGGCCACGAGCGTCGAGACGGAGATGGCGCCGGACGCGACGCGTGCGCCGCCGATGCCCAGGACGGCGAGGAACGAGACCTGCACGGCGAAGCCGACCGAACTCCAGGCCACCGCCTGCCACTTGGCGGAACGCACCCCGTGCCGCCAGGCCTCCTGTGCGGCGGCTTGCACGGCGGCGGTCTCGCGCTCCTCGGCGCCCGAGGCCTTGAGCGTGCGGAACGCGCCGAACGCCCGCTCCAGCGCGGTCGAGATCGTGCCGACCGCTTCCTGGGCCCGTTCCGTCGCGCGGGCGATCTTCGGCATCACCAGGGCCACCGCGCCGCCGATGAGCACGATCACGCCGAGGGTGACGCCGAGCAGGACGACGTCCATGAGGGCCATCATCACGATCGTCGCGATGAAGGTGAGCCCGCCCGCTACGGCGGACACCACGGACTGCGTGGTGACCGCGCGCAGCAGCGTCGTGTCCGAGGTGATCCGGGACATCAGGTCGCCGGGCTGGGTGCGCTCCACCTCCGGCAGGCGCAGCCGCAGCAGCCTCCCGATCAGGGTGCGCCGGGCCGCGAGCACCACGGATTCGGCGGTGCGTTCAAGGACGTACGCGCCGATGGACTCGACGACGGTGCCGAGCACCACGAGGGCGGTGAGCACGAGGATGATCCCGGCGATCGAGTCGTCGCTGCCGAGCCGGTCCACGAGGGCTTTGGCGGCGAGCGGCTGGGCGAGGCCGGTCGCCGCGCCGATCAGCGTGCAGAGGGCGCCGAGCGCGACGACCCAGCGGTGCGGGCGGAAGTAGCGGTAGAGCGCCCGCCAGGTCTCGCCGGCGGAGAGCCGCTCCTGCGCCGGACTCTCAGGTGCCGGTCTCTTGTGGGCCGGCTGCTCCGGCTCGTTCTTGGTCACGCCGGAAAGGACGCCGGGAAGGCTGATCTACCTGACCGGCGGCCCGGCCCTTCGCCCCGTAACCCAGATCGGGCCACGGAGTTAGAGGATCTGTCGAATTCGTTGCAGTGACGATTCTGCACGGCGAGTGTGGCGTGGGGCGGGCCCGAGCGTGAAGGGGATGACAGGGCTGATGCGTGTGCGCGGGGGTGGCCTGATGGGCCGGACCGAGGAACTGTCGAGCCTCCGCCGCCTGCTGGCCCAGAGCAGGCTGGTGACGGTGGCGGGCGGCGCGGGCGTCGGCAAAAGCACCCTCGCGGCGCACGCGGCGGCAGCGGTGGGCAGCCAGCTGCCGGACGGCGTGATCATGGCGCGGTGGTGGGACGGCGGCCCAGCGCGGGGCCAGTCGGTGGCGCGGGCGGTGGTCGAGGCCATGGACGGTGAGATGGACGGGGCCGAGGAGCCGCCCGCGGACAGGAGTACGCGGCCGCCCGCAGGCGGCGGTGAGCCGGGCGGCGGGGCCGGGGGCGGGGCTGGGGAGTGGGAGCTTGTTTCTCGGCTTCGGGGGCGCCGGGTGCTCGTCGTTCTCGATGACTTCGATCCCGTACGCGACGAGTGCGTACGTCTGGTGCAGTCGCTGCTGCTGCTCGCGCCCGGCGTCCGTGTTCTCGCCACCGGGCGTCAACCGCTCGGTCTTGGGCAGGAGTTGGTGCTGCGCCTGAGGCCGCTCCCCGTCGGCGCACCGGGGTCGGAGGAGGAGCCGGGGCCCGCGGTGGAGCTGTTCATGGAGCGGGCGCGCGGTGCACGGCAGCGCCGGGGCGTCGCGCAGACCGCCCCCTCTCCCCCAGCACCCGACGAAGCCGAACTGCGCGCCGTGAGTGACATCTGCGCTCGGCTGGAAGGCGTACCGCTCGCGGTGGAGCTCGCCGCGGCGCAGACCGCCCTGCATCCGCCCGCGCAGCTCGCGCGGCTGCTGCGGCCCGCCCAGGGGTGGCTCGGGAAGCCGGAGGCGCCCTTGCGGCGGCACCGGTCCTTACGGGCCGCCGTGGGCGCGAGTTACGCGCTGTGCGGGCAGGCCGAGCGCAGCGTCTGGGCGCGGCTCAGCGTCTTCGCGGGAGAGTTCGACGAGGACGCCGCCGTCCACGTGTGCGCGGGCGGCGGCCTGGACCGGGAGCTGGTGGCGTCCTGCCTCGCGCGGCTCGTCCTGGCTTCGGTGCTCGAACCGGTGCGTGACCCCGGCGGCGTGCTGCAGCCCCGCTATCGGCTGCCGGCGGCGGCCCGCGGGTTCGGCGGCGAACGCCTGGAATCCGTGGGCGAGTCCGCGGCGGCGGCCACCCGCCACCTCGCCTGGTACCGCACCGTCGCCTCGACCGCCCACCAGTTGTGGAGCACCGGACGGCACGAGCAGGCGACCCTGCTGCTGCGCGACGAGGAGCCCGACCTGCGGGCCGCGCTTGAGCGGGCCCCGCACACCGCCGACCAGGGTGCGACCGCCCTGGACATGGTCGTGGACCTGTGGTTCTGGTGGGCGGTGTGCGGGCACGCCGCCGAGGGGCGTGAGCATCTGCGGCGGCTGCTGCCGCTCGGCCGCACGGACACCCCGGGGTGCGGGCAGGCCCTGTGGCTGGCGGGCTGGCTCGCGGCGTGCACCGGCGCACCGGATGCGGAGGAACTTCTCGGCCAGGCCTGGCGCGTGGCCGTTCTCTCCGGTGACGACGCGACCATCGGCCGGGTCGCCCACGTACAAGGCGTCATCGCGCTGCGCGAGGGCGAGACGGAACGCGCCATCGAGCATCTGCGGGAAGCCGCTCACACGGTCCCCGCCCACGCCGGCCACGGCCCGCCCGCCGCGGTCAGCTGGGCCCAGCTCGCCGTGGCGCAGGCGCGCATCCGGCCGGCCGACGCCCTGCGCAGTGTCCGCCGAGCGTCGGCCGGGACGCAGACGCGGCACGACATATGGACGCGCTCCATGACGCAGTACGCGCACGCCCTCGTCGAGCATCTGCGCGGTCGGCGCAGCCGGGCCTGGCGCCGCGCGCACAAGGCCCTCGCCGGGGTCGTCTCCGTGGCAGGGCCGCTGGGTGCCGCCTCGGTCCATCAGCTGATCACCGCGATCGAACACGGCCCCGCGCTCGACGGAGTCGAGTGGGCCCCTCCGTGCGGGTGGAATCCACCGGGCACTTGAGGCACTCGGGTCAATATGGGCAAAAGATGACCAGCCATCTGATTCGTTCATCTTCTTGCGGTCTACACATGGTCCGACCCGGAAGTGAGCGAACGGAGCGAGCGTGTGAATCGGTTGAAGCTGAAGTACGCGTCGGTGAAGTACACGTCGGTGGCGGGAATCGCGGCCCTCGCCGTCCTGGCGGGCCCCGCGGCGCCCGGCGCGGGCGCCGTGAGCCCGCATGCCTCACACGCACCCGGGGCCGCCGCGACCGCGGCCCCGCGTCCGACACTGACGGCGAAGTCGACCGTGGCCAGCGTGCGCGCCTGGCGCGACTTCTACATCTACGGAGTCGGCCGCAACATGCGGCCCGGCACCCGCGTCACGCTGCAGCAGAAGCAGGGCAAGCGCTGGGTGTCGCTGCCCGCGTCGGTGTACACCGCGCGCAACGGCGCGTACAAGATGCGGGTCAAGCTCGGTCTCAAGGGCCGCAACTCCCTGCGCATCGCCGGCGGCCGCGCCATCTCGCCGACGGTCTATGTGACGGTGCGCTGAGCCCACGCGCCCCTCTTCCCGAGCCCGGTCCTCGGCGCGAGCGCGAGCACGCCGACCTTTCCCGTGTGGCGGTTGGCCTGGACGAGTCGGGCGGCTTCGGCGGTGTCCTGGAGGTCGTACGTCACCGACAGGGCGGGCCGGATGTGGCCGAGGTCCAGGAGGCGGGCCACGGCGGCCTGCTCCTGGAGGTTGGCCCCGTGGCTGCCGATGACGCGCTTGAGGCGCATCCAGAGGTAGCGGTTGTCGAACTCGTGGAGATAGCCGGTGCTCGATCCGCAGGTGACGACGGTGCCGCCGCGGCGGACCACGAAGACGGAGACCCCGAAGGTCGCCCGGCCGACGTGCTCGAACACGATGTGCGGATCCTCGCCCACCGCGGCGCGGATCCGCTTGCCGAGCCTCTTGCCGACCGCCGTCGGATCGGCGGGAGCGGTGCCGGTCAGACCGATCTCGGCACGGTTGATCACCGCGTGGCAGCCGAAGGCGCGGGCGCGCTCCGCCTTCTCCTCGCTGCCGACCACGCCCACGGCGATGCCGCCGCCGCCCCGGACGAGCTGCGCGGCGTACGCGCCAAGGCCGCCCGCCGCGCCCCAGATCAGCACGATGTCGCCCTGGGTCATGCGCGCGCCGCGGTCGCTCACCAGCATGCGGTAGGCGGTGCCCGCGCACAGCGGATTGCCTGCCGCCTCCTCCCACGTCAACCGGTCCGACTTGGGCAGGAGCTGGCTGGCGCGAGCCACGCAGTAGTGGGCGAGGCCGCCGAAGTTGGTCTCGAAGCCCCAGGCCAGCTGGGAGTCGCCGAGCATGCCGTCGGCGTGGGTCGCCGGTTCCTCATCGTCGACGTAGGCGGGGGTGACCACGACCTCGTCACCGATGTTCCAGCGGCGCACCCCGGCTCCCGTACGGACGATGACTCCGGCCGCGTCCGAACCCACCACGTGATACGGCTGGTCGTGCCGCGCGGCCCAGCCTCCTTTCGCGCCGAAATGCCGCAGAAAGGAGAACGTGGATAACGGCTCGAACATCGCGGACCACACGGTGTTGTAATTGATCCCGCTCGCCATAACGGCCACCAGGACTTCGTCGGGAGCGAGTTCCGGCATCGGCACGGAGCCGACATGGAGTGTTTTTCGGACGTCTTTGTCCGCCACTCCCATGAAACTCTCCACATCCTCCCTCCGCAGATGCGCGGCGGTGAATTGGGCAGGTACGGGAAGCCGGCGCAGCTCGTCCGCCTCGGCTCCCGCGACGACTGCCTCTGCGAGCACATCCATGAGGTTCCTCCTTCGGCGCGGTTGTCCCATCACAGTGCGGCGGAACCTCCGCCATCCACAAGCCGGTCGGCCGCAATTCACCAGGATCGCTAATCGACCCGTAGCCCTGTCATCACTTTTCGAGTAGAGCCTCTCTATTTCCGTCGCTAATGTCCGGCTCACCCGTACTGGAAGGTGAGAGAATCCATGGCAGAAGAGAGCGCGAACGCCGCCTGGGGCGAACGCATGGGCACAGCCGACCGGGTCGTCGTGGGGGTGTTCGTCGGAATTCCCTTTGTCGCGGTGATCGCGTCCGTCGTCGTGCTGTGGGGGTGGGGAGTCACCTGGCACGACCTGGTCATCGGCGCGGTGATGTACGCCGTCGCCGTGCACGGCATCACCATCGGCTACCACCGCCTGTTCACGCACAAGGCGTTCAAGGCCGCACGCCCCCTCAAGATCGCCCTTGCGGTGGCCGGGACGATGGCCGTCGAGGGTGACGCGATCACCTGGTGCGCGGATCACCGCCGCCACCACCAGTTCGCCGACCGGCCTGGAGACCCGCACTCCCCCTGGCGTTTCGGCACCTCCGTCCGGGCGCTCCTGAAGGGCATGGTGTGGGCGCACGTCGGCTGGACCTTCAACAACGACAAGACCGACCGGCACAAGTACGTCCCCGACCTCCTCGCCGACCGCGATCTGATCCTGGTGGCGCGCTGGCAGCCACTGATCGTGCTGTTCTCGTTCGGTGCGCCCGCCGTGGTGGGAGGGCTCTGGGGCGAGGGCGGCTGGGACTCCGGCGCGGCGTGGTCCGCGTTCTTCTGGGCGGGTCTCGTCCGCATCGGTCTGCTCCATCACGTCACCTGGTCGATCAACTCGATCTGCCACATCAGCGGGGCCCGGCCCTTCCGGGTGCGGGACCGCTCGGGAAACGTGTGGTGGCTGGCGCCGCTCTCCGGCGGCGAGTCCTGGCACAACCTCCATCACGCCGACCCCACGTCCGCCCGGCACGGGGTGCTGCGCGGCCAGCTCGACTCCAGCGCACGCCTGATCCGCCTCTTCGAGCTGGCCTCGTGGGCCGGCGCGGTGCGGTGGCCGGACGAGCGACGCCTTGCCCGCCTCGCCGCCGACGTCAGGACACCTGCGCGGGAAGCCCAAGGCCCGCCGCCAGCGTCGGCCAGGAAGCCTTGAACTCCCGCTGCCAGGACGGCCAGGCGTGCGAGCCGCCCCGGTAGAAGCTGACCGTCGCCGGAACGCCCGCGCGGTCCAACTGCCGGACGAATCCGTGGGCCTGGCCCCACAACGTGCCCTCCAGAACCGCCCCTTCCAGGTTGCCGAAGTCGCTGCTGGGGATGCCGCTGCCCTGGGAGACGTACAGCCGCGTCCCGGCCAACTGCTTCGCCAGGGCGGCGGGGTTGTGCCGGTTCCAGTTCTCGCGGTGCAGGAACGGGCTTCCCCAGAGGGCGGAGGGAAGCTGAAGCTCCCGGGCGACGATGGCGTTCATCACCGTCGGCATGCCGGGGGCCGTGGTGTCCAGGACGCCGCTGTACGAGGCCGCGGCGCCGAAGGTGCCGGGGTGCCGGGCGGCGAACGCCATGGCGCCGTAGCCGCCGGTGGAGACTCCGGCGACGGCGCGGGTGCCGTTCGCGCGGTAGGTGTCACGCAGAAGCCCCGTCAACTCCTCGACCTGGAAGGCCTCGTAATCGGGGGCGTTGGGACTGCCGTGGTTCCACCAGTCGGTGGGGATGCCGGTGGGGCCCGAGGCCGGGATCACCGTGATGACGTCCTTGTCGGCCAGGAACTCCTCGACGTCCGTCTCACGGGTCCAGGAGGTGTAGTCGTCGTGAGCGCCCTGGAGGAGGTAGAGCACGGGCCACGTACGGTCCGGCAGCTCCTTGAAGCGAGCCGGCAGGATGACCCGTACGGGGAGCTGCTTGCCGACGGCGGGTGAGTCCACGGTGAGGTCGACGGTCCGGGAGTCGAGCCACTTCTCACCGACGACGCGCGGGCCTTCGGCGGCGCGGGCTGCCGTCCGCGACGCGGTGGGTGTCCCCAGGGCGGTGGATGTGCCCAGGGCCCCACCGGTGGCGAGGAGCGCGGTGACCGCGGCGAGAGCGGCCAGCTTCTTGCGTGGTCTGCGGTGCTTGTGCGGCATGGGAGTGGTCCCCTTCTCAAGTTCTCAACTTCTCAAGTTCTCAAGTTCTCAAGCGGGTAGGCGGGCACGCGGGTCAGGCGTCGGGCAAGTCGCGGGTCAGGAGTTCCGCCAGGGCGTCCACGACCGGGGGATCGAGCAGGGAGAGGTGGTGGCCCGGCAGCGGGGTCACCGTGAGGTCCGTGCAGTGGGCGTCCCAGCCGAGGCCTTCGTCGTCCCGTTCGTAACGGGCGTCGCGCACGGTGTGCGGGGCCGGTTCGGTCGCCCGGTAGAGGAGGGTCCGGCCTGCGTACGGGCCCGGCCGGTGGCGTTCGCCGCTGCGGAGGTCGAGGGCCGAGGTGCGCTGATGGTCGAGGACCGCCTGGGGGAGGTCGACGGCCTGTTCAAGGAGCTTCATGACGAGGGCGATCTGCTCGTAGTCGTCCCGGCGTGCCAGTTCCTCGTACCGCAGGGCGAGTTGGGCGCCGTAGGTGCGGGCTGTGTACGTGGCGAAGTCGGCATAGCGGCGGCGGGCTTCCTCCACCGGCGTCAGCCCCGGAGGCACGGGCAGGGGCAGTACGGAGTCGAGGAGCACCAGAGCCCCGACGGTGCCGTGTCGTGCGAGGAGCCTCGCGGCCTCCTGGGCAAGAAGCCCGCCGTAGGACCAACCACCGATCAGCCAGGGGCCGTTGGGGGCCACCGCGCGGATGCCTTCCGCGAACTTCGCCGCGCGGGGCCGTACGTCCTCCGGGGTCGTCAGTCGGTCGAAGCCGTACACGGGCCGGGAGCCGGAGAGGCGTTCAGCGAGGCGTGCGTACACCTCGGAGGAGCCGCCCGCCGCGTGGGCCAGGAAGAGGGGGGTGCCGCGACCTGAGTCGGCCAGCACGCGGAGGGGGCCCTCCCTGCGCCTTGCCTTCGGTTCCTCCCTCGCCCCGCGGGGAGCCCCACCCCGCGGGGCCTCCGGCAGCAGTTCCGCGACCCCCCTCAGCGTCGCCTGCCGCAACAGCACCCCCGGCTCCACCTCCACCCCGAACTCCCGCTCCACCGCGGTCCGGATGCGCGCCGCGGTGAGCGAGTCGAGCCCCAGGTCGGTGAGGGGCGTGTCCGCTTCGATGCGGTCCGGGGTGTAGCCCATGACGTCGGCCACGCAGCCGCGGAGACGGTCGAGCGGACCCGTGCCGTCGGTGGGCTCCGACGCGTGACGTGGCCGCTCGTGCGGGCCCGGAGCCTGCCCCGCCCAGAACCGGCGGTGCCGCCAGCGGGGCGTGGGGACGTCGACGACGCGCGCGCCCGGATGCGGGCCCTGGGCGGACGTGGGCGCGCCGAGGCCTCGTACGAGCAGAGAAGCCAGCGAGGTACGGAAGGTGAGCGCGTCGTCGGTGCCGCGGCGCAGGGTCGGAAGGACCAGCGAGCCTTCGGCGCCCGCCTCTCGCAGCGTCTCGGTCAGTGGATTCAACTGCGTGGGATGCGGGGCGACTTCGACGAACAGCCGGTGGCCGTCATCGGCGGCGGCGCGTACCGCCTGCGTGAAGCGGACGGGGCGCCGCAGATTGGCCACCCAGTAGTCGGCGTCGCAGGGTGCCGGGTCGCGCGGGTCGGACAGGACGGTGGAGTAGCGACGGCAGCCGGGCCGCGCGTGGCGCACGGTGCCGAGCTCCCGGGCGAAATCGGCGAGCAGCGGGTCGACATCGGGCGAATGCCCGGCGCCGGCGACGCGCAGGGAGCGGGCGAAACCGCCCTCCCCGGTGACGTGTTCGATGAGTCGGCGCACCTCGTCCGCGGAGCCGGTGACCACGCTCTGCGCGGGGGACGCGTGCACGGCGACCTGGAGCGTGCGGAAGTCGGCGGCCAGGGCCTCGATGTGCTCGCCGGGGCGGTCCACGACGGCCATCGCGCCGCCCGTGAGCCCGGCGAGGAGCCGCGAACGGATCGCCACGACGCGCGCGCCGGTGGCCTCGTCGATGGCGCCGCAGACGACGGCCGCGGCGATCTCCCCCATGGAGTGGCCGAGCACGGCCTCGGGCTCGAAGCCGTAGGCTCTCCACAGCTCGGCGAGGGCGACCTGGATGCCGTAGAGGGCGGGCATGACGACGGCGGGCGAGGTCAGATCGGCGCCGGGATCCATGCAGTCCCGCAGGGAGATGCCTGCGTGCTCGCGCAGCAGCGGCTCGATGCGGTCGACAGCGGCGGCGAACTCCGGCTCCGTGGCGAGGAGTTCACCTCCCATGCCGGGCCACTGCGACCCGTACCCGGAGAACACCCACACCGCCCCCGGGCTGCCCTCGGCCGCGGGTGTCCCGACCACGACCCGCCCATCGGGTTCCCGTCCGCCCAGACGGGCAAGCCCCGTGGTCAGCTCCTGCCGGTCGCGGGCGACGACCGCCGCCCTGTGGCGGCCACGCCCCACGCGGCCGGACAGGGTGCGGGCCAGGTCCGCCGGGCGGACGGAGCGGCTGTCCGGTTCTGTCAGCCATTGGGCCAACTCCCCCGCGTACGCGCGTACGCGGTCCTCGGTGACGCCGTCGAGCAGGGCTACGACCGCGCCGGTGGCCGCGCGTGGACCGCGCGGCACGCGGTGTTCCGTGAGGACCACGTGCGCGTTCGTGCCCCCGAAACCGAACGCCGAGACTCCCGCCCGAGCCGTGCCCGAGTAGCGGGGCCACGGCTCGGGTCCCGTGACGACGCGCAGCCCAAGGGCGTCGAGGTCCGCGTGCGGGCCCGGAGCGATGAAGTGCAGATGGGGTGGGATCTCGTCGTGGTGCAGCGCGAGGACCGTCTTGATGAACCCGGCGATGCCCGCCGCGGCCTCCAAGTGACCGATGTTCGTCTTCACCGAGCCGATGAGCAGCGGCTGGTCGGCGGCCCGCCCACGCCCCGCGCCGAGCGCGGCCGAGAGCGCGGACGCCTCGATCGGGTCGCCCAGGGCCGTGCCCGTGCCGTGCGCCTCGACGTAGTCGACAAAGGCGGGCGCGGCGGGATGGCACCGCTCTAGCAGCGTGCGCTGGGCCCCCGCACTCGGTGCCGTGAGTCCGTTGGAACGGCCGTCCGAGTTGACCGCCGTGGACTCGATGACCGCGAGGACCCGGTCGCCGTCACGTTCGGCGTCCGCGAGGCGCTTGAGGACGACGACGCCGCACCCCTCGCCGCGCACCATGCCGTCGGCCGACGCGTCGAACGCCTTGCACCGCCCGTCGGCGGCCAGCGCCCCCGCGCGCTGGAAGCCGAGCGTCACGGCGGGGGAAAGGAGCAGGTTCACCCCGGCGGCGAGCGCCATGTCGCTCTCCCCCGCACCGACGCTGCGTACCGCGTGGTGCACGGCGACGAGCGAGGAGGAGCACGCCGTGTCGACCGCCATGCTCGGGCCGCGTAGATCGAGGAGGTAGGAGAGGCGGTTCGCGGCGATGCTCAGGGCCGCGCCCGGTGGGGTCCAGGCCCCGACCGAGTCCGGGTCCGCGGTGGTGAGATGGGCGTATTCGTTGCCGCTGATGCCCACGAAGACGCCGGTACGGGTGCCCGCTAGGGACGGCGCGGGCAGTGCCGCGTGGTCGACGGCCTCGCGGGCGACCTCCAGGAGCATGCGCTGCTGCGGGTCCATGGCGGTGGCCTCGTCGGCGCCGATGCCGAAGAACTCGGCGTCGAAGCCCGCCACGGCGTCGATGCCCCCGTCCCCGAGGAAGCCGCCGTGTCTGCTGAGGTCGTCCGGCAGGCTCCGCCCCGCCCGTACGAAGGGCGCCCAGCGGTCGTCGCCGACCGTGCCCACGGTGTCGCGGCCCTCGCTCAGGAGCCGCCAGAAGGCGGCGGGCGAGGTGACCGCGCCGGGCAGCCGGCAGCCGACGCCGATGACCGCGACCGGTGAATCACCCTCCGCGCCAGGCCTGTTGGGGCCGTCCTGCTCGGACGGCGAACCGCCGTGCTCCGGTTCGCCGCGCGCCACCCGCTCCGTGAGCGCACCGATCGTCGACGCCTCCCACAGCAGCGTCGCGGGCAGCCGGGTGCCCGCGAGGTCGCTGAGGCGTGCCGTCAGGACGACCGCGTCGCGCGAGGTGAGGCCCAGCTCCACCAGCGGTCGGTCGTCGGTGATCTCCTCGGCGGCGAGGCCGTACCAGGCGCTCAGGCTCTCGACGATCACGGCCCGGATCTCCGCGTGGCCCGCCTCCGTCATCGCGCGCCCTCCGCGCCGCTCCTGCCACCCTCTCCGAAGGTGTCGAAGGCGCCGAGCAGATAGCGTGCCCGGCTCGCGGCTCTGGCGACCTTGCCGCTGCTCGTCCTTGGCAGCGAGCCCGGCGGGATGAGGAGGAGCTCCGCGATGCGCAGCCCGTGCCGGGCCGAGACGGCTGCCGTGGCCGTGCGCAGGGCGGCGAGCAGGTCCTGTTCCGTGGGTTCCGCGCCGCGTCGGTGCTCGGCGACGACGACCAGGACGTCGGTCTCCGTGCCGGTCCAGGGCACGCAGAACGCGGCGAGCCGGTCACGGCGCACGAGGTCGACGGCGGACTGCACGGTCTCCTCGACGTCCTGGGGGTAGTGGTTCCGGCCGTCCACGATGATCAGGTCCTTGAGCCGCCCCGTGACGTAGAGCCGGCCCTCGTGGAGTGCGCCGAGATCCCCCGTGCGCAGCCATCCCGCCTCGTTGTCCGCGCCGGTGGCGTCGGGCGGGCAGAAGCCGAACACCTCATCCGAGAGGCCACTTCGCTTCCAGTAACAGAGGCCGACGTTGGGTCCGCGCAGCAGGATCTCACCGACCTCGCCCGTCCCCAGTGCGGCCCCGGTCGCCGGGTCGGCGATGCGCAGCTCCTGCCCGGCCGGGGTGCCGCAGGCCACGAGGAGCGTCACACCTTGGTCAGTCAACTCCCCTACGTCGAGGCGCCCTTCGGACAGGGCGAGCGGATCACACGCCAGAACCGTTGGCGGTGCGTCGAACGTGTCGGTCGTCACGAACACGGTGGCCTCGGCGAGGCCGTACGCCGGGCAGTGCGCCGCGGGCGCGAGTCCCGCGTCGGCGAACGCGTCACGGAAACGGCCGACCGTGCCGGGGCGCACGGGTTCGCTGCCGTTGATGAGGACCTTGACCCGGTCGAGGCGCAGCTCGGCGGCCTCGTCCCTGTCGATCCTGCTCGCGCAGTAGTCGTAGGCGAAGTTGGGGGCGGCGCTGATCGTCCCGGGATACGCGGCGAGCAGCCGCAGCCAGCGCACCGGGTGCTCCAGGAAGGCGACGGGGTCCATGAGGACCGAAGGGAAGCCGCCGACGACGGGGGCGGCCACGCTCAGGACGAGGCCCATGTCGTGGAAGAGCGGCAGCCAGCCGACCGTCGTGTTGCTCGCCGCGTCGGCCGCGAAGGCCTCGATGGCCTGGCGGGCGTTGGCCACCACGTTGGCATGGCTGATCACGACGCCCGCCGGGCTGCGCGTGGAGCCGGAGGTGTACTGGAGGTAGGCGATGTCGTCCGCTTCGAGCCGCTCGGGAAGGGCGACCGCGGACGTCTCGCCCGGCCGGTCCACCAGGACCACAGGCACCGGCGGCAGACCTTGCCCGGCCATGAACCGCTCGACCCCAACCGCCGTTCCCGTGTCGGCCAGCACACAAGCCGGTTCACAATCGGCCAGGACGGCCGCCAACCGCCCCTCATGCCCCGGGAGTTCGGGGCTGAACAGCGGTACCGCGATCACCCCCGCGTAGAGACATCCCAGGAAAGCCGCCGCGTAGTCAAGTCCCTGCGGGAGCAGCAGGGCGGCTCGCTCGCCGGGGCCCGCGATCGCCGCGACCTGTCCGGCGACCGCGCGGGCGCGGGCGTCGAGACCCTGCCAGCCGAGGGTGTGGTGCAGGCCGGGCGATGACGGTTCGGGGAACTCCACGTAGGTGAAGGCCCGTTGGTGCGGCCGGTCGGCTGCCCAGTGCGCCAAGTGGTCGGTCAGCAGGGGGCCTTCGGGCGGCTTGAGGGTCTGAGGTCTTGGCATGGCGGCTCCAACTGGACGGCGCGATGACCGGGGGCGGGCGTCGCGGGGCCGGGACGAGCGGTGCACCAGGTTCCGCCCGGATGTGATCCGTGAGTAAGACGGGTTGCTGACAGATCGTCTGACAACCTCTGTCACTTCACTGACAAGCCTCCGCACATGGCTACGACGGGTCAGGCTGATCAGTCGCCCGGCGCGTCGGTGACGCTTTGATCGTCACTACTGATCGTCTGAGACGTACTGATGCAGCCGTCCGGAGGCGGCCAGCATGGCGGTCGAGCGCGCGGCGACGCCCGCGAGGCGCTGCTCGATGGCCGCACGGAGCGCGTCGGGGCTGCCCGTCTCGCGCAGACCGTCGAGCACGGCGTGGATCTGCGGCAGGGGGTAGTGGCCCTGCCGGAGGATGCTGACGATGCGGGCGTCGCGTACGTCGGCGGGGCCGAACCAGCGGTAGTGCGTGCCCGGTTCACGCCGCGGCTTCAGCAGGCCCGCCGACTCCCACACCCGCAGCGCGGAGGTGCGCACACCGAGGCGGGCGGCCACCTCGCCGATGCGCAGGTGTGGTGGCGTGGCGGGCGCGGGGGTGTCGTCCGGGGTCTCCTTCGCGACGGCTTCCAGGGCCTCGCCCGCGGCCCGGAGCGAGAGCCGCTGCTGGTGCAGGTCGGCGTGCCCGGCGTCGACGAGGGTGAGGGCCTGCGGAAGGTCTCCCCCGTGGACGGCCCGCATGATCGCCTGGGCGGTTTCGATGCCGTAGCCCGGGACGAGCGCGCGATAGGTGAGCAGGGCGTCGCGGTGGCGTGTGCCGAACCTGCGGTATCCGGCGGGCGTGCGCGGGGTCGGCGGCAGGATGCCCGCGTCGGCGTAGTTGCGGATCTGCTGGGTCGAGACTCCGGCCGCCCGCGCCAGATCCACCGGGCGCAGGGCCGTCTCGGCTCGGCTCATGAAGGGACCTCCCCTGACTGGCGTCGAAGCACGGAGTTGAAGGTTATCCGAGCAGGACCCTGCCAGGTACCGCCGCTCTCGCTCAAAAGTCTCAACAAGCACTTCAATGAAACACTTGAAGGCATGGATGCAAGCACTGCCATGGACGCAAGCACTGACAATGCCGATGCGATCCGCATCAAGGGCGCGCGCCTTCACAACCTCAAGAACGTCTCGCTCACCATCCCCAAGAACCAGCTCGTCGTCCTGACCGGCCTCTCCGGCTCCGGCAAGTCCACGATCGCCTTCGACACCCTGCACCGGGAGGGCCAGCGGCAGTATCTGGAGTCGCTCGGCCTGGTCACCACCTTCGCGAGCAAGCCATCGGTCGACTCGATCACCGGCCTTTCGCCGTCGATCAGCGTCGACCAGCATCTGACCAACCGCAGTCCCCGGTCGACGGTCGGCACGGTCACCGAGGTCTTCACATATCTGCGTCTGCTGTGGGCGCGCATCGGCCATCGGCCGTGCCCGTCGTGCGGGCAGGACGTCCCACCCGCCTACCACGTGAGCGGCGACGAACTCTGGGACGACGAACCGTCGGGGACCGAACCCGCCGCCGACGGTTCGCCGGACGACCAGCCCGCACTGCCCTGCCCGCACTGTGAGGCGCCGGTGCCGGGCATGGTGATGGGCACGTTCTCCTTCAACAAGCCCGCCGGTGCCTGCGTCACCTGCACCGGCATCGGCACCGTCTTCCGGGCCGACGTGCACCGCCTGGTCGACGACGGCCTGAGCGTGGCCGGGGGCGCCGTGCTCGGCTGGCTCCCCGCCCTGACCGCGCGCAACATCCCGATCCTGCGCGCCGCGGGCGAGCACTACGGCTTCACCTTCGACGCGGAGACTCCCGTACGTGAACTCGGCGAGGAACAGCGGGACTTGCTGCTCCACGGCGTGGAGAGCGAGCGGTTCCACCGCCACTTCCCGGACGCCGCACCACCGGCGACGGTCAGCCGGGGCCGCTTCGAGGGCGTGGTCACGAACATGCTGCGCCGGTACGCCGAGCGCATCGACGACGCCGCCTACCGCGAGAAGGCGGAGAAGCTCCTCGTCAACGACGTCTGCCCGGACTGCGACGGCACCCGCCTTCGCCCGGAGAGCCGCCGGGTCACCGTCGCCGGGCTGACCATCGTCGACGCGGCGCGCCTGCCGCTCGACAAGCTCGCCGGGTGGATCGAGGGCCTGCGGGAGTACGTCACCGACAGCGAGGCGTGGCAGGTCACCGAGCCGATCGTGGACGATCTGCGGGAGCGCGTGCGCCGCCTCGTCGACGTCGGTGTCGGCTATCTGACCCTGGAGCGGGCCACACCCAGCCTCTCGGCGGGCGAGACCCAGCGCCTGCGCCTTTCCGCACTGCTCGGCTCGGGCCTCACCGGCGTGCTGTACGTCCTGGACGAACCGACCATCGGGCTGCACCCTGCGGACACAGCCCGCCTGGTCGACGTCCTGCGCCGGCTGCGCGACCTCGGGAACACGGTCCTGGTCATCGAGCACGACCTCGATGTGCTGCGCGCGGCCGACCATGTCGTCGACGTGGGGCCCGGCGCGGGCCGCGCCGGCGGGCACATCGTGGCCGAAGGTTCGCCGGACGAGGTGGCGGCGACCGCCGGTTCGGTCACCGGTGCCTATCTCTCCGGGCGCCTCGCGATGCCTCTTCCCTCGCTCCGTACGCCCGCGTCGGGTGCCGAGCTGGTCATCCGCGGGGCGCGGGCGCACAACCTCAGGAACGTCACCGCGCGGCTGCCGCTCGGGCGGCTCGTCGCGGTGAGCGGGCCATCGGGCTCGGGCAAGTCGTCGCTGGTCCTCGACATCCTGGGGCGTGCCGCGCGGCAGCGTTTCCACGGTGCGGGCGACGCGCCGGGCGCCCACGACGGGATCGAGGGCTGGGAGCACGTCGACAAGGTCGTGACCATCGACCAGCAGGCGATCAGCCGGGTGCCCCGGTCGAACGCGGCGACGTACTCGGACGCGTTCACGCCGATCCGTGAGGCGTTCGCGGCGAGCGCCGACGCACGTCGACGGGGGCTCACCGCGGGGCATTTCTCCTTCAATGTGGCGGGGGGCCGCTGCGAGCGGTGCACGGGGGCGGGGGTGCTGACCGTGCAGATGCACTTCCTGCCCGACGTGGAGGTGCGCTGCCCCGCCTGCCGTGGCCGCCGCTTCAAGCCCGATGTGCTCGCCGCACGGTACGGCGGACACGACATCGCGCAGGTCCTCGACATGACCGTCGACGAAGCGCTGACGGTGTTCGCCGCCGTGCCGGGGGCGGCGACCCGGCTCCAGCGCATGTCGGACGTCGGCCTCGGCTACCTCCAGCTCGGCCAGCCCGCGACCACGCTCTCCGGAGGCGAGGCCCAACGCGTCAAGCTGGCCAAGGAGTTGGGGCGCCGCGCCACTGGCCGCACCCTCTACCTCCTGGACGAGCCCACGACCGGCCTGCACGCCGCCGACACGGCGCGCCTGCTCGGCGTCCTGCAACGCCTGGTCGACGCCGGCAACACCGTGATCACCATCGAGCACAACCTGGACGTCATCCGCGCCGCGGACTGGGTCGTCGACCTGGGCCCCGAAGGCGGCGCGGCGGGCGGCGAGATCGTGGCCGAGGGCACCCCGAAGGAGATCGCGCGGGCGAGCGGGTCAGGGACGGGGGCGTTCCTGGACGGGGTGTGACGCGAGGCCCCGCTAGCTCCGAGGACGGTCGGTCACATAGCTGTCGCCACTTGTGCCGCACGCACAGTTCCGGCCCGGTGGGCTGTGGTTCCGCTGACTATCGACGGCCGATTACCGCTCCGTAGCTTCACGGCGTGCACAGCTGTCCCCCCCTCGAAACGAAGGAGCACCCCGTGCGCAGGCCAAGAGCGGAACGGAAGAAGAGACTGCTCGCGCTGACCGCGGCCGTCGCCCTCGCGGGCCTGGGTCTCGGCGTACCGACCCTGACGGCGGGCGCCGCCGCGGCCCCTGACGCGTCGGCAGCGTGCGACGCCCCGGACGAGCGGATCTACCAGGTGCCGGGATCCGTCCCGAGCGCCCCCGGCAGCGTCATCGCCTGCCGGACGACCGAACTCCCCCACGTGCCGGGCAACATCGCGATGCGCGCCTGGAAGGTCCAGTACAGCTCGAAGGACAACACGGGACGACCGGTCGCGGTCTCGGGGACCGTCGCCGTGCCGGACGCAGAGTGGAAAGGGCGGGGCAGCCGTCCCGTCGTGGCCTTCAACCCCGGGACGCTGGGGCTCGGTTCGCAGTGCGCGTTCTCCAAACAGCTGGCGGGCGCCTACCAGGACGAGTACGAGGGCGAGAATCGCGGCACTTCTGAAGGCCGGTTACGCCGTCGCCGCGACGGACGGCGCGGGCTACCTGGACGGTCAGACCCACCCGTACGTCTCCGGGGCCGACGCCGGGCACGCGCTCCTCGACATCGCGCGCACGGCCCCCGCGATACCCGGCAGCGGCATCGACCCGAGGACGAAGGTCGGCCTGTGGGGCTACTCCGAAGGCGGTGCGGCCAGCCTGTGGGCGGCGCAGCTCTCGGCTTCGTACGCCCCTGAACTCGACATCGTCGGCGACGCGTCCGGCGGTGTGCCTGGCGATCTGAAGGTGGTCGCCAAGGCGCTGAACGGCGGCCCGTTCGCGGGCTTCATGGTCGACGCCGTGCTCGGCCTGTCCTCGGCGCACCCCCAGATGCCGTTCGAGGAGCTCATGAACGACCAGGGCAGGGAAACCCTCAAGAAGGCCAGGTCACACTGCCTGGTGGGCACCATCTCGACCCTCGCGGGCCAGAAGATCGAGGACAACACCAAGGACGGTCTCAGCCTCGACCAGCTCTACGCGCTCAAGGGCTCGGACGGCAGGACGTGGGGCGAGGTCGTCGACGCGCAGAAGCTCGGCGTCGGCATCGGCCGCAAGGACTCAGGGGCCACGTACGAGATCGACTTCCCTGTGCTGCAGTACCGCGGCGCGCTGGAGGAGGTCATCCCCGCCGAGACCGAGGACGCGACGCGCCAGGCGTACTGCGAGGCGGACATCACAACCCGGTGGAAGGTCTACCCGGGTGAGCACCTGACGACCGATCAGCTGGCGAAGGACGACACGGTCAAGTGGCTCGGGGACCGGTTCGAAGGCAGACCGGAGTTCGGCAACTGCCTTCTGCCGTGAGCTAGTTCGCACCCGCTGCCTCTTGTCACCCGGGCGACAGGAGGCAGCATCATGGCTGTCCGTACTCGACGGGCCGCCGCGCACCCGTGGCGGTATCTTCACCAAACCTTTGTCCCCCGCGCGCAGAGGGAGCACCTCATGGTGAACCGTTCGACGCTGCCCGGCGGCATACCCCCGACCCCCGCGCCCGCGGGCACCCCGGCGGAGGAGTCGTACGCCGCGTTCAAGGCCTTCCCCTCGGGCCTCCACGATCACGTGAGGCCGTTCCTCGACGACATCACAGCGGAGGTGGTGCGGGCGATCCGCACGGAGATACCGGAGTACGCCCGCCCCACCGACGACACGTACATGCATGTCGTGAACCGGGGCGTGGAGCAGGCCCTTGAGGGGTTCCTGGCCCGGATGGCCCACCCGGACACCGACTGGGAGTCGGTGAAGGCCACGTACCAGAACATCGGCAGGGGCGAGGCGGACGAGGGCCGCAGTCTCGACTCCTTCCAGTCGGCGCTGCGCCTCGGCGCGCGCGTGACGTGGCGCCGGGTCAACGCCCTTGTCGACGCCGACCTGCTGCCGCACACCGTCCTCGCGGCCTTCGGCGAGGCGCTGTTCGTGCATCTGGACGAGATGGCCGCGGCGACGACCGCGGGCTACACCGAGGCCAGGCTGCACGCGGCGGGCGAGCTGCAGCAGCGCCGCGCGCGCCTCATCGATCTGCTGACCGCCGATCCCCCGGCGTCGGCGGAGGCCATCGCCGATCTCGCGCAGACCGCCCAGTGGCCCATCCCGCGCGAGGTGGCCGTCGTCGTCATCGACCACGTCCTCACCCCGGAGACCATCAGGCCCATCGTGCCGCCGGAGTTCCTCGCCCGCTTCTCCGAGCAGCCCGGCTGCATCGTGGTGCCCGACCCGCAGGGCCCGGGGCGGGCCCGCTCCATCGCCGCGGCGCTCCAGGGGCTGCGTGCGGTGATCGGGCCCACGGTCGCGCTGCACGAGGGCGCGCGCTCGCTGCGCTGGGCGCTGGACGCCCTGGACCTGTCCCGGCGCGGCATCCTGCCCCGCGCGGGCCTGCTGCACTGCGCCGACCACTTGGCGACGCTGCTGCTCTTCCACGACGAGGCCCTGGTCGACGCGCTCGCGCAACGGCATCTGCTCCCCCTGGAGGAGGTGCGCTCACCGCAGCGGGAGCGCCTCGCCGAGACCTTGCTGTGCTGGCTGCGGTGCGGGCACAACGCGAGCGAGGTCGCCACGCGTCTCGCGGTGCATCCGCAGACGGTCCGCTACCGCCTGCGGCAGCTGGACGAGGTGTTCGGCGACCGGCTGCACGATCCGGCGGCGCAGTTCGAGATGCAGCTGGCGCTGCACGCGCTGAGCCTGCGGCCGGCCGCGGGTGAGGGGAGCGCGGCGCGGTGAGGCGACACGCCATCGGTTAGCCGGACACATCACCCGGACGCGCCGCGAGGGTGGCCACTCTCGCCCACTGTCCGGCCGTAATGTCCCCTTCGTCCCAACTCCCAGGCGAAGGGCAGTTCTTACGTGCGCACCCACCCGGCCCTCCGAATCCCCCCACGGATCCTCCCCCGCCTCGTCGTCCTCTTCCTCCTCCCCCTGCTCACCACTCTCAGCGGCACCCTGCTCGCACCGGCACACGCCCACACCGACGCGCCCGCGCAGCACACACCGTCCGCCGTCAGCCTGCAGGCCCCGCCGCCCGCGACCGAAGAGCCATGCACCAGCAAGGACCCCGCGGTCTGCCTGATCCGGCAGATGACTCCGGAGGAGCGGGAGCGGGCACGTGAGGTGCGGCTGCGCTACCACCGGCTCCTGGACACCATGGAGCGCGTGGCGGACCGTATGCACGAGGAGGGCCGCTCCGACGAGGAGATCGCCCGCGTCCTCGTCGACATGCGCAACGAGGCCAAGGACATCACCCGCGCCGGGATGACGCCCGAGGCGATTCAGGCCCTGGAGCAGCGGAACATGAAGAAGTACGGCAACCCCCTCGGCCCGACCGCGGACCAGCAGTTCGCCAAGTACGGCAGCTGGGCCAAGGTCATCGAGGCGTCGACCCGCACCAGCGCCGCCGTCGACCAGGAACTCGGCATCCCACCGCGCGCCTGACTTCCATGCTGCTCAAGGACTACGACCACCACGGCCGGACGTGGGCCCTCGACCCCCGCACGGGGCTCCTCTCCCCCGCGTCCGGCCGCTGCCACGGTTTCGTCCACACGGGCGGGGAGGCGGCAGCGGCGCTGTACGCCGACCCTGCCGACGAGGAACCGACCCTCTGGCTTCAGTTCGGCGGACGCCGCTGGGACTGCGGCGCGGTGACGGTCCATCAATCCACAGGACCGGCAGCCGGCACACGCCGCTTCACGGTCGAGGACGCGCGAGGCACGACCCTCCTCGAACTCCCCTACCCAGCACCGGACCCCGGCCCCTTCGACCCGACGTACGACTGGATCGACGCGGAGGCGGACGACTTCTTCCTCTGGGCGGCGGGACGCCTGGCGGATGCGGACGCGGCGTCGCGTACCACACTCCTGGCGCACTTCCGGGCCGGTTTCCTGCCCACCTGAGGTCACAAGTAGCCTCTCCGAACGATGAGTTGACGCCTCCCGAGAGGTCTTGACTCATGCAAGGAGAAACCGAGAACGACCGGGCCGCGCGCAAGGTTCGCGACCCCCATCCGGAGGTACACCATGTGCGCCCACCAGCCCCCGTGCCCGCCCGCCGACAGCCCCGGCCACCTCGCGGCCCGCGTCCTGTCCGCCCACCCCGAACAGGGCTGGAGCCTGCTGTGCAACGGCACGATCGTCTTCGACGACACCGGCGAACTGCTGCCGGACGGAAGGGTGGTGGCCGCAGCGAGGCCGCTGGCGATGGCGATGGCGGCCTGAGCGCACGGTCGTGCGCAGGGTCCGCCCCGGTTCCTTACGTACGCACGGGCGGCTGCCCCTCGGCGCCCGCTCGCCACGAGCGTCCGATCTCCCGCATCAGCGCGGGGTACACGATCCAGAGCCGGAACGGCTTGATCGCCGCCATGTAGGCCGCGCCGAACCGCCCGTTCGGCTTCACCAGGACGGCCATCTGGCCTCGGTAGCCGCCGGATCCGTCCGGTACCCAGCCGATGTGCATGACCGTGTGCACGGTGCCGTTGGCCATCTCCGCGGCCCACTCGTCCTTGAGCAGGTACATCGGGGTGAGCGGGAACGTGTCGGACTCCGGGCCCTTCGGTGCCTCGCGCAGGTCGTCCGGCATCCGGTCCCGCAGCGAGACCACCCGGGAGCCCAGGCCCGTCTTCGGGCGGTCCCAGCCGAGCACCGCACCGATCTTCCAGCGGGCCGCCCACACCACACGGACGACGAGCGGGGCGTTCTTGGGGAAGTCGTCGCCACGGACGGTCTGCTCCACCAGCCTGGGAAGGTCGTCGGGGCCGCCCGGCGTGGGCAGCGCCCACACGTCCTCCACCTGGAAGTCGCGGGTGAGCTCGTGGATGCGCCAGGGACGTGACGTGTGCGCGGTCTTCGGCAGTTTCATTCCTGAACCTCCGTGTCGGTGTGCGCCGTCGGCGTGGTCACGCCGACGCTCTACGCCTCGGCCGTGCAAGCCTTGGGCGGCAGGCCCAGCAGGCCCCGCACCGCCCTTTCGATCAGTTCGACGTCGTGCGGTGCGTGCCCGGCGACGCTGCTCACCAGGCCTTCGAGGGTGCCGAGATAGGCGGACGCGACCTCATGGGGAGGCGGCCCGGGAGGGATCGCGCCGCTCTCCCGGGCGGCGGCGATCCGTTCGGTGCATTCCGCGGTGAGCCGGTCGATCACCTCGGTGAGCGCGCGGCCGACCGCGTGGTCCTGCCCGGAGAACTCCACCGACAGAGCCCTCATTACGTCGGCCACGTCACGGCGGCAGTACACGGCGTGGCCCCGGGCCATCACGAGCAGCGCGTCGACGGGATCGGCCTCTTCGGCGGCAGGACCGCCCACTTCGGCGGCCCAGGTCTCCTCGACCCACTTCACCACGGCCAGTGCGAGGTCTTCCTTGTTGGCGAACAGGTGGTAGAGGGCGCCACGTGTGTAGCCCGCGTCGGCCGCCACCCGTTCGAGCGCCAAGTTGCCGTATCCGTACGTGGAAAGACCGCGGGCCGCCGACTCCAGCAGGGCGTTCCGAGTGCGGGCACGCCGGTCCGCCTGCTTCTCGCGGACACCTTCGCGCCGTGCCGTCATCGCCGCCCCGTCTCACATACAGACATGTATGTAGGTTAGTTGGAGACCGAGCGGTGCCGCAATAGGGACTGAGTGATCAGCTCACGGCGCGATCGCGCCCAGCAACGCCCTCGCGCACAGGTCCCGCACCTGTGCACGCGGCAGCAGCTCCGGCTCCTCAAGCCACTCCAGGCAGACGGTCACCATGAAGGCGAGCCAGCCGCGCACGGCCAGGCGCAGGGTCGGAAGGTCGTGGGGAGTGGACGCCGTTTCGGGGTCCGCGGCCAGGGCTTGGAGGATCTGGTCCTCGTGGGCCGCGAGGCCTTCGCGGTAGATCCTGCGGACCGTGGCGTCGCCCGTCTCCGCCGCCCGGTGGAACGCGCGAAAACCTTCGGCGTGCGACTCGACGTACGTGAGGAACGTGTCGAGGCCCGTGCCGATCTGGTCGCGGACCGGGACTCCGGGCACGGCCGCCGTCAGGCGCAGCATGCGTGTGCTCTCACGCTGCACCACGGCGGCGAAGAAGTCGCTCTTGGTCGGGAAATAGTGGTACAGCAGGCCGCGTGAGACGCCTGCGATCTCCGCCACCCGCTCGACCCACACGTCGTCGTACGGATTCTGGGCGAAGAGCCGCGCCCCTGCCGAGAGCAGCTGTTCCTTGCGCTCCTCGGTGCTGAGTCTGCGGCGCGTGCGCTCCTGCGGGTTCGCGACCATGGGAGCACCTTACTTGACGTGGATTCAACAGCGGGACCAGACTGAAGTCCTTATTGAATTCGTGTACAACAGGCTCAACGGGTCTGCGGCACAAGGGAGATGGCACACATGGCGCAGGTCTCGCAGGCATCGCAGATATCACAGACATCGCAGGTGGCGGAGGGTGCGGAGGCTCCTCCCAAAGGGTTTCGCAGCGCCGAGCTCGGGTGGCCGCGCCTCGATCTCATCCCGCATCCCCCGCGCCGCCTGCCCCTGGTCGGCGACGTCCTGGGCGCCAACGTCCGTACGCCGGTGCAGGATTCGATGCGCATCGGCAGCGGGCTCGGGCCCATCTTCCGCCGCAAGGCGTTCGGCAAGGAGATCGTCTTCGTCTGGGGCGCCGAGCTCGCCGCGGAACTGGCCGACGAGTCGCGCTTCGCCAAGCACGTGGGTCTGGGTGTCGCCAACCTGCGGCCGGTGGCGGGCGACGGCCTGTTCACCGCGTACAACCACGAGCCCAACTGGCAGCTGGCGCACGACATACTCGCCCCGGGCTTCAGCCGGGACGCGATGGCCGGCTACCACCCGCTGATGCTGGACGTCGCCCGGCAGCTGACCGCCCGCTGGGACGCGAGCGAGCAGACGGGCAGGGCCGTTGACGTGCCCGGCGACATGACGAAGCTGACCCTGGAGACGATCGCCCGCACCGGATTCGGGCACGACTTCGGCTCCTTCGAGCGGTCACGGCCGCACCCCTTCGTGTCGGCCATGGTCGGCACGCTCTCCTACGCCCAGCGCCGCAACGTCGTGCCGCCCGCCCTGGCCCCGCTGCTACTGCGCGGCGCCACCCGGCGCAACGCCGCCGACATGGCGTATCTCAACCGCACCGTCGACGACGTGGTCGCGGCCCGCCGCGCCGCACCGGGCCCCGGCGACGGCGATCTGCTCGACCGGATGCTGGAGGTCGCCCACCCCGACACCGGCGAGCGGCTCTCCGCGGAGAACATCCGCCGTCAGGTCATCACCTTCCTGGTCGCCGGGCACGAGACGACCTCGGGCGCCCTGTCGTTCGCGCTGCACTATCTCTCGCGCTCCCCCGAAGTCCTTGCCCGCGCCCAGGCCGAGATCGACGAGATCTGGGGCGACGCACAAGAGCCCGCGTACGAGCAGGTCGCCAAGCTCCGCTATCTGCGGCGGGTCCTGGACGAGTCGCTGCGGCTGTGGCCGACCGCGCCCGCCTTCTCGCGCCAGGCCCGGCACGACACGACGATCGGCGGTGTGCACCCGATGCGCGAGGGGGCCTGGGCGCTCGTCCTCGCCACGCTGCTGCACCGCGATCCGGCGGCGTGGGGCGAGCGGCCCGACGAGTTCGACCCCGACCGGTTCGCCCCTTCGGCGGTACGCGCGCGGCCGGCCCACGTCTTCAAGCCGTTCGGTACGGGCGCGCGGGCCTGCATCGGCCGTCAGTTCGCGCTGCACGAGGCGACCTTGGTGCTCGGACTGCTCCTGCGCCGCTACGACCTGCACGCCGACCCCGGCTACCGCCTGCGGGTCGTCGAGCGTCTCACGCTCATGCCGGACGGCCTCACGCTGCGGCTCACCCGCCGCGCCAGCGCCGCGTAGAGCTCGATTGTCAGACCCGTGCGCAAGAGTGGAGGGTCCACCGGTGCGAGCCATCGGTCCGTCCGACCACGCGCAGAGGAGCTTTCGACATGACCAGCACGCCGACCCCGGAACTGGCCGCCGCCCAGGCCTGCTTGCGGCTGCTGCACACCGCACGTGCCGCGCTGTCCGGCCCCTCACCGGCCGCGGCGGCCCCGCTGCTCGCGGGGCCCATGGCGGAGGCGGACGAAGCGCTGCGCCGCGCGGGCCTGACGGGCAACGAGGCCGAGCTCCTGAACAGGATCTACGACCTCGAACCCGACCGCCCCGATCCCCGGGCGTGCCCCGCTTCGGCTAGTTCGGCTCGATCGATTCCATAGGCTCCTCGGGCCCCGCCGGTTCCTTCGGCTTCCAGGTGAACTTGTCGCCGCCCACCCAGCGCACCAGATCCGGGTCGTCCACGTCGTGCACGACGACGCCCGCCTGAGCGGCCACCTCCAGGACGTCGACAAGCTCCCTGGCCTCGCCCACCACCTCGCCGTCGAGCTCCACGATGCGGAAGGGCGGCCGGCCGGGGTTGACGCCAAGGACCGTGATCCGAGGGTTCGCCATATAGAGGTACGCGCTTTCGGTCATGTCTGGAGGCTTCCACGCTCCGGCCCCGTCATGACCATCACGACCTGCCCGTTCGGCCGCTCGGGCTACGTACCGGTCGCCTCGGGGCGCCCGACGAGCCGCTCGGCCGCCGAGCGCGCGGAGGCGAGCGCCCCCTTGCGGTCCGCGCCGCGCTGCCCGAGGACGACACGGGTGCTCAGGCCGTCGAGGAGTGCGAGGAGTTCACCGGCGCGGGCCGCGGCGTCGTCCACCGCGAAGGCCTCCTGAGCCGCGCCCTGGGTGAGCAGGGTCTCCAGATCCGCCTGCCAGCCGAGGTCGAGATCGTCCTGGGCCGTGCGGAGCGGCGCGTTGGCACCGGCGCGCGCCCACAGCTCGATCCAGAGCATCCAGCGGGGGTCGCGCGGCCCCTTGGGCAGATACATCCGCAGGAAACGGTCGAGCTTGCGTGCGGGTGCCGCCCGGCCCGCGAGCAGCGCGCGCCGCTCCTCGGTGAGCGCGGCCTCGCTCCAGCTCAGCGCCTCAAGGAGCAGGCGGTCCTTGCTGCCGAAGTAGTACAGGATGTGGCCGCCGCTGGTGCCGAGGCGCTCGGCGAGCGCGGACATGGTGAGGGCGGCGAGGCCGTTCTCGGCGATCGCCGTCATCGCCTCCTCCAGCATCCGGTCCCGCGCGACCTGCCCGTCCCGCCGTCGTGCCACGCCTGCTCCCGTTCCGGTCCCCGCGTCCTGCTCCACCCGCCGACCTTATCCCCGCTGCCCGCGGCTGATTTCCCGCGGGGTCTTGACGGCTCCCCGGCCCGTGGCGCATTTTGAATGCCGTTCTAGGTCATAGAACGGCATTCAAAGTCTGGGTGCCGGAGAGTGAGGTGCCCGCATGACGCAAGAGGCCCCGGGTTCCGCCGGAACGAAGACCACCGGAACGAAGACGGCCGGAACGAAGACCACCGGAACGACCTCCGCCGGGATCGGCACGGGCGTCACCAGCGACGAGGTGTTCCGGGTCGAGACCCACGGCATCGATCCGATCCCGGACGAGGACCGGCACGGCAGCGCCAGGGATCTGTTCTGGCTCTGGTTCGGCTCCAACCTGACCTTCACCTACGTCATCAACGGCGCACTCGCCGTCAGCTTCGGCCTCAGCTTCTGGCAGGCCACCGCCGTGGTCGTGATCGGCGGGCTCTCCTTCTTCGTCATCAGCGCGGCCGGCCTCAGCGGCATCCGCACCGGCACCGCGACCCTCGTCATCTCGCGCGCCGCCTTCGGGGTTCTCGGGAACTTCCCCGCCGGGCTGCTCAACTGGGTGGTGTCCATCGGCTACACCATCGTCAACACGGTGGTCGGCACGCTCGCCCTCGAAGCCCTCTTCACCGACCTCGGCTGGTCGGGCGGGGACGCCGCGCGCGCCCTCGCGCTCGCGGTGACCCTCGCCATGACCTTCGCCGTGGCCATGTGGGGACATGCCACCGTGCAGCTCGCCGAGCGCTGGATGGCGTACGTGCTGGCCGCCGGCTTCGGGGTGCTGCTCGTCTTCGTGCTGCCCGACGCCGAGTTCGGTGCGGCCGGGGGCGGTGGGGCGGGCTTCTCCGGCTGGACCCTCGCGTTCGTGGTGATGCTCGCGGGGCCGTTCTCGTATCTGCCGATGCCCGCCGACTACACCCGCTATCTGCCGCGGGACACCTCGCTGCGCTCGATCACCGTCAGCGGCGCGCTGGGCGGTCTCGTCTCCTCCGTGGCGCTCGGTGTCGCGGGCGTCGCGGCCGCCACGCAGGCCGACATGACGGATACGGTCGCGGGAGTGGAGAAGCTGCTTCCGGGGTGGTTCCAGCCGGTGTTCCTGCTGCTGGTGCTCGGCGGCTCGGTCACCAACTCGATCCTCACGCTCTACTCCTCAAGCCTCAACCTCCAGGTGCTCGGCATCCCTTGGAGCCGGGCGAGGGCCATCGTCATCAGCATCGTCGTGACGGCACTCGGCTCGCTCGGCGCGCTGTTCCTGACCGACTTCACCGAGTCGCTGCTCAGCTTCCTCTCCCTCCTGATCATCGTGTTCGCGCCGTGGGGCGGCGTGTTCCTCGCCGACATGCTCCTGCGGCGCTGCCGGTACGACACCGAGGCCCTGCACACCACCGGCCGCGACGGGGCCTACTGGTACCGGGCCGGGGTCCACCCCGCCGGGATGGCCGCCCTGGTCACCGGGATGGCCTTCGCCGCGCTGACCTGCGACTCGGAGCTGTGGACAGGGCCGCTGGTCGCGCCGCTCGGCGGCGGTGATCTCACCCTCCTCGGCTCGGTCGTCGCCGGACTCACGTACTGGGCGCTGGCCCGCCGCAGTGTTCGCGCTTCTCCGTCCGCCTCCGCTTGAGGCACGCCTCACCCCTCGGATCACCCGTACTACCCGTACCGCCCCAGGAGTTCACCTCTCATGACCAGCACCACCCCCAGGCCCGCGGATCTCGTCCTGCGCAACGCCCGCATCCACACCGTCGACCCGGACCTCCCCTGCGCCGAGGCGCTCGCCGTCCTGGACGGGCGCATCGCATGGCTCGGGCCCGACACGGAAGCGGACTCCTGGACCGGCGAGGGCACACGGGTCGTCGACGGCGGCGGGCGCCTGGTCCTGCCCGGCTTCATCGACGCCCACAACCACGTGCGCCTCGGCTCCGACGACGCCTGCGTACAGCTCGCCGGTGCGCGCACCCTCGACGAGATCCACGACCGCATCCGCGCCTGGCGCGCCGAGAATCCCGGCGCCGACTGGATCGAGGCAGAGGCGTTCGACTACTCCGCGATCCCCGGCGGCCGTATGCCGAACGCCGCCGACCTCGATCCCGTCACCGGCGACACCCCGGCCTTCGTCCTGAGCTACGACGTCCACACCGCCTGGCTCAACACGGCAGCCCTGCGCCGACTCGGCGTCGACCGCGACCGTACGTCGCTGCCGTTCGGCCGCGCCGAGACCGACCCGGCGACGGGCGAACCCACCGGCTTCATCAAGGACTTCGCGGTCAAGGGGCTCTCCCGCGACGGGCACCGCGCCCTGCGCGAGCTCGGCCTGCCATGGGCCTCACCCGACCGGCAGTACGGGCGCCTCGCCAAGAGCCTCGACGACGCGATCGGCTTCGGCATCACCACGGTCGTCGAGCCGCAGAACTCCCTGGACGACCTGGAGCTTTTCACCCGCGCCCGCGCGGAGGGACGGCTGCGTTCGCGCATCGTCGCCGCGCTCTTCCATCCGCGCGGCACGTCCGACGCGGACCTGGACGACTTCGCGGACGCCGCACGGCGGTTCGCGGACGACCGGCTGCGGGTCGGGCCGCTCAAGCTCTACATCGACGACGTCGTCGAGCCCCGCACGGCCGCGCTCCTGGAGCCCTACTCGGGATGCAGGCGGCACCGGGGCGACACGTTCTACCCCGCGCACGAGTTCGCGGAACTGCTCGCGAAGCTGGACGCCCGCGGCTTCCAGTGCTTCGTGCACGCCACCGGTGACCGGGGCATCCGCACGGTCCTTGACGCCGTCGAGCACGCCCGCGCCCTCAATGGTCCGCGCGACGCCCGCCACCAGGTCGTGCACGTCGAGTGCCTGGACCCCGCCGACACCCCGCGCTTCGCCGAACTCGGTGTCGTGGCCTGCATGCAGCCGCGCCACTGCGCCCCCGAGATCGCGGGCCCCGGCCAGGACTGGGCCGAGAACATCGGCGCCGACCGGTGGCACAAGGCCTGGCCGATGCGGAGCCTGCACGAGGCGGGGGCGGTCCTCGCGCTCTCCAGCGACTGGAACGTCGCCGAGATGGACCCGATGGCGGGCATCTACACCGCCCTCACCCGCCGCCCCCTCGGCGGCGGCGAAGCCTGGCAGCCCGACGAGACGCTCGACGTGGAGACGGCCGTCCACGGCTACACGATGGGCTCCGCGTACGCCAACTTCCTTGAGGACGACCGGGGTTCGCTGACCGTGGGCAAGCTGGCCGACTTCGTCGTGCTGTCGCGGGACATCCTGCGGGCGCGTCCCGAGGACATCCCGGGAACGAGGGCCGATGTCGTGGTGG
Organism: Streptomyces sp. BA2; assembly: GCF_009769735.1. NCBI lineage: Bacteria > Bacillati > Actinomycetota > Actinomycetes > Kitasatosporales > Streptomycetaceae > Streptomyces > Streptomyces sp. BA2. The sequence goes on from NZ_WSRO01000002.1 coordinate 1,137,512, forward strand.
TGGGCGGGGTGGTGACGGTGGAGTAGCCCAGGCGCTGTTCAGCCGTGCTCCACCCCCAGCGGCTCGAAGGCGATCCGGGTCACGGACCCGTCATCCGTCCACCGCACCTCCACGGCGTCCTCCGTCACGCCCACCACGGTGGCCGCGTCCGCCAAAGGCGCGGGGTCCGGTTCCGCGGTGAGCGTGGCCAGAGCCGCGTACACGGCCGTGCCCTCCGCCTCGGCCGTGAGGCGCGGCAAGCGGGCCCACCGGGTGAAGGCCGTGCCCTGGGGTGCGCGCTGTTCGTCCCGGCCGGTCCAGCCGTGCAAGGCGTGGAGCGCGGAGAGCAAGGGCTCCTCCGGGCCTGTTGCCCAGCCCGTGTGGGTGACGCGGGCTCCGCGCGGTGCGCCGACGACGCGGTGCACGCGCAACTCGTGGCGGCCCTTGGCCACTGTCACGCTCTCCACGCGCAGGCCCGGCACCATGGGCGGGCCGCTCACGAAGGCGGGGGTGTGCCGGGACGCCGCCCAGCCCCAGCCCTCGCCCTGACCGGCGCCCAGCGGATGGATGCGGGTGCGGGCGCTGCGGATCCCCGCCACCTCCACCGCGATGTGGTTGTCCGAAGTGTTGTCGCGTGCCGTGGGGCCGGTCCGCGTGGAGTAGGCCTGGCGGGCGTAGAGCGGGTCCTCGTGGGCCGCCGACTCGGCCTCGTGCGGGCGCGCGTGGTCACTGCCGTGGTTGTGCAGCCGTACGATCCCGTCGGCGCGGGTGCTCTGCACGAGGAGGCCGGGCGCGCGCAGCGCGAGGACCGTGTCGTGGCTCTCGCTGGGCGCGGGTTCCTCCGTGGCGGTCCACAGGGGGTGGCTCGCAGGTGCCAGGAGGCCGACGAAGGCCTTGGACGCCCAGTACGGCGACGCGGGACCTGAGTAGGGCTGGAGGCTGGCGTCGTGCGGGCCGTGCCAGCCGAGGGTGAGCAGTCCGTCGGCGCTCACGGAGCCGCGGTCGAGGAAATAGCGCAGCGAGCCGCTGATCAGGCGGCGCGAGGCGCCGGGGCTCAGGGGCGTGTGGCCGGTGAGCGCGCCGAGGGCCACGGACGCGCCCGCGGCGAAGCGGTAGGTCAGGGAGCGGCCGAAGTGGATCGGGGCGCCGTCGGCTCCGAAGAGCAGCCCGAAGCTCTCCAGGTGCTCGTGCAGGCGGGCACCGTGCCGAGCCAACTCATCCGAGTTGCCCGCCAGTTGGGCGTCCAGCGTCGGATACAGGTGCAGCGCCCAGCCGTTGTAGTGGTCGAAGGCACGGCCGTCCCCGTCGGCGTACCAGCCCTGGCCGCGGTACCAGCTCTCCAGGAGTTCGAGTGCCCGCTCGCGCGCCCTTGCCGTCTCCGCGTCGCCACGGCCCACCGACTCCAGGAATCCTGCCACGGTGTAGGGGAAGAGGTACCAGTTGTTGGGCGCGGGGACATGACGTATCGCGCCGCGCAGCCACTCTTCCGCCCGGTCCTGTACGCCGCTGTCGAGCCGGTCCCACAGCCAGGGGCGGGTCAGCCGCAGGCCGAGGGCGACGGACGCGGACTCGACCATCGGCTGGCCCTGGATGTTGTGGTCCAGGATCAGCGGCCACGACTCGGCGTCGTCGTGGCCCGGCGTGCGTGTGCCCGCCGCGAGGCCTTCCGCGTACCGGTCGAGCCAGCCGTGCGGGTCCTTGCCCTCGGCGCCCGCCACGCGGAACGCGGCGGCGAGGAAGGTGCGTGCGTACCCCTCCAGGCCGTCCGACCGTACGCCCGACGCGGAGGGCCGCCCCGGCAGGTCGAGCAGGGCGCCGCGGGGTGTCGCCCACTGCCAGGCGGCGCCCAGGAGACCGTCGGCGGCGGCCTCCCAGTGCGCGCGCGTGTAGCCGGTGTGAGGGCTCGACTCCCGGTCTTCTTCGGGCAGTCCGGGCAGTCCGGGGGTGCTCATGCGAGGTAGGCCAGCCTTTCGCGTCGTACGGCATGGGCGAAACCGTCGCCCGCGGCCCAGCGGCCGAGCTCGGCGACGGCGAGGTCGGCGAGACGCCCCCACTCGTTGCCCTGCGAGCCGGCGAGGTGTGGGGTGATCATGACGTTGTCGCACTCCCACAACGGGTGTTCCGGGGGCAGGACTTCGGGGTCGGTGACGTCGAGGACGGCACGGACACGGCCGGCAAGGGCGGCTTCGGTGAGGGCGTCCTGGTCGAGGACCGCGCCGCGGGCCGTGTTGATGAGCACCGCCTCGTGGCGCATCGCGGCGATCAGCTCACGGCTGACCAGGCCGCGGGTGGCGGGAAGCAGCGGAGTGTGGACGCTGACGACGTCGCTGCTCGCGAACAACTCCGCGATGCCGACCGGCCGTACGCCGAGTGCCAGGGCTTCCTCGTCGGAGACGTACGGGTCGTGCAGCAGGACCTGGAGGTCGTAGGGGCCCAGGAGTTCGATGACGCGGCGGCCGATCATCGAGGCGGAGAGGATGCCGACCGTGCGGCCGTAGTTGCCCACGCCGTGCGAAAGGCCGAGCCATTCGTCGCGGCGCCGGGTGGCCTTGAACTCCCGTGCCCGCTCCATGACGTTCTTACCGCTGAGCAGGATCATGGCGACGGTGTACTCGGCGACGGGCAGGGCGTTGGCCGCGGCGGCCGACGACACCTCGATGCCGCGGTCCCAGCACTCCGGGGTGATGTGGCCGCGTACGGAACCGGCGGTGTGCACGACGGCCCGCAGCCGGGGCGCCGCCGCGAGCGCTGCGGCATCCAGCCGCGGACAGCCCCAGCCCGTGACCAGGACCTCCACGCCCCGGAGCACGGAGCGTGCTTCCTCCGTGGTGAAGTCGTCCAGGACCGTGTCCGGCTCAAGATCGCAGACACGGCCGAGCGCGGCCAGGGCGTCGGGGCCGAGCACGGCCTTCGCCGCGTCCCGGGCCATGGCGAGCGCGGCACGCGGCCGGCGGCTGCCGTTCATCAACACATTCCCTTTCACATGGTTCACGTGGCTCACTTGACCGAGCCCGCGGTGAGGCCCGACTTCCAGAAGCGCTGCAGCAGTACGAAGGCGAGGATCAGCGGAAGGACCGCGAGCAGTGAACCAATGATCACCACGGGGTAGTACTCGGGCGAGACGGTCGCCGAGCTGTTCCAGGTGTAGAGGCCGAGGCTGACCGGGTACAGCTTCTCGTCCGAAAGCATCACCATGGGCAGGAAGAAGTTGTTCCAGATGGCGGTGAGCTGGAAGAGGAAGACCGTCACCAGGCCGGGGCCCAGCATCCGCAGGGAGACGCGCACATACGTGGTGAGTTCCCCCGCACCGTCCACCCGGGCCGCTTCGAGCACCTCGTCGGGCACGTATCCCTGGCTGAAGATCCGCCCCAGATAGACGCCGAACGGGTTGAAGAGGACGGGGATGAACACCGCCCAGAAGGTGTCGACGACACCCGTGGCCGAGGCCATCAGATACAGCGGAAGGGCGAGCACCGTCTGCGGCACCATCACCGCCGCAAGGACCAGGCCGAAGACCTTCTCCTTGTGGGGGAATCGGTACTTGTCGAAGGCGTAGCCGCAGGCCACGCTCACCAATGCGCTGATCGCGGCGCCCAGGACGGCGTACAGGAGGCTGTTGGTGTACCAGCGGCCGTAGAGACCGCCGTCCATCGCGAACAGGTCGCGCAGGTTCTGTACGAAGGAGAAGTCGGTCAGCGTGAAGAAGTTGCTGCTGAACAGCGCGTCGCGGTTCTTGGAGGCGGCGAGCACCAGCCACAGGACGGGCAGCAGGGTGTAGAGCACCGCGATGCCGACCACGGTGTTCACGGCGGCGCGGCCCAGGAGGCGGGGGCGGTGCGCGGTGAGGGTGTCGGCGCTCATCGTGCGGCCTCCTTCTGGGAGCGGTTGGTCCAGCGGGTGACGCCGTAGGAGAGGGCGACCGTGCACAGGAGCAGGATCACCGAAGCGGCGGCGGCCAGGCCGTAGTTGTTGCGGGTGAAGGCCGCGTCGTAGATGTACATGCTGGGCGAGAAGCGCGAGTTGATCATCGGGGACGACTGGCTGAGCAGCATGGGCTCGGTGAACAGCTGCATCGCCCAGATCAGGGTGAACATGGCGACCATGACGATCGAGGAGCGCACCAGGGGCGCCTTGACCTGGAGCGCCGTGCGCACGGGTCCGGCGCCGTCGACCACGGCGGCCTCGATCACTTCGCGGGGTACGGCCTGGAGTGCGGCGTAGAAGATCACCATGTTGTAGCCGAGGTTGCTCCACAGGGCGATGTTCACGATCGACGGGAGCACGGTGTTCACTCCGAGGAAGTCGATGTGGATGTCGCCCTTGGAGAGCACGTCGACGACCGGGCTCAGCCCCGGGGTGTAGAGGTAGAGCCAGATCAGGGCCGCGATGATGCCCGGCACCGCGTGCGGCAGGAAGAGCCCCAACTGGGCCCAGGCGCGCAGCCGTACGACGCCCGAGTCGAGCAGCAGGGCGAGCGAGAGGGCGCCGATCACCATCAGCGGGATGTAGATCAGGCAGTAGAGCGCGACCAGACCGAGGCTGCCGAGGAAGGTCGGGTCGGTGAGGACGGCCGTGTAGCTGCGCAGGCCGACGAAGACCGTGCGCTCCGAGCCGAAGCCGAGGCCGGGCTGGTCGTCGCTGAAGAAGCTCAGCCAGACCGCGGTGCCGACGGGTATCAGGAAAACCGTCACCAGCAGGATCAGGAAGGGGGTCATCAGGACGCCGCACGCCATGTGTTCACGGCGCCGCGCACGCGTGCGGGCGCGGCCGTCGGGGGCGGGGGCATCGGCGGTGCGGGTGGCGCGGGCCGGGGGCGCGGTCGTGGTCATCGGAGGTCACCTGCCTTTCTGCTGGTACTGGTACTGGTACTGGTCGGTGTACGGGGGCTTCTGTCGCGCCGGGGCGCTCGGGCCGGTCATGTGCTGTGCTCGGTGGTCGAGAGGCCGAGGGCTCTGAGGTCCGGCATGGTGCCGTCGTGCGCCGCGCGCACGGCGTCGAGCAGTGAGCCCTTGCCGCCGCCCGCGCGGGCGAAGCCGTCCTGCATCACCCTCTGAGTGGCGGTCATCCGCGGGCCCCAGATCCAGCCGTCGCGGATCGCCTCGGCCTGCTCCTCGAAGAGGCGGTAGATGTCCTGGCCCGAGTAGTAGGCGCGGTCGAAGGCCTTGCGGCCCACGGGAACCAGGTCGGGGACGGCCGGGTACTGGCTGCTGGTGCCGCTGGAGAGGCGGGCGCGCAGGGCGTCGGGGTGCGAGACCTGCCACTCGATGAACTCCATGGCTGCTTCGGTCTTTCGGCAGTCCTTGGTGACGGCGAAGGTGGAGCCGCCGTGAGTGCCGACGACGGGGTTCCCGGGGTCCCACTGCGGGAGCGGGGCTATGGCCCACTGGCCCTTCTGGCCGGGCCTGGCATTCATCTGGGCGCCCGCGTCCCAGGCTCCGCTGAGCCGGGTCAGGATCAGCCCTTCACTGAGCTGCGAGTCGTAGTGCCTGCTCTCGGTGGCGTTGACGAAGAGCAGCTCCTCGTCGATGAGCCGCTGCCAGTACGCGGCGGCCTTGCGGGTCGGGCGGTCCGTCAGCGAGACGTTCCAGGCGCCGTCGCGGGTGTCGAACCACTGGGCGCCCGCCTGCCATGCCCACGCGGCGAACTGGGTGCCGCCGTCGGTGGGGAAGACCGCGATCCGCCGGTCGCGTGCCTTGTCCCGCACGGTGCGGGCCGCATCGGCGAACTCGTCCCAGGTGCGCGGGACTTCGATCCCGTACCGGTCGAACAGGTCGGCGCGGTAGTGCAGCACCATCGGTTCGACGTCGAGCGGGACGGAGTAGACGCGCTTCTCGAAGGTGGTGAGGCCGAGGGCCTGCGGCAGCAGCTTGGCCCGCAGCCGGTCGCTGACGAGCGACGTGATGTCCCGGGCCACGCCGTCGATGGCGAAGCCGGGGACCTGGGGGTACTCGATCGTGGCGACGTCCGGGGCGTTGCCGGCCCGGGCGGCGTTGCTGAGCTTGGCGTATCCGCCCATGGCGCCGGACGGGATCTGCTGGAACTCGACCTGGATGCGGTCGTGGGACTTGTTGAACGCGTCGACCACTTCCTGGCTTCCGCGCAGTGCGGACCAGAACGTGATGCGTGTGGTGCCGCCCTTGCTGCTCGACGTGCGACCCGTGCTGCCCGAACAGGCGCTGAGAGCACCTGCCATGGGAACTGCGGCTGTCACGGTGAGCAGGGACCGGCGGCTCGGTCGACCAGGCATGGGTGCCTCCCGCGGCTCTTGTTCGGGACACGGGAATCCTGATCGCGTGAACGATGCCGGTCAATAGACCGATCAAAAGAAACTGAAGCGGTCAAACGATCCGAATGTTTGTGGTGGATCCCCGGACCTTGAGCTCCGGCAGCAGCTCCACGCGTTGCGTCGGCCCGGCGCCAGGACCCGCCAACTCGTGCAGCCTGCGCAGCAGTAGACCGGCCGCCGTCCGTCCCACCTCGTGCTTAGGCGGTGACACGGCGGTCAGCGGCGTACTGCCGAGCGCGGCCACCACGTCGTCGTACGCCACCACCGAGCAGTCCTGCGGCACCCGCACCCCGCGGTCCATGAGCTGTTGCACGAGCATCAGCGCGTCGACGTCGCCGTGCAGCACGGCGGCCGTGGCCCCGCGCTCGCGCAGCCGCGCCGCGAGGTCGAGCGGTTCGCGCACCCGCCCCGGCCCCGCGCCCGCGGCGCTGAGCATGACGCTCCAGTCCTCGATCTCGGGCCGGGAGGCGGCGATTTCGGCGAAGGCCGTACGCAGGGCGCGGGCCGTCGGGCTGTCGTCGCGGGCGGCCAGGACGATCCGCCGGTGACCGAGCCCGACGAGGTGGTCGACGGCGAGGTGGATGCCGTACCAGTGGTCGGTGCGGACCGAGTCCATGGCGTGCAGCGCGCTGCCCGCGCGTGGCCGCCGCTCCATCAGGACCGTGGGCACGCCCGAAGCAGCCAGCCAGGCGTAGTCCGCCTCCTCCTCGGCCTCCGTGCGCCAGCGCGGGGCGATGAGAAGCCCCCGCACACCTTCGGTCAACACCCGCTCGACCAGGGGCCGTTCGGCGCCCTCCACCTGCGGCGCGATGTGCAGGGCGACCCGCATGCCGGCCTCGCCAAGGACGCCACGGGCCCCGTGCATCGTCTCGTACAGGTAGGTGTGCCGCTCGGGCACCATCAGCGCCACGGCCCCGCCGCTCGCCACGGGTTCGGCGGGCGCGGGGCTCCGCTCCACGGGTCCGACCGAGCGCGCCACTCCGTGCCCGCGCCGCAACTTGCCCTCCTGGGCCAGGTCTTCGACATCCCGGCGCACGGTGATCACCGACACCTCGAGATCGTCGGCGAGATCGCTCAGCCGCGCCTCGCCACGCGACTCCACGACCGCGAGTATCCGCTGCCGCCTGACATCCCTCGGCTCCCGCATGCTGCCGGCCCCCTCGCGACGTACTCGTCAGGTGTTCGTTTGAGCGTTTCGCTGGAGGATATCGATCGTCGCCCCGCCTGTGTCCAGGTCGGCGATGTTCGTCGCGATGAGCGCTGGGTCACTGGCGGCTGAGGGAGCGGGTGATGCCGGCCGCGACCGTGGTGACGAGGACCCAGCCCGTGGCGACGAGCAGATACGAGAGCCACTGGTACCAGCCGTCCGGCGCGAAGGCCGCCTCCTGGCCGAAGCCGATGATCGGAATGAGCAGGTCGAGGGTGTAGAAGACGGGGTTGAAGTCGGGGGCCTCGTCGGACTTCAGCGCGGGCGGATGGTGCAGGGCGAAGGCGAGCGCGCCGGTGAGCAGCAGGACGAGCAGCCATCCTGCGGCGCGCATCGGCCGGAATCCATAGCCGACCGTCACGTCCTGGAGATGGCCCCAGATCCTGGTGTACGGGGGCAGGGTGCGCCGGTGGCGGCGGAGCTTGGCCAGCTGCACGGTGCGGGCGGCGGCCTCGTCGCCCACCGTGCGGTAGGCCGCGGCCAACTGCTCGTAGCCCTGCGGGAGATAGCCGCCCGCCTCGCGTTCGAGCAGCGGTAGCCGCTGCTCGGCGGGCAGGTGCGGGGCGAGCCTCTGGTACGCGAGGCCGTCGAGCTTGACCTGGCCGGGCCACACCTCCGGAGGGACGTGCAGCAGGTCGAGCTGGGAGCGGCGCAGGTTCACGGCGCCCTGGATCGGAGCGGCCTCCCGCAGCCACAGCTCGCCGATGACGCAGCTGCTGGCGCGCAGGGCCGTCGCGCCGGGGCGGGAGAGGCGGGCGTAGGCGAGGTTGACGTGCCGCGGGATTCTGGCGCCGCTCAGGTTGAGCTGGCCGTCGGCACGCAGCCGCATGGCCCGCAGATCGGTGCCGACCGACAAGGTCTCGGCGTGCAGGGCGACTTCACCGGGGGCGTTCAGTTCGGCGTCGTCGAGGTTGACCTGGCCTCCGACGTTGGCGCCGTTCAGCCGGATCTGGCCATGGGCCACCAGGCCGGGGGCCCATACGTCGGTGCCGATCACCGCGTGGTTCAGCTGCAGCACCGCTTCCGCGGTCGGTGCGGGGTCCGGTGCGGGCTCCGGGTCAGGTGTGGGCGGGGTGCCGAGTTCCGCGCCGTTGGCGAAGAAGGCCCCGGTGATCTGCGCGCCCGCGAGCCGCACGGGGCCCGTGATCCGGCAGCAGGTGATCCGCAGGTCCAGCTCGGCACGGAGGTTTCCCGCTCTCAGGCCCGGCAGGACCGAGTCGCTCAGGACCAGGGTGCGGACCTGGGCTCCGTACAGGTTCGGTGTCTCGTCGAAGTGGCAGGAGCGGAGTCGCAGGGGATGCTCGACCGTCCCGTACCTGAGGTCGAGGCGCCCGGTGACGCGCGCGCCGGTCAGCTTCATGCCGGTTATCTCGCCGTCCCGCGTCGGGCCGTTGAGCAGCAGCGCCCGCAGCACCTCGCCCCGCACCGTCCGCTCGGGCCCCCAGGAGCCACCGGCCGCGGGGTCGTCATCGGGGCTCTCGCGGAAGTCGACGCCGTCGCCGAGCGGGAACGCCTGCCAGACGCGGTGCTCCGCCGGTGTCAGGTCGGTGATCTCCATCGCCGGGATGCTGTCGCGGGCGGGTCAGGACTGTCAACCGTGGCTCGGACCCACTGACGCGCCCCCCCCAGTTCGAAATGGGATCCATTTTCATATAGCCTCGGCGTCGCACCACCGAGAGAGGACTCGAAACCATGGCCGTACCCAAGCGGAAAATGTCCCGCAGCAACACCCGTCACCGCCGCGCGCAGTGGAAGGCCACCACCCCGCAGCTCGTGCCGGTCACCGTCGACGGCTCCGCCTACCTGGTGCCCCAGCGACTGGCCAAGGCGTACGAGCGCGGCCTGCTGCGCCCCGAAGGCTGACGGACATGGCCGAGCGACTGCCGGTGACCGTCCTGTCCGGCTTTCTCGGCGCGGGCAAGACGACCCTGCTCAACCATGTCCTTGGCAACCGCGAGGGCCTGCGTGTCGCGGTGATCGTCAATGACATGAGCGAGATCAACATCGACGCCGCCCTCGTGCGCGGCGGCGAGGCCGCCCTCTCGCGCACCGAGGAACGCCTCGTGGAGATGACCAACGGGTGCATCTGCTGCACCCTGCGCGACGATCTCCTGGAGGAGGTCGACCGTCTTGCGCGAGCGGGCCGGTTCGACTACCTCCTCATCGAGTCCAGCGGCATCTCCGAACCGATGCCGGTCGCGGCCACCTTCGCGTTTCCGCGCGACGACGGCGCCACGCTGGGCGATCTGGCCCGCCTGGACACGATGGTGACGGTGGTCGACGCCGCGAACTTCCTGCCGGAACTGGCGGGTGGGGACGGCCTGGTCGAGCGAGGCCTCGATCAGTACGAGGAGGACGAGCGCACCGTCAGCGATCTGCTGATGGACCAGATCGAGTTCGCGGACGTCATCGTCCTGAACAAGATCGACCTCGTGGACCCGGAGAGCGCGGAGCGGCTCACCGCCACGCTCGCTCGCCTCAATCCGCTCGCCCGCGTCGTGACCGCGACCCACGGCCGCGTCGACCTCCCGCAGGTGCTCGGCACCGGCCTGTTCGACCTGGAGCGGGCACAGCAGGCGCCGGGGTGGGTGCGGGAGCTGAACGGTGACCATGTGCCGGAGACCGAGGAGTACGGGATCTCCAGCACCGTCTTCCGTGCCGGACTCCCCTTCCACCCGGGCCGGTTGTGGACCTTCGTAACGAAGGGTCTTGACAGCGGGACCTTCGGGGACGTGCTGCGGTCCAAGGGTTTCTTCTGGCTCGCCAGCCGCCCGAACGTGACCGGATTGTGGTCCCAGGCGGGGTCCGTGGCGCGCTTCGAACCGTCCGCGGCACGCGACGCGGGGGATCTTCAGGGGCAGGAACTGGTCTTCATCGGGACCGGGTTGCGCGCCGATTCCCTGCGGGCGGCGCTCGCCGGCTGCCTCATGGCCGAGGGCGAGAGCCTGCCGGTGGACGACCCGTTCCCCGCGTGGGACACGTACGGCATCGACGACGCCTGCGAGCACGAGGTCCTCGCCGTCTCACAGCAGTAGGCGCAGCAGCTGCGCGCAGGCCTCCCCCTCGTCCGTGTGCCGGGCGAGGGGGTGGTGCGCTCCGCGTTCGTACGTGCCGATCTCCCACGCCCGGCCGTCCTCGGTTCTCCGCAGGTAGACGAAGTCGGGGGGCGTGGGGGCCGGTTCGTGGACGCCCTCGATCCAGTAGTAGCCGTCGGCGACACCGGCTTCGCGCAGCGCGGTGGGCAGACCACGGATGTCCATCGGTGCCAGTCGTTCCCGGTTAGTCGTTCGCGGACTAGTCGTTCGCGGGCTCGAGGTAGCCGTGATCCAGCAGCCACTTCACGTTCAGGCGCTGGCCGTCGCCCGGGTCGAGGAACGCCGGGTCGAGCTTGATCTGCTGGCCGCCGCCGGGCTGCGCGAACCAGGGGGCGATACCGCCCTGCCAGACGTAGAAGGGCTTGCTCACCTCGTAGACGCGGTAGTCGCAGGCGACTGCGGCGTCACGGGTGTTGAGGTTCTGCGGGGGCAGCGCGCGCTCGGCGTAGGAGTCCCCGGCGGGGGCCAGGAACGAGCCGTACTCCGACCCGAAGCGGTCGAGGAGGTCACCCTTGTCCAGCTCCTCGGGGTGCTTGTCGACCTGGCCGTTGACCGTCTCGAAGCCGTCGTTCGGCGGGTACTTCCAGCTGCCCGATTCGGCAGGACCTTCCCAGTACTTCTTCAGGAAGGACGACGGCGAGAGGCCGCCCGTGCGCTTCCACCCCTTGAGCAGCGGACCGACCGGCTCCTGCCACTTCTTGGGCAGCCACTTCGGGCCGAGGCGGGCATCCTTGTGGAACTCTCCGGTGCAGGGCTCGCGCGGTGCCGAAGACGATGACGACCCGGCCGCCGACGCTGCCGGCTTCTGCTCCGCGGCCGCCGTCGCGGTGGGGGCGGCTGCCATCGCGGTCGCCACGCCCATCGCGGCCAGAACAGTACGGATCCGGATCACAGAACTGCGGTCCACTCAGCAACTCCTCGCGTATCCACGGGAAACGGAAACCAGCTCGCACACCGTATCCGAGCAGTGGCTCACAGTCGTCGACTTCCGTCGCAGCGAGACATAACCAGCCAGGTGGCACCTAGGGAGGGTCTGGACCTCTAGGCCGGCCTGTTCAGGTTGCCCTCGTGGTCGTCGGGCGCGTCCAGAGCGGCCGGCATGCTGTCCAGGACGGTGAAGCTGCGATCGAGCCGTGTGATGCGCAGAACCCGCCAGACGCGCGGACTGCTGCGGACCAGTCGCAGGGTGCGCCGTTTCGCGATGGTCCGGCCTTTGATGCGCACCAGCAGCCGCAGCCCGCCGGCGTCCAGGAAGGTCACCTGCCGCAGGTCCACCACCACGTCTGCGCCTGGCTGGTCCAGTAACTCCACTATGCGCGGCGAGAGTTCCTGATCCGCCCAGGCGTCCAGCTCACCGCGGAACGTCAGGATGATCGATCCGTCCACCACACGGTGGTGCAGCCCAAAGCCCGGGTCGGGCGTGCCCATGGTCCACCCCCCAATTCACTACACCCCGCATACGAAGAGTTACGACAACGCGAGCGGCGAGGCCCTGAGGCCGGCGCCCGACGCCGCCTGGGTCTGGGGCGGCACCGCGAATGGCATCTACATCTTGCCCGCTCAGGGCCAGTTCATACCTCAGGGTGGTAGCACCGGCCACCGCGCGGCGCATATTCGCGGTCGAACTACCGCAGTTACTCTCCGTATTTCACGCGCTGTGCGCGACATCGATCGTGCGCCGCGCCAGGGGGACGTAGACGCTCGGCACCACCTGGGCCTGCTGTTCGATCCGAGGCAGATGTCCGGATCGCGTCGTTGTGGCCGTAGTGCACCTGTGGGACGTTGACTGGTCTACGGGGTTCCGATCGAGCTCGACCAGCGGGGCGGCCCTGCGAGGGGGACGACCGGATGAGGCGTAGCAAAGGGGCCGCGGCCTTCGTCGCACTGGTGCTGACCGGTGGCGCCGCGGGGTGCGGTGGGTCGGACGGCGGCAAGGACGGGGACCGGCTGACCGTGGCGGTTCGTGATGACCTTCCGGGTATCGGGCTGCGGGGCCCCGACGGCGTGTACCGGGGCTTTGACATCGACGTCGCCACCTATGTCGCCGAGCAGCTCGGGGTACCGGAGGACCGGATCACCTGGAAGGCGACCGTTCCGGCCGAGCGCGAGAATCTGCTGGTACGCGGGGACGTGGACCTGGTGGTCGCGAGCTACTCGATCACCGACGAGCGCAAGCGGAAGGTCTCCTTCGCCGGGCCGTACTTCCTCGCCCACCAGGACCTGCTGGTCCGCGCCGACGACACGTCCATCAAGGACGCCGGGGACCTGAACTCCAGAAAGCTCTGCTCGGTCACCGGGTCCACGTCCGCGCAGAACGTGAAGGACGAGCTTGCTCCGAAGGCCGACCTCCAGGAGTTCAGTTCACCCACGGAATGCCTCACCGGCCTGGAGAACAAGGTCGTCGACGCGCTCACCAACGACGACGCGATCCTGGCCGGCTTCGCCGCGCAGCGCGCGCACCGCGGCAAGTTCAAACTCGTCGGCCTCCGGCTCAGCGACGAGCGCTACGGCATCGGCGTGGCCAAGTCCGACAGCGAACTGCGGGGCAAGGTCAACAAAGCACTGCGGAAGATGGTCTCCGACAAATCCTGGGACCGGGCGGTACGCAAACACTTCGGCCCCGCGCGCTTCGACTACGAACAGGCTCCGAAGATCACCGAGACCGGCTGAGGGCCCGTGGTCGGCCAGCTCCTGCAGCGCTACGACCTGCTCGGCGCCTTCTGGGTGACCATCCAACTGGCGCTGTACTCAGCGGTCGGGGCACTGACCTGGGGCACGCTCCTGACGGGTCTGCGGGTCAGCCCCGTGCCCCTGCTGCGGGCCTTCGCCGCCCTGTACGTCCACCTCGTACGCAACACTCCCCTGACCGTCATCATCGTCGCCACCTCGCTCGCCCTGCACCAGACCATGGGCGCGACGCTCGGCGGCGGCACGGCGAAGGAGACCGGGTTCCGTCTCGCGGTCCTGGGATTGTCCGCCTACACCGCCACCTTCGTCTGCGAATCGCTGCGCTCCGGCATCAACAGCGTGCCGGTCGGCGAGGCCGAGGCGGCCCGCTCACTGGGCCTGACCTTCCCGCAGGTACTGCGCCACGTCGTCCTGCCCCAGGCGTTCCGTGCCGTGGTGAACCCGCTGGCCACCGTGCTGATGTCGCTGACCAAGAACACCACGACGGCCGCCGCCATCGGGGTCGGCGAGGCCGCCCTGCTGATGAAGGAGATGATGGAGAACGAAAGCCACGCCATCTTCACCGTCTTCGCGGTCTTCGCCTTCGGGTTCGTCTGCCTCACTCTGCCCACCGGACTCCTGCTGGGCTGGATCAGCGCCAGAGTGGCGGTCCGGCGATGAAGGCACTCTCCGTCCTGTACGACTCCCCCGGCCCTCGCGCCAGACGCCGCTACCTGCTGTACTCCCTGCTCTTCCTCCTCGCACTCGGCGCCGCGGCCTGGTGGGTGCTCAAGCTGCTCGCCGACAAGAACCAACTGGCCGCCGAGAAGTGGGGCCCCTTCGTCGAAGACTCCCGGGTGTGGACCGAGTTCCTGCTGCCGGGCCTGCTCCACACCGTCCAGGCCGCCGCGCTCGCGCTGGTCCTCGCCCTGCCCCTGGGTGCCCTGCTGGGCATCGCGCGGCTCTCCGACCACGCGGTGCTCCGCCGGTCCGTGGGCGCACTGATCGACTGCTGCCGCGCCGTCCCTGTGCTGATGCTGATGCTCCTGGCGAACGAGGTGTACGCGCGGTTCAGCGACGTCACCCCGGAGATGCGCCCGCTGTACTCGGTCGTGACGGGCCTCGTCGTCTTCAACGCCGCCGTGCTCGCCGAGATCGTGCGCGCCGGGATCCTCGCCCTGCCCCGCGGTCAGAGTGACGCCGCACGCGCCATCGGGATGCGCAAGGGCCAGATCATGGCGTCCGTACTGCTGCCCCAGGGGGTCACCGCGATGCTGCCCGCCCTCACCACCCAGCTCGTGGTCATCGTCAAGGACACCGCGCTCGGCGGAGAAATGCTGGCGTTCGACGAACTGCTCCACCAGGTCCGCCTGATCTCCGCGAACTACGGCGCCAACACCATTGCGTCCTTCACCGTCGTCGCCCTGCTCTTCATCGCGCTGAACCTGCTGCTCACCACCCTCGCCGCCCGCACCGAGTCCTGGGTGAGGCGCAGCAGGAAGAGCACGGGAGCAACGGTCACCACCAGCCCCGCGGGGCGCGCCCCGCTCGCCTGACCCACACGGCCCGGTGTTGCACAGAACGCAACCCTGGTTGTGCCTCTTGTCCTCGGAGGTTTTCGGATACCACTGTGTCTGCCACATGCGTCACCACCGACGCGTGACGTGCGGACATGGAGGCTGGCATGACCGGTGAGAACGACGGGCAGCGCACGGCGGACGCCTGGGGGCGGCGCGGGTTCATCGGAGCACTCGCCGCCACTGCCGTCGCCGCGTCCGTGCCGACCGCATCCGCCGCACCCCCTGGAAAGCCGTACGCGCGCCCGCTCTTCCTCGGCACGTACACCACCAAGCCCGACGGCGGCACCGGCCTCGGACTCGCGACGTACGACGAAGCCACGGGACACATCACCGGCACCGGCGCCCTCACCGGCGTACCCGACCCCTCCTACCTCTGTCTCCACCCCTCGGGCAGGACTCTCTACGCCGTCAACGAGCAGGAGCGGGGCGGCGTGACCGCGATCGCGCTCTCGCGCTCGGGACCCGAGGTTCTGGGTGCGCGTGGCACCGGCGGTGCCGGGCCCTGTCATCTGTCCGTGCACCCGAGCGGGCGCTGGCTGCTCAGCGCGAACTACCTCTCCGGGAGCGTGGCCGTCCATCCGGTCCAACGCTCCGGCGGGCTGGGTGAGTTGAGTGACGTGGTCACCCACTCCAACCCGCCGCCCGGCCCGGGACAGGACGGCCCGCACGCCCACCAGATCGTGACGAGCCCGGACGGCGGACATGTCCTCGCCGTCGACCTGGGCAACGACACCGTCTACAGCTACCGCCTCGACGCGAAGAGGGGGAAGCTCACCCAGGTCTCGTACGCCACCCTGCGACCGGGTGCCGGGCCACGCCACCTCACCTTCCACCCCTCGGGACGCTTCGCCTATCTCGCCAACGAGGTCGACAACACCGTGGTCGTCTGTGGGTACGACCCCGCGAGCGGGCGGCTGGCTCCCGGCGCGCCGCAATCCACCGGCACGGGCGAAGGCACCAGCTATCCGGCGCAGTTGCTCGTCACGCGCGAGGGCACCTTCGCCTTCCTCGCCAACCGCGGGCACAACAGCCTGACCAGGTACGCGATCGAAGCGGGCGGCGCCAGTCTGCGGCTGCTCGACACGGTCCCCGTCGGCGGGAACTTTCCCCGGCACATCGCCTTCTCGCCATCCCAGCGGCTGCTGTTCGCGGCCAACCAGAAGTCGAGCTCGGTCAGCGTCTTCCAGGTGGGCAGAGGCGGCCGACTACGCCTGACGGGCGAGCCGTTCACCGCTCCGACGGCGGTGTGCGCGCTGCCCCTCTAGGGCGCGTACAACTGGGCGGCCGATGGCGTACGCGCCATTTGCCGGTCAGGGGTGGTGTAGGCGAAGTTCAGCACCGTGCGGCGGACGCCCGGCCTGCGCAGCGCGGTCACGCGGTGGGCCGTGGTGTCGGCCCGCAGGAGGTAGCCGTCGCCGCGCTGGTGGTGCACCCGGCCGGCGGTGGTGTGCAGGGCGTCCAGGCCGCCCGTGCGCGGCGTGCGGTGCAGCAGGCCGCCGTCGGCCGGGTCCGCGGGGGCTTCGATGAAGAGCACCAGGGCCAGGGGGTAGTCGTCGGTGTGGGCGCCATGGGTGTCGCCGGGCCGGTGCAGGATGTTCAGTACGTGCCGCTCCAGGGGGTCGGCGACCTCGGCCACGGGCAGCGCCGCGACCCTGCCGAGCCAGGCCAGGAGTTCACCGTCGCGGTACAGGCATGGGATCAGCGTGGATTCCCGGTCGATGGTGTGGCCGCCGAGGGTGGTCATGTGGCGGGGCGAGCCGTCCGTCGACGCCATGGCGAAGTCCCGGCGCAGGGCCAGCTTCTCCAACCGGTCGACCTCGCGGGTCAGTTCCTCCAGCAGGGGCGGCGGGATGAGCGACGGAAGTCTCAGATAGCTCTCGGCAGCGAAGTGATCGCTCAGCGGCGGGGTATTGCTGGGTAAGGAAAGCACCGTGCGGACCTACCCCCGCCCGCATGGGGACAATCGCCGCGTTTCATCGGCGCCGCACACGACTGATCCGTCTCAGCCGCCACCGTACGAGGGAAAGGTCGCACCCGCTCCATGACTTCGTTCCGCCCCGCCCCCGCCTGGCTCTCCGACGCCGTCTTCTACCAGATCTATCCGCAGTCCTTCGCCGACTCCGACGGCGACGGCATCGGTGACTTCAACGGCATCACGGAACATCTGGACCACTTGGCCTGGCTCGGTGTCGACGCCGTCTGGATCAACCCCTGCTTCGAATCGCCGTTCCGCGACGCCGGGTACGACATCTCCGACTACCTCTCCCTCGCGCCCCGTTACGGGACGGACGACGACCTGGCCGAGGTGGTGGAACAGGCGGAGCGGCGCGGCATCCGGGTGCTGCTCGACCTGGTGGCCGGACACACCTCCGACCGGCATCCGTGGTTCACCGCGTCGGCCGGCGACCCGGACGACCACCGGTACATCTGGGCGGCCGAGGGCTGTCCGGCCGGTTTCGTGCGGTCCCCGGGGAATCGGCACGGCGCGTATCTGCCGAACTTCTTCGACTCCCAGCCCGCGCTCAACTTCGGTTACGCGCGCATGGATCCGGCCGAGCCCTGGCGGCAGTCCGTGGACGCCGAGGGTCCGCGCGCCAACCGTGCCGCGCTGCGCGACATCATGGACCACTGGCTGCGCCTCGGCCTCGCCGGTTTCCGCGTCGACATGGCGCACTCCCTCGTCAAGGACGACCCGGACCGCAGCGCGACGGCGGGGGTATGGACCGAGCTGCGCGGCTGGCTGGACGCCGCACACCCGGAGGCGGTGCTTCTCTCGGAGTGGGGCGATCCGGCGGTGTCGGTGCCCGCCGGGTTCCACGCCGACTTCTTCCTCCAGTTCGGCGGCCCCACCAACGGCGGGCCCCTGCGCTCCCTGTGGAACAACGGCGAAGGCACCGACAACGAGGGGTGGGACCCGCTCGCCTGCTTCTTCGACCCCAGCGGCAAGGGATCACCCCGTACGTTCGTCGAGGCGTGGCAGGCGGCGCGTGAGGCCATCGGTGGCGCAGGGCACATCGCGCTGCCCACCTCCAACCACGACTTCTCCCGCCTCAACTGCGGTCCGCGCACCGCCGAGCAGCTCCCGGCGGCGTTCGCCTTCCAGCTCACCTGGCCCACCCTCCCGGCGATCTACTACGGCGACGAGATCGGCATGCGCTACATCCCGGGCCTGCCCGACACCGAGGGCAGCGTGCTCGGCCCGCGCTACAACCGGGCGGGCTCACGCACCCCCATGCAGTGGGACGACAGCGCGAACGCCGGTTTCTCCACCGCGCGGGCCGACCGCCTCTACCTCCCCGTCGACCCCGACCCGGGGCGCCCCACCGTCGCCGCCCAGATGGCCGACGAGAGGTCCCTGCTGCACCTCGTGCACCGGCTGATCGCCCTGCGCAAGGCCACGCCGGGCCTTGGACCCGACGGGTCGGTGGAGGTGCTGCACAGCGGCTATCCGTTCGTGTACGTCAGGGGCGGGCGCCATCTCGTGGTGATCAATCCCCGCAGCGCACCGGCGACCTTCACCACCGATGTCGTGGGCGAGGCGGGTCCACGGGCGCTGGAGGCGGAGGGCGTGGAGGCCGCGAGCGGCCTCGTCACGGCGCGGGGATTCGGGTACGGCGTCTTCGATCTGGGTCCCGCGTCGGCCTGACCTCGTTCATCCACGGCAGCTGCCACCTGGTGGACGGCGCGTACACCGCCCGCTAGGGCTTGGTGAAGTCGACGTCCCGGGCCCTCGCGACGATCTCGACCTCGTCGCCGAGGGCCCATTCGGCCACCCGGGACACCATCGCCGCCGGGACCAGGTCGCTGATGCCTTCGGCGGCCGGGATGTCGTACGTGGCATGCGCGTCGTGCGGCAGGACGACACGGAAGTCCAGCTCCAGGGCGGTACGCGCGGTCGCAAGCACGCACATCTCGGACTGCACCCCGCACAGGGCCAGGTCGTGCACACCCGCTTCGGCGAGCAGGTCCGCGAGCCCGGTCTCCTCGAAGCCGTCGTCGACGGTCTTGCGCAGGACCCTCTCGCCCCGGTCGGTGTCCGCGGGGAGGTGTATCTGCCAGCCGGGAGTGCCGGGTTCGTCGACGGCTCCCGGCTCACCGTCGTTCTGGAGCTGGACGACGAGGGCGCCGGCCGCGCGGGCCCGGGTGATCAGGTCGGTCGTCCGGTCGAGGACGCGGGCCGCTTCGGGCACGGCGCCGCCGCCGGTGACGAAGGCGGCCTGCATGTCGACGACGATCAGCGCCTGGACGGGCTCGGCGGGAACGGGCTCTACGGAAAGGGGCTTCGTGGGACGGGCAGCTTGCTCACTCATGGTCCACCATCTTGCCGTTCGCCATGATCAGGCGTACGTCGCCCAGGGCCTCCACGTCCCTGAGCGGATCGCCGTGCACCGCGATCAGGTCGGCGCGATAGCCCGCGGCCAGGCGTCCGACGTGGTCGGCGATGCCCAGGGCGTCGGCCGCCTCCGTGGTCGCCATGTCGATGACGCGGCCGGGCTCGATGCCAAGGTGCTGGTAGAAGCCGAGGCTCTGGGCCAGGCCGTCGCAGCCCGCACGCTGGACTCCCGCGTCCGTCCCGGCGATCAGCCGCGCGCCGTGCTCCGCCATCGTGCGAACCTGGTCGAACAGCGCCTTGGCCCGTTCGGCGCCGAAGAACATGGGCAGCATCCGCCAGTTCGGGCTGACGGTGGGGCAGATCCGGATGCCCTTGTCGACGATGGCGTCCAGGACGTCCTCGCGCAGGCCGAGGCCCTTGCGCGTCATCCAGGTGCAGTGCTCGATGGTGTCGACGCCCGCCATCACGGCGGCCACGATCCCCGCGGTGCCGTGTCCATGGGCGGCGACCCGCAGTCCCGCCCGGTGCGCCTCACGGACGATCAGGCGGATCTCGGGGGCGTCGAACTGGGACTGCCACGTGGCGGGACCGCCTCGGGTGAGGCCGCCGCCGGTGGCCATGACCTTGATGACGTCCGCGCCGAGCTCGGCGTTGCGCCGGACCAGGGCGCGGATCTCGTCCTCGCCCTCCACCTCACCGCCCAGGAACCAGCAGTGGCCGCCCTTCGTGGTCAGCGGCGTCGTGGCGGCGACGATCCGCGGGCCCCGCACCCGGGACGCGGCGATCTCCTCGCGCAGCCGCAGGGTGAGGCGGCCCCGGTCACCCAGATCGCGCACCGTGGTGACGCCGCTGCGCAGGAACTGGAGCGCCCGCTCCTCCATCGCCGCCATGAGGGTGGTGTCGCTGTGCGCGTCCAGGACCGCGACGGGGTCCTTGCTCGCGTCGAACACCAGGTGGACATGGGCGTCGATGAGGCCGGGCAGCACCGTGGCATCGGGCAGCACGTAGCGGCGCGACACGCCGTGTGCCAGGGGCTCGACCTCGGCTCGGGCGCCCGCGGCGACGATGTCGGTGCCCTCTGTCAGTACGGCGCCGTCCGTGACGTACTGGCCACGCGGCCCGGTCAGAACCCGCCCTGCCAAGATCAGCGTCTGGCTCATCTCTGCCTTTCCGGGAAGGAGTTGGAGGAGCTGGCGGTGGTGCCGGCCTCCATCGTCCGTCATGGGAGGGCAGAAAGTCCGTCGTCGGGGAGCGGGACGTCCGTCATATGAGGGCGGGACAGGATGTTCGCGCGGCGTCCCGCGGGTACCCATAGCCTGGGCCGAGTGCCCGCACAGGACGTCGCGTACGTCGCAGGACGGAGGTCAGGGTCTGATGAGCACGGAAGTCACGGTCCTCCTTGTTGCCGGCGCGGTCCTGGTGGCCGCGACACTCGCGGTCGCGATCGCGCTGCTCGTACGTCTGGTCCGCACGCGCCGCACGTTGCGCGCGGCGGGACTGCCCGTCGAGCGCCAGTGGGTGTTCTGGGGGGCGGTCGCCTATCTCGTCCTGCCGGCCGATCTGCTGCCGGACCCGGTGTTTCTCGATGACATCGGCGTGCTCGTACTCGCGCTGCGGTCCATGAGGTCGGCGAATTCAGGCGTCGGGGGGCGTGGGGCGCAGTAGGGGGCGGCGCAGGTGCCGGGCCTTCGTGAGCAGGATGTGCATGCGCTCGGTCACCTGGGACACGTCCTCGACGGGCTCGTCGAAGGCGAGCCGGACGTCCGCCTGACTGCGGGCCTTCTCCAGGCGCAGTGTGAGCGCGTAACGGTCGATGGCGAGCGGGCGTACGCGGACCACGCCGTGCAGGCTGTCCGCGCACACGAGCCGGGTCAGCTGCTCGACGGCGTCCTCGTGCGCGTCGGCGAGATGGGTGAGCAGACGCGCCTCGGCCTCGGCCAGCGGGTCGGGCGCGGCCAGGGCGAGTTCGTCGAGGTCGATGCCGATGCGGCCGCCTGTGGAGTCGTGCAGTACGGCGCAGGTCGGCGCGAAGTTGAACCCCTCTCCGTCGGGTACCAGTGACCCCGACAGCCACAGCCGGGCCCGGATCCGGTCCCTGACCGGTACGGGGGCGACGTCGGCGAACTCCACCAGGGTGGACGGTTCGCCGCGGGGCGCGCAGATCATCGCGGTGGCCAGCGCGCTGTCGGGCGGCGGGGACAGCAGGAGGATGCCCTCCGGCGTGACGCTGTGCGCGCCGACGAGTTCATCCCTGCCGATCTCCGTGGTCACCGCGCAGGACCACGCGGTGGTGAGCAGTGAGCGAGCGCGTGCCGCTGCAGTGGGCACGGTCGTGCTGGCGTGACGGACACCCATCCTTCAACCTCCATTAGGTAAGCCTTGCCTAACTTATCGGAGATCGCGGAGCAGGGCCAGTACGCGAAAGGCCCCGCGCGGTGAACCACGCGGGGCCGTTGTAAGCGCGGTCGGTCAGTGACCGCGGGCGATCCACTCCTCCAGGTGCGGCGCCTCCGCGCCCACGCTCGTGCTGTCGCCGTGCCCGGTCCGCACCACCGTCTCCGGGGGCAGGGTGAGGAGGCGGTCCCTGATCGAGTCGACGATGGTCGGGAAGTCGCTGAACGACCGGCCCGTCGCTCCGGGACCACCCGCGAAGAGCGTGTCGCCGGTGAAGACCGTACCCAGTGCGGGCGCGTAGAGGCTGACGGCGCCCAGGCAGTGGCCCGGGGTGTGCAGGACCTTCAACTCCGTGCCCGCCACGGCGAGTTCCTGCCCGTCGGACAGCTCGCCGTCGGGTGCGCGGTCGGGGTGCGTCCGCTTCCACAGCTCCGCGTCGGCGGGGTGCAGCAGAATCGGCGCGCCCGTACGGTCGGCGAGGGCCGGGGCCGCGTCGATGTGGTCGTCGTGGGCGTGCGTGCACACGATCGCGACGACGCGGCGCCCGCCGACCGCCGCCGCGATGGCGTCCGCGTCGTGCGCCGCGTCGATGATGACGACCTCGCTGTCGTCGCCCACGATCCATACGTTGTTGTCGACGTCCCAGGTGCCCCCGTCGAGGGAGAACGTGCCCGACGTGACCACGTGGTCGATGCGCGCCGCCATCAGAAGACCACCACCGAACGCAGGACGTCCCCGTGATGCATCCGCTCGAACGCCTTCTCCACGTCTGCCAGCGCGATCGTCTCCGTGACGAACGCGTCGAGGTCGAGGCGCCCCTGCTGGTAGAGGTCGATGAGCATCGGGAAGTCGCGTGAGGGCAGGCAGTCCCCGTACCAGCTCGACTTGAGCGCGCCGCCGCGCCCGAAGACGTCGAGGAGCGGCAGATCGATGCGCATCTCCGGTGTGGGCACGCCGACCAGGACGACCGTGCCCGCCAAGTCGCGGGCGTAGAAGGCCTGTTCATAGGTCTCCGGGCGGCCGACCGCCTCGATGACGACGTCGGCGCCGTTCCCGCCGGTCAGCTCACGGACCGCCTCGACCGGGTCCGCCGCACGGGAGTTGACGGTGTGCGTGGCGCCGAGGCCCTTCGCGGTCTCAAGCTTCTTGTCGTCGATGTCGACGGCGATGATCTTCGCGGCTCCGGCGAGGCGCGCGCCCACCACCGCGGCGTTGCCGACGCCGCCGCAGCCGATGACGGCGACCGAGTCGCCTCGGCCCACGTTGCCGGTGTTGATGGCGGCGCCGATACCGGCCATGACTCCGCAGCCGAGGAGTCCGGCCGCGGCGGGCGATGCGGCCGGGTCGACCTTGGTGCACTGCCCGGCGGCGACGAGGGTCTTCTCCGCGAAGGCACCGATGCCGAGCGCGGGCGAGAGCTCCGTGCCGTCCGTGAGGGTCATCTTCTGCTTGGCGTTGTGCGTGGCGAAGCAGTACTGGGGGCTGCCGCGCAGGCACGCGCGGCACTGGCCGCACACCGCACGCCAGTTGAGGATCACGAAGTCGCCGGGCGCGACCTCCGTGACACCGTCGCCGACCGACTCCACGACGCCCGCCGCCTCATGGCCGAGGAGGAAGGGGAAGTCGTCGTTGATGCCGCCCTCGCGGTAGTGCAGGTCGGTATGACAGACCCCGCAGGCCTGCACCTTCACCACGGCTTCCCCGGGCCCCGGGTCCGGCACGACGAGCGTCTCGATCCGTACCGGCTCGCCCTTCGCGCGCGCGATCACGCCCTGTACCTGCTGCGCCATGAGGTCAGCCCTTCTTTCTTCCGGCGTTACTTGCTCGTCCGGCATCGCATGTTCTTCCCGCATCCTCACAGACCGGGCCCGCCCGCGACGACCCCGGACGCACGAGTTCCGATCATCGATTTCAGGCGCTTTCCCTGATCCGCGGGCCGCGGCGCCGCCTAGGGTGGGCGGGTGCGTGATCTCGCTGCTCAGGCCCTGCTTCCGGTCAACGCGACGCTCGGCGTGGTGCTCCTCGTCCTCCTGCTCGCCGCCGCCACGACGGCAGCCGTGTTCCGCCTCTCCCCCGACGGCTCGTACGGCAGGGCGCGGGAGATCCTCGTGGCAGGGGTGCGGGCCGCCGTGCAGCTGGGCGTGGTGTCCCTGGTGATCGGCTGGGTGATCCACCACGTCGTGGCGCTCTTCGCCTTCCTGCTCCTGATGTTCGCGGTCGCCGCGCGTACGGCGGGGCGCCGCATCACTGCCAACGGCTCCTGGTGGTGGGCGGCGCTGCCGATCGCGGGGCCGGTCGTCCCGGTGGTGGCGGGGCTGACCCTGGCCGGTCTGCTGCCGGTGAAGGGCATCGCCATGATCCCCGTGACGGGCATCCTCATCGGCGGTGCGCTGACCGCGACGGTGCTCGGCGGGCGCCGGGCCCTGGATGAACTCCGTTCCCGCAACGGCGAGTTCGAGGCCGGCCTGGCCCTTGGCCTGCCGGACCGGGACGCCCGCCTCGAGGTGATCCGCCCCGCCGCGTCGGACGCCCTGCTGCCGGGACTCGACCAGACCCGCACGGTCGGCCTGGTCACACTCCCCGGAGCCTTCGTCGGCATGCTCCTGGGCGGCGCGTCCCCCGTCCTCGCGGGCGCGGTCCAGCTGTTCGTGCTGATCGCCCTCATGGCTATCCAGGCGATCGCGGTGGCCACAACCGTCGAACTGGTCGCCTGCGGACGCCTGAACCGGACGGCTACTGGGATGTGACCGACCCGCTGGAGCGTAGGCTCCGGAGCATGTCTGTCTACGACGCGGTAAAGATCGAAAGCCTTCAGGGCGGCACGGCGGACCTGGGCCAGTACCTGGGCAAGGCCGTCCTGATCGTCAATGTCGCCTCCAAGTGCGGGCTCACCCCGCAGTACGCGGGCCTCGAGCGGCTTCAGGAGAAGTACGCGGCCCGTGGCTTCACGGTCCTCGGCGTGCCCTGCAACCAGTTCATGGGCCAGGAGCCCGGTACGTCCGAGGAGATCGCCGAGTTCTGCTCGGCGACGTACGGCGTGACCTTCCCGATGACCGAGAAGGTCGACGTGAACGGCGACGACCGGCACGCGCTGTACGGGAACCTCGTGGGCACGGCGGATGCCGAGGGGCACACCGGCGACATCCGCTGGAACTTCGAGAAGTTCCTCGTCGACGCGAGCGGCGACGTGGTCGGCCGGTTCTCCCCGCAGACCGAGCCGGACGCCCCCGAGGTCGTCGCGGCGATCGAGGCGAACCTGCCGAAGTAACCCAGCCACACCGACAAGGCGCGGTACACCGGCGACTGCCGGTGTACCGCGCCTTCGCCGTCCGCGGCAGGTGAAGGACGTGCCGTCTCAGGAGTGAGGGGCGGCTCCGGCGGGCACGGCGGCATGAGTCAGGCCCTTGGCAAGGGCCGCGAGCGCGTCGCTCTCCGCGCTGCCCTCCTCGGCGCTGAACACGTGCACCACCAGGCCCGTCTCACCGGGCGCGGCCGGCACATGCAGGCTCTCGAAGTCCAGGGCGAGAAGACCGGCCACCGGATGCCGCAGCCGCTTGCGGCCCGCCGCGCACATCACGACCTCGCCGCTGTCCCAGATCCGCCGGAACTCGGCGCTGCGCGCGGCCAGTTCCGCGATGAGCGCGGCAAGCTCCGGGTCCTCGGGGTAACGCCCCGCCGCCACCCGCAGCTGGCCCACGGCCTCCGCCGCCCTGGCCTCCCACTCGGGGTGGACGTCGCGCGACGCGGGGTCGAGGAAGAGGAAACGCGCGTTGTTCCGGTTCCGGCGCCGCGGTTCGGCGAGGCCGCCGATCAGCTCGGCGCCGAGGCTGTTCCAGGCGACCACGTCGAGGCGGTGGTCCGTCGCGAAGGCCGGGAACCCGGCCATGGAGTCCAGGATCCGCCGCAGCAGAGGGCTGACCCGGGCCGTGGGCGCGGGGTCGCGCCGAGCAGCGGCCAGCGTGGTCAGGTGCCCGCGCTCCGCGGCGTCGAGTCCGAGCGCCCCGGCGAGCGCGTCGAGCACCTCGGGGGACGGCTGGGTCGCCCGGCCCTGTTCGAGACGTACGTAGTAGTCCACGCTGATCCCGGCGAGCTGGGCCAGCTCCTCGCGGCGCAGCCCGCGCACCCGTCGGCGGCGTCCCCCGGCGATCCCGACATGCTCCGGCGCGACCCGCCCGCGGCGGGCACGCAGAAATCCGCCGAGTGCCCGCCGGGTGTCGCCGATCCCGTCACTGTTCGTCATGTGATCCGCGTTCGTCATGTGGTCCCCGCCGTCCATGGATCAAGTATGCGTGGCCCTCGCAGTACCAGGATCGGCGTTCCGACGGTCGCACAGGGTTCTGGCTGCGCCGCCCGCGCCGGGAGAACGTGGCGTCATGAACGAAGCCACGCCCCAGCACAAGAAGATCCTCGTCGTCAGCGCCCACCCGGAACCCCGCTCGCTCAACGCGTCGCTGGCCGCCTTCGCCGTCGACGAGCTGCGCGCGGCCGGGCACGAGGTGCAGGTGTCCGACCTCTACGCGATGAAGTGGAAGGCGACGGTGGACGCCGACGACTTCCCCGGCCACGTCGCGGACCGGCGACTGCACGTGATGGCCGCCTCCGAGCGGGACACCCTTGCGGACCGCCTCTCGCCCGACATCGCGGCGGAGCAGGAGAAGGTGCGCCGTGCCGACGCGGTGATCCTGCAGTTCCCGATGTGGTGGTTCTCGGCCCCGGCGATTCTGAAGGGCTGGATAGACCGCGTCTTCACCAGCGGCTTCGGCTACGGCCCCGCGCTCCCACCGCCCTACGGCGAGGGCGCCTTGGCGGGGCGCCGTGCGCTGGTGTCGGTGACGGTCGGTGCCCGGGAGTCGTCGTTCTCCGAGCGGGGGATCCACGGGCGTCTCGCGGAGGTCCTGCATCCGGTGCAGCACGGCCTGTTCTGGTTCACCGGCATGGCGCCCCTGGAGCCGTTCGCGGTGTACGCCGCCAACGAGCTGCCGGAGGATCAGTTCGCGGCGGCGAAGCGGGAGTACGCGCGACGCCTCGCCGGGCTCTTCACGGATGAGCCGGTCCCGTTCCGCTCGCTCGTCGGCGGCGACTACGACCACGACATGCGGTTGCTGCCGGGCGTGGAGGCGCCGGGGACGAAGGGGCTGGATCTCCACGTCAGGGCGCGCGGCTGAGGGGCGGGCGGGGTGACGGTCCTGGGTACCTGGGGGGAAATAATGGGGAGAGCGGTCATTCGGGACCGACCTCACAACTCCCTTGGCGCGCAGGCCGCCGGCCACCCCGTACATCCAGCCGGACCAAGCTGACCTGCGGGCTTCAGGCCGCGCTCGTACGGTGACTGAATGGTCATCAGGTACCTCCCGCGCTCCTCGTCCGTCCGCACCGCGGCCCTCGCGCTGGCCGCTCTGGTCCTCCTGCCCACACCCGTCTCCGCGGCCGTCGAGGAGCCCACGCCACCCAAGCCGGGACCCGCATACTCCTCGAACCTCCTCGACAGGCCGGGCGTTCAGGTCCGGCCCGGCGCCGGCGCCCCGGCCGTGCCGAGCGACGTCTCCGCTCTCTCCTGGCTGGTGGCCGACGCCCGTTCGGGCGAAGTGCTCGCCGCCCACAACGCGCACCGTCAACTGCCGCCCGCCTCCACCCTGAAGTCGCTCTTCGCCCTCACGGCCCTGCCCCACCTGGACGCCGTGGCCCGGCACCGGGTCACCCAGAGCGAGCTCTCCGAGGTCGGGGACGGCAGCAGCCTGGTGGGGGTCGAGGCGGGGCGCAGCTACACCGTCGCCGACCTGTGGCGCGGCGTGTTCCTCAGCTCCGGCAACGACGCCGTGCACGTGCTGGCCAAGCTCAACGGCGGCTGGCAGCGGACCGTCCGTCAGATGCGCGCGAAGGCCCGCGCCTTGGGCGCCCACGACACCCATGTGGTCTCTCCCGACGGTTACGACGCGGCGGGGCAGGTGTCATCGGCGTACGACCTGGCGGTCTTCGGCCGGGCGGGGCTCGCGGACCCGCAGTTCGCCCGTTACTGCTCGACGTCGATCGCGAAGTTCCCGCACGGCGACTGGTCCTACCCCATCCAGAACACCAACCGGCTCCTCACCGGAGCCGACGGCGTGGCCCCCTACCCGGGCCTGCTCGGCATCAAGAACGGCTACACCAGCCACGCGGGCAACACCCTCATCAGCGCGGCGCAGCGCGGCGGCCGAACCCTCGTCGTGTCGGTGATGAACCCTCAGGCTCGCGGCGGGTACCGCGTGTACGAGGAGACCAGGTCGCTCCTCGACTGGGGGTTCAAGGCGGCGAAGCACGTCAGGCCGGTGGGTTCGCTGATCCCCGAGAACGAGAGGCGGGGCACGGCGCAGGGTCCCGTGCCCGCTGCCGAGCTCGCCGCCCATGCGAGCGGTTCGGACGGCTCGGACTGGACCGCGAACCTTCTCGTGGCCGGGGGTTCGGCGGCTCTGGTGGCGGGTGCGGTGGTGGTGATCCGGCGGCGGCGGTCGGCCCGCCTCCACCGCTGATCGTGGCCGGGGGCCTCCCGCTCAGACTCCGCCCAGCAGACGGGCGAGATCCTGGTCGAGGCCGAGCCCCGCGGCCTCGCGCCCCACCCCCACCACGGCGTACGTACGGAGCAGGAAACGCCGCAGCACGGCTCTGTCGAACTGCACAAGGGCCAGACCCTGCGGCGCGTGGAACTCGAGAACCGTGCGGGCCCGGCCGCACGGCCAGATGTGCACGTCGCCGCCGCCCGCGGGGGCGCGGAGCCCCTCCTCCAGGAGCTGACGGGCGAAGATCCAGGTGACTTCCGCGCCATCGAGGGAGGCCTCCGACGGGAAGACGATCTGGACGGCCAGGGGGTCGGCCGCCTCATAGCGCAGGGTCACGGGCAGCGCGCGCTCGCGCCCTTCGGGGGTGATCAGGCAGGCGCGGGCGGGCTGCTCAAGGGTGACGGCCATGATCGGACTCCTGTTCTGGCGCAGCTGCCGCTGCTCGCTCTGCGTTCTTCCGTGCCTGTTCGAGTCCGTGGCCAGGTGGTTCATTACGCGACACGCGGGCCGATCTCTGTGACCTGCGCCACTCCCGCATCACAAGTCGGACATTTAACGCCTAGGCTTTCGAATTCGTCCGAACCACCCGCAGTGGGACCGGGAGAGCTTCTGCCATGACCGACGTCTCCGCCGACGGGCCCGTCACCACGCCCGCCACGGCCGCGTACTCCCGCATCTACGAGGAGGAACAGCCGCGCCTCGTCGCCTACGCGCGCTCGCTGACCGGCAGCGCCTGGGTCGCCGACGACCTCGTCGCGGAGGCGCACTTCCGCGTCTGGCGGCGGCTGTCCGCGGGGCACGAGATCGAGAACGTACCGGCGTACCTCATGACGACCGTGCGGCACCTGGCCGCGGCCGTGGGGCGCGATGCCGGGCGCGAGACACCGCGTGATCCGCATGCCCCGGAGA
Source organism: Streptomyces sp. BA2 (assembly GCF_009769735.1). NCBI lineage: Bacteria > Bacillati > Actinomycetota > Actinomycetes > Kitasatosporales > Streptomycetaceae > Streptomyces > Streptomyces sp. BA2. The sequence continues at coordinate 1,166,495 of NZ_WSRO01000002.1, forward strand.
CGGTCGAGCCCTTCGGCGTGGTGGCCGGTGGCGGTGACGACCCCGGTGACCGTGTCTCCTCCGTGGATCTGCTCGGCCGCGTGCTCGGGCAGCTGCCCGAGCGCTGGGTGAAGGCGTTGTGGCTCGCCGAGGCGGAGGGGCAGCCGCTGGAGACGGTCGGGCGCCGGATCGGTGCCGGGCGGGGCGCGACGGCCGTACTGCTCCACCGCGCCCGCGAGGGGATGCGGCAGGCGTTCCTGCGCGCGCATCCCGGGACGCCCGAGGATCCCGCGTGCGAGCAGCACTGGGACCGCATACCCGGGCACATACGCGGCGAGGCCTCGGCCCGGCAGTCCGAGCAGCTGCTCGCCCACCTCGACGGCTGCGCCGACTGCCGGGGACGGCTCGCGCTGCTCGCCCGCGCGAACGACCGGCTGCCCGCGCTGGCCGGACCGGCGCTGCTGATCTTCGTCCTGGGCGGCACGGGCAAGTTCCTCCTGCCGCTGGCCGCGGGTTCCGCGGGGGCTGCGGGGGCCGCGGGGGCCGCTTCCGGCTCGGGTGGGCACGGGGGCTTCCTGCACGGCGTACGTCACGTCCTCACCGGAGGGGGCAAGGTGCCTGCCGCGGTGGCGGGGGTCGTGGGTGTGTCCGTGGCGGGGGCGGCTGTGGCGGCGGGGCTCGTGCTCGGGGGGCCGGGCCCTGCGGTGCCGCCACAGCGGGCCACTGCGGTGGAGAGCGGGGCGCCGGAGCGGGCTCCCTCTTCGACGGACTCGACGGCTCCTGTGCCGGAGCCTCGGGGGGAGGGTGCGGGGCCTGGTTCTGCTCCGGCTCCGGCGGAGGAGGCGCCTGCGGTGCGGGATTCTCCCGTGGAGGAAGCTCCTGCGAAGCCGGTGGCGCCCCCGGCTGAGCCGCCGGCTCAGGCTGAGCAGCAGGGTCCGGTGGAGCAGCCGGAGGTGCCGGGCCCGGTTGAGCCGGTTGAGCCGGTGGCGCCTACTGAGCCGACCGAGCCGGTCGTGCCGCCCGTCGAGCCGACGGAGACTGCGACGCCGGTACCGACGCCTACGCCTACGCCTCCCCCGACACCCACTCCGGTGGACCCGACGCCGGTCGAGCCCACGCCTCCGCCGTCGCCGGTCTGTGAGCCCTGGGTCGGGCCGATCCATATCTGCCACAGTCCGTAGTCGGGGGCGGGGCAACAGGCTCAGTCCCCAACCCCGCCCCTTCCCGAAAACCCGCTGGCGCGGGGGCCTTGCGTGCCGTCATCACCGGCTCCGCCGAGTTCGTCCTCAAACGCCGGACGGGCTGAAAGCTTCGCCGGGTGGGTGGGCGGGAAAGGGCCCGGTTTCGGGTAGGGGCGGGATCGGGGAAAGGAGAACGCATGCTCCTCGCCCGCCTGGCCCACGTATCCGCCGCCGTCGCCACCACCCCCGCCCGGTCCCAGAAGATCACCCTCCTCGCCGGCCTCTTCCGCGCGGCCGCCCCCGCCGACGCCCCCATCGTCATCCCCTACCTCGCGGGCCGCCTCCCCCAGGGGAGGCTGGGTATCGGGTGGAGTCTTCTGAAGGAGGCGCCCCCGCCCGCCGCCGAGCCCACCCTCACCGTGCAGGCCACGGACAACGCCCTGACCGCCATCGGCGCCGTGTCGGGGCAGGGGTCCCAGGCCGAACGCAGGCGACTCGTAAGGGAGTTGATGGGTTCCGCCACCGGCGAGGAGCAGCGGTTCCTCGTCGGGCTGCTGACCGGCGAGGTCCGGCAGGGTGCCCTCGATGCCATCGCCGTGGAGGGCCTCGCCCGCGCCACGGAGGCCCCGCCGGCATCCGTGCGCCGCGCGGTGATGCTCGCCGGGGCGGTGACGCCCGTCGCCGAGGCCCTCCTCGCGAGGGGGCCGAGCGCGGTGGACGAGTTTCGGCTCAGCGTCGGGCGGCCCGTGCTGCCGATGCTCGCGCACGGCGCCGGGTCCGTCACCGAAGGGGTCGGCAAGCTGGGCGGGCCGTGCGCCGTCGAGGAGAAGCTGGACGGCATTCGCGTCCAGGTGCACCGCGACGGGGACGACGTCCGCGTCTACACCCGTACCCTCGACGACATCACCGACCGCTTGCCCGAACTCACCGACGCCGCACGGGGCTTGGCGGGGGATACCTTCATTCTCGACGGTGAAGTCATCGCGCTCGACAGCCACGGCAGACCCCGGCCCTTCCAAGAGATCGCCGGACGCGTGGGGTCCCGTGTCGACGTCACCACCGCCGCCGCCGGACTCCCCGTCTCCCCCGTCTTCTTCGACGCCCTGTACGCCGAGGGGATGGATCTCCTCGATCTGCCGTTCGTCGAGCGTCACAGCCATCTGGCCCGGCTCGTCCCCGAGCCGATGCGGGTGCGGCGCGCCCTCGTCACCGACCCCGCCGACGAGGCCGAACTCGGCGCCGCGGAGGAGTTCTTCGCCGACACGCTGCGCCGCGGCCATGAAGGCGTCGTGCTCAAGGCCCTCGACGCGCCGTACATCGCAGGGCGCCGCGGTGCGAGCTGGCTGAAGGTCAAGCCCGTGCACACCCTGGACCTCGTCGTGCTCGCCGCCGAGTGGGGGCATGGGCGGCGGACCGGCAAGCTGTCCAACCTGCATCTGGGTGCCCGGCGACCGGACGGAACGTTCGCCATGCTCGGCAAGACCTTCAAAGGCATGACCGACGTGATGCTCGCCTGGCAGACCGAGCGGCTGCGTGAGCTCGCGGTCAGCGACGACGGCTTCGTCGTGACCGTACGTCCGGAGCTCGTCGTCGAGATCGCCTACGACGGGCTGCAGAAGTCCACCCGCTATCCGGCCGGCGTCACGCTCCGCTTCGCCCGGGTCGTGCGCTATCGCGAGGACAAGTCACCGGCGGAAGCCGATTCCGTCGAGACGGTGTTGGCGGAGCGTCAGCCATAGCCCCGGAGCGGGACCCCTACCACCAAGTTCTGGCAAAGAACGGGCCGATAGGGTGACCTTAACGCCGTATTGACGCCCATCAGCCCGATCAAGCAACTAGCAGCCCGATCAGCACCTAGGGGAAAGCTGTGCCCGCTTCACGTCTGAGCCAGACGCCACTTCCAGGCATCGGAATCCGGTACGACCTGACGACCCGAGAACAGCGCCGGGTCTCGGTCGTCGCACACCGGGACGGCGCGCGCACCCTCAGCGCCTACCGCGCCGACGACCCCGACGAGTGCGCGCTCTCGCTGCGGCTGAGTTCCGGTGAGGCGGACGCCCTGATCGACGCGCTGATGCCCTCGCACCACAGCCCGAACCTCCTGCACACCACCGATCTCGGCCTCGTCGCCGAGCGCATCGAGGTGTCCGGCACCTCGCACTGGAACGGTCGCCTGCTCGGCGAGACCCAGATGCGCACCGAGACCGGTGCCTCCATCGTGGCCGTGCTGCGCAGGGCCGACGCCATTCCGTCGCCCGCGCCCGACTTCCGCCTCGCGGGCGGGGACACGCTCATCGTGATCGGCACCCGCGAGGGTGTGGAGAGCGCCGCCGCGATACTCGGGCGGGAGTGATTCGATGCACTCCGCTGTCTTCCTGATCGAGTTCGGCGCGATCATCCTCGCGCTCGGGCTGCTCGGCAGATTCGCCGGGCGGTTCCGCTTCTCCCCGATCCCTCTCTATCTGCTCGCCGGGCTCGCGTTCGGCGAGGGCGGTCTGCTTCCGCTGGGCGCCAGTGAGGAGTTCGTCGCGATCGGCGCCGAGATCGGCGTCATCCTGCTGCTCCTGATGCTGGGCCTCGAATACACGGCGAGCGATCTGGTCAGCAATCTCAAGACGCAGTACCCGGCCGGGCTCGTCGACATGGGGCTCAACGCCGTGCCGGGCGCGATCGCCGCGCTGCTCATGGGATGGGGTCCTGTCGCCGCCGTCGTTCTCGCGGGCGTCACCTGGATCTCGTCGTCCGGGGTCATCGCCAAGGTGCTCGGCGACCTGGGGCGCCTCGGCAACCGCGAGACGCCCGTCATCCTCAGCATCCTGGTCCTGGAAGACCTGGCGATGGCGGTGTATCTGCCCATCATCACGGCCCTGTTGGCCGGTGTCGGCTGGGCCGCGGGCAGTCTCACCCTGGGCATCGCGCTCGGGGCGGCCGGTCTGGTGCTGTTCCTCGCCGTGCGCTACGGCCGCGTCATCTCGCGCTTCGTGTCGAGCGACGACCCCGAGAAGCTGCTCCTGGTCGTCCTCGGTCTGACGATCCTGGTCGCCGGTATCGCGCAGCAGCTCCAGGTCTCCGCCGCCGTGGGGGCGTTCCTGGTCGGTATCGCGCTGTCCGGCGAGGTCGCCGAGGGCGCGCACAGCCTCCTCGCGCCGCTGCGGGACCTGTTCGCCGCGGTCTTCTTCGTCTTCTTCGGCCTGCACACCGATCCGGCGAGCATCCCGCCGGTGCTGCTGCCCGCGCTCCTGCTCGCCGTCGTGACGGCGTGCACGAAGATCGCCACGGGGTACTGGGCGGCCCGCCGCGCCAAGATCTCCGTCAAGGGGCGGTGGCGGGCGGGCGGTGCGCTTGTGGCGCGCGGCGAGTTCTCCATCGTCATCGCGGGGCTTGCCGTCACCGCGGGCATCGAGCCGTCGCTCGGCCCACTGGCCACGGCGTACGTCCTGATCCTGGTGATCGTCGGCCCGCTGACCGCACGCTTCGCGCAGCCGGTGGCCGCGCTGGTGGGCGGCGCCGTGTCGCGCCGCCGCGAGGCCACTACCGCGGTGGCCCTGCCCTCCCCGCGGGAGCCCGAGCGGTCGTCGGAGGAGTCGCTCGACGGACAGGGCACGAGCGGCCGGCCCTGACGCCCCGGAGAGCGCCCCGAAGGGGCGCGGGGAACTGCGCGAGGACGGACCACGATCCGCGGTCGGCAACGGCGCGAACCCGGCAGACGCAAATCCGAGGAGCCCTGCGGCACGGCCGGCCGGGTACGCGGCGTCGCGCGCCGCGTACCCGGCTTCTCTACCGCCCCACGGCGTACCCCTGCATCCCCCGCGGGTTGGCCGCCGCCGAAAGCACGCCGGTCCGCGGGTCCCGTGCCACCGCGCACAGGCGCCCCTCCGACCACGGCTCGCCGACCGTCACGTCGTGCCCGCGCCGCCGCAGCTCCTCGATGACCGCCTCGTCAATGCGGGACTCGACCGTGACGCTCCCCGGGCGCATGCCGCGCGGGTAGAAGGAGCCGGGGAAGCTGTCGTTGTGCCAGTTGGGGGCGTCGATGGCGCCCTGGAGGTCGAGGCCTCCGCGTACGGAATCGCGCAGCGCGACCGCCAGGAAGAAGTGCACCTGCCACTGGTCCTGCTGGTCTCCGCCGGGCGTACCGAACGCCATCACCGGTACGCCGTCCTTGAGCGCGAGGGACGGCGTCAGGGTGGTGCGCGGACGGCGGCCCGGCGTGAGGGAGTTGGGCAGGCCCTCCTCCAGCCACGCCATCTGGAGGCGGGTGCCGAGCGGGAACCCCAGCTCCGGGACGACCGGGTTGGACTGCAGCCAGCCGCCGCTCGGCGTCGCCGCGACCATGTTGCCCCAGCGGTCGACGATGTCCAGGTGGCAGGTGTCGCCGCGGGTCGCGCCGTCCGCCGATACGGCCGGTTCGCCGGGCACGGGTGACGTGCCGCTCTTGGCGACGGTCGGCTCACCGGCGCCCGCTCCGGGCAGGCCGAGCGCGTCGAAGCCGGGCTCGCCCGCGGCCACGGCGCTCGCGTGGGCGGAGATCTTCGCCGTGCGCCCGCCGGGGCTTCCGGGGCGCAGGTCGTGCGAGGCCTTCTCGCCGATGAGCGTGCGCCGCTCCTCGTTGTAGGCGGCGGACAGCAGATCGGCGACGGGGACCGTGTCGGCGCCGTCCGCGTCGCCGTACCAGGCCTCGCGGTCGGCCATGGCGAGCTTGCAGCCCTCGATCAGCAGGTGGACGTAGTCGGCGGAGCCGTACGCGGGCAGGTCCGCGAGCGCCGAGGGGAGCACGGCCAGCTGCTGGAGGAAGACCGGGCCCTGACTCCAGCCGCCCGCCTTGCAGAGCGTCCAGCCGTTCCAGTCGTACGTCGCGGGGGTCTCGTAGCTCGCCTGCCATCCGGCGAGGTCGGCGGCCGTCAGCGTCCCGGTGTGCCGGGATCCGCTGGTGTCCATCGTGGGGCGACCCGCTTGGCGTACCAGCGCCTCGGCGATGAACCCTTCGCTCCAGATCTTCCGCGCGGCGTCGATCTGTTCGACGCGTGAGCCCGTCCCGGCCTCCTCGATCACGCGGCGCCAGGTCGCGGCGAGCGCCGGGTTGCGCAGGAGCTCGCCGGGGCGCGGGGCGTGGCCGTCGGGCAGGTAGATCTCGGCCGACGAGGGCCATTCGGTCTCGAAGAGTTCGCGTACCGTCTCGACGGTCTCGCCGACGCGCTCCACGGGCGCGTGCCCGTCTTCCGCGTACCCGATGGCGTACTTGAGGACATCGGCGAGGGACTTGGTCCCGTGGTCGCGCAGGAGCAGCATCCACGCGTCGAAGGCGCCCGGCACGGCGGCCGCGAGCGGCCCTGTGCCCGGCACCAGTTCGAGGCCGAGCGAGCGGTAGTGGCCCACGGTCGCTCCGGCGGGCGCGACGCCCTGCCCGCACAGGACGCGCACCACCCCGTCGGCGGGGGCCAGGATGATCGGCACCTCGCCCGCGGGGCCATTCAGGTGCGGCTCGACGACGTGCAGGACGAAACCCGCGGCGACCGCCGCGTCGTAAGCATTGCCGCCGTCCTCCAGGACGGCCATCGCGGACTGCGAGGCGAGCCAGTGGGTGGAGGACACCATGCCGAAGGTGCCTTGGAGGGTCGGCCTAGTGGTGAACAAGAGTGCTGCTCCTAGCGTGCGGTGCGGGTACTGGGGATCGTACGGAGGGCCGGGGCGGCGGCCGCGTCCGGAGCCGTGCCGTCGGAGGCGACGAGGTGGCAGGACACCTCGCGTCCGCCGCCTCCGGGAAGCGCGCGCAGCTCGGGCACCTCGACGCGGCAGCGGTCGACGGCCAGCGGGCAGCGCGTGTGGAAGCGGCACCCGGGCGGCGGGGCGAGCGGGCTCGGCAGTTCGCCGCTGAGGACGATGCGCTCGCGAGTGCGCTGGACCGCCGGGTCGGGCACGGGCGCGGCGGACAGGAGCGCCTGTGTGTACGGGTGCTTGGGGTCGGCGAACAGCTCGGCGGTCGGGGCCTGTTCGACGATCTGGCCGAGATACATGACCGCGATGCGGTCGGCGAGGAACTCCACGGCGGCCAGGTCGTGCGTGATGAACAGGCACCCGAAGCCGCGGTCCCGCTGGAGATCGGCGAGGAGGTTGAGCACCGAGGCCTGGACGGAGACGTCGAGGGCCGATGTGGGTTCGTCGGCCACCAGGAGGTCCGGGTCGACGGAGAGCGCGCGGGCGATGGAGATGCGCTGGCGCTGCCCGCCGGAGAGTTCGTGCGGATGCCGGTCGGCGTGCTCGGGGCGCAGGCCGACCTGGCCGAGGAGTTCCGCCACGCGCGCGCGTGCCGCCTCCCCCTTGGCTATGCCGTGCAGGCGCAGAGGTTCGGCGATGATCTGCCCGACGGTCATCCGTGGGTCGAGCGAGGACGAGGGGTCCTGGAAGACGAGGTGGAAGTCTTTTCGGAGGGGCCGCAGGGCGCGCCGCGAGAGACGGGTCACGTCCGTGCCGTTGATGTGGACGGTGCCGCCTGTCGGGTCGTCGAGCCGTACTGCGCAGCGTCCGACGGTCGACTTGCCGCTCCCCGATTCCCCTACCAGGCCCACGACTTCGCCTTTGCCGACCGTGAGCGTGACTCCGTCGGCGGCGCGCACGACGCCGCCGGGGCCCGCGAAGTGCCGCTGAAGGCCGCACAGTTCAAGAACGGGTGTGGGGATCACTGTCCGGCCTCCTGGGTGGTGGGCGTGAGCACAGCCGCGTCCTGCGGGTGCCAGCAGGCCGCCCGGTGCGCGGCGTCGGCACCGGCGTTCCGGGAGACCGCCTTGAAGCCGGGCCTGGACGTCGTGCACCGGTCGTCGGCGTGCGCGCAGCGCGGGGCGAAGGTGCAGGCGTCCGGCTGCGCGTCGAGGCTCGGCACCAGGCCGGGGATCTCGGGCAGCCGCCGCTTGCCCTCACCGCCGGGGCGGAGGACCGCGCCCAGCAGCCCGCGGGTGTACGGGTGGCGCGGCTCGGCGAACAGCTCGTCCACCGGGGCCTGTTCGACGGGCCGGCCCGCGTACATGACCAGGACGCGGTCGGCGGCGTCGGCCACCACGCCCAGGTCGTGGGTGATGAGCACGATCGCGGTGCCGAGCCTCTCCCGCAGGGACTGGAGCACTTCGAGGATGCCCGCCTGCACGGTGACGTCGAGCGCGGTGGTCGGCTCGTCGGCGATCAGGACGGACGGGTCGCAGGCGACCGCGATGGCGATCATGACGCGTTGCCGCATGCCGCCGCTGAGCTGGTGCGGGTACTCGTCGACGCGCTGGGCGGGGGCGGGGATGCCGACCAGGTCGAGGAGTTCCACGGCACGCGCGCGTGCCTCCTTCTTGGACAGGCCCTGGTGACGCCGGAGCACCTCGCCTATCTGGCGGCCGATGGTCAGGACCGGGTTCAGCGAGGTCATCGGCTCCTGGAAGATCATCGCGATGTCCTTGCCGCGGACCCGCCCGAGCTCCTTCTCGCTCGCTCCCGCGATCTCCGCGCCACCGAGTCGAATCGATCCCTCGATGTGGGCGGTGGGCGGCAGGAGCCCCATCACGGCCATCGCCGTGACGGACTTGCCGCACCCCGACTCGCCGACCACCGCGAGCACTTCGCCCGCTGCGACGTCGTACGAGAGATGGTCGACGGCGTGCACGGTGCGGGTGTCGGAGCGGAAGGAGACCGACAGGTCGCGCACGCTCAGTACGGACTTGCTCATGGGGAGGCTCATCGGGTGGCTCCTCGGGGGTCGAGGACGTCCCGGAGGCCGTCGCCGAGCAGGTTGAACGCCAGGGTGGCCGCGACGACCGCGAGTCCGGGGAAGACCGCCATCCACGGCGCGGGCGCGAGGAAGGACTGGGCGCCGGAGAGCATCACGCCGAGCGACGCCTCCGGTGGCTGAACTCCCAGACCGAGGAAGCTGAGCAGTGCCTCGCCGATGATCGCGGCGGGGATGCCGACGGTCGCCTGGACGGTCAGCGCGGAGGTAGCGTTGGGCAAGATGTGCCGGAAGAGCACGGTGGCGTCGCCGCCGCCGTTGGCGACCGCGGCGGCCACGTAGTCGACGTGCCGCAGCCGCAGTGTCTCCGCGCGGGTGATGCGGATGACCGCCGGGATCTGCGAGATCCCGATGGCGATGGTCGCGTTGGTGAGCGAGGGGCCGAGCACCGCGGCCAGCCCGACCGCGAGCACCAGGAAGGGGAAGGCGAGCATCGTGTCGGTGAGCCGCGAGACCACGCTGTCGGTGAACTTGCCGTAATAGCCCGCGAGCAGGCCGAGCGGTACGCCGACGACGAACGCGAGCGCCACCGCGACCACGCCCACCTGCATGGACGCCCGCGCCCCGTACACGACGCGGGAGAGCTGGTCGCGGCCGAGGTCGTCGGTGCCGAGCCAGTGCGACCAGCCGGGCTCGGCAAGGGCGTTGGCGAAGTCGGGGCGCGCGGGATCATAGGGCGCGACCAGCGGCGCGAAGAGCGCCGCGAGGACGAAGACGGCGGCGATGACGCCACCAGTCATGGCGAGCCGGTTCTTGCGCAGGGCGCGCAGCTTGCCGTTGCCGCCGCCCGCGCTCGCGGAACGTATCCGCCCCAGGGTTGTGAGCACCGCTGTCGTCACCGGGCACCTCCGAGCCGGATGCGCGGGTCGATGACCGAATACGCCACGTCGACCAGCAGGTTGATGAGGATGTACGCGGCGGAGGTGCACAGCACCACGCCTTGCAGGGTCGCGTAGTCGCGGGTGAAGACGGCGTCGATGGTGAGCTTGCCGAAGCCGGGCAGGACGAAGATCTGCTCGGTGACGACCGCGCCCGAGATGAGGTGGCCGAGCTGGAGTCCGAGCACGGTCACGACCGTGACCAGGGAGTTGCGCAGCGCGTGCCCGCCGATGACCTCGCGCCGGGACAGGCCCTTGGCCCGCGCGGTGCGTACGTAGTCGGCGGAGAGCGAGTCGAGCATCGCCGCGCGTGTCTGGCGCATCACGACGGCCGCGAGCCCCGAGCCGAGAACGATCGCGGGGAGCACCATGCGGCGCAGGTTGTCCAGCGGGTCGGCGGCGAAGGGCACGTATCCGGAGGCCGAGAAGACCGGCACGGCGATGGCGAACCCGAGGACCAGGACCATGCCGAGCCAGAAAGTGGGGACGGAGAGGCCGAGGAGGGCGAGGGCGTTGGCGAGCCACTCCTCGGGCTTTCCGCGGCGTACGGCGGCGACGATGCCCGCGCCGATGCCGACCGTGACCGCCAACAGCAGGGAGAGGGCGGCGAGTTCGAGGGTTATGGGCAGGGCGGCGGTGATCGCGTCGGAGACGGGAAGGCCGGTGCGTGAGGAGGTGCCCAGGTCGCCGGTGATCGCGTGCCCGATGAACCGCCCGTACTGGACGACGATGTTGTCGTTCAGGCCGTAGCTCTCGCGGATGGCGGCGAGCGCCTCTGGGCTGCGCTCCTCACCGGCGAGCGCGAGCGCCGGATCGCCGGGCAGCGCGCGGATACCGGCGAAGACGACCATGCTGACCAGGACGAGGGTGATGAGGGACTGGCGGACACGGGTGAGCAGATAGGACGTCATGGGGCTCAGGCGCACCGGGCTCAGGCGGGCGGCCTTCAGACGCAGGGGGCTCAGGCTCATCGAGTGTACCCCGCAGTCGTGACGCGGACCAGGCCGTCTCCGTAGACGCGGATGCCTGCGACGTCCTTGCCGGCGACGATGTAGTTCTTCTGCCGGTAGAGGTAGATGAGCCCGCGCCTCTCCTGGGCGCGCCGGGTCAACTCCTCGTAGATCTTGGCGCGTTCGTCCGGGTCGGCCTCGGCTCGGCCGCGTTCGACGAGCCGGTCGATGGCCGGGTCCGAGAGCCCGTAGGCGTTCATCGCGCCGCGTGTCTGGAGGAAACTTGCGATGTTGCCGTCCGGGTCGAGCCGCCCGGACCAGCCGCTGGTGAAGGCGTCGTAGCGCCCGGAGTCGGTCTCTTCGAGCATCGTGGCGTACTCGGTGGGGCGCAGCGTGACCGCGAACCCCGCCTCCTTGGTCATCGCCTGCACGACTTGGCCGAGGCGGCTGGATTCGGGTGTGGTGGACACCTTCAGTTCGATGCGGACCGGAGTGCGCACCCCCGCGTCCTTGAGCAGCCGCTTGGCCTTCGCGACGTCCCGCTTGGGACACTCGGACGCCTTGACGCCGGGCGCGATGGCGGACTCGGGTGAGACGGGGCCGCAGGCGGGCTCGTACATGCCCTGGAAGACGACCTTGTTGATGAGGTCGCGGTCGATGGCGAGCTCGAAGGCTTCTCGGACGCGCGGGTCACGCGCGAGGGGCGTGTCGATGCGACCCGGCTTCTCCCCGAGGCCTTTGACGTTTCCGACGTTGAAGCCGATGCCCTGGTAGCCGAGCGAGGGCGAGTTGAAGAGCTGGAGACCGGGCTCGGTGAGGGCGCTGCGTACGTCGACGGGTGTCATCTGGTCGCCGATCTGGATGTCGCCGGAGCGCAGATTGGCCAGGCGTACGTTGCCGTCGGGTATCGGCTTGTAGATCACCTTGTCGAGGTGGACCTGGTCGGCCGCGTAGTAGTTGGGGTCCTTGGCGAGCACGATGCGGTCGCCGCCGACGCGCTCCACGTACTTGAACGGGCCCACGCAGGAAGGGTGGTTGGTGAAGTTCTTGCCGTACTCCTTGAGCGCGGCGGGTGACATCACCATGCCGGAGCGGTCCGCGAGGACGGCCGTGAGCGGGACGTAGGCCTGCTTGAGCGTGAGCTTCACCGTGTACGGGCCTGTCGCCTTCGCCCCGGCGAGCGGGGCGAGTTCGGTGGCGCGCGCCGAGCCCGGGAGGTCGCGGTGGCGCAGCAGTGAGGTGACGGCGGCGTCCGCGTCCAGCTTGGTGCCGTCGCTGAACTTCAAGCCCTTGCGCAGGCCGAAGGTGACGGTGCGTCCGTCCTTCGACGTCTTGGGCAGGGCCGTGGCGAGCTGCGGGATCACGGTCCCGTGCTCGTCGATGTCGTAGAGCTTCTCGCACATCCCGGCGAAGACGGTGCGGCCCACGAGGGTCTGCGCGAGGGTCGGATCGAGCTTGTCCGGGTCGGCGTTGAGGGCGACGGTGAGGGTGCCGCCGTCACGCACGGGACGGTCGTCGGTCATGCGCTCAGCGCCGACCTCGGTGGCCGAGGACTGCAAGGAGCCGCAGCCCGCCGTCATGGACATCACCAGGGCAACTGCCGCGAGGGCAACCGCTTTTCGGCGCACGAGTAGGTACCTCCGCCAGGGTGGTTCCGGACTGATCGTGGACGATCAAGGAATACGGCAGAACGTATTTCGCATACAGTCCGCACACAAGAGGCCCGTCCGGATGCCGGACCGGATTTGATGAAGATTGAATAACCGGCCGCGACAAATGGCTGCACGCTACACGCAGCGGACTTTCCGTCCATCAAGGGACGAGCCGTCCCCGTGCCGCTCGCCGGGCCGTTGTCAGTCCGCTCACCGGCCGTTGTCAGTCCACTCGCCGGGCCGTTGTCAGTGCCCCGCGCTAGTCTCCGCGCAACTGACCGTTCCACCCCGTTCCGGGAGGTTTTCATGGTCTCGCGTCTCAACCCGTATCTCAGCTTCGGCGGCGATGCCCGCCAGGCGCTGGAGTTCTATAAAGAGGTATTCGGCGGCGACCTCGCGCTCAACACCTTCGGCGAAGCCGGCCAGCAGGACAGTCCGGCCGCCGACAAGATCATGCACGGCATGCTGGAGGCGCCCAACGGCTTCACCCTGATGGGCGCGGACACCCCGCCGGGCATGGACCACACCCCGGGCAACAACTTCTCGGTGAGCCTCAGCGGAGACGACGAGGCCGAGCTCCGCGGCTACTGGGAGAAGCTGTCCGCCGGCGGCTCGGTGTCCGTTCCGATGGAGAAGCAGATGTGGGGCGACGTCTTCGGCATGTGTACGGACCGCTTCGGCATCCCCTGGATGGTCAACATCAGCGAGCCGCAGAGCTGACCGCCCACCCGCAGAGTTGAACGCTCCGTGACCGGGGCCCGCCTCCGCCAGGCCCCGGTCGCGGCCTCCGAGCAGCGCGCCTACCGTGTGACGGGGGCGTTTGGAGGCCATCGATGGACCGCTCGCCCGCGCCGGAACCCTTCGAGGCCGTGCAGTCGGCCGGCTCACCACCACCGGCCGCCCCACAGCTGAGCGGCGGGCGGCACGAGCACCGCTGGCTGATACTCGGGGTCGTGAGGATCGCCCAGCTGATGGTGGTCCTCGACGCGACGATCGTGAACATCGCGCTGCCCTCGGCCCAGCGGGACCTCGGGTTCAGCGACGGCAACCGAGGGGGGCACCTCCCGCGCCCTTCAGGCGTGGGGGCGGATCGTCACCGCGTACGCCCTCGCCTTCGGCAGCCTGCTGCTCCTCGGTGGACGCATCGCCGACCTGGTGGGCCGCAAGCTGGTCTTCCTCGCCGGGCTCGGCGGCTTCGCGCTCGCCTCGGCCCTCGGCGGCGCGGCGACCAGTTTCACCATGCTGGTGGTGGCCCGCGCGCTCCAGGGCGTGTTCGGCGCGCTCCTCTTTCCCTGCTCACCACGACGTTCACGGACCCCAAGGAACGCGCGAAGGCGTTCGGCATCTACGGCGCCATCGCGGGCGCGGGCGGCGCCGTCGGACTGCTCCTGGGCGGCGTCCTGACCGAGTATCTGGACTGGCGCTGGTTCTGCGTCGTCTACGGCTTCTCGAACGCCGAGACGCACGCCTGGAGCGACGTCGACACCTGGGGGTTCCTGGTGGTCGGCGCCGTCCTGGTGGCGGCCTTCGCCTGGTGGCAGACGCGGGCCTCGCATCCGCTGCTCCCGCTGCGCGTGGTGCTCGACCGGGACCGCGGAGCGTCGTTCCTCGCGATGTTCATCTCCGGCGCCGGCATGTTCGGTGTCTTCCTGTTCCTGACGTACTACCTCCAGCAGATCCTCGGCTACACACCGGTCAAGACGGGGCTCGCGTTCCTGCCGATGGTCGCCGTGATGGTGGTGATCTCGGTCGTCACGACCAACGTGCTCGTGCCGCGGTTCGGCGCCAAGCCGATCGTGCCGCTCGGCATGGGGCTCGCGGCGGCCGCGATGGCCTGGCTCACCGCCCTCGACGTGCACAGCGGCTACGCGGCCCACGTGCTGCCGCCGCTGCTCGTCGCCGGTCTCGGGCTCGGCCTGGTCTTCGCCCCCGCGATGAGCATGGCGACCGCGGGCGTCGCCGCGCACGACGCGGGTGTGGCGTCGGCGATGGTCAACACAAGCCAGCAGGTGGGCGGTTCGATCGGCACGGCCCTGCTCAACTCCCTCGCGACGAGCGCCGCAGCCGACTACCTCGTGGGCAGGCAGCCGACGCCCCAGGTGAAGGCCCGGCCCGCGATGGAGAGTTACTCGACCGCGTACACGTGGTCGGCGGTCTTCTTCGCGATCGGACTGATCGTTACGGTCGTGCTGTACCGCAGGGGCGCCCCGGCCCACTCGGACGCGGGCGGCGGCGCGGTGCACATGTAGGACGGACGGAGGGCCGATGGCAACCGAATCCGAGGCTTCAGCGACACAAGACGCCGGCGGGGGTGTCGCGCTGGCCTCGGCACGGGGCCGCTGGGTGCTCGCCTGCGCCGTTCTCGCCTCAGGCATGGCCATGCTGGACGGCACGGTGGTCAACGTCGCTCTGCCCACCCTCGGCCGCGACCTGGACACGTCGATCGCGTCCCTGCAGTGGGTCGTCAACGCCTACATGCTCACGCTCTCGGCGCTGCTGCTGCTCGGCGGAGCGCTCGGCGACCGCATCGGACGGCGGCGCACCCTGGTCATCGGCGTGGTGTGGTTCGCCGTGGCCTCCGCGCTCTGCGGGCTCGCGCAGGACGCCGGAACGCTCATCGCGGCACGGGCGTTGCAGGGCATCGGCGGTGCGCTCCTGACGCCGGGATCACTGGCCTTGGTGCGTACGTCGTTCCGGCCACAGGACCAGGCACGTGCGGTGGGCGCCTGGTCGGGGCTCGGCGGGGTCGCGGGCGCCATCGGGCCGTTCCTGGGCGGCTGGCTGATCGACGGCCCCGGCTGGCGGTGGATCTTCCTGATCAACGTGCCGCTGGCGGCGCTCGTGCTCTTCGCGGTGCGCCATGTGCCGGAGAGTCGGGCCGAAGGCGCCGCGGAGAAGCCGTTCGACGTGACGGGGGCGGGCCTGGCGGCGCTGTTCCTGGCGGGCATCAGCTTCTCGCTGATCGGCGCCGCGGGGGACTCGTCGAAGGCGGCGGCGGTCCTGCCGGGGCTCGGCGGAATCGCGGCGGGCGTCGCCTTCGTCGTGGTGGAGCACCGCCGCCGCAACCCGATGCTGCCGCTCTCCCTCTTCCGCTCCCGCCTGTTCAGCGCGGCCAACGTCATGACGCTGTGCCTGTACGCGGCCATCGGCGGGCTCTTGTTCATGCTGCCGGTGCAGTTGCAGACGACGCTCGGCTACGACGCGCTGCAGGCCGGCACGGCGACGCTGCCGATCACGGTCCTGATGCTGCTGCTCTCGGCCGCGGCAGGGGATCTGTCACGGCGGGTCGGGCCCACCCTGCCGCTGGTCGCCGGGCCGCTCATCGCGGCCGCCGGGGCGCTCCTGATGCTGCGGATCGAGCCCGGCGCCGCGTACGTCACGGAGGTCCTGCCCGCGGTGGTGGTCCTCGGCCTGGGGATGAGTGTGTTCGTGGCTCCGCTGACGGCGACGGTCCTCGCCTCGGTCGACGCGGGGCGCGCGGGACTGGCGAGCGGCGTCAACAACACCGCGGCGCGGGTGGCCCAGATGCTGGTCGTCGCCGCGCTGCCGCTCGCGGTGGGCCTTTCCGGCACGGCGTACGCGGATCCGGACGCGCTGAACTCGGCATTCGGCAAGGCGGCCGTGGGCTGCGCGGGTCTTTTCGTCCTCGCGGCGGCAGCGGCGGCGTTCTTCATCCGCCCGCGTCCTGCCGCCTGGCACGAGGACGCGGGGAACACGCCACGCTGCAAGTCCCATCTGGGCGTAGCTGCACCGCCGTTGGAGCCGGGCAAGGACTGTGCGGGGTAGCGGTGCCGGGAGTGTCAGACCGCCGCGTCGGGGGCGTCACGCACGAAGAGGGTGACCGACACGCTCTCCTTGAAGCCGTTGCGCCGCATCAGCGAGGCGGAGGCGGTGTTGCGCGACTCGACGTCGGTCACCACGGCCGTGGCACCGGCGGCGGTCAGCGTCGCGCAACAGGCCTGCACCAGATGGCTGGCGACACCCTGCCCCTGATAGGCGGGTGCGCTGGCGATCCACTCCAGGTTCCCCCAGTCCGCACGCTGGTCGAACCCCATCGAGCCGCAGACGAACCCGGCGAGCGCGTCACCGTCGAGCGCCACCCAGCAGGAGGAGGCATCGGCGTCCAAGTGCCGGGCGATCGCCGAAAGCGACCAGGACGTGTACGGCTTCACCGAGGTGTCGTACAGCTCACGCCCCAGGGTGAGGACGTCGGCCAGATGAGTGGGAGCCATCCGTTCGAGAACGATCGGAGACCGCTGATGCGCGGCGGCGGCTGACATAGGACCTCCCGGGTCGCTGGCGGCCGGGACCCGCGCGGGGCGGGACGGTGACCGGCTGCTTCTCACGCTATGAGGGCCCGGGGCGTCGCGCACTCCAGGACCGACCGCCCCGGGCCCCCGGCCGAACCGAGGAGCCCTTTAACAGACTGCTGTTGTGAGCGCCTATCGTGGTGCGCATGTCCGCTCCTGAGCTGATCCGCATCGTCTCCCGTTCCTCCCCCATGGCGCTGGCCCAGGTGGAGCGCGTACGCGCCGAACTCGCCGCCCTGCACCCCGGGATCCGTACGGAGGTCGTGCCGGTCACGACCTCCGGGGACCGCTGGATGGGAGACCTCGCGAAGCTCGGCGGCAAGGGCGCCTTCACCAAGGAGGTCGACGCGGCGCTGCTCGCCGGGGAGGCGGACCTCGCGGTGCACTGCGTCAAGGACGTACCGGCGGACCGGCCGCTTCCGGCGGGCACCACCTTCGCCGCGTTCCTCAAGCGGGACGATATCCGCGACGCGCTCATCCACCCGGGCGGTCTCACCCTGGACGAGCTGCCCGCGGGGACCCGCATCGGCACGTCGTCAGTGCGCCGCATCGCCCAACTCGCCGCTTCCCACCCGGAGTTGGAATGCGTCCCGATGCGCGGGAACGCCGGGCGCCGGATGGAGAAGCTGGCCGCGGGCGACGCGGACGCGCTGCTGCTCGCGGTGTCGGGGCTCGAGCGCATCGACCGCATGGACGTCGTCACCGAAGTCCTGTCGGTGGAGACGATGTGCCCGCCGATCGGCGCGGGAATCCTGGCCCTGCAGTGCCGCGAGGACGACACGGAGACCATCGACGCCGTGTCGGGCCTCGGCGACCCCGACGCCTGGCGGGAGGCCACCGCCGAGCGCATGTTCCTGCACGTCCTCCAGGGGCACTGCAACTCCCCCATCGCCGGGTACGCGCGCTGCGAGCGGGGCGGCGACCTTTCGCTGCGCGCCCGGGTGTTCACCCCGGACGGCAAGACGGTCCTGAACGCCCACGAGTGGGCCGGGCCGCTGGACCCGGCGACGCTCGGCACGTCGGTGGCGGTGACGCTGCTGCGCCAGGGGGCGCGCGAGCTCATCGACTCCATCGCGCACTGAGGTCCGCCGGGAACTCCGAGGTCACCCGGCCGGACTCGTGGCGCACTGATCCGGCGGAGGCCTTGACCCGCAGCCGCCCCGAACGAAAGTCTTCGATGCACCGCCCGCACCACCCGTACAACCCGCACCGCTCGCGCACGGCCCGGCTTGCGGTCTGCGCCGCCGCCCTTTTCCTGACCGCCGCCTGCGCGACCGACGACGGCGGGGACACCCCGGCCGCCACGGACGGGGCGGACGCCGTGCGTACGCCCAAGGCCAACGCCGTCTTCGACTACCAACTCGGCGGCCCGTACCCACCTGACGACGCCGTGCGGGCGGTCTCCCGCGACCGCTCCGCCGAGCCGGCCAAGGGCCTGTACAACGTGTGTTACGTCAATGCCTTCCAGACCCAGCCGGGCGACGCCATCACCTGGTGGAAGAAGAACCACCCCGACCTGCTCCTGAAGGACGACGACGGCTCGCTGGTGGTCGACGACGACTGGGACGAGCCGCTCCTGGACATCTCCACGCCCGGCAAGCGCCGGGAACTGATGGACGTCGTCGGGCCGTGGATCGACGGCTGCGCGGAGTCGGGCTACGACGCCGTGGAGCCCGACAACCTGGACTCCTACGAGCGTTCCGACGAGCTCCTCACGCCCGAACACGCCGCCGCCTTCGCCAAGTTGCTCGCCGAACGGGCCCACGGCCGCGGCCTTGCCATCGCCCAGAAGAACACCACCGACCTCCTCCCCGAGCGCGCCCGCATCGGGTTCGACTTCGCCGTCGTCGAGGAGTGCGCGGCGTACAAGGAGTGCGGCGACTTCGCCGACGCCTACGACGACAAGGTCTTCGCCGTCGAGTACACGCGCAAGGACTACCGCAACGCCTGCGACGCCTGGGGCCCTCGGCTGTCCGTCACCCTGCGCGACCGCGACGTCAGCTCCGAGGGCACGAAGGGCTACGTCTTCGCGCAGTGCTGAGGCCCGTGAGCGCTTCTGACCGGCCCTCACGGGAGCCGATCGAGCTGCTTGCCGGCCACCGCGCCGACCCCTCCGGGGTGCGCCGAGTGCGTCGAACACGTCCTGGCAGCCCGGACCGGGCACCAGAACCCGCGGATCGTACTGGGGAACGGGCCCCTGCACGGGTGCGCTGCCGATCCGCGGCACATCCCCCTCCCGCAGCCAAGAGGGACTTCAGCTCGCGGCTCCACCACCCAGCCGGCCCGACGGGGGCGGTCGGATAACGTCTGCATGCCTGACCGGGCGTTCCGCTGCCGAGGAGCCGACGATGAGCACTCCACCCGCCGCCACGAACTCCTCCCGCCTGCAACGGCGACTAGGGGTGAGTGACGCGGTGTTCATCGGCCTGGGGTCGATGATCGGGGCGGGGATCTTCGCCGCGTTCGCGCCCGCCGCCCGTGCCGCGGGCTCGGGACTGCTCGTCGGCCTTGCGGTCGCTGCCGTGGTCGCCTACTGCAACGCCACCTCGTCGGCCCGGCTCGCGGCCCGCTACCCCGCCTCCGGCGGCACCTACGTCTACGGCCGTGAACGGCTCGGCGACTTCTGGGGCTACCTCGCGGGCTGGGGCTTCATCATCGGCAAGACCGCCTCCTGCGCGGCCATGGCCCTCACCGCGGGCGCGTACGCCTGGCCCGGCCACGAACGCCCGGTGGCGATCGCCGCCGTGGTCGCCCTGACCGCCGTCAACTACGTCGGCATCCAGAAGACCGCGTGGCTGACCCGCACCATCGTCGCCCTCGTCCTGGCCGTCCTTGCCGCTGTCGTGGTCGCCTCCTTCACCGGCGGTCACACCGACGCCGCCCGGCTGGAGTTGAGCGGCGACGCGAGCGTGGGCGGCGTGCTGCAGGCCGCCGGGCTGCTGTTCTTCGCCTTCGCCGGATACGCGCGCATCGCCACGCTCGGCGAGGAGGTCCGCGACCCGCGGCGCACCATCCCGCGCGCGATCCCTCTCGCCCTGAGCATCACTCTGGTGGTGTACGCGGCGGTCGCCACCGCCGTCCTTGCCGTACTCGGCCCCAGCGGCCTGGCCGAAGCGACCGCGCCCCTCGCGGACACGGTGCGCGCGGCCGGGGTGCCCGCTCTGGCCCCGGTGGTGCGCATCGGCGCCGCCGTCGCCGCGCTCGGCTCGTTGCTCGCCCTGATCCTCGGCATCTCGCGGACGACGCTGGCGATGGCCCGGGACCGTCACCTGCCGCACGCGCTGGCCGCCGTCCATCCCCGCTTCAACGTCCCCCACCGGGCCGAACTCGCCGTCGGGGCGGTCGTGGTGGGCCTCGTCTCCTTCGCCGACCTGCGCGGCGCGATCGGTTTCTCCTCCTTCGGGGTGCTCGCCTACTACGCCATCGCCAACGCCGCGGCCTGGACCCTGGCGCCGGGCGAAGGCCGCCCGCCGCGCGCCGTCCCCGTCCTCGGCCTGGCCGGCTGCCTGCTCCTGGCCTTCAGCCTCCCGCTCTCCTCCACCGTCTCCGGCGCCGCCGTTCTGGCCGCGGGTGCGGTCGCCTACTTCGTACGCCGGTTCGTACGCCGGAAAGCGGGGCGCTGAGGAGGCCGACCCGGCCGGGGGAGGTCCGGGTCGGCCCCGTTCTGGGTGGGGCGGTGCGGCCGGGTCAGGCCGTACGGCGCGTGCGGGACAGGACCATCCCGCTGAGGACGATGGCGATCAACGCGATCACCATGGCCACGACGGCCCCGCCTCGGCCGTTGCCGCTGCCCACCCCGCCGTCGGAGCCGGTCAGTTGCACCACGCCGATGACGATGCCGATCAGTGCCACGACCGGGGCCACCATGGCGCCGCCCCGGCCGTTGCCGTTACCGATGCGGCCGGCGGACTGGGCCAGCGCGAGGCCGCCGATGACCACGCTGATCAGCGCCACCACCATGGCGATCATGGCCCCGCCTCGTCCGGAGCCGCCCTCGTCGGCGGCCGAGACCTGCGCGGCTGCCGGTGTGGCGAGCACCAACCCTCCGAGCACGGCGGCTGCGGTAGCGGTGAGCAAGTTACGGACGGACATCGGGGACCCCTTCGGTTGCCTGGCAGGTACTGGCGTGAGCGTATGTACCGGCGGGGTCGGGGGGCGTCCTACAGGAGTTGGCAATAAGGCCTACCGTCGGGGCGGTAGGCGCCGGGGGAAGATCCTGCTGTCACAGCAGTCATGTACCGCAACCGCAGCATGTGAGCCGGTGCTCAGATCCAGCCGGCACGCGAAGCGGCGTGCACGGCACTGATCCTGTTCCCGGCCTTCAGCTTGTGGATGGCCGAATGGATGTGATTGCGGACCGTTCCCGGGCTCAGGTGCAGCTGGGACGCGATGGCGCTGAGCGGACGGCCGTCCGCGGCCGCCTTCAGTATCTCCGCCTCGCGGTCCGTCAGCGGGTTCTCGCCGACGGCCAGCATCTCGTCCATCAGCTCGGCGGGGATGTACCGTCCCCCCGCGTGGACGGCCCGGATGACCCGGCTCAGCTCGCGGATCGAGGTCTCCTTGGTGAGGATTCCGCGCACTCCGGCCTTGAGGGCCCGCTGCACATATCCGGGGCGGCCGTCGCAGGTCAGGACCACCACCGGGAAACCGGCCCGTTCACGGTTCAGCTGCTCGGCGACCGCGATCCCGTTCGTTCCCGGCATGTGCAGATCGAGCACGGCGAGCCCCGCATGGTGTTCGTTCACCAGGTCGAGCACGCGGTCGCCCCGCCCGGTGTGGGCCACGACCTCGATGTCTCCCGGCAGTTGGAGAAGTTCAGCGAGCGCCTCCCTGGTGAGCGCTTCGTCTTCGGCCAGGACCATCTTGATCGCCATACTCGCTCCCCCAGTCGCTTCGGCCCAACGGAAATGGGAGCGCGTGAAAGATCACCAATTGAATCCCCCGTTGCGCGTGCGAGCCGCAACCGTGCACTTTAGCTCGCCGACCTCCACTCTTCTACCCTTGATCTTTCGCGAGAAAGCGAAAGGCCGACCGGGCAGACGGCTGCCGACGGAGCCAGGGGCTCCGTCGGCAGCGGGCGTCGGTGACGAGGAATTTCAGCTTCCGCTCAGTTGCCGCTCAGCTTGCGCTGGACGAAGTTGTAACTCAGGTCGCCGATCTCCGGTGCGTACTGCCGCGATGCCTCAATTGCGGAAGGGAAGTTCTCACCGGCCCAGACCCTGCTCTGACCGCAGTCGTCGGCAAAGTCGGTCCAGTTGCTCCAGCGCAGCGTGCCGTCACTGGCAGGGGTGACTCCCGGCTCGACGAGGGAGGATCCCTTGGCGACGGGGACGGCGATGTCGATTTTGTCGGTGCCGGTGAACCGTCGCACTTGCTGGGCGAAGGCAAGGCAGAGCGAGGCGGTGACGGACGGATACTCGGGGTGGTCGGCAGAGTTCGTGTTCAGGTAGCTCTGCCATTCATTTCCGGTGATGTCACTGACGGTGCCCTTTCGGGGCCCGCCCCACGCCGTAATCTTCTTGTCCCCGTACACGTGGCGGATCGCGCTGAACGGCCGCACCGAGTCGTACTTGCGCTTGAAGTGCCAGGTGGCGATGGTGGCATCGACAAAGGCGACGTCCGAAGTGGTGATGTACTGCACCATCTTCTCGGTGCTGTACTTGCCCCCGGTGACCACCGGGGTACCGGCGACGGCTCCGAAGGTGATGACCTTGTCGTTGAAGAGCTCGGCGCTCATCTTCTGGCGGTCGTCCAGGTTCGCCGACGCCTTGAGGACCTCGTCGACCTGACGCTTGTAGGCCTTCTGATTGCGGTGGTTGCTCTTGGCCGGCGCAGAGACCTTGAACCGTGTGGGGCTCTCGTACGAGAACGGCTTCACGCGGCCGTAGTGGGGCGTCGCGAACTGCTGGGACCTGAGGACGTTGTTCGTGGAGGTCACGTTGGGCTGCCAGCGCGACGGGTTGCGGAGCTCGTCCACGGTGTTGACCGGTTTGTAGCCCGTGTAGTCGGCGTAGGGCTGGCGGTTGTACTTACGGCCGTCCTTGTCGCCGTCACGGTTGGAGCCGTCGCCCGCTCGTGCCGCCATGGCGCTCTTGGCGGCGAGGATGCCGATGCCGCTCGGAGTGGTCGGGTCCTCCTTGGTGTCGTTCGGGTCGAGACCGGCCGACTCCATCATCTCCAGCCATCGCGACTTGTACTGCGGGAGTACCTCGTTGAGCGAGGTGAAGGCGGAGTAGATGACGGCGATGTTCTTGTTGCGCGTCGTCTGTTCTTCCTTCGGCCTGCGGCCGAGGTCCGAGAAGATCCCCTTCGCCGTCGGGTGGTACGGAGCTATGGCGTCAAACCATGGCATTTCAATCAGAATGGCGTGGTCCACGGTCAACGACACGGAACGGCCGGAGCTCTGCTCGCGGGAGATCCGCTGGAACTTCGGATAGACGACTTCGATCAGGGCGTTCCCGTTATCGAGGTCGATGGCAGCCGCCTTCCGCGGGGCGGCCGGCGCGGCACTGTTCAGCGATCCCACCAGGACCAGCGCGGTGGCGACTGCCACCACGCCTCCCAGGCGCCGACTTCGCAGCCGCCTCAAATTCGTCACCGGAAATTCTCCTTCAGATCGGGCTTCCCACTCGCGTGTCGCCAAGTATTGCCAGTTCAGGCGCGCACCACTACTGCTCGATCGAGTAGTTGAGACTACCTACGCTGGTGTCCTACAGGTGTTGCTCACAACGAGACCCGTTGGCGATGATGCTCGAATGTGGAGCAATGTGGAGAGCCCGGTCGCATTGAACAAGACGGTCTCGGTTTCGGTGCCGATATCCTCGCTGATTCCCGGTGATTCACCTCGACTTGCCGGGGAGAATTCTGAGCACGTCCAACTCCTCGCCGCGACGCAGGACCTTCCGCCGATTCTCGTGCACCAGGGCACCATGCGGGTCATCGACGGAATGCACCGCCTGCGGGCCGCGCAGCTACGGGGCGACGAGACCATCTCCGTCACCTTCTTCGAAGGCGACGACAAAGAGGCCTTTCTGCTCTCTGTCGATTCCAATATCAAGCACGGTCTTCCGCTTTCACTCGCCGACCGTGAGGCGGCGGCCTTTCGCATCCTCGCGGAGTACCGGCAGTGGTCGGACCGGGCCGTCGCGGCTGCCGCCGGTCTTTCTCCGACGACGGTGAGCGCGATCCGGCAGCGTTCCTTCGCCCCTGCCGAGCGGGAGACCGGCCGCGTGGGGCGTGACGGGCGCGTCCGCCCCGTGGACGCTTCCGCCGGCAGACGCCGGGCGAGCGAGGTGATCGCCATGAACCCCGACGCGCCGCTGCGGGCCATCGCCAGGGAGGCCGGGGTCTCGGTGGGTACGGCGCGAGACGTGCGGGAACGCCTGCGCGCGGGCCAGGACCCGGTGTTGACGTCTCGGCACGTCTGCGCCAAGGAGCGCGAGCCGTCGCAGAACACCCGGCAGAGCATCGACTGGCGTTCGGTGCGGGGCGATCTGAGCCGGGACCCCGCGGTGCGGTACGCGGAAAACGGCCGCGCCTTCGTCCGCTGGGTCGACGGCCACCTCATCGATCCGGTCGAGTGGGGCGCGCTGATCGACGCCGTGCCACCGCACTGGCAAGGCTCTGTCGCCGAGTTGGCCCGGTCGTGCGCCGGAGCCTGGCTCGAGCTGGCGCGGGAGCTCGAGCAGAGGGCGAGCCCTGCGCGTCCTTAGGAGCGGCCCGTCGCCGTGCCCTTCGCCCACGCTTCGATGAGTTCGGTGGCCTGGTCGGCGTTGAGCCTCGGATCGCACAGCGAGGTGTAGTGGCGTCGCAGCTCTTCCTCGTTCTCCACTGTTCCGCCGACGCATTCCGTCACGTCGTCCGCCGCGACCTCGATGTGGAGCCCGGCCGCGTGCTGCCGGTTCTCCGCGAGGATGTCGCGGAACCGGAGCGCCTCGGTGATCACGTCGGTGAGATGACGTGTCTTCAGGCCGAGCCGTGACTTGACCGTGTTGCCGTGCATGGGATCGCTCAGCCAGACCACCGGGTGTCCCGCGTTCGCCACACGGCGGACGAGGGGCGGCAGGGCCTCCTGAATCCGGTGGGCGCCCATCCGCGGTATCAGCACGAGTCGGCCGGGCTCTCGCCGTGGATCGAGCGCCTCGCACACCCGCAGTACGTCGTCGGGGTCCGCGGTCGGTCCGATCTTGCATCCCACGGGGTTGACCACGGCGGAGAGCAGGGCGACATGCGCGTGGTCGGGTTGGCGTGTGCGCTCCCCCACCCATGGCAGGTGTGTCGAGGCGAGGTACAGGTCATCGGTGTCCGGGTCGCGACGGACCAGGTGTGATTCGTAGTCGATCACCAGGGCCTCGTGGCTCGACCACGGCCCTTCCGTCGCCGGGAGACGGTAGCCGCCCTGGCGGTGGGTCCGCATCGCACGCTGCACTTTGTCGCTCGCCTCGTAGGCCCACGTCATCCGCCGCGGGTCGGCCTTCCGGGTCAGCGGTGAAGCGATCTCCGAATTGATCAGATGGCCCTGGAACGAGGGAATGGTCAGTGCGCCGTGGCGTTCGGTCGCCTGGGAGCGGGGTTTGGCGAACTGTCCGCCCATACGGCCGACGCGCATGACGCTGCGGCCGGTGAGTTCGCTGAACCGGTCGCCAAGACCGTCGATGACCCGCAGCTTCTGCGCGGTATGCCGAGGCTCGCAGGCGTAGAAGCTCTCGGCGCAGTCGCCCAGTTGAAGCAGAAGGGCCTCGGTCGTCAGCAGTCTCGCCAGCGATCGCCGCAGCCGCCGGACCTCCGCGGCCGTCACGAGCGGCGGAGCCGACGCGAGACCCTCGCAGGCCTCGCGGTATCCGGCGTGATCGCGCCAGTCCGGTTGCTGGGCCGCCGGCATGTCCTGCCACGGCCCGAGCCGGGTCACAGGGCACCTCGTACGCGCCGGACCACATCGGCCGGGTTCGGTTCTGCGTTGTTCCCGCGCCAGGCCACATGGTGGTCGGGCCGGAGGAGTACAAGGTCGCGTTCCCATGCCTTCCGGGCGCCCGCGTCGGTCACCACGCTGTGGCTGACCGGCAGGCCCTGCGCGGCCGCCTCGTCGAGGAGGGCGTCGGCGCCGCCGTCGCCCACGAAGTCGACGAGCGTGAAGGACGGGGTGAAGCGGTCGTAGATCGGTTTCCCGTCGTCGAGGAGGAGACTGGGCGGACGGCCTCCTGGCCAGGTCGTCGGCGTGTACTCATGGGGGTTCCACACGGGTTCGGGTGCGTCCTCGTGGCAGACGACGGGCGAGTCGTTGTAGCGGTAGCCCAGTTCGATACCCCTGTACTCGTTCTCGCCCCGCTCGGCTTCGAGAAGAGCGGCGACTTCCTCCAGCGGAGCGCCCCCGCGCAGGAGTTGACCCGCCTCGAGGTGCACGCCGAGGTGCCGGTGCGAGGTGTGCATGTTGCGCAGACCCACCGGGTGGCGTTCGGCCTCGTAGCTGTCGAGGAGGCGGGGGCCGCCGAAGCCCTTGACGAGAGCGGCGGTCTTCCAGGCCGCGTCGATCGCGTCGCCGATTCCCGTGTTCATGCCGTAGGCACCGGTCGGGAACATGCGGTGGGCGGAGTCGCCCGCGAGGAGGACCCGTCCGGCGCGGTAGCGGTCCGCGATCATGAAGCCGGGGCGCCAGCGAGAGGTCAGGAGCACCTTGTCGATCTTCAGGTCCGCCTGCATCGTCTCGCGCAGGAAGGCCGCCGGATCGGCTGGTGGTGTGTCGAATTCGGCCGGCTCCATGCCGTTGACGTGCGCGGTCCAGGTGTCCGCCTCGTCCTGGGCGATGATGATGTAGCGGAAGGCGAAGTAGTGCCAGAACCGTCCGTGCCGGTGCAGGGTGTCCAGATCGCGGCTCTTGAAGTGCACCATGAAGGCGCCCGGCAACCCGGGTACGTCGAAGCCCTCCTGGCCGATGCCCACCGCCTCGCGGACCTGGCTGGACGCCCCGTCGCAACCGATCACGTACCGGGAGCGGACCCGGACCGGGTCGCCGGTCATCACGTCGACAAGGCGGCTGGTCACCCCGTCGTCGTCCTGGGTGAGGGAATCGAACCGCAGGCCGCAGCGTAGATCGATGAGCGGTTCGCGTCGGCAGCGGGCCCGCAGGACAGGCTCCAGGTCGATCTGCGAGATCCGCTGGCCGGGCTCGGTGGGCTGGGTGCCGTCGTTGTGCTCGGCGATGCGGCGCCACTCCTCGTCCACCGAGGGAAGGTCCCACGTGGTGATCGGCTCGCCGGCGAGGCCGGTCGACCAGATCACGTCGGCCGGATGCTCCGGCTCGACACCGGCGGCCCTGACGTCGTCAGCGATGCCGAGTTGCCGGAAGAACTCCATGCTGCGGGAGTTGACGTAGTCCAGCTTCGGGTGAACTGACGTCTCGAAGTCTCGGTCGACGAGCACGCAGTGCACGCCTTGGCGCGCGAGCGCCAGAGCGGTGACCATGCCGACTGGGCCCGCGCCCACGACCAGAACCGGTGCCGGATCCACGATTGCCTCCCCAGGGGGTGTGGGGCGGCCCGGCCGCCCCACACCGTTCTCGGTTTGTTCAGTGCGCTTCGCTGGGCGTGCGGCTCTGCGGTTCACGCGCGTCCGCGCCACTGAGGGGCGGGGCTTCCTTGCGCGCGGCAGGTGTGGCGCCCGTGAGGGCCCGTACCTGCATCTCGGCGAAGCTTGCGTCGTTGCGCTCCCTGCTGATCACCGTGCCGATGTAGCCCAGCAGGAAGGCGACGGGCACCGAGACGAGGCCGGGTTCGATGTCCACGAACTTGAAGTCGGCATGGGGGAAGATCGCGTCGTCCTCGGCCGACACTCCGTTGGAGAACACGACCATGAACATGGTCACGGCGATTCCGCCGTAGACCGTCCACAGCAGTCCTGAGGTGTTGAAGCGCCGCCAGAACAGCGCGTAGACGACCGCGGGCAGGACCGCGGCGCCCGCCACGTCGATGGATGTCGGGATGAAGATGTGGGTGCGCACCGGCAGCATCACGACACCGCCGATGACGGAGGCGATGCCGATGATCACCACGTTGCGCCGGATGTCCTTCAGCTCGGCGTCCGGGGCCAACCGCCGGCCACGCACCACATTGATGTCCTTGGTGACGGCCGTCACCGCGTTGATCAGCAGCGCCGCGAAGACTCCGACGATGGTCAGGAGGGCGATCACGGCGAGCGTGCCGACCATGACCGGCCCGCCGAGGTCGTCCGCGAGCTTGGGCAGGCTGATGTCACGGTGGGGCTTGATCACACCGATGTTCTCTCCGCCGAGTACCGCGACGGCGCCGAGCCCTACGACGGACAGGCACAGATAGAACGCCACGACCATCATCGACGCCCAGCCGGCCGACTTCCGCGCGTCCCGTCCGCTGGTCACCGCGAAGTTGCGCATGAAGAGGAACGGGATGGCCGCGACCCCGACGACGATGCAGAAGAGCTTCGACAGGTGGATCCACCGGTCGGAGCCCTCACCGAAGAGGCGTCCGGGGCCCAGGAGGTCGTAACCGCCCTTGTGCGTCACGGCGTTGGCCTCGGCCTGTTCGAGCAGGCTGATGGGGTTCATGTTGAACTTGGCGAGGACCAGCGTGGTCAGCACCGCCACGACGGCGAACGCGAGCACGGCCTTGAACACCAGGATCCGGGTGACTCCGCGCATCCCGCCCACGAACACGTACACCACGGTGACCAGGCCGACGACCAGGACCATGAGGGCCAGGAGCACGAGCGAGTCGAGACCGAACCACCGGTTGAAGATGAAGGCGACCGCGGCCATGCTGATGATCGTGAACATGGCGTAGATCAGCAGCATGACGACGGCCGACGCGATCCGCGCCGGGCGTTCACGGGCCCGCAGCGCGAACAGGTCACCCAGCGTGCGCACGCCCAAGTTGCGTACGGGCGAGGCGAACACCAGCACCCCGAGCATCATGGACATCGTGAAGGCCGTCAGCAGGAGTACGGCGTCGTAGCCGCTCAGCGCGATGTGACCGGTGATGATGAACATGGTCGAGTACATGATGGGCGCGGAGGCCAGCGCGACGGCGTTCTGACCGGGGCCGATCCTCCGGCCGGCGAGCAGGAACTCGTCCGGGTCCTGTGCACTGCCGCGCGCCGCCTTCACCAGGAAGTACATGAGCACGGCGACAGCGAGGGTGAGGGGTATCGCGACCCCGGGCGCTGCCCACGTGTTGTCGACCGGAGGTGGTGGGTCGGCGAGAAAGACGGTACTCATCGGAGATCTCCTTCCAGGTCCGCCCGGATCTGCTCACTGAGGGGATCCAGCCGCGTACGGGCGAATCGCAGATACACCGCGGAGATCGTCACCACGAAGGCGAAGGACAGCAGGACGAACAGCAGGCCCACGTTCATGGGGCCGCCGAGCCCTTGCCGGAAGAACTCCGGTACGAAGGTGGCGAGCACACACCCGAGGAACCACCACCCGAAGAAGATGACACTCGCCCAGAGGATGAAGGCATTCGATTGTCGACGCAGGGCCTTGAACTGAGCGCTGTCATGTACGGCGACATAGCGGTCAACATTCGCTGGCGAGTTCATCGTGCCCATGACACCTCCTCATGGTGAGGACGTCGTATGCACGACGTCGTGACGTGGCGATCAGGACGGCAGTCTCGGACACCGACTCCCGCGTAGGCATCGCCCATTCACGGGATTACCGGCTTGCGGTGCGGAAATGGCGTGGCGCCCCGGCCGAACGGCGTGAACGTGTGATGTCCGGTGAAGGCGACGGAGCCGATGGTTTCTGAATGACTTCGGCACCGGAGAAGAACGCGTGGACGTACGACGGTTTCACGGGCGGCGAGCTCGATCCCGCCCGCTGGAGAATCATGGCGATAAACGGGGCCGACGGAGAACGCCACCAGTACCGGGACCGCAACGCGCGGACGCGTACCGGTGACGGACGGTTCGAGCTGACCGTCAACCCGTTCAGCCGCTTCCACGACACGGACCCGAGGCAGAACAACGCCAAGCAGATGTATCAGTCCGTGCGGCGCTTCCCCGTGCCGGCGGCGGGAGAGCTGACCTTCGAGGTCGACATGGCGGTGCGGACCTACGGCCAGATCCCCCATGACCCGCTGGACGCCTTCGGCACGGTGAACCTCTTCGACCTGGAGACCGGCGTCGTACTCAACGCCGCCGCGACCAACGACACCCTCTACGCGTTGGTCGAGCGCCTGGTGATCCCGGGCGTGACCCGGCCGCACGAGCACTACGTCCACCGGGTCGTCCTGGAAGTGCCGACGGAGCCGGGGCGTGAGCACCGCTACGCCATCACCTACCGGGCCGACACATCGCAGGCGGAGTTCCACGTCGACGGCCGGCTCGCCTACTGGGCACGGCTTCCGGTACCGGTCGCTGGGTTCAACGCGGGCATGGGCCTGTTCTCCGCCCGTGATCTCTCCCGCTACGCACGCGCGGAGCGGGAGCACGGGCAGGGCGCGACCGGCCGGTGGGGTCCGTGGCAGATCACGACCGGCGTCAGATGAGCACGTCGCCGCCGTCGATGTTCAGGTTGATGCCGTTGATCGAGCGGTTCTCCAGCAGGAAGCTGATCGCCTCGGTGCAGTCCTGCATCGTCACCGGCCGCCTGGTGAGCGCACGCGTCGCGGCGGCCTCGCGCGCGCCGGGCTTGTCGCTCCAGAACGGCGTGTCGGAGACGATGCTCGGGTGCAGGGCGTTGACCCGGATCGGCGAGAGTTCCACGGCGAGCGTTCTGACCAGCGCGCTGATGCCGCCGTTGGCGGTCGTCACGGTCGTGGAGCCGGGATAGGGCCGGTGACTGGCAAGGCCGCCGAGCAGGACGACCGCGCCGTCGTCCGGCATCCGTGCGGCGAGGGCGTGCAACACCGCGGTGTAGCCGGTGAGTTTCACCGTCAGCAGGCGCGTCGCGTCGGCCGGACGGTACTCGCGCACCGTGTTGTGGTCCCGATTCACCGCCGCGAGCACCAGGCGGTCGACACGAAGCACGTCGGCGAGACCGGCCTCGATCCGTTCCGGGTCGGTCAGGTCCAGTGCGAGTCCACGGGTCCGCCCGCCGATCTCGTGCGCGACGGCCTTGGTCCGATCCTCCGTACGGCCGGTGATGACCACCTCGTCTCCTCGTTCGGCGCACGACTGGGCGAAATGCCGCCCGAGCCCCGATGTTCCGCCGATGACGACGACTTGAGCGCGATCGGACATTGACGTGTCCCTTCCTGCATTCGACATCACGGCCTGATGACCGGTCAGGCGACCGTGTCCAGGCCCGGTATGGGCAACTCGCCCCGCATTGGCGGGTGTTACGTCTGCGGCCGGCTCTCCAGCTCGGCCAGCACGTCGGCGACGGGCAACGGGACCGCGCAGCGGTCCGCGGCGTAGCGCAGCGCCATGAGGTGGTCGTCGAGCGACAGGTCGGCCAGCGCGTCCGCGACCAGGAACGGCTGGATGTCGCGGCTGAACGCGTCACAGGCGGTGATCAGACACCCCATGTGCGCGTAGACGCCGCAGACGATCAGCTGGTCCCGTCCTGCCCGGCGCAGCCGTTCCTCCAGATCGCTCCGGAAGAACGCGCTGTAGCGCCACTTGGTGAGCACCGTGTCGTCCGGCTCGGGCGCGACGTCGTCGGCGATGCCCCGATCGGCCTCGTCTGTGCCCATGCCCGGACCCCAGAAGTCGTTCAACAGGCCGCGGTCCTCGGGGGTCATGCCGCCCGGCTGTGCCGTGTAGATCACCGGCACGCCGGCCGCGCGCGCCGTCGCGAGCAGCTTCGCGACATTGGCCACCAGCTCGTTCAGCGGGGACTGTCCGGCCGGGAACGGGCGCAGGAAGTACCGCTGCATGTCGTGGACCAGCACGACGGCCCGGTCCGGGTGCGGGCGCCAGGGGACCGCCGCGCTCGGCAGATCGCCGTCGCCGGGCATGCGGTAGGGCGCGATGGGGTTCATGGCCATGGTTCGTTCGCCTCCTGTTTCCGTCCGATGCCGTCATCCGCCGATGTCATACGTGCAGGGCCGCGCCGCCATCGACGTACAGGTCGTGCATCGTGACGTGACCGGCCTGGTCGGACACCAGGTACGCGACCGCGTCGGCCACGTCCCGCGGCTGGGCCAGCTTCCGCAGGGGAATGCCGACGCGGTACGCGGCCGGTGATCCCTCGATCGCCTGCCGCGGGTCGGCCCCTTCGCCGAGCATCGAGCGCAGCATGGGGGTGTCGGTCGAGCCGGGCGAGACGACGTTGCACCGGATGCCGAAGTCTGCGAGCTCAAGGCCCAGGCAGCGCGTGAACTGGGCGGACGCGGCCTTGGACGCGGCGTATGCGGCCATCT
The DNA here is from genome assembly GCF_009769735.1 of Streptomyces sp. BA2. Classification (NCBI taxonomy): domain Bacteria; kingdom Bacillati; phylum Actinomycetota; class Actinomycetes; order Kitasatosporales; family Streptomycetaceae; genus Streptomyces; species Streptomyces sp. BA2. The sequence continues at coordinate 1,198,542 of NZ_WSRO01000002.1, forward strand.
CCATGCGCGGTACGCCCGCGGCGTTGGACGCCACGGTCACCAGCGCGCCCCGGCGGCGGCCGATCATCCGCCGGGCCACCGCGCGGGACATGTGGAACACGCCCCCCGCGTTGACCGAGAAGGTCTCGTTCCACTGCCGGTCCGGCAGGTCGACCACCCTGCCGGAGTGCAGGACGCCGGCGGCGTTGACGAGGATCCCGATGGGCCCCAGCTCTTCCTCGACGCGCCGCACGAGCGCGTCCACCGCCTGGCTGTCGCACACGTCGACGGTATAGCCCCGTACGGAGACGCCCTCGGCTTCCAGCTTGGTCACGACGGTGGCGAGCGCATCGCCGTTGCGGTCCACGGCCGCGACATGCGCTCCCGCACCCGCCAGCGTGCCCGCCACGGCGGCGCCGATGCCCTGTGCCGCGCCGGTGACCAGGGCGACCTCCGACTCGATTCCGGTCAGTTCCATCATGAACTCCCGCTCGTCGTGGCGGCTTCCTCGGCGTCGTACCCGAACAGCCACTGGTGATGGTCAAGACCCGACGAGGCCTGGGCCGCGGTGTCGCGACGGCGCTGCTCGTCCCCGTCGGCCAGGTGGAAGGCCTTGGCATTCTCACGTGATCGGCGCTGGATGCGCGTGGTGCGCGGCAGGCGGATCCGCTCGTAGCGGCGCAGGGCACCGCTCAGACCACCCGCGGCCGCTCGGGCCAGACAGACCGCGAGCACGACGGCGTCCTCGATCGCCTGGTTCGCGCCCTGCGCCTGGAACGGCAGCATCGGATGCGCGGCGTCGCCGATGACCGCCACCCGCCCCGAGCTGAGCCGGTCGACGCTCTCGCGGTCGTGCAGCGCCCATCGGCCGACGGTCCCCGCCGCATCGATCAGCCGTGTGACGTCCGCGTGCCAGCCCTTGTACGCGGCCGCGAGTTCGGCCACATCACCCCGCGCCGACCAGGACTCCTCCCGCCAGTCCGAGGCGGCGACCGTCGCCCCGAAGCTGACCTGCCGGCCCGACGACACCGGGTAGCAGACACAGTGCTGGTCCGGCCCCATCCACAACCGCACCCGGGGCTCGCTGAGCAGATGGGGCACGCGCTCGGCAGGCACAAGACCCCGGTAGATCGTCTGCCCGGAATACCGTGGCCGGTCGGCCACGATCCGCTCCCGCACGAGCGAGTGGATGCCATCGGCGCCCACGACCAGATCCGCCGCGACGACCGTGCCGTCCGACAGGTGCAGCCGCGCCGCGTCCGCGTCCTGCGTCACGGCGACGCACCGGGCGCCGAGGTGGACCCGGTCGGGGGGAACGAGCGCAAGCAGGCTGCTGTGCAGATCGGCACGGTGCACGGTGTAGTAGGGCGCCCCGAAGCGGCGCCGGCACGGTTCGCCGAGCTCAGTGCGTTGCAGCAACGTGCCGTCGTCCCAGCGCCGCATCTCGATCGCCTGCGGTGCGACCGCGATGGTACGCAGGCGATCGCGCAGGCCCAACCGGCGAAGGAGCCGGGTGGCGTTGGGGGCCACCTGTACTCCCGCTCCGACCTCGGCCAGGCGTCCCGTCTGCTCGTAGACGTGGCAGTCGATGCCGGCCCGGCGAAGGGCGACGGCGAAGACGAGACCGGCGATTCCGCCGCCGGCCACGGCCACCCTCAGCTGCGGCATGTCGTCCCCCTCAGTAGTGGCTCAGTAGTAGAGGAGCGCTTTGCCCCAGTCCTCGTCGGGCCCGAACAGGCTGCGTGGCTTGACCACGTCCGGCATGGCCGTCAGCGCCTCGTGCGGGATCAGCGTCCCCGGGGCAAGACCAATGACCTCGCTGTCGACACCGAGCACGGTGCGCACCGAAGCCGACAGCTCCGCTTGGGCGGCAGCCCGGTGCTCGTCGGGGACCTCGATCTCGATGCGCAGGATGTTCGGTTCCGCCCTCGCCCGCCAGAACAACACCTCGTAGGAGTCCGGCAGGGAGAAGACGAGTTCCTCCAGCTGGTGCTGGGTGATCGTCGCGGCGCCGACCCGGTGGCCGAACGCCGCCCGGCCGAGCACCCGGACCGTGGGCAGACCCCATCCGCAGGCGCAGTCGTCGTAGGAGACCGAGACGTTGTCCTCGAGGTTGTAGCGCAGCAGGGGCATCGCCTCGCGGAACAGCGGGGTGACCACGAGCTCGCCCTCGCCCTCCGCGCTGACGGTGCCGGTCCGCGGGTCGTACACCTCGAACAGCGCCCGGTCGGCCCACAGATGCATCCGGCCGTGCCGGCATTCACCGGCGAGACTGCCGGTCTCCGTGGAGCCGTACTCCTCGATGACCGGCACTCCCCACAGCCGGCTGATCCGGCCGCGGCGGGCGGAGGTGAGCGGCTCGCCGCCGACGAACAGCGCACGCAGCGCGGGGAAGTCGGCGCCGGGCCGGTGCCCCGCCGCTCTCGCCGCGGCGGCCCAGATGAGGCATTCCGTCGGCACCGACCAGGTCAGCGAGACCTCAAGGTCGTGCATGACCCGGACCACACGGGCGTACGGCATCGCCAGCGACCGGTTGTCGCCGGGCACCACCGTGGCACCGTGCAACCGGCCTGCGGCGTGCGCGAGATGGCCCGTCAGGAGCAGTGCGTACGGCGTGCGCACCAGGAAGGTGTCATCGCCGGACATCCCGATCCACTTGCGGGCGAAGCGCTCGGCCAGGTCGACCCAGTCCTGCGCCGTGTAGTAGGAGGGCGTGGGGTGGCCTGCCGTCCCGCTCGACTCGTGGTAGGTGGCCAGCTGCTCCTTGGGGACAGCGAGCATTCCGAAGGGGTAGTTGTCCCGCAGGTCCTGCTTCGTGGTCAGCGGCAGGGCGGCGAGGTCCGCCGCGGTCGCGGGCAGGGGGCCCGAGTTCAGCCGCTCGCGGTAGAAGGGCGAGCGGGCCGCCCAGGCGACGGTCTGCTGCAGCTGCTTCTCCTGGATGCGCCGCAGGTCCTCCAGGCCGTTCCACTGGCCGAGTTGAGGCAGGCTCGAACGTGGGTCAGTCACCGCTTTTCCTCTCCCAAGAGTCGATGCGCGTTGTCCCAGGCGATCTGCCGCCACTGCTCGGGCGGTATCCGCAGCGCCCGGAACTTGGCGAGCTCCACGGCCGGATGCTGGAGCGGGAACTCGGAGCCGAACACCACCCGCCCCGCACCGAGGCGGTCCAGTGCCGCATCGGCCACGCACGTGTAGCCGCCGGAGGTCTCCAGCGAGATGTTGGCCTCGTCCCGGATCAGGGTGAGCGCGTAGAAGTCGATGTTGCCGATGCCGCTGTGCCCGAGCACGAAGTCCACCCGCGGGAACCGTCGGGCCAGGCCGACCAGGTCGGCCACGCCCGCGCCGGGCCGGTTCAGGCACACCACGTACACCGGGTGGCCGAACTCCGCTGCCACGCCCACGAGTTCCTCGACGCGCGGGTCGGTCAGGCCGATGCCGTGGACGGCCGGTGAGACCTCCAGACCGCGGAACTCGGCGGCCCTGGCCCGGTATTCGTCCGGCGGACGGTGCGGGTTGGCGAAGAAGAACGGCACCAGGCGGCCGTCGGTGCCCGCGCAGGTCTCCAGGACCGCGTCGTTGTCGACGTCGGTCTCGACATGGCCGCCCTCGACGAGCTGGCGGGAGAGGCGGTCCAGGTCGATGGTGCCGCCCGCGCACACCACCGCCCGTTCGAGACCGCACTCGTCCAGGGTCGACAGAAGCCGCTCACCGGCTCCCGGCCTGGGGGCCAGGCGTACGTGGAAGTCCAGTACGGGCTGTGCGGTCATCGCTGCCACCGCTCGTCCCCCGGCGCGGTCGTCGCTCACTTCTCGATGCAGAACTCGTCGATCGGGTAGCCGACGTGCCGTTGCTCGGCCGGCAGATGGCCCAGCACCTTCGTGCCCGCCGTCAGATCCGTGACGTTCAGGACCGTGCCGCCCGGACCGAGCACCCGTACGTGCCAGTCGTCCTGGACGATGAGGTTGACCTTCACGCCCGAGGCCGAGACCAGGTCGATGGCGAGCAGGGGACGTGTCTCGATCTTGACCCGGCCCACGGTGACGACCCGCGACTTGCCCTTCGCGTCGACGGCGAGGACCCTCCCGCCGGAGACGAGTTCACTGAGGTAATTGGTGCGCCCGTCCGCCGACAGCGTGTAGGAGTGCAGCGCACCGGCGTTGACCCGGAACGGCCGGGTCGGCATGTACGGGAGCGGGTGGGTCTCGCTGCAGCACAGGATCATGCCGGTGGAGTGCGAGCCGACGAGAATGCCCTCGTCGAGCCGGAAGTTCGTGCAGGTGTCGACGCAGGCCCGTTCGCCCATCCCCACGCGCCGGATCCCGGTGACCTCGAGCTCCACCAGCGGCAGGTCGGCCGCCTTGCTGACGGCGGCGGCCTTCAGTTCGGTGGCCTCCCCCACCGCGCGCGGGGCGAGCATCACGCCGTCGGAACCGTGCTCCAGGACGCCGAAGACGATCTCTCCTTCCTCGACGTCGGCCACCTGCGTGATGATGCTGCCCTCGGCCCCGGCCGCGGCGGCCAGCACGATCTCCAGCGGGATCTTGGTGGGGTCCCGGAAGTACAGCAGGCTCCACTTGTCGAGGCGTGCCGCGCGGCAGGCGTCCTCGAGGCTGGCTGCGTCCGTGATCTCCACGTACCTGCCGAACTCCACGTCGGGGTACTGCTGCGCCAGTTCGGCGGGCTCCCCGTGGCGGGCCGGGTCGACTATGACGAGGTCGGCGGGTTCCAGCTTCTCCGGCAGCGGCTGAGTACGCGGGAACAGGACCTTCTTCAGCGTCGGGGGCAGCGGCTCCAGGTCGGCCGGATCGGCCGCCACGATGGCGTCCACCCGCTGGTGGACGGCCTCCTCGATGATGGCTTCCTTGGCTCCGTCGGCGTTGCGGATGTCCAGCCAGCACAGTTTCACGGGTATCTCCTGGAAGAGGTAAGGGAGTTCACAGGTCCACAGGACTTGAGGGGGCTCAGGACGTGAGGGCGAGCCGGCTGTCCACGGCGTCCCGCTCCGGGACGTGCCGCGATTCATGCACGAGCCGCGCGATCGAAGCGGCCATCCAACCGGGCTGGTCGGCCTGGAAGACGTTGCGTCCCATGGCCACGCCGGACGCACCGCCCTTCAGCGCGTCGGACACGAAGTCCAGCACCACGTCGCTCTCGGCGGAGCGCGGGCCGCCGGCCACGATGACGGGGATCGGACAGGCCGCCACCACATCGGCCATCCGCTCGGGCGTGCCCGCGTAGTCGGTCTTGACGATGTCCGCGCCGAGGTCGGCGGCCAGCGACGCGGCGTGCGCCACGAGTTCGGGCGCCCGCGAGTCGCTGATGTGCGGTCCTCTGGCGTACACCATGGCGAGCAGCGGGACGTTCCAGCGGTCGCACTCCTCCGCCACGGCCGCCAGATCCGCGACCTGCCGGGCCTCCTGGCGCGAGCCCAGATTGACGTGCACGCTGACCGCGTCGGCGCCGAGCCGCAGCGCCTCCTCCACGTGGGCGACCAGATACTTCGCGTCCGGATCCGGCGCGTGCCGTGTACTCGCGTTCAGGTGCATGATCAGCGACATGTCGCCGAACCAGCCGTGGTCGACATGGCGCAGGCTGCCCTTGTGCAGCACCACGGCGTCGACGCCGGTGCCTGCGAGCTCTCCGAGCAGGGCGTCGAGATCGCCGCGGGGCAGCGGCCCGTCGGTGACGGAATGATCGAGCGGCACGACGAGCAGGCGCCCGTCGCCGTGCCGGAACAGGCGTCGCAGGCGGAGATCGCGAGCGAACGAAGCGTTGTGTACAGCCACTGTGTCCTGCCTCTCTCAAACGGTGGCGGAACGGCCGGAGTTCGCGGACGTGACGTCTGTCGGCTCATGCCGGTCGAGCTGGAACTCTCGGTGCAGGGTCTCGACGGCGTCGACGGTGCGCTCGCGCGGCACGATCACGGAGAGCCGCGTCTGGGACGTGGACATCCAGCTCGTGGGAATCCCGGACGCGGCTAGGGCCGCCATGAGCCTGGCCGTGTACTCCGGGCGGCTGAGCAGGCCCATCCCGACCACCGAGACCTTGCCGACGTTCTCGTCGAAGTGCACGCCTCCGCCGAAGGCCGCCGTCAGCTCGTGCAGTGCGGCCCGCACGGGGCCGGCCTGGCTGCGGCGGATCGTGAACCCCATGCGGAACTCGCTCTCGTGGGGCCCGGACCTGGCCACCAGGTCGACCACCGTTCCCTCGGCGGCCAGCACCTCGAAAACGTCGGGCGCCAGGTCCCGGCGGATGTCGCGGCAATGCACAAGGACGCGGGCGACGTCGGTGTCATGGGTCACCGCCACCACGGCCCGCCGGGTCTCGAGGAGCCGGCTGTCCCGCCTTTCGGCGACGGTCGTTCCCGGTGCCTGCGATGACGCGTTCCTGACGCGCACTTCGACCCCTTCCATGGCAGCCAGTTCGATGCAGCGGGTGTGCAGGATCCGTGCGCCCGCGAACGCCATCTCGGCCATGACGCCGGGGTCGATCCACGGCAGGCAGCGGGCCGCGGGCAGGATGCGGGGATCGGCGCTGAACACGCCGTCCACGTCGGTGTAGATCTCGCAGGCCGACGCCCCGAGTTGCGCCGCGAGCGCCACCGCGGTCGTGTCGGAGCCGCCGCGCCCGAGCGTGGCGACGTCCCCGGCGTGATCGACCCCCTGGAATCCCGTGACCACGGCGACCTTTCCGCCGTCCAGGGCCGCCCGCACCCGCGCCGCCCCGATCTCCGCGATGAGCGCGTCGCCGTGCCGGTCGGTGGTGCGTATCCCGGCCTGCTGGCCGGTGAGTGAAATCGCGGGCACTCCAAGGCCGTTGAGGGCCAGAGCCATCAGCGCGGCCGACTCGCTCTCGCCCACGGCCAGCAGTTGGTCCAGTTCCCGGGACGGCGCCGCGGCGCCCACGTCCGCCGCGAGCCGCAGCAGATCGTCCGTCCTGCCACCGCGCGCCGAGACGACCACGGCCACCGACGGTCCGCGGCGCCGCGCCTTCGCGATGCGGAGGGCGGCGTGGTGAACGCGGTCAAGCGTCTGCAAAGAGGTACCGCCATATTTTTGGACCAGCACATCCACAGTCGTTTCACCGCTCTCGTCGAACCGGTATGCCGACGACAGTAATTGCGATGCGCCTGCCCGCCCACTACCTGCGTGAGTAGTGCCACCGCATTCAGTTATTCACGCCATGGCCCCGGGTCCGTTACCGGAAACACGCGATGGCGTCCTCACGTCATTGTGCGACGCTTTTCGCCGCCGCAGTATCCAGGGGCGTGATCTGATCTCACGCAAAGGGGAGCGAAATGTACGGGACGGATTCGACCACGGCCGGCTCCCCGGATCCGCTGGCCGGCCTAGGCGCGGACGGTCGCGCCTTCGCCCTGCTCCACCGGCCCGGCTCGGCGCCGGACCCGCTCGTGGAGGTCCTGACCGGCGAGGTCCGCGCCGTGGGCAGTCTGGCCGAACTGCCCCTGCCCGAGGGGCCGACGAGCGGGGCGCGACATGATCTGCTCGTGGCGGTGCCGTACCGGCAGATCACCGAGCGCGGCTTCGACTGCATCGACGACGCTGCGCCGCTGCTCGCCATGCGCGTCCACGAGCAGGCTCAACTCAGCCTGAGTCAGGCCCTGGTGGGCCTGCCCGAGCAGGACGTACGCGTATCCGAGGCCGGATTCGACATCAGCGACGAGGAGTACGCGGCGATCGTCGAGCAGGTGCTCGGCGAGGAGATCGGGCAGGGCGCGGGATCCAACTTCGTCATCAGACGTTCCTTCACCGCACGACTCGAGGATCACTCCATCCGTACGGAGCTCGCCATCTTCCGGCGGCTGCTCACGGGCGAGCTCGGGTCGTACTGGACGTTCCTGTTCCACACCGGAGCGGGAACCTTCATCGGCGCATCGCCGGAGCGGCACGTGAGCAGGGCCGCCGACGGCACCGTTTCGATGAACCCCATCAGCGGGACCTATCGGCACCCCGCGACCGGCCCGGACATTTCCGGGCTTCTGGAGTTCCTGAACGACCCGAAAGAGGCCAATGAACTCTATATGGTCGTCGACGAAGAGCTGAAAATGATGGCCCGTATGTGCGGATCAGGCGGTCAGGTCCACGGCCCGTTCCTCAAGGAAATGGCGCGCCTGACCCATTCCGAATACGTCCTGACCGGCCACAGCGATCTCGACGTACGCGACGTACTGCGGGAGACGCTGCTCGCGCCGACCGTCACCGGCAGCCCTCTGGAGAACGCGTTCCGGGTCATCCGCCGCCATGAAACGACGGGCCGCGGCTACTACGGCGGCGTCCTCGCGCTGATGGGCCACGACGCGGCCGGCAGCCGCACCCTCGACTCGGCGATCATGATCCGGACCGCGGAGATCGGCGACGCCGGTCAACTGCGCCTGGGCGTCGGCGCCTCGCTCGTCCGGGACTCCCACCCCGATTCCGAGGTGGCCGAGACCCGGGCCAAGGCCGCGGGCATGCTCGAGGCACTCGGCCTCGCCCCGGTGGACAGCGGCGTCGAGCCCACGTCGGCGGGAGCCTGCGCGTCACCCGCCGCCCATCCCCGGGTGCGCCAGGCGCTGAAGGCCCGCAACACCACGCTCTCGCGCTTCTGGCTCGACGGAGCACACCGGCGACAGCCGGACCCGGCGCTGGAAGGGCGGCGGGTGCTGGTCGTCGACAACGAAGACACCTTCATGGGGATGCTCGGCCACCAGCTGCGGGCGCTCGGCCTGCGCACCACGATCACGCGGTTCGACGAGCCGCTGCCCCCGGCGGGATTCGATCTGGTCATCGTGGGCCCCGGCCCCGGTGATCCCCGCGACGTCGCGGACCCCCGCATGAAGACGCTCCGCGCGCTCACCCGTGACCTGCTCGCGGGCAGCGTCCCTTTCCTGTCCATCTGCCTGGCTCACCAGGTACTCGCCGGCGAGCTCGGCCTCGACGTCGTACGGCGCGCGGTCCCCAACCAAGGCGTGCAGAAGCGGGTCGACCTGTTCGACCGCTCCGAACTCGTGGGCTTCTACAACACCTACGCCGCCCGCAGCGAACACGACTTCATCCCAGGGACCGGGCAGCGCAAGCCCATCGACATCAGCCGGAATCCCCGGACCGGCGAAGTGCACGCCTTGCGCGGCGCGGGATTTCGGTCCGTGCAATTCCATCTCGAATCCATACTCACCCAGCACGGCCCGCAGATCCTGGGCGAACTGCTCTCCTCGCTGCTCAAGGGGAGCCAGATCTAGCCCGGCCAAACACCATCAGGAACAATGCGGAGGATTTGATGAGCGGGCAGAAGACATCAGCGGGTCACAGACCCGGCCGGGCCACAGACATCACGCTGTTGGTGCTCCAAGCACTTCTGGTCCTTGTGTTCCTGGCCGCCGGGGCCGCGAAGCTCGCCGGCGCGGAACCGATGGTCGAAGCCTTCGACCAGATCGGGGCGGGACAGTGGCTCAGGTACTTCGTCGGCAGCCTCGAACTTCTCGGAGTCATCGGCCTCCTCGTGCCGCGCCTCGTCGGGTTCGCCGCGCTCGGCCTGGTCAGCCTGATGGCCGGAGCGATCATCACGAACCTCGTCGTCGACGCGTTCTCGCTCCTGGCCGTGATCCTGCTCCTGCTCAGCACCACGGTGGCGTGGGGGCGCCGTGATCGCACCAGGGCGCTGTTACCGCAAGGGCAGCAGGCGTCGTAAAGCTACTGCGCGCGCGGTAGTTGGTCATTCGTCCCCGAGCACGACTCCCGCACGGCGACCTCCGGCTAGGGTGCGCTTATGACCACAGGACTGTCCAACGTCTGGGCCCAGACAAAAGACTGGGTGATCGCGATCTGCGTGGCGGCGACACTCCTGGTCACCGCGCTCGCCGAGGATCACCCCGACACGGATCTCGACGCCCTTGGCTACGCCCTCGTGGTGGCGAGCGGCCTCGCGCTGATCGGCCGTCGCGGGACTCCGATCCCCGTCCTCATCGTGACGGGGCTCTGCGTGGTGGGGTACAACGCAGCCGGCTTCGAAGTGCCTGCCGTCGCCTATCTGTTCGCGGTCTACGCCGCCGTGCGGGAAGGGCACCGACTCGTCACCGTGCTCACCTCCGTGGCACTGCTGATCCTTCTGCCGCTCGCCGTGCTGGCCTCCCCCGCGGACGGTGCGGCGGCCGAAGCGTTCGCGCAGGCCCGCAGCGTCCTCGAGATCGCCTGGCTGGTCGCTGCCGGCGCCGCGGGCGAGGCGCTGCGCCAGGCCGAGCAGCGGGCGGACGAGGCAGAGCGCACCCGCGAGGAGACGGCGCGGCTTCGCGCCACCGAGGAACGGCTGCACATCGCCCGGGAGTTGCACGATTCGCTCACCCACCAGATCTCGATCGTCAAGGTGCAGTCCGAAGTCGCCGTGCACCTGGCCCGTAAACGAGGCGAGCAGGTGCCCGAGGCCCTCCTGGCGATCCAGGTGGCGGGCCGTGAAGCGACCCGGGAGCTGCGGGCGACCCTGGAGACCCTGCGCGATGACACCGTGCAGCCGCTCTCCCATGGCCTCGACCACCTCCCGGACCTGGTGCAACGGGCCCATGGGATCGGCCTGAAGACGACGCTGACGATCGAAGGGCAGCGGCACGACGTGCCGGACGCCGTGGACCGGACCGCCTACCGGATCGTCCAGGAGTCGCTCACCAACACGGCCCGCCACGCGGCCGCCGCCACGGCGTCGGTCCGGATCGGCTATCTTCCGGACGGCCTCTCCATCCAGGTCGACGACGACGGGACGGCCAAGCCGGGTTCAGCCCCGGTGCCCGGCGTCGGACTGCTGGGAATGCGCGAGCGCGTCACCGCCCTGGGCGGCCGCCTGCGTGCGGAACCGCGAACCGGCGGTGGCTTCACCGTCCAGGCCGAACTCCCCGTGGCGAGGATTTCATGATCCGTGTTCTGCTGGTCGACGACCAGCCGCTCCTGCGCAGCGGGTTCCGCGCGCTCCTCGACGCCGAGGACGACATCGAGGTGGTGGCCGAGGCCGCCAACGGCAAGGAGGGCCTGGCCCTCGCCAGGGAGCACCTGCCCGACCTCGCCCTCGTCGACATCTCGATGCCGGTCATGGACGGCATCGAGACGACCAGGGAGGTCGCAGCGGACCCGGCCCTGGCCCAGATGCACGTCGTCATCCTCACCAACTACGGCCTGGACGAGAACGTCTTCAACGCGCTGCGCGCAGGCGCCGCCGGATTCCTCGTCAAGGACATCGTGCCCGAGGACCTCCTGCACGCCGTCCGCGTCGCCGCGCGCGGCGACGCCCTCCTTGCGCCGTCGATCACCAAGATGCTGATCGACCGGTACGTCGCGCAGCCCCTCGGCACGGAAGCGGGCACCGGCCTGGAGGAGCTGACCAACCGCGAGCGCGAGGCCGTCGTCCTGGTCGCGCAGGGCCTGTCGAACGAACAGATCGCCGACAGCATGGTGATCAGTCCGCTGACCGCGAAGACCCACATCAACCGCGCCATGAACAAGCTCCAGGCCCGCGACCGCGCCCAACTCGTCGTCCTTGCCTACGAGTCGGGCCTGGTGACCCCGCGAAGCCGCTGACGCTCCGTCCCCGCCCCTGTCATCTGTCCCAACTCGCCGCCGCAGCTTGACGAGTCAGCCCCGGTCCTGACGGTGATCGTCTGGACGATCTGGGCGCTGAGCCAGGACCAGACTTACGAGTAGACGGCGATCAGCCCTTACTGACGGCATCGCGTATCAGGATGTCGTCAGTTCGCCAGAGCCGCGGCGTGCAGGAACGTAGTTCACCCATGACATGCCGATGGTGTTGGCGTGTTCTTCAACGCACCGAGCCGTGTAGCCGACGGCCTGGGCGGCGATGGCGGGTGGCATCTCGGAGACGAGGGCTCGGAGTGCGGTGATTCGGCTGCGAACGAGCGGGATGCCGCTGTCCCTAAGGCAGTTCCTCAGGTGGACGGGGTGGATGTGCCGCCCGGGGCACCGGCCGGGGAAGAGCCAAGGGCTGGTGCGGTTGGCGGCAATGTTGTAGGGCCCTCGGTTCTCGGCGTGCTCGCGTAGCACCTGGCCAAAGGGCTCTGGGACTGGAACAGGTCCGTGCTGACCGAAGGTGATCTGCACTTCCGAGCTGGTCAGGTTGATGTCGTCCATGCTCAACGTGGCGATGCGGGTCAGAGGCTGAGCGAAGAGCACCAGCAGGATGGCGGCCGCTCGGTCTCGTAGCAAGCGGCTTCGCTGTGGGGCGAGGAGCTCATGCAGTAGTTGCAGACGATCGCGGTGGGTGAGGGCCTCGCGGGGCTGCTTCTTCGGGTAGGGCAACTGGAGGTGTCTGGCGAGGATGCCGTTGGCGCGGGCCCAGACGATGAAGGCTCGGCTGCACTGGCGGGAGGTGTTCCCAGATGTAATCCAGAGGTCCATATGGGCCTGGGTGCAGTCCACGAGCGCAGTGTCGTGCTCGCGGAGCCAGGCCAGGAACCGTTGGGCGAACGCCACTTCCAGTCGGTGTCTTGCGGTGACGCCGGGGGTGAGGCCCTTGTGTTCTGCCCGGTGGCGGAGTTTGTGCAGGCTGTGCCAGGTGGCAAACTGCTGGATGAGCTGCCGGTCTTCGGCCGCTGTATTGCCAGCGAGGAATTGGCGCAGCCAGTTCTCGAAGTGAACAAGGTAGCGATCTCGTTGCTCCAGCACTCCGTACTGCATGAGCAGGTCACGCAGATGCATGGCGGTCTGTGAGGACGGGTGGTCGTCCAGCGCTTCGTGGCTGAGTGGGAGATGTCCGGTGGCGAGGGCTGTCAACAACGGCGGGACGTGCCGGTTGCAGTAGAGCCAGACCAGACCTGCGTCGGGGTTGGGTTGTGCGGTGTATGCCTCGTGGAGGGGCAGAAGCGCGGGTGCGATGCGACCGGTGCCGTCGTCTAGGAGTTCGGTTAGCCGTTCGGTGAGGTGACAGCGGGGGCAGATGATGCCGTCGGAGCGGTGAGCCCACCAGCGATGGCGCTGCCCGCAGAGGTGGCAGCGGGGGCAGATGAGTTCCCTCATGGTCAGTCGGTGCGGCGGATGCGGGCCCGCTTGGGATGGATGGTGGTGTTGAGGTCGATCACCGTGGGGCTGGCGCCGGCGGCCTTGCGGATAGGGGCGGCTTCGGCGCGGAAGGCACAAAGGTCTTCGACTGTGCATTCCAGTGCGTCGGTGAGGGCGCCCAGGACGGTCAGGGAGATGCGGTCGGGGCGGGTGCTGACCAGGCGATAGATCTGTGATGCGGACAGTGTGATGCCGCGTTCGGTCAGCAGTGGGATCAGGTCGGAGATGGTGTGCAGCCCGCGGGCGGCCATGATTTCCCTCAGCCTCCAGGAGTAGGTGATCGTCTGGCTGGTCACGAGCTCTCCTTAATGGGGGTGGTGATGCGGTCGAGAGCGGCGCGGACGGTCCGGGCCCGATAGTCGGGCGAGACGTGGGTGTAGAGGGCGGTGGTCGAGGCGTGTTCGTGACCGACCTGCTGCTGCACGAACAGAGCGTCGTAGCCAGCCTCGATCAGGTGGCTGACGTAGGACCGTCGCAGCGAGTGGAAGTCGAGCCTTTCGGGCAGGTCGAGCTCTTTGCGGCAGCGGGTGAAGGCGGTGGTGACCGTAGCGGCGGCGAGTTTGTCGCCGCGTTCAGAGGGCCAGAGGCAGGAGTTGTTGGCGCCCGCGATGGCGGGCTGGATCTCTTCGGTCCACTGCTGGAGGGCTTCGACGGCCCAGTCGAACAAGGGGACCGTCAGCACGGATCGCCGCTTGGGCGGAGACCCTCGCATGGCCTTGCCGTAGCGAACCCGGATGATGCCGTAGGCGCCGAACTCTCTGGCCTTGGGGTTGGTGGCGAGGTCGCAGAGTTCGAGATTGCGGACTTCGTTGCGGCGCAGGCCCCAGGCGTAGGCGGTCTTGAGCAGTACCGCGTCGCGAAAGGCGCTGATCCATCCCTTGCGGCCCGATGATTGTGCAGCCACGGCTCGATCATCGGCATGGTCAAGGACGGCCTGGAGTTCGTCGTGGGTCAAGGCCCGCTTGCCTGGCCGGCCTTGGGCTTCCTGGACGTGCCGGGCGGTGTTCCACTCGTGGCAGATCTGCACCGGGTGTGTACCGAATCGTTGCTCGCACTCGGCCGGCCAGCCGTAGTGCGGATCCGTCAGGTAGGCCATGAACAGCCGCAGGGCGTTCTGGTAGCCGAGCAGTGTGGTGTGGCTGAGGTTCTTCACCGCCCGGGCGTCAGTGAAGAACTCATCGACATCTGTTGCTGTCCAGGCCCATGGAGACGCCTCGGCGAAGCCGTAGAACCGGCGGACGAGACGTTCGCGGGCCTCGACTGTGCCGAAGCCGAGATTGCGGGCCAGCTGCTGGTGGCGCCAGCCGTCGAGCATGGCTGTGAAGACCTGCTCTTCCGGGTGCAGCAGGGGTACTCCGCTGGCGAGATACAGACGAGCAGATCCCTCAGAACCGGACATACCAGCCCTCGCATTCCGTGCGAACTTTTCGCATATTCTGCGAACGACGCTCGAGAGGGGCAGGTCACGGCCTTGCGGGTTTGTTCTTTTCCCGCATTGCGGGAGACTGCTACATCACCTGACGCCAGCCGCGGAAGCGTTCACGGACAAGCACAATCCTCCAGGCCAGAACCGTACTTGCCAGGCAATCAGGCCGACCAGCCCCTGCCCGGCATCGTGTTGTCGCGAGCTCGCATCCAATGCAACTCGCGAGCTTTGAGGTTCAGAGATGGGCTCTCACCTGTCACCTGTCAGATGAAGTCCATCGCCCCCGGCTGCCACTTGTAATGGGACTCGATCTTGTAGTACTCCCCTTCGGGGGCCAGCGCGACGCCGTAGACGAACTTGCGGTCGCCACCGCCATGGGGAACGCTGCGCACGAACTGCTCGATCTCCGGCTCGATGTGAACGGGGAGGGACGCCAGATCCGTGGTGGTCACGGCGAAGCAGATCCGTTCGATCTTCGAGGAGTCCCAGTTCAGCGTGGCGTAGAGCCCGAACGCGTTCTCGCTGAGCTTGAGCATCTGCTCGCTCGGTTCCGCCATGCCGATCTCGGCGAGCATCGACAGGATGGTGTTCGGTTCGAAGCATGAGGCGGGTACGTCGTTGAAGTAGACGTTCACCGTTCTGTGCGGGTAGTCGACGCCGATCACACCGACTCTGTCGTCCAGGCCGTGGCGGGCGAAGAAGTCGGCGTTGGCGGCCAGGCTGCGGGGCATGGACGGCAGGTCGGCGATCTTCGA